>CAXXWB010000020.1:0-17300 GCA_963677505.2 uncultured Acidaminobacter sp.
GAACACAGGCGAAAGTAAGGAGCGTTATATGATGAAGAGAATATACTTAGCAGGAGGTTGTTTCTGGGGATTAGAAGCATACATGTCCAAAATAACTGGGTCCTTGACGCGGTATCAGGTTATGCAAACGGGAAAACCCTTAATCCTACCTATGAGCAAGTCTGCCGTGAAGATACTGGTTATGCTGAAACAGTGAGAGTGGACTATAATGAAGAAATTATTGACTTAGAAACCTTGCTGGCCTATTATTTTAGAGTTATTGATCCAACCACAATAGACCGTCAAGGTGGTGACGTGGCTCTCAGTACAGAACTGGAATTTTCTATACGGATCTAAAGGATGAGACGGTCATTAAGGCTTATATTCTTTTAAAGCAAAATGAATATGTGCTGCCTGTTCAAGTTGTTGTAGAACCTCTTACAGGATTTTATGAAGCGGAAGAATATCATCAAAATTATTTAGAGAAGAACCCAAGTGGGTATTGTCATATTAACGTGGGATTAGCACTTGAGCCAATTATCGATGTCAATCGATATAAAAAACCCGAACAGCTGTCTCTTAAGCATCAACTGACAGAATTACAATATAGGGTTACTCAAGAATCTGAAACAGAGAAGCCTTTTTCTAATCTTTATTGGAATCAGTTCCAAGAGGGTATATATGTAGATGTAACAACAGGAGAACCGTTATTTTCAGTAAAGATAAATTTGAGTCTCAATGCGGCTGGCCAAGCTTTTCAAAGCCAATAGCAAGAGATGTAATTTTTGAAGTCGAAGATAATAGTCAGTTTATGAGTCGTATAGAAGTTATGAGCCGTGTTGGCAGTGCCCATTTAGGACATGTTTTTAAAAGATGGACCTGTTGAAACTGGGGGACTCAGATATTGTATTAACAGTGCTGCTCTCAAATTTATTCCTTTAGAGGAAATGGAGAAGAGAGGCTATGGTTTCCTCAGAAAAAATGTTATTTCCCAAGGACGGTTCTGCTTTTTAACTAAAAAACTCAGCTCCGTATAGAAAAAGAGGGAGATTATGAGAATTTTACTTGTAGATGATGCTGCTTTTATGAGGCATGTATTAAGAAATATCGTTGAATATGCAGGACATGAAGTGGTAGGCGAAGCCGTTAATGGACAAATGGGGGTTGAATTGTATGAAGAACTTCGTCCTGATTTTGTTTTTATGGACATCACTATGCCTATTTTGTCAGGTATTGAAGCCGTGAAAATAATTAGAAAACAGCATCCTGATGCTAGAGTTGTCATGTGCTCGGCAATGAGTCAGCAATGGCTAGTTATGGAGGCGATTCAGGCGGGTGCAAGTGACTTTATTTACCAAACCCTTTTAAGCCAGAAGGTATTTTTAGCGTCTTAAAAAAAGCAGAAAATGATTTAAATAGATAAAGACCTGTTCAACTGATGATAAGTGAACAGGTCTTTATTATTTGGATAGGTTAATTGAAGCTATTTTAACAGATTCTTAATGTCTTCTACAGAGGCTACTCGCCCATGATTTTTACTTGTTCGTCTATAACAAGAGCAGGTGTTTTCATAACGCCATAAGCCATAATTGCTTTGAAGTCTTCCACTTTTTCAATAGTGGCATCTAGACCTAAGGCTTTAACCGCTTCCTTTGCATGTTCCTCGAGTTTTTTACAATTGGCACAACCAGAACCTAACACTTTAATAATCATAATAATCCTCCTTTTAATAAATTGTTATAAGAATAAATAGCCAAAGGCATTAAAGGTATATCCTATAATCAAAATGCCTAGGGTTACAAGACCAACAAATATAACCAATAGTTTTGTTTTAACAACGTTTTTGAGCAAAATGATAGAAGGCAGTGAGAGGGCTGTAACGGCCATCATAAAGGCGAGGGCTGTACCAATACCAACGCCTTTAGATACCAAAGCTTCTGCAATAGGAAGGGTTCCGAATATATCTGCATACATAGGAACACCCACAGCTGTAGCAATCAATACCGAGTACCATTTATCTTGTCCTAAAACAGCAGTTACAACAGATTCAGGTATCCAGTTATGAATAGCCGCACCTATGCCGACGCCAATGAGAATATAAAGCCAAACTTTCTTAACAATATCGGAAGACTTGTTGCTTAGAAAATTCTAGGCGGTCTTTTACGGTCAATTCTTCTTGATCCAACTCAATCATTTTATTGCTGTATACAAAAGGTTCAACATATTCTTCAAGCTTCAATTTACTGATAATGGTGCCACTAATGACAGCTAAAATTAAACCGACAATGACATAAGCAATGGCAATTTTCCAATTGAATATACTCGCTAGGAGCAATACAGAAGCTAAATCTACCAGTGGGGAAGATATTAAAAATGAAAAAGTAACCCCAAATTGGTAACCCAGCGCTGGTAAATCCAATAAAAAGCGGTATTGAAGAGCAAGAGCAAAAAGGTGTTATCGTTCCTAATAATGCCCCGAGAATATTAGCTGTAATGCCTTTAAAGTTACCTAAAATCTTTCGGGTTCTCTCTGGTGGGAAAAAGCTTTGGACATAAGATATTGAAAAAATAAGTACGGAGAGTAGAATAAAAATTTTAACAACATCGTAAATATAAAAGTGAACACTGCCACCTAGGCGACTTGCTGTGTCAAGACCAAAGACGTTTTCAACTAACCACTTTACCAAGTCTGAAAGCCAAACCATTTTTAACAGCTGATTATTTAGCCACTCAAATATAAACATTACAACACCTCCATATTAATCAATTACAAGTTGTACAGCACTGATTTAAAAATAAATCTTTTTCTTTAAGTCGTTTTTGATCTTCTACAAGTTGTGGAAACTGCTCTGCAAAGTCTGATATATTTTTAAGGGTAGCCACAAAGTGAGGATCTTTTTTGATCAAGGCGTAATAGACAAATTTTTCTTTGCGTTCGTCTTGAACAAAGTGCATATCTCTTAATTTAGAAAGATTTTTAGAAATTTTAGGTTGTGGCACATTTAAAATACCACTTAACTGACAGACACATAGTTCTTCGGAATAGAGTAGCATCAATATTCTAAGACGGGTTTCGTCTGAGAGAATTTTATAAATATTGGTTAGGTTGTTCATGTAGATCTCCTTTCACAAATAACTATTGTAGTGCACATATGCACATATGAGTATATATATAATAAGACGGATGTTCCATCTTGTCAAGAAGACGGAACATATTTGTTTCGTGTACTGTATAATTAGGTATAGATACACAAGTGAGAATTAGACATAGGAGGAATACATATGAAATTTTGTTGGACGACTTTACAGGTAAAAAACATGGAGGAATCGCTTAAATTCTATGAAGAAATTGTTGGATTACCTCTTAAGCGAAAATATAGCCCCCAGCGAGGGAACGGAAATTGCATTTTTAGGAGACGGAGAAACAGAGGTTGAACTAATCGATACCTATGAAACGGAGCTTATCGATTTAGGTCATGATATTTCTATGGGGTTTCATGACAGAGTCAGTAGACGACTTGATTAAAAGTCTTAACGATAAGGGTTACCCCTATTTACAGCGGACCGTTTAAACCCAACCCGACCATTAAGTTCTTCTATGTACTCGATCCAAACGGCTTAAAAATTCAGTTTGTCGAAAAAGTAGTTCATTCTCTTTAAAAAATTATTAGAACGCCATGGTTTATAATAGAATTGCTTATGAAGAATGACTTAAGCAAAGGAGGGCTTCTATGAAAGAAAAAAATTGCAACACATTAGAAATATACAACGAATTTAAGGAAAGGTTATTGGTTTTTCTTGAAAAAGACGGGGAATTTTTACATGGAGAAAAGGCAACCGACTACTTAGAGTTCCTGTATAAATACATTGGCGACCCTGACCCTGACTTAAGAGACGAACTGGTCTACCCTGTATTTGCAACCTTGGTTTCTTCCGATGAATATTTATCTAAGGAAGAAGTTTCCCTTGTACTGGACAAGCTTTTATCTGATGAATTTTTACATTATCAACTGGGAGAAGCGGGTACAGACAGCGTTTTTAAAAGAGCTTTTTCGGCACTGGTTTTGGTACCAATTATTGACAGACATATAGAATCACCTTTTCTAAGCCATGCGCAAATAGTGAATATTTTTGAACGGTGCATGGCGCAAATTAGAAGTGAAGCAGGACCTTCGCGGTTTCACTGAAGACAAGGGTTGGGCGCATTCAAATGCCCATACGGCAGATGTATTTGCACAATTACTGGCTTGTGAGCCAGAGGGAAAAGAATTCTTAAAGCCCATACTTAATGGAATTACATATAAAATATGCCAAGGACAAGGCCCGTGGACAGCAGAAGAAGACGAACGTCTTGTGACAGCCTTTGGAGAAGCTAAAGGGATGCAAAGATTTTATATTTCTATGAACGGAAAGCATTTCTTTAGAAGTTTATATTTCAGAGGTATACACAATCACCCCAGAATCTGAACTTTTGAAAAGTATTGAAGAGACTCAGTCAAAACTCAACAGACACTTGAATTATTAGACATAAAAGCAAACAAAAAGAACTTCTCTTATTGACTATTATCAAGTAAGAGAAGTTCTTTTTGTTGTGTTAACCTGTGCTAATTAGAAAATAGGGTAGCTGAGCGATCACCTGTTGACAAGAAACCCTCTAGAGAGGACTGCTCTTTAGACTTGAAAATATAACGAATCTGATAATCTTGTTTTTTTTCAGCACTATAATAAAGGGGCTCTTTGAGAAGATTTTCTATTTGAGTGAGATCACTTATGACAATAACACTGGGATCATTCTCCTGAAGTTCATCATTGAACCCCTTGTAATTAGCCCCATTACTTTCGCTGCTAGATTTTGGCGTAATGGGTTTAATCAATATTTTGCTGATTTGCTCTGAGCTAACCAATAAGGGTGATAAAGTATTACTTTGTTTAAGTTCAGACAAAGTATTTTCGTAGTTCTGAAGAATTAATATACCCGTTTCTATGCGCTCTTTTGAACCAATGTTGTATTGTCCTTTAAAAGGCGAAGAGTTAGCTGATACAGGAATTGTAATGTAAATTTCTGTAAGAGGTCGAATGTTACTCTTTAATGCATTAAAGGGATGGTCGTATACGTCTTTTTTAGCTGCTGCGAATAGAGATTGAATCAGCACTGGGTCAGAAATAGTTTTTTTACCTAAAGGTGTGCTGACACGGAGGCTTTCAATATCTTCGGCTTGAATTTTTAAATAGGGCATTCTGGCTTCTAAATAGGAATGAGATTTAAATAACGCTTCTAATTCCTTTTGTATAAGGGCCTTATCCACATAGAGTTGGCGAGAGAACCAATGACCATTTTTGTCTTTAAAACCAAAGGTCAAGACAGGTTTCGTTTTTAAGTCTTTATCCAACCAAAATAGAGTTGGAACGTTGGCCATAGATTTTTCGTAGATTTTTTGTACAGCCTCAATAGTGTAGGGGTCTTCCAGCCAAGAATCATTAGGCGCTATGTAGGTAGCGTAGTCTGTATTTAAGAATTCCACTGACTGAATAGCATCAAGGGGCATTTTTTTTATTGCCATAACCCATAAAATCGAGTCCAACTCCAGCAAAGAGAAGGGAAAATCCTACGACGACAAGAGCTAAATATTTTAAGGACAGCTGACAGTGGGTGTTCTTTTGAATAAGCATTTCAAAGAGAATATAACTTACTACAGCACCTATGACAAATCCTATTAAGATTGAAAGATTTTCAGAGGTCAGCTCTTTGAAAATGGCGCCGACCGAAAGGATGCCGCAAAATATGCCTAGCCCTTTTAGAAAGGGAATTAAACAAGAAAACTGAATGGTTTGTCCAACTTTTTCGAGGGATCGTTGTTGGTATAACCAATAAGATAAACCGATAAATGCAATGAAGTATAAAGTAGATACAACCCAAAAATATTTAGGAAGTTCATGTAACGGAACCCTCTGAGAAGCCATTAGGAAGCCTGTCATAGGGGATAGGTAAAACTCGTATGATATAACATTTCCATGTATCCTTTTAAGAAAACATTCAAATGGTATGTAATAAGAGTATTTAGTCCAGTGGGCAATAAAAACATAATATAGACAAAAACACCTTGTAAAACTGTATTGCCAATAATCATGCCCGAGAAAACCGTTCCTGAGAAGAAAATGGTACTAAAGAAAATTGAGAAGAAACACCAAATCATTAAGACTTTTAGGTCAATTGTTCCATGAGGCAAGGTAAATCCAACGAGATAGAGCATTAAAGTGGTTAAAATATAAGGCGCTATCAGCATGATAAGACCAGAGAGGAGATGTTCGCTCATGAGCTGTATTCTGGTTATGGGCATGCTGTGGGTTCGGACTGAAGCACCGGCATTTTGAAGGTATCTAAAGGAAATTAGACCAACAAGTACTGGGAAAATCAGCAATATGAGTGTGTTGTGAGAAATTCCGCTGGAAGTGTTGTAAGAAACGCTTTGGATGGAAAGCAAACTATGACCGAAATCGATAAAGGCCTCATCTGAAACTTCATTTGCAAAAATCAGCATCATCGGATATGAAATAAAAAGGATGAGGCACTGAGCAAAAGCTACCCATTTAAGATTTTTGCAATTTTTCCAAAAGAATGCTTTTTTAGAGGACAATATTTTTGCGCTCATAGTTGAGACCCTCCATTTCGTATATAAATAATTCTTCAAGACTAAGTGGTAAAATATCCAATAGTTTTGGTTTAAATCCTTGCAAATAGTCATACAATTGTTCTTTGTCGCTTCGAATGACCAAAGTTAAAAAATTGCCATGTTGTTCTTTATACAAAATATCTAATGAGGATTCAAGGTCAGGATAGATGCCGTTAAAAGCAATTTGGACTTTAAAAATATTATTTTTAAGTTCGTCTAAATCACTGCTGATTTGGATGTGACCATTATGAATAAGTGTCACCGCATCGCATAAATCGTCTAACTCACGCAGATTATGTGAGGAAACGATAATACTAAGTTGACGTTCTGCCACATCTTGAATCAAAAGATTCTTGATTTGATGGCGTATAACAGCATCTAAGCCGTCAAAAGGCTCATCTAAGATTAAAAGGTCAGGCATTGCAGAAAGGGCCAAGCAGAAAGCTATTTGACTTTGCTCCCCTTTAGATTTTTGCTTGATAGGTGAATGGGTTTTCAGTTCTAAACCTTTGACAAGTTTTTGATAACGTTCCTCTGACCAATTCTCATATATACTTCGGTGAAGCTTGGCTAAATCGTTAAGGGTTTCTGTAAATGAAAAATAAGGAAAATCAGGAATAAAGTATAGCTTTTGCTTAACAGGATTGGCTTCGTAAACCTGGTTGCCTTCCCAAGTAATGGTGCCTGCTTCACCCTGATAAACGCCCATAACAGATTTTAGAAGGGTGGTTTTCCCAGCCCCATTTTTCCCAACTAGGCCATGGATGGAGCCTTTATTAATTGTTAAATTAACTTGATCCAGCCCACAGCGCTTTCCATATTTTTTTGTAAACGATTGTACATGCAGCATATTATAGGCCTCCTTTTTTCTGGTCATAAGCATTTTCAATTAGTTGAAGAATATTTTTTTTATCCATGCCGAGGAAGATAGCTTCGGACAAAAGCAGTTCTATGTGGTCTTGAATTTCCTTTAGCCGCATAGGATTGCTGTTTTCTTGAACAGGTGAAACAAAACTACCTTTTCCAGGTAGAGAGTAAATAAAACCTAATTGCTCAAGTTCTCGATAAGCCTTCTGAATGGTATTGGGATTAATTGTTAGCTGATTTGCCAATTGCCTGACGGATGGCAGTTGTTCATGTGCGGTTAGTATATCTGAGACAATCAATTGTTTAAGCTTTTCAACCAGCTGTTCATAAATGGGTAATCGGCTTTTTAAATCGAGATCAAACATAAGGACCTCCTTAACTTTAACTGTACTATCTGTATTAATACAGATGAATCATAATATTATTGCTGATATTTGTCAATAGAACTATAAAAAAATAATGATTATTTCAGTAGCCTCGCAAAGAAAAAAGGTCAAGCTTTACTCTTCTGAGCAAGACTTGACCTTGAAAATACTAAATATTAGCCCTTTGAAATTGAACTAATGCTAAAAATACCAATGGCTGCAACGCCTAATCCTGCACAAAAGAGGAGGGCACCTTGAAGGGATCCGTTGGCGGCATTTCCAATCAAAGGGTTGATTCCAGCGGCAAAGATTTCACCAATCATGGCATACACCGATAAAACGGTAGCCCTATCAATATTATCAAGAGCTTTATTCTCCATACTCATTGCAATAGGCTCTAGGATAGACATAGATACAGATAAGGTGAAAATACCGATAATACTGAGCCAAGGTGACTGTGTGTAGTATAAAAGTAGACAGCTTAAAGTGATAAAAATCAGCATAGCACTTGCGGATTTTTTTCCGCCAAAGCGGCGACTGATGAGATGCGAGCGAGCGGCAAGTAACTTACCTCCCTGCATGAGAACAAGAAGAATACCGAACCAACGGACATCTATGCCGCTTTTTAAATACTGTCCTTGATTGAGGAAAACCGTAACCGCCTGAAATATTTCTCTTGCAAGGGAGACTGCGATGACAAGACCTAATATTGAAGGCAGTTTAAAAGCTTTTCTAATGCTATCTCTCAATCTTGGGGTCTCGGTACAACTTTCCTGAGGCATTTCCTTAAGGAACCAAGACAGGATAAAGGCAAGGGCATAAGGGAAAATTGTATAGAACCCTGTGCGATCAATACTCGAGGCGTCCAGCGGTGAGGTAATCATGAAACTGGACATTACAGATGCCAATAAAAAGCCAGCTGTTCCTGCGGCGCTGTACTGACCAAAGACTTTGTCTAACTGTTCTTCCCCAGCAGAAGCGTGAAGCAGAGCCGCGTCACAACCTGAAAAACCTGCAAAGACAACAGAGAGCATAATCCGCTCTAGTAAAAAACCGTTAAAAGAATCTGCTGTGAAAAATACAATTTTTGAAACGAAAAATACGCCATTAACCACAATCAATGTTTTCTTATAACCAAAACGATCCGAGAAATGACCCCAAGGAACTTCTAAAAGTAACATAAGAATCCAAGAAATGGACTCAATTAGGAATATTTGATAGAGGCTGATGCCTCGACTTTCTCTGTAAAGGGTTGAAATAGGGCCGTAGAAAACAAACCCTTGTAAAAAGACAATCCCTAACATGAGCAAAATGTTTTTACGTGATTTCATTTGATGTCTCTCCATTCATTATGTTTGAATTGTATGCACAACAAAAAGCCTTCGGATTTCGAAAGGTTCAAAGGCTTAAAAACATGATAAGTTGAGAAATCAAATCGGCTGATTCATAATAGAACTCCTATTAATATAATATTTTTATTATACCAAAATTAAAATGACTTACCAAAGGAAAAAATCTGGAAAGTTATGCAAAGTTTTGTGGATTTTGATAGGAGGATGTGATAGGCTTATCTTATATATAAAAATAGTAATATGGATAGGAGGCACTATGCATACTAAACGAGGTAAATGCTCGGTACAGTTAAAATAATCTGATGACAGATTGTATCGAGCTATGCTGTTTGTGATCAGTCAAGAGGCTTATCTCTTGCTTAACTGTACTGCTTTTCAATAAACTTTTAGCTCACACTAAATTTATGATTGAGAAGGAGACTACATATTATGAAATCAGAAGCATTAAAGGCATTTTGGGTAAGTGAAGAAAAAAGAACATTTTCAGGTTGGGATTTTACCTCTATACATTCAAGATCTGAAGAAGAAGGATTGCCTTGGAATTACAAGGAACTTGTTTTGAAACATTTGAAACCTCACCACAGATTGTTAGACATGGGGACTGGTGGCGGAGAATTTTTACTGACGCTAGGACATCCTCATGGGCAAACGGCTGTGACGGAGGCATATCCTCCGAACTATGAACTTTGTGTAGACAAGTTAGGTGCCCTTGGTATAGCTGTTAAGTTTGTTGAAGATGATCACATTTTAAATTTTGAAAATGATAGCTTTGACATTGTTATCAATCGACATGAAGCATATGATATTTGTGAAGTGAATCGGATTTTGAAAAAAGGTGGCATATTCATTACGCAACAAGTTGGGCCGCTGAACAATTATGAGTTCTCTAAGGAGCTTCTTGGAGATTTTCAGCGTTTGCCCTCTGGTGACAATGATTATGAAAACGAAGTGAGAAAAGCAGAAGAAGCTCAATTTGAACTCCTTCAAACCGATGAATTCTTTCCTTATCTGAGATTTTTCGATGTAGGTGCTTTAGTCTATTTTGCTAAAATCATTGAGTGGGAATTTCCGAATTTTGAAGTAGAAACCTGTTTGGAGCAGCTTTATGCATGCCATGAAACGGTTTTAAAACAAGGTTATGTTGAAAGTAAAGAACACCGCTATTTAATAGTGGCTGTTAAAAAATAATTTACGAAGCGTGAAGATTTATAGTCTTCACGCTTTTTTTGGTGCCTGTAGCTAATTGGCTCAAGTTCGTGTAAAATATTATAGCAACACAGAAACCCTATAAACCTGATTTGAATCAATTGCCATAGAAAGAAAGGGACACCTTTGAATAAATACGAAGCGCTTAAAAAATATTTTGGATTTTCAACCTTTAGGATAGGACAGGAAACGTTGATTGACCAAATCCTTGAGGGTCGAGACGTACTGGGAATTATGCCAACTGGAGGAGGGAAATCTCTCTGTTATCAATTGCCTGCCTTATTAGGGACTGGCGTAACTTTGGTTATTTCTCCTCTCATTTCTCTTATGAAGGATCAGGTAGATGGTTTAACAGAAAATGATATTCCATCCACCTATATTAATAGTTCTATTTCTGCCAAAGAAATGTCTGAGCGTACAGAGGGTTTGCGTCAGGGCCGCTATAAACTTTGCTATGTAGCACCAGAGCGCCTCGGCGCTTGGGACTTCCTATCTTTAATCAGTCAATTGGATATTACCATGATTGCAGTGGACGAGGCTCATTGTATCAGCCAATGGGGGCATGATTTTAGACCGAGTTATAAAGAAATTCCAAAGTTTATCGAGAAACTTCCAAAACGCCCTTGTGTGGCAGCTTTTACTGCCACAGCTACCATCTTTGTTCAAGATGAGATACGGGAGCTTTTAAAGCTTAGAAACCCTTATGAGGTAACCACTGGCTTTGACAGACCCAATTTATATTATCAAGTGGCAAAGCCTCAGAATAAATCGAAGTTTGTTCTGAACTATTTGGAAAATCAAGCTGAAGATGCTTGTGGTATTATTTTCTGTTCAACGCGAAAAACCGTCGAGAGTTTGTACAAGGAGCTAAAAAAAAGAGGTTACTCAGTTGGTGCATACCATGCAGGCTTTAGTTCAGAGGAGCGAAAAACTGTTCAAGAGGCATTTATGTTTGATAAGACCAAAATCATTGTGGCAACCAATGCCTTTGGTATGGGCATCGACAAACCAGATGTAAGGTATGTCATTCATTATAATTTGCCTAAAAATATGGAAGCTTATTACCAAGAAGCTGGAAGAGCTGGTCGAGACGGAGAAGATAGTGAGTGCATTATTCTTTATTCACCTGCAGACATCGTCAAGCAAAAGATGATGATTGAAGCTAATGGGGGTATGAATAGTGGCCAACGGGACCTTCTTATGCATGAAAACCTACAAACGTTAGTCAATTATTGTCATACAAATGAATGTCTACGGGCAGAAATTTTAGCTTATTTTGGCGAAAAATCAGAGCATAACAATTGTGGAAAATGTGGCAATTGTACCAATAAATCTGAACTGATCGATATGAGCATTGAGGCACAAAAGATTATGTCCTGTATTTACAGAACCAATCAACGGTATGGTTCTGGTACGATTATAAAAATTCTTAGGGGTTCTAAGGATAAAAAAATTACTGAGTGGGGGCTGGAAAGCCAGTCTACCTACGGCCTTATGGCAGAACAGTCGGAAGGTCTTATCAAAGAGATTATCATGCACATGATTGCCCAAGGATTTTTAGACGTAAAAGGGGGCACTTATCCAATTTTAGAACTGACAGGTACCTCTAAGCAAGTTCTAAAAGGGGAGAAGCAGTTTTATTTGAAACAAGATATTATAGCAGCCACATCGGCTATGAAGAAGGAATCCAAGGAGAGAGGCAGGAAAAAATCAAAATTACCTGCTGGCGTGATCTCTGACATTTCTCAAAATTTATACGAAAAATTGACAGCTTTAAGAAAGACCATTGCAGATGAAAAAGGGGTTCCAGCTTATATTGTATTTACCAACGCCTCCCTCAGTGAAATGGCAACCCTTATGCCTAAAACAAAGGCGGAAATGTTAGAAGTTAAAGGGGTGGGGGAAAAGAAATATCAAACTTATGGAGAAATCTTCCTTAGCGCTATATTGGAAACTGTGGGAGATTAATTTCGTAAAAAAAGAGAGGCACCAAAGCTTAAATTGTACCCGTAGGTACGGTTTAAGTAAGGGTCTCTCATTTTATTTTCAGGGTAATTGTAATTAGCTATTTCATGACACTTGTTTGATTTTGTGAATCCGCAGGGGTATTTGCCCACTCGTCTAACTTTTTCATAGTCAGCTCTAAAGTTTGTTTAGAGATTTCAGGCAACTTGCCTCCAAAGGCCTTTTCAGCTGCATCATAGCCATCTTGAATAGCTTTTTTCATGGTTTCAAGTTTTGTTGTATCACCACCAGATATTGCCTTTGCAAATTCAGCGAGACGGGTAGAGGTTTTTTCAACGCCGTATTCACCATCATCCGCAATGTTTTTCTGTGCCTCAGCTCTCATCTCGGGGGTGATTTTAATCATTTTGTTGTCATCTGAATCTGAATCGGATTCAGTTTCGTTGACGTTTTCAAGATTCGCTTCTCTAAAAGTTTTTCCCTGCTCCTTAAGAAGTTGCTTGACCATATCCCGAAGTGGCTGAAGTGCCTGATCTGCCTTTCTTTGAAGGGCTTCAACTTTGCTCATATCAGGTTTGCTATAGTTCCCAGTTTTTTGAATAGTATTGCCTATTTCCAAGGTGTCAACTGGTGTAGTAACTTTTGTTTTAGCTACTACAGGCGTTGTTGTTTCAGCTGCTTTTTCAGTAGCCTTGGTTTGTTGATTTTCTGTGTTTTTAACTTGCTGGTTTTCAGCCGCTTTGACTTGTGCTTGAGTGGATGTATTGCTAATCGGGCTAATCATAGGTCAAATCACCTCCATGTGAATTTTGAACAAATACAGTGATGCCATCATATATTTTTAAGTGCGCCACTTTCCAACTTCTCAATAACAATTGTTTCGTGGATGGTTTTTAATTCTATAATGGCATGTTCCTTCATCGGATGCAGGTTAGAGTGCAAGTTTCGTTCGAGTATTTCACGAACTTTGCAAGCGTTTTGGGGGTCATTCAGCCATTCAGCTGGAATATTGTACATAAAATACACCTCCCATTCTACCCTATTAGAGTCTATACCCATATTTTAAATAAATAATCTTTAATATTAAGAAGTATGTTTAATAGTTAATTGGATCTCTGTAAAATTCTTCTTGGTCTTCTTCATAGTGTTCATTTTCTTCAAGACCCTGAATCTGTTGTTTCAAATTGTACATACGCTTGTCTAAATTTGAGATTAGATCTGCGCAATCTTTAATTTGTGATTGAATGTGGTCAGGGGCTTTTTCACGGTATTTGTAATATATTTTATGTTCAATACTGGCCCAGAAGTCCATTGCAATGGTTCTGAGTTGAATTTCTACTCTGGTGGGCACGGTACCACTGCTTAAAAAAACTGGAAATTCTATGTGAACATGAAGACTTCTATAACCATTACTTTTAGGGTTTTTAATATAATCTTTAGTATTAACTATTTTAATGTCAGATTGTTGTGCTAATAAATCGACAACTTTATATATATCTGCAGAGAATGCACAAATAATTCGAATGCCAGCAATGTCGAAAATATTATTCTTGGCGTTTTCTATTGTAGGTTCTAAGCCAAGTCTTTCCAATTTTTCAAAAATGCTTTCAGGCTTTTTAACCCTGTAGCGAATGTGTTCAATGGGGTTATAATCATGAATATTCCCAAATTCCTCATCTAATATGTTCAGCTTGGTTTTGATTTCTTCTACAGCAAATTTGTGAACCAGCAATAAATCTCTCCAAGGCTTCATTTCTTCAGTCATTAGTGTTTCGTACATGGTTGCGCTCCTCTAATTATCAGTATGGGCTTCTTAATAACCAAAATGTAATATTTAAGTCAATCTTACTTTAACATGACTTGGGTTTAAATAAAAGGAGACATTCTATGTCGATGATATATTGCTTAGTCAATTTCGATTGCACCTGTGCGTTTATTGTCATACATTTTCATGTCGGCTCTGTGCATAAATCCTTCTAAATTATGGTCAATCGTAGGATCGAAAGTTACATTGCCCATGGCAACACCTAACGTATAAGGAAGGTCTTTGTTTTCTTCTTCAAATAGTTCTGAGAGGTTATCCAGTATATTTTCAAAGGACTCTTCCCCACAATTACTGACTAGGCAGGCGAACTCGTCGCCACCAATACGATAACATTTTCCATAATTTTCAAAAGCCTTTTGTATACAACAGAAGGCTCTTTTTATGGCTTCATCTCCTGCGACGTGACCATAGGTATCGTTGATTTGCTTCAAATTATTAAGGTCTAAAATGGTTAACCAACTCTGTGCGTTTAAAGTTCCTTCGTTAATGATCGATTGAACATCTCGTTCAAAAGCTGTACGATTGGGTCCGCCTGTTAACTGGTCTTCAAGGGCCAGTTGCTTATAGAGCTCCGAAACCTCACTTTTTCGAATGAAGACAATCAATTGAGAAAAATAATTCATGGCTTGTAAAACAATAAAAACCCATACGGCTAGTTTGGCATATACAGAAACTTTGTAGAATCCGTCCCAAAAGTAGAAATTAGTAATCTCAAGTCCAACGGCCAAGTAAATAATACTAGAGGACTTTAAAAAATAAATGACTACTGGGTTATGATTTTTTTGAATTTCTTTAACAAAGCAAAACAGCATAATTAGCGAAGACAAAACTATGAGGAGATTGGTAACCAAGAGACTTTCAATAAACGGCATAATACCACTAAATTGAAGGTAAATAATGCCTAGGGTATTGGCTACAAAAACGTGTACCAATACTGAAAAAATGCCTTTTTTAGCGGGAAGTATCCCATCTCGGACATAGAGAAGAAAGGGGATTGGGAGCAACGAAAGTGTTATAAAAGCAAGACTGGAGATCCACCAATGGTTACCAGTGAAGAATTGCATCATTTTAGATTCAGTTAAAAACCAAATAGAGATAGCAATAGTGAAAAGACCTAAGTAGGACAATTCCCACTTTCTATAGGTCTTTAAAAAAATAGGCACACTGAATAAGATCAGGCCCGATATGAATAGCATGAGGATAACGGCTAAATCTTTCCAATAGAGTTGAACCAAATCCATTTCAAGATAACCTTTGTTGCCATAGGCAACACTGTTAAAATAACCCGAAAATTGCTTGAAAGGAGAACGTACTTCCACAGTTAATAATTTACCCGCAGAATGGGTGGGCAATTCAATGAAATGCCATGAACTGGCTAAAGGAGAGTGTTCCCATCGATTGGAGCGGGCATAACTTTCATAAATGAGTACATTGTTAACTAGTAGGCGCAAATCTTCCTGAGAAGAGCGAATGCGCAGAGTTTGAACAGCATCAAAATCTTTTGGCAAGAACACATTTATTTTTGCAAATTCATTAGGCTGAGTATGGAGATTTTGAGGTAAATTAACGTCCCATCGGGTACCATCCTCATCAAAATAGAACCATTGCTGACTAAGTTTATTTACGGGACCATTTTTTAAGCGTAGATCACTTTTAGGACAATTAAGGCCAGTAATCACTAGGCATAAAAAAATTATCCCTGTTACAATATAAGTTCTGTTAATAGTTGTCTTTCTCATGGCATAACCTACTTTTCATGAATAATTAAAAAATGAACAATTGTTCTAATTTTGTCTTATTCCATTATAGGTTTATTAAACGGGTACTACAATGAATTGTTTACCAAACTGGATAAACGTTCTTGAGCAATTTTAACAAGGTGTAGTTTATTTCCATTTACAGCAACCTCTTTCAAGAGGACTTCCCCTAAAGATAAGTCGTTTTGAAGTATAGCTAGTTCGCTTTCGTATAGTTTTAAATGCAAAGAAAGTCGCTTGGACAGTTTCATACTTTTTAGCTCTCCAATGATATTCAGTCGCATTTGAATCTCATCTTCAAAGTTTTCGTACTTAAGCTTAGAAAAAAGAATGACCGCTTTTACAATTTTGAATTGTCTAAGGTTTGCAGAGTATACACAAAACTCGGTGTCATAAAGTTCTTTTGCTTGCTCTTGTTGATTAAGACCATCATAGCAAAGCATTAAGTTGTTATAAAAAACCAGTCTGCGCATTTTGCTTCGTTTGACACGTTTCAAATCTAAAGAGAGGAGTACTTCTAAAGCTTCTTCAAAATTGCCCATAGAAGCTAATCCGGCACTTTTATCAATCATTAAATGCAAATGAGCGGTCTTGTTCTTTCCCGTTATTTGATATTGTCTTTCTGTAGCGGCAATAAAGGCTTGAGGGTCGCAGTCTTCATCCAATAGTCTAATTCTGGACTTTTGTCTACGAATACAGATGAAGATGTAGCTAGGGGTAAAATACCTAGAACGATAATTCCAGCCAAAACAGGGTCGTTTAGAATAATTGCAAGAATTAAGTCACAAAAGAAAATAGATAGATATAATATAATTCTTTTTTTCATAAGATATGCCTCACTTTATAAGATTTTACAGTATTTTTCCATTGTACTAAAAAAATATTTGTATAGCTAGACCTATTCTCAAAATGTAACTAGAATACTCTGAATATAAGCCTTTCCCTTTGAAAAGTTTCCAGATTAGGTTAAAATGGAAATAACTTAGAGCGCAATCAGAGACAGGTGGTAAGAATATGAAAATCAAAAGAGGTTTGGCCTTATTATTGATGATAGTGGCTTTTTTAATATACACTAGTGGTATCTTTACCAGTGGCATGTATGCTGAAGAGAAAATGGTTGGAAGAGTTGATTTTATTGACGTGGGTCAAGGGGATGCTGTTTTTATTCAGGCAAGTGGTAAGAATATTTTAATAGATGCAGGCGGCGCTAAAGATGCCAAGGAAGTTCTTGAATGTCTAAAAGAACGTCATGTCAAAAAATTAGATGTGTTTATTGTCACACACCCTCATGCCGACCACATTGGCGGTGCATC
>CAXXWB010000021.1:0-4464 GCA_963677505.2 uncultured Acidaminobacter sp.
TCAAATTCTTGTCCTGAAAGAACAGTAGTTCCTCCAAAGTCATAGTCTTCAATAATGACCTTTGGTCTGCCAAGGCCTACTGCACCATCAATCATAATACCTGCAAACTCTTTGTAAGTTAGTGCATCTGCATCTTTGCCGCCTTCAATATTGTACTTGAGGGCAATGTAATGGTCATAAAAACCTGAAATAGCATCTTCTTTGGCAACAAAATCAAATTTAAAATGTTGCTGTTCCCCTGCTTTTAATGTTTTAATCATTTTCTTAGGTGTACTTTTTGGTATAACTGTAGCATTGGGATACTCTATGCCCACTTCAACAAACTTTGCATCAATTTTGCTGACATTTTTTAAGTCAAATTCAATGCTGTAATTGCCTTTTGCTTTTACTGTCGGTGGCATTTTGAGATTAAGTACTTTTAGTTCTACACTGCTGGCATCGTTGCCAGTCACTTGGATATACACTTTAGAAGTAATTTTATATTCTTTGCCGTTATCATCTATGTAGCTGATATCTGCCGTCAACTCATTAGAATCTGTCTTCGCTGAAGGTGAGGCAGAAATCTTATACTCTACCTTAGCTTTTGCTCTACCTGTCAACGTACTGACACTTTTTGTATCTGAGTCTCCAGACAATCTAATACGGTCTTTATCAAATCCAGATAATTTCACTCTAATATCATTTGCTGTAGCCGTACCGCTATTCTCAATTGTCAGGCTTAAAGTGGCCTTTTCGTTTGCGCTTAAACCTTCATTTGCAAGGTTGTTGTCAACGACCGTTAGATTAGGTTCAGTATTTCCATTCTTCACCTTGATAAAATAGCTGTTATTGGTTTCGTCCACAAAAGTTATACCGGTTGCAGTTGTATACTTGAACTGTATTTTTACTTCATAGGTTTTTGCCTTTGCAAGAGGATTGATCTCCACTTCGAAGTTAGTATAATATGTTTCACCCTTCTTTACCGCGTTGATAACGGATGTATATTCTGTATTTTCAGAATTGAAAAGGCTTTCGTCTTTTGGACTAATAATCGTAGCTGTAACCTTTTCAATAAATGTATTGTTTAAAGTTTCAAAGGGAATTGATAAGCTCGTATTCGAACCTGCCACCACTTCTCTAGCTTTTGCCGTGGATACTTTAAAAGAGTCCGTGGATATATTTTCACTGCCTGTTTTCACAACATTCGGCACGGTAATAGTGGTTGTGAAGGAACCACTTTCGTCGCCAGAAACCGGAATAACTTTAAGGCTTAAGGTATCACCTTTACCCAAAGACGTCATTTTAATTTTCCATACTGTAGCACCATAAACATTGCCATAGTTGTTGCTGCTATCGCTCATTTTAAAATTACCTGAACCATCTACAACAATTCGCTGTGCGCTACCATCTAAATTTATATGTAACGTAAATTCGTCACCAGGATAAATTTCAATATTATCTTCAACAGATACTTGTTTAACAGAAGTTGCATAATCAATTGCAAAAGAGCGGTCTGGTGTGATCCAAGGAATCGTACCTAATAAAATAAATAATAGCAAAATTTTAGCCGTGATGCGTTTCAATGTGTACATACTCCCGTGTGTCCTCCCCTTGTTTAAGTTCAATTTTTTCAACATTTCCATCGATGATATACACAACCTTATCCGCAAATTCTGCAATATGGGGATCATGTGTAACAATAATCAATGTTTGATTTTGGTCCTTTGCCATTTGTAGCATAAGGTCCATGACTGTGTCCGTTGTTTTTGAATCTAAATTTCCCGTTGGTTCATCTGCAAAAATAATGGCAGGTGGCCCAACAAATGCTCTTGCAATACCTACACGTTGTTGTTGACCGCCGCTCATTTGATTAGGCTTGTGTAAAATATACTTTTCAAGTCCTACTGCAGTGAGCATGCGCATAGCTTCCTCTTCTCTTTCAGCCTTAGGCACCCGACGAAACATCATGGGCATAGAGACATTTTCTATGGCAGTTAGAGGGGCAAGTAAGTTATAAGATTGAAAGATAAACCCTACATGACGCTGTCTAAATCTAGCCAGTTCATTTTCATTCATTCTGCTGATGCACTGATCTTTAATATGAATGGTACCTTTGCTTGGCTTCTCAAGACCTGCCATCATGTTCAGAAGTGTAGATTTACCTGAACCAGAAGTCCCTAATATACAGCAAATTTCACCTTCAAAAATGTCCAAATTGATACAGTCTAAAGCGACAACCTTTTCCTGACCTAACTTGTACACTTTTCTCAGATCTCGAATTTTGATCATGGATTTTCTTTCTTCTCTAACTTCTTTTGTTTCGTTAGCTACTTTTGTTTCACTTACTACTTTTGTTTCATCACATAGGTTCATTGTTTCAGACATCCTTGACCTCGCATCTGTGTCATATTGTTCCATGAATATTATACAATATAAAAATATATAAATGGTTAAGATTGTATTGCTAAAATAATACAAGTATGTTATTATATGAACACAGTTCACATAAATGAGAGGTTTTTATGCCAAAAATCATTGAAAATGTTAGAACTCGCCTCCTTGAAGAAGCGAGAAATATGCTTTTAGAATTTAATTATCATGAGCTCAATATGCGAACCATCGCCAAACGTTGTAATATCGGTATTGGAACCTTCTATAATTACTTTCCAAATAAAGAAGCCATTATCGGAGAAATATTCCGAACCGATTGGCTTTTGGTCTCTCATGTTACTGCGGCTGCTGAATCCAACGGCTTATGCTTTAAAGAAAATTGTCATTTGATCTACGACGCCATTCATACTTTCATAAAAAAATATTCTGATGTTTTTTACGAACTGTCCATGTCAGCCAATCAACCCAAAGGCTGTCCTGCACAAAATAAATATGATATCATTTATGACCAAATGGAAAATCTGATTGCTAAATCCTTAGCTTGTGGAGATATAATTTCAGATATGAGCCCTAAACAACTCAGTCGGTTTCTCATTTCTAATTTTATTTATGCCAGTAAACATGAATACATTGACTTTGAAACCCTCTATAATGGGTTTAATCTTAAAAAAAACGATTAAAAAAAGGACCAGTAAATTGCTGGTCCTTTCAAATTGCTACTGTTGTTCCTCATATTGAACGATTTCACCAAATGCTTCTCTCATAAAGTAATTCAAAGAATTCTCATCAAAACTGCCGCCTTCGTGAACCATACCCACTTTTTTAGTATGACATTTCTTTTCACCAGGCACTACATAAGCAATGATAAAGGTTTCATTCATGTTGAGGGTGTCGTCGTATCTGGATATTTCAACTTCTATTGCTGTAGGTCTTCTGATAAAGCGAACATAATTGTCAACAATTGTGAATTTGACAATATAGTCTTCAGAATCGTAATCCAGTTGTACTTCATTACTTGCGGCATTAAGTACTTCTTGAAGGTCGATTGCAACAACTTCAAAGTAGTCGCGAATAATGTTTTCAGCCTCTTCAAGCTGAATTTGCAGTGATTCATCGGCTTTCTTTAACTCAACAATTGTCCCATAATGTTCTTTCAACTTTTTAATAAGATGTTCTCTGTAGTTGAAGAAAAAATGAACTGACATAAAATCAACTCCCCTCTGCAGGTTTGTTAATTTTATACCCTTTAATTCAAGTTCAATCACTTTCTTTCATTTTTATTCACATTAAAATAATTTTAAGAGCATATTGAAGTTTAGTGCAATGATTAAAATCAAGCTCAAAATCCCACATACCGCTCCAAATGTATAAAAGCGATCTCTCCTTTTTTCTCTTTTATAGTGTTCTAGTTCATATTGCCATAAATAAACATTATCTTCTGAATGATCGTCAAGACTCATCTGTTCTTGTTTCCCTGTTAATTTCAGAATTTCCAGTCGGTTTTTCTGCAGTTCTAATTCCTCTTTGGTCATAGATTTCATGACGTTCTCCTTCTAAAATTGTATCGGAACAACACTGCTTTCCACGACAGATGCTATTTCATTGACAAGCCACTCATGACAGGTAAAGAATATGACCTGTCTCTGTTCAGATAATTCCTTGAGTACTTCATATAAACCATTTCTGCGGGTTTTGTCAAAATTAATGGCAATTTCATCCATAAGAATTGGATAATGTCCTAAAGGGTCTAATCTAAAGGTCATGGCTAACTTTAACGCCAAATACATTTGTTCTCTGGTTCCTCTACTGATCGTCTCAGTCATGGGAATCATCTCATTGCCAGTTTTAAGAACAAAGCCCCCAGATTCAGACATGAGTACTTCTTCGTATTTATGATTGCTCAACAATTTCATGTACCGAGAAGCCCGTATTAAAAAGTCGGGCTTTTGAGATTTTCTATACATTTTCTCAGCCTCAGCAACTATTTTAGAAACCAATAGCAATCGATCTCTCTTAAAAGCACTCTCGTAAATATGCTTACGACTGAAGTTTTGCTGTTCTAAAAGTTCATTCAACTTAAAATCTATTTCTTTA
>CAXXWB010000022.1:0-47334 GCA_963677505.2 uncultured Acidaminobacter sp.
CTTCTTGAGCACGCTTTAAAAAACTCTCGCTGAGTTTGAGTTTTTCTGCAATAACAAGACGCTCCTGATTAAGAATCGTATTACCTACATGGTCTGCAATCTGACATCCCAGAACAATTTCATCTTCTTTCCACTCATGAACACGGTCAAATCCAAAACAAATCATGCCGATGGTTCTTGCACCTGAAATAATGCTACAATCCAACATTGCGCGAAGATTCATGCCTTCCAAAACCGTGTCTCTGTAGGCAACCGTTCTAGGGTCTTTTAGGGCGTCTGAAATGTCTAAGTAACGTGATGACTTAAAATGTTCAATTTCAGTTTTAAATTTTGATTCTAAAATATAACCCTTTGAAGAATGTTTTTTATCCTTGCGTTCGTACATTTGTTGGCAATTGAGCTTAGAACTCTCCTCATTAAAGAGCCAGATAGATGTAACAGATAGCCCTAAGGTCTCCGCCAACATTTCAGTTAATTCGTAAAAATATTTTTGTATATCTTTGTCAATATTAACTTCTAATTGATTGAGACTTCTAAATAATTTATTGTCTCTCAGTAATCTGGCATTTTTTTGTTGTTCTTTTTTTTGCGCCTGTTTCAATTCGGAAATATCTGTCCACACACAGCAAACGTAGCTTTTTCCGTTAAAACTCACACTATCTAACTTGGTGTTAAGCTGTATTAAAGTATTGTCCTTTCTTTTATGAGTCACCTCAAATTCTCTGTTACTCTCTTTATCAACAGATTTTAACAAATGATAAACCTGTTCCTTCGTATACTCACCTTGAAGAGCACATACGTTCATATGCATAAACTCTTCAACACTGTAACCATTCATCTCTGCAGCGCTTTTATTATATTCAACAATCTCCATTGTTTCAGGGTCTATTAGAACAATGCCTGCTCCCGTCTGATTGAATACAATTTGCAATAATCCTTCTTTTTCCTTAATTACATCCTGCATATGTTCTAACTTCACCACATTATCGCTAAGCTTCTGCTTTTCCTCACTCAACTCGTCTATTGCTTGTTTTAAACGAGTAATGTCATTAATCATAACCAAATAGGCCTGCTGTTCTTCAAAATAAATAGGAATTCCTGAAATCAGCGCCCAAAATGACTTATGATCTTTGTCGTAAATTTGAACCTCAAAATCGGTTAAGTTTTTCTCTTTCAACATTTGCTCTAGCAATAGTTCTCGGTCTCTAGGATTTACATAATAGCGCTGAATGTTTATATTTTCTATCAAGTCTTCTTCAGGGGCAAACAACTCCCATGCACGCTGATTGGCATACAAAACATGACCCGCATCGGCGGAATCCACCAGTATTGGAAAAGGGGCGTTTTCAAGCATGGTTTTGTACCTCGCCTCACTGTTTTTTAAGGCGCGGTTGATTTTTTCCATTTCTGTTATATCCCTTATAATGGCTACATAGTAATCGGCCGAAAGCATTTTGTTCAGACGGCACTCGAAATATTTAAGGCCTTCAGCGTAGGCGAGTTCATACTTGAACACAGTCAATTTTCCTGTAATATCGGACTCACGAACACTATTTTCAAATAGTGTTACTACATGTTCGGGCAACACCTCTTTCAATGCTTTGTTGATAAACATATCTGGTGTAAGGTAGAGGCGCTCTTCATCATTCACCACAAAATTCTTTATAACACCTGCTTTGTCAATCAAGAAAAACATGTCTGGCATGGTTTCTACCAAGGCTTCAAAAACCTCTCGATCGCCAATTTTCATTTTTAAGTGCTGGCTATAGTTGGATTCTTTCATGAGCTCCCCTCCTGTAATCCCATAATATGTCTTTCAGCTCATCTTGACCAAAATCATCTTGATAATTTATTAAAATTTCGTAAAAATTATCTTTTTCAGAGAAAAATACCGCTACTAAATCGGGGTCAAAAAATATACCTGCATTAGATTCAATCCACTCTACTGCTTCATCAAAGGACCAAGGTTCTTTATAGACCCTATGGGATGTAAGTGCATCAAAAATATCTGCCAACATCATCATTCTTGCAGATATAGGAATATCTTCTCCAGCTAAACCTGTAGGGTAACCTGTACCATCCCATTTTTCATGGTGATATTTTATAATTTCAATGGCTTCGTCAAAGAAACGAATTAAGGAAGGTTTTTCCTCTAACGTATCGCCATTGAATGTATTCAGGTATTTTTTAAGGGCTTTTTGTATGGCTCTGACGCCTATCATACAGTGGGTTTTCATAAGCTCATATTCCTCATCCGTGAGTTTTGCAGGCTTCATGAGCACTGTATCGGGTATTCCAATTTTGCCTATATCGTGAAAAATCGATGCCTTAGCAATTTGCTGGATTTTATATTCACTTAAAGAATCCTTGTACTTTTCGGTCTTGCTTAAAGTTCTTGCAAGTAACTCCACATAAAGTCTGGTTCGATAGATATGATTGCCCGTATCGTAATCTCTAGTTTCAACCAATTGAGAAATCACATCTAAGGCAGCCTCTTGAATAAGCTGATTTTCATTGACCCTTCTATTGACTTCCTCTTCTAGCCATTTGTTTTTTTCATTGAGTAAATCTCTTACAGACTTTAACTCCAAATGAAGTTTAACTCTTTCCAGTACAACGGAAGGACGAATAGGCTTAGTAATGTAGTCCACTGCGCCTAACTGAAAACCTTTTTCTTCATCCATATAATTGTCTGAGGCTGTGACAAATATAATCGGAATTTGTTTGAACTCAGGAATACTGTATAGGAGTTCTAACGTTTCGTAGCCGTCCATTTCAGGCATAGAAATATCCAGTAAAATCAAATCTGGGATACACCCTGACTGTAGCATGGCAAAAGCAGCCCTTCCTGACTTACAGGCTTTTATTCCAAAATGGTTAGAGAGTGCGTTTTTAAGGGCTTGTAAATTAATACTTTCATCATCTATTAATAAAATCTCTGAAGTTTTCATAAAAACTCCTTTCAATAAAGGTATCTATCTCATTTTGTTCATCACTTAAAGATGAGTATACCCCACAAAATCAAGGGTATAACAGTTGATGTAAAGTGTATTCCCTCTCTAAAAATTGTGAACCTCAGAAGGACGTGATGCGATGAACAGTCAATTCAACAAGCTAGATCAAGGTCACGTTCGCTCTGTAAAGGGCAGTGTGGTGGATGTGCATTTTGAAAATAATCTGCCGCCTATATATACTCTCCTTCACGCCGGACCTAAGGAAGCCGTATTAATAGAAGTGCTGTCACAATTAGATGCCCATACGGTTAGGGGCATTGCTCTAACACCAACCGAGGGTCTTGCAAGAGGTATGATTGTTACCCATAATGGAGAACCAATTAAGGTCCCGGTGGGCAATGCTCTCCTTTCAAGAATTTTTGATGTCTTTGGAAACCCTATTGATAGAGGTCCATTTCCTGAAGGTTGTGAGTTAAAAAGTATTCATCAAAATCCGCCGTCCCTTTCCAGAAGGACCACTAAATCAGAAATATTCGAGACAGGTATTAAAATGATAGATGTTCTCGTTCCTATTGAACGGGGTGGAAAAGCTGGACTTTTTGGAGGGGCAGGCGTAGGAAAAACCATTCTGCTCACTGAGATGGTCCACAATATGATTGAACAACAAAGTGGTGTCAGTATATTTTGCGGTATTGGTGAGCGTTGCCGTGAAGGGGAAGAGTTATACAGTGCCATGAAAGACGCCAATCTTTTACACAGTATGATTATGGTATTCGGGCAAATGAACGAACCACCTGGCAACCGTATGAGGGTTGGTAAAACAGCCCTAACCATGGCAGAGTATTTCAGGGATACGGAACATAAGGATGTCCTTTTACTTATAGACAATATCTTTAGATTCATTCAAGCTGGTATGGAAGTTTCTGGTCTCATGGGCCAAATGCCATCTCGGATGGGCTATCAACCTACCTTAAGCACAGAACTCTCTCAACTAGAAGAAAGAATTACCAGTACAGAGACAGGTGCAATCACTTCTATACAGGCAGTATATGTCCCCGCAGATGACTTAACAGACCCTGCTGCCGTCCATACTTTCTCTCATTTATCAGCCTCAATTGTATTGTCTCGTAAGCGTGCAAGCGAAGGCCTTTATCCTGCCATTGACCCCCTAAAATCCAACTCAAAAATGGCATCTCCTACTATAATTGGTCAGCGCCATTACGATATTGCACAGGAAATTCGCCGTACATTGTCACTCTACGAAGAACTAAAAGATATTATTGTCATGCTAGGGCTGGAGCAACTATCCCCTCAAGACAGAAAAGTGGTTTACAGGGCTCGGCAGTTGGAACGCTTTTTGACCCAACCTTTTTCCACCACCAAGCAATTCAGCAATATGGAGGGTAAATACGTTAGACTTCAAGACGCCCTTGACGGTTGTGAACAAATTCTAAACGACCAGTGGATAAAAGAGCCTGAAAGTGCCTTATATATGATTGGTGCTATTTCAGAAGCGAAACGGAGTGAGCCTAGTGAATGAATACATGACTATCGCCATCTATTTGCCACACCAACTTCTCCTAAAAGTGGAAAATGTCCTTTACCTGTCCTTTGAAACTGCTACTGGTTCCTACGGTTTCTTTCCTCATCGTCTAGATTGTGTTTCTGCCTTGATTCCAAGTATTCTTACCTATAAAACAGATCTAGAAGAAGTTTATGTAGCTGTTGACGAAGGTATTTTGATTAAAGCCGATACTCAAATAACCATTTCCACGAGGAATGGTTTTTCAAGTTCTGACTTAGGGCAACTACAAGCTCTTGTTGAAGAAACCTATCTACAGCAAAACGAAAAAGAATCTCGGGTTAAGAAGGTTATTGACAAGCTTGAAAGTGAATTTTTAAAGCGCTATGTGGAGACACGCCATGGGAAATAAAGAAGAACCGAGAATTAACAAGCAGCAAGAATTATTTTCAAAGAAAATTGGCAAAATTGAACGGCAAAAAATAAAAGCCCAACAAACCAATATCCAAACTATTTGGTATGGCTTAGGTATGATGGGGTTAGTTGGTTGGTCCATTAGCGTTCCTACCCTCATAGGTATTTTTATAGGCCGATTCCTAGACGTAAATTTTCCTAGTGAACGATCATGGACTTTGATTCTTATTGTTATAGGCATGTCCATAGGTTGTTTTAATGCTTGGCGCTGGCTTAGAAATGAAGACCGCAAAATAAGAAAGGAGCATGAACGAAAAGATGAATAATATAGCTGAGCTTATTTTAAATGTGGTTGAGGGCTTCCTCCTAGGTGGTTTTTTCTACTTAGGGCTTTATTGGACCGTAAAAAAAGGTCTTACTTCCAAGCATCCTGGCCTTTTATTCGCCTTTAGTTTTTTTATCAGGACGGCCATACTTCTATCGGGTATTCTCATCATTGCAAAGGGTGTCTTTATACACCTGCTCGCCTGTACTTTTGGGATCATCCTTTCCAGAGTGATTGTTTTTATAGTTGAAAGACAGCTTTCTAAAGCTCAGGGCGTGAATATTTGAAAGGAATGATGATCGATGCGCATTAGCCCAGATTTATGGATATTCCTTCAACATGGCTTTTTTAAACTCAACGCAACCATTGTTTTTACTTGGGGACTCATGATACTTCTTGTAATCATTTCAAGGCTTATAACCCATCACCTTGTCATAGGATCGACGCCATCCAAGTGGCAATGTGTTTTAGAAATGATTGTTCTAACCATTCGTAAACAGCTAAAAGAAGTAGGACTGACAAACCCAGATCAGTATATTGGATTTATTGGAACCCTGTTCATTTTTATATTTTCAGCCAATCTTTTAACATTATTACCTTTTTACGAGCCTCCAACCGCTTCATTGTCAACGACTGCCGCTCTTGCCATATGTGTCTTCTTTTCTGTTCCTATCTATGGCATTAAAGAGCAGGGCATTAAAAATTACTTAAAGACCTACCTAGAACCCACAGTTATCATGCTTCCCTTTCATGTCATCAGTGAGATTTCGCGCACCCTGTCATTGGCCGTACGTCTTTTTGGAAATATGATGAGTGGTGCTCTGACGGTAGGCATTCTCCTCAGTATAACGCCTTTTATCTTTCCAGTGGTTATGACATCCCTTGGACTTTTGATTGGCAGCGTTCAAGCGTATATTTTCAGTATCTTGGCTACGGTCTATATCACAAGTGCCGTGCAAGTCAGAGAGCCTTAAGGAGGTTACCCTATGGATTCCGCAACAATGATTGCCATTGCTTCAATTGTAATTGCTGGTATCACTACATCTTTTGGATGTCTTGGCCCTGCCCTTAGCGAAGGAAAAGCTATTGCTTCTGCACTTACTTCTTTGGCTCAGCAGCCTGATGCAACACCTAGCATTACCCGTACTCTTTTTGTAGGCTTGGCAATGGTTGAGTCTCTTTCCATCTATTGCTTCGTTATTTCCATTATTTTGATTTTCGCAAATCCATTTTGGTCATTTTTCATTTCAAAATAAGGGGGCATCGCCGTGCTAATTGATTGGTTTACCGTCATCGCCCAGCTCTTTAATTTTCTTTTACTGGTATGGCTCTTAAAACGCTTTCTATACAAACCGATTATGAACGCTGTGGACCATCGAGAAAAATCCATTGAAGAAGAATTGGAAAATGCTCAAAATCAAATGAAAAAGGCAGAGGTTTTAAATCAAGATTATATTGCTCAAATGGAAAATTTGAAGCAAAAGC
This sequence comes from uncultured Acidaminobacter sp., assembly GCA_963677505.2. Taxonomy (GTDB): domain Bacteria; phylum Bacillota; class Clostridia; order Peptostreptococcales; family Acidaminobacteraceae; genus JBGSUZ01. The sequence continues at coordinate 6,701 of CAXXWB010000022.1, forward strand.
GTGAAACTTTAATGAGCGAAGCCATTCAGGATGCAAACAACACCAAACAAAAGCTTCTTGAAGAGACAAAAAAAGACTTGGCGCGTATGAATGAAAAGCAAAAAGAAGTTCTTAAAGACCCCCCCCCCCCCCCCCCCCAAGAAGAGTCCTATCAAAATGATTTGGTTCGAAAAGCACAAACCGAAATTTTTCAAATTGCTAAAAAGGCTCTCCACGATCTTGCATCCGAAGATATTGAAAAACATATGTACACCATCTTTGTAGACCGACTTAAAAGTCTCACAGAAGAGGAGAAAGAAAAACTTTCCTACACCCTTTCAGATAGCCATTACAAAATCATCTTTAAAAGCAGCTATGAACTAGATACTGTTCAAAAAACCACGTTGACGCAGTTAATGACAGATATAGCCTTACACCATGTTACCATGATTTATGTGGAACAAACCGACCTGATTAATGGCTTTGAATTAATGACAGGAGACTTTAAACTCTCTTGGAATTTTGAAGAGTATTTAATCTCTATGTATAAAAAATCCCTCCCATCTCATAAATCAGCCGTTCATGTTAAACCGGAGGACAACTCATGAGTATGGAAAATGGCAGTATATTAGATCAAGCGTTGGCACGAATTTCTAAAACGCTGGACAACCATGAAGCATCAATTGAATTCAAAGAGATTGGACATGTAACCACCATCTCCAATGGCATAGTAAAAGTTTCTGGACTTCCCTATGCAGGTTATGAAGAATTGCTTAAATTTCCAAACAACCTACTAGGCATAGCCTTTAACGTAGATGCAGAGGAAATCGGCGTGGTCCTTTTAGGTGACTTCGCACAGCTAAAATCAGGTGATGAAGTCTTGCGTACTGGCCGTGTCATAGATGTACCTGTAGGGGATTGTCTGTTGGGCAGAGTCATTGACCCCTTGGGAAAACCATTAGACAACGGCGGTGCTCTGCATTATTCTTACCGCCTGCCTATTGAAAGACAAGCGACACATATTATGGACCGTGCCCCCGTTTCTACCCCTTTACAAACAGGACTCAAAGTAATTGACGCCCTTATCCCCGTAGGCAGAGGGCAAAGAGAATTGATTATGGGAGACCGCCAAACGGGTAAAACGACCATAGCCCTTCACGCCATACTGAATCAAAAAGATCAAAATGTAATTTGTGTCTACTGTACAATCGGGCAAAGAGGCTCTAATGTAGCCTCAGTTATTGAAACGCTAAGAGAAGCAGGAGCTCTTGATTATACCGTTGTTGTGGTTTCAGAAGGCAGTGACCCTCCAGGGTTAAATTTTATTGCCCCCCTATGCTGCAACCAGTATTGGTGAATACTTTATGGAAGAAGGCAGAGATGTGTTGATTGTTTATGACGACCTCACCCATCACGCCAGAGCCTATAGAGAAATTTCCCTTCTGCTCAGACGACCTCCAGGCAGAGAAGCTTTCCCAGGTGATATTTTTTACATTCACTCAAGAATGCTCGAACGTGCCACCCATCTCAGTGCTGAACTGGGAGGCGGTTCCCTCACTGCCCTTCCCATTGTAGAAACAGAGGAACAAAATATTTCTGCCTATATTCCCACCAACTTAATTTCCATTACCGATGGTCAAATCTATCTTTCGCCTGCTCTTTTTGACTTAGGTATTTTACCTGCCGTAGATATTGGAAAGTCTGTATCTCGTGTAGGTGGTAAGGCTCAAGTAAGAGCCTATCACAATGCTACAGGCAACTTAAAAGTAGCCTATTCACAATTCGAAGAACTCGAGTCATTTTCCAGATATGGGACCCATTTGGACGCCAGCACCAAACAGGTTATTGAACACGGTCGCCGTATCCGAGCCTGCCTAAATCAAATGGCATTTGACCTTATTTCTGTTGTAGAGCAATTGGCCATTTTATTTGCTTTAAACCATGGCTTATTTGACGTCGTCCCACTTCATGACATGAAAAAAGCAGAAGCCTTAATTCGAAAGGTTTCTGCAGAATTTCCTAAACCGATAATAAATCAAATAATGAACGATGAAGCCCTTTCCGAAGAAGATTTACAGATTATCCTTGCCCTATGTGAAGCTAGCCTTAAGTCTTTAGAGGTGAGCCTATGAGTCAGAGCCTTGAAAATCTCCGCCATAAAGCGAAAGGCATCTCCAAGTTGGAATCTGTGGTTAAAACAATGAAACTGCTTTCAGCGGCAAATATGGCTGAGTACGAGCAAGCCATTACTGCATTGGCCACTTACTCTCTAACGGTGGAGCTAGGTCTTAGCGTCTGCTTTAGACAAATGATAAAAAATAATGCCAATGACTGGTATAACCCAAAAGAGAATAAACGGACTTACCTGATTGTCTTTGGTTCAGACCAAGGTCTAGTCGGCCAATTCAATGAAGTGATTCACACTTTTACTAACGAATTTCTACCTACTATAAATGGAGAAGTAGACATATGGGTCGTAGGCGAAAGGGTCTATTCCAGTCTGGAAGAATCAGGTTCGCCATTGATTAAAAAATATGACGTTCCAAACAGCACCGATGCCATTACACAACTGGTTGGGCAACTATTCGTGGATTGTGAATCTTTTATGCCAAACGATACCATGAGCAACCTTTATGTCATTCATAATCAGCTTAAAGGTGCAATGAATTATGAACCTGTACTGACACAAATTCTTCCACTGGATAAAGAATGGCAAAAGACTATCGCTTCTGATAAGTGGCCCTCTAATAAACTACCTGAAATTATTGGCGTAACAGAACATACCTTAGGCAGCTTAATTAAAGAGTTTATTTTTATTTCTTTATACAAGTCTTGTGCCCACTCTCTCGCCAGTGAGAACGCTAGTCGATTGGCCTCTATGCAGCGGGCAGAAAAAAATATCGAAGAGCTGGTTGATCAAATGGACCACAGTGTACAACAAATCCGCCAGAAAAATATAGACGAAGAAATATTTGATGTTATTTCTGGAGCTGAGGACCTTTTAGACGATGAACTAACCTAAACCGATTACCAATTACCAATTACCGATTCATTTTTTCCATATACTCAGCTAAATTGGCAGACTTGTCAATCTTAGCTTCCAAAATTGGTTTTTTTGAGCTCATGACAATGGTAATCCCAGGGCCATGACCCATTTTAATGCAGTCTGAGTGAACCACAACGCCAATACTGGCAGAACCTTTTAAACAGCCGCCCATACCAAAGGTATTGTCACAATCCTGAAGGTAAACGAAATCTCCAAAGCGCAACTTATCAAGACCTAATAATTTAATTTCTTCTCTGTCGGAAGTGATTAAATCGTAGTCTCCTTTTTGTGCATAAGGAGAGCCAACACCTGAACCCATTAAGTGCTGTGGAATCACAGCTGCAACAGGAATTATCAATTTACCATCTGACTCCTGAATGTCCATAAGTTCAAATAGATCAGGATCTAAGCTCATGACTTTTACCTCATCATAACCTTTAATTTGCAAACCTTGACCATAACCCTTTACTAAGATTTTGTCGTCTAGGGTCATTTGTTCCAAAATACTTTGCTCAAATTGTACAATTAAATGCTCAACCCCTCCGTGGGTCCCAGCAACATAACCTATAGCGCCCTTAGCATCTCCAGAAATGAGTTTTGCTACATTTCCAACACAGGAAAGGATTGCAAGTGCCGCATTTTGACCGTCATTCTCATTTTTGACGCTTACCCCTGGCTCAACATGATCTCCTGTAAGACCAAAGGCCGGGTCGCCAACTTTTACGTTGTATGTAATGCCTGCTGTGGCAGGTAAAATCAAAGGTTCTCCGTCTGTTGTCAAACGATAACCATTAAAACTTGGGTGCTGCACTTTTCCTTGAACCGATTGCATGACCAGCGTACTTCTGTTAGTTTTCAATTAAAAACGCCCCCTTTTTCTATATTATAACTTAGAAAAAGGGGGCATTTTAATTGTTATCAGAATTTAATGATTATTACTTGCCATTTGGTAACTAGTGGTTACAGTCATGATGGTCGCAAGCTACCATATTATCTGTAAGGCCACCTTTTAACCAATCAGCTACAACCGTTTCCACAGGACCAGAACAACCTCTGAGAACAGCAATTTTTTGGCTGTTTAAAACATTGACAGCCCCTTGACCCATATTGCCAGCGAGCATTAACTCAACGCCCATTTCAGCTAAAGTATAGGCAATATTTGACTTGCATCCGCAACCTTGTGGCGCTGCAAGGGTTTCTTTAGAAACAATTTCTTTCTGTTCGTTGACTTCAACAATGGTATAGTATTCACAATGTCCAAAGTGGCTGTCAATATGTTCTTCTCTTGTAGGTAATGCAATTTTCATTAAAGTTTCCTCCATCAGTTAAATATCTGTTATGGGTATATGCTATTAATTCTATTCTATTCCGATTTTTATTTTTGTCAATCGCATTAGACTATTTCTTGCAAAATCAAAATATTTCGAAATCTTCACATTCAAATAGCCCCAAAGACATTGCCAATACCTTATAGAGGTGATACTAATAGCATATAAGGAGGGATCACCTATGAACCGTATACAAAATTTACTTCCTATTCTAGCAGATAAGGGAATCGATGCCCTATTGGTTACAAACGTTCCTAATATTAATTATTTAAGTGGCTTTACTGGGGAAGCAGCCCACCTGATTGTGTCTGCAAAGGGTTGCTATTTCTTTACTGACCCAAGGTACACAGAACAAGCTGCCAAAGAGTGCCACAATGATATTCAAGTTCTTAACTGGATAGAGAATCAACGTTGTGGTGTAGCTTCCTACGCTTTTGCAGCTAAAAATCTCAATATAAAAACCCTAGGTTTTGAAAGTAATTTTCTTTCTCATAGCGCCTATTCAAAACTTAAATCAGGTTTATCTGCCTATGAAATTGTGCCTACAGAAGGCTTAGTCGAAATGCTTCGGCGCATAAAAGATTCAGAGGAGATTCATAATCTAAGAACAGCTGCACAAATTTCCGACAGAGCCTTAACACTTACATTGCCTCAAATAAAAGCTGGTATGAGCGAATTAGAAATTACCGCCCATTTAGAATTTCACCTTAAAACCAATGGGGCCGAAGGACTTTCCTTTGACTCTATTATCTTAGCAGGTAAAAAAACATCCCTCCTTCATGGTCAACCAGGAAAAGAAACCGTGAAAGAGGGCGACTTTATATTGTTTGATTTTGGTGCTATGTACAAAGGCTACCATGCAGACATTAGTCGTACGGTTGTATTAGGAAGTCCCAACCCAAAGCAGAGAGAAGTCTACGAATTGATTCAAATCGCTCAGTGGGAGGCCATTAAAACCCTTAAACCGAGTGTGCACGGAACCACTCCCGACCAGAAGGTGCGTGAAATTATTACCAGCCAATACATAGACTACTATTATCAAGGTTTAGGTCACGGCACAGGGCTAGAGGTTCATGAAGCTCCAAACCTCAGCCAAACATCAGTAGATACCCTTGAAGCAGGTATGGTTCTAACCATTGAGCCAGGCATTTATATTCCTGACTGGGGTGGTCTCAGAATAGAAGACTCTGTTCTCATTACAGAAACAGGCTTTGAATCTCTCAACCAATTTAACCGAGATTTAATTCAACTTTAGAGGGGTTCACAATTTTAAAACTTTTATTGTCGATAGCCCTTTGGGTTGCCAAAATACCATCCAGATGATCATACTCATGCTGGAACAACTCCGCCAAATCCCCTTCAAAAGTAATTTCTTGAGGGTTGAATGCTAAGTCTACATACTGGACTTGGCATTTTTTATGGCGTTTAAAGTAGACATGAAGTCCTGGAAAACTCATACAGTCGTCCCATAATTCAAAGGTTTCCGAATCTGGAAAATGGATCACTGGGTTCACAAATACCGTCACTTCTCCGTTTAAATTCATGTAGATCATACGAACCAGTTCCCCTATTTGTGGTGCTGCAACAGCTCTGCCAAACCCTACCCTACTTCGAAAATCTAACAGCGTATCTTCCAAATCCTTTGCCACTTGGTTTGCTTTTTCCTTGTCCCTTTCTTCTAAAAGAACAGAAGGCTTGTATAAAATTTCATTGCCTAATAAGAGTATTTCTCTGACTGCCATAATACCCCTCCTCTTTTTCTTCATCATACCAACGTTGTCATACAATTGCAAAGTTACTTAAGACATATTTAATGTTATATGGCTATAATAAAATTTATAATTATACTGTTAATTTGATAACAAATCGGAGGTCGACTATGGAACCCGTCATACGTATTACCCATCTTCAAAAAAGTTATGGTGCCAAAGAAGTATTGAAAGATATTCATTTCGAAATATACCCAGGTCAAATTATTGGCTATATTGGTCCTAATGGTGCAGGCAAATCTACTACCGTTAAAATTCTCCTTGGTATCATTACAGAATACAACGGCACCGTAGAACTCTTCGGGAAAGACCTTAAAACATGGGACCACACTTATAAAAAGCACATTGGCTATGTCCCTGAAGTTTCAGACCTTTACGACGTTCTTTCAGGTCTTGAATATTTAAAGTTTTTGAGCGCGCTCTATGAGTTAGAAGAAGAAACGGCTCTGCACCGAATCACACAAATGGCAAAGGTCTTTGAACTCTCAGAAGCCCTTTCCTCTAGAATTTCAAGCTACTCAAAAGGCATGCGCCAAAAACTTATGATTATTGCCAGCCTGATTCACGACCCTGAAATTTTATTCCTAGACGAGCCCCTCAGCGGGTTAGATGCCAATACAGCACTAGTGGTTAAGGAATTGATGCACGGTCTCGCCAAACGTGGAAAAACGGTTTTCTACTCTTCTCACGTTATGGAAGTTGTTGAAAAAATCAGCGATCGAATCCTCATTCTTAACGATGGTGAAATTGTAGCCGATGGTGATTTTGAATCTCTTAAAGCAGCCAGTACAGCCAACAATTTGGAAAACCTCTTTAATACCCTTACCGGCTTTGATAACCACTCTGAATTAGCAAACGATTTAATCACAATGATGTCTGAGGAGGCTGTCCGATGAAAAGCCGATTCCAATGGCTCAAACATTTTAAAAAATTATACGAATACTTCGGCATAGATTTTGATAAGATGCTGGTCGTTATGGAGCTTAAAACAAAAATGCTTACCCGAGGCTGGCAAAGCCAGCTCCTCAGAAATAAAAAAACAACGGAGGGTGACAGCGCCAAAGGTTCTAGCAAGGACAAAGAACTGAGTCTCTTTAACTGGGGGAAAAGTATTAGTTATGCATTTTGTTCACTCTTCCTAATGGTTTATGGCTTTTACTTTAACGACCCAGGACTGTCCCTATCCCTTTGCTATTTGGTCTGTTTTGTCATGCAATTCTTAGGGGTAATCACAGACTTCCCCGTTATTATTTTAGACACAAAGGACAGTACCATACTGGCTACTAAACCTGTAGATACCAAAACAATTTCCGCCGCAAAAACCACTTTGGCTGTTATTTATATGGCCATCAATACCGTTTCCCTCTACAGTCTTATTTTTATCCCATTCATTGTGAAAATGAAATGGAGCATTGTGGTCATGATGGCGCTAGCAATTCCCCTATCCAATTTGATTTGCGTGGCTTTGGCTTATTACCTTTACGGTATGATTCTTAAATTTTTTGACGGAGAAAAACTCAAGGATATCGTTTCAGGTTTTCAAATTTTGTTGACCGTATTGATTATGGTTGGCTATCAAGTCGTTCTTCGGCTTACAGACTTAATCAATCCAGCCGCTCCCCTTACCTTTGCATGGTGGCACCTTTTGGTTCCGTCTTATTGGTTGACCTATTTGACCACCATTTTCAGTCCCGAAGTTTCCTACCCCGCTTTTACTGTAGGTTTAGCCGCTGCAGCTATTATTTTCACAATCCTCCTATTACACTTCTTGGTCACAGGCAGAATTTTAGAGGATAATCTGAATAAAATGCTTTCAGACGGAGAAAAGAAACGGGGCTTCTATGAGTTGAAGTTGCGTTGGCAGCAAGTCATTTCTAAGGCAATCTTCAAAAAGGACCGAGAAGCCCAAGCCTTTTATATGTTAGGATACAGCGTGTCTGGTAATGACCGAAAAATGAAACAAACCATTTACCCTCTGTATGTATCCATGCTGATTGCCCCTATCATTATTTTTATTAACATGGGTAGGGACTACAACTATAATATGTTTAGGATTATGAAAGAGGCTCCCCTCGTTATTTTAACCCTTTACTTTTGTGCAGTTGCAACCAGCTCTGTGGTTTTCTACGCTAAGCGTACAGACAATCCTAAAGGTCGCTGGGTTTATGATGTCTTGCCTATCCAAAATTTGAGCAGTGCTTATATCGGCTCTGTTTTTGGCCTTTGCGCCAAATTTGTATGGCCGCCCATGTTGGTGATTTCACTTATTACTTTTGCCCTCGGAGGCATATCCGTCCTAGACGACTTGATTTTAATTAACGCCTTCGTGTTCTTAATGGTCACGCTTTCTATGCTGATGGATAAAATCACTTGGCCTTTTTCTATGGATATTGCCCAAAATGAGAGCAGGGATTTCGGCATCACCTTTGCTTTGATGGCAATTCCTTTTGTATTTGCTGGAATACATGCCCTACTGGCTATTTTTACAAATTCTATTTGGATTATTGGGATCTCTTTAATTTGTTTGATTATTTCCTCTTTTAATGTGTATCAAATAAAGAAGAAGAAAATCAAACCTAATGAAGGAAGGTTACTATGAACAACCATCCCATTCCAAATGTAATTATCAGTAAATGTTTAGAACACCAGGCTTGTCGCTACGACGGCAGTATGATTCGCAGCGAAATTGTTTCTCTCCTTAAGCCTTATGTGAATTTCATTCCAGTCTGTCCCGAAACGGCAATTGGTCTGCCTGTTCCAAGAGAATCCCTACGCCTTGTGGATATTGAAGGGAGTCCGTCATTGGTATCTTCCAAATCTGGAAACGACCTAACAGCTAAAATGCATCAGTTTTCTATGGAATTTTATAAAGAAATAGACCCTGACACCATCGATGGATTTATACTAAAACACCGCTCTCCCTCTTGTGGTACAGGAGATGTGCGACTTTATAAAGGCATTGGAAAATCTGATGTGATTCCTAAAAAAATCTCAGGACTCTTTGCTGCTGCCATGATTGACCGTTTTCCGCTACACCCCTTTGAAAATGAGGGCAGGCTCCTAAACGCCTCTCTTAGGGACCATTTCCTAATTTCTATTTTTACACAAAGCGCTTTTAGAGCCATTAAGGAAATGGGTAGTTCTGAAGCTTTGGTCTCTTTCCATGCTCAAAATAAATATCTATTTATGGCCCTAAGTCCCAGTTTGCTAAAGGATTTAGGACAAATTGTAGCCAATCACAAAAGGGAGTCTATGGCTGTGGTCTATGGCCAGTATGAAGTAAAATTAATGCGGCTTCTGTCCTCTCCCCTTTCTGTCAGCCGCAATATCAATACCTTGCAGCATGTCTTTGGCTATTTTAAAAAGGGCCTGAACCCTTCTGAAAAATCTTATTTTTTAGAACAACTGGCACTTTATCAAAAACAAAAAATATCTTTGTCCAACATACTTTCTCTCTTACGTTCTTGGACCATTCGTTTTGATGAAACTTATTTACTCAACCAAACTTTATTTTCACCTTATCCTGTGGCCTTGTTAAGCGCCATAGATTCTGCTAAAAAATCCGAGTGAACCCCACTCGGATTTTTTTATATATGCCATTCAAAAATTTAAAAAATAACCTTGACAAAGAATCTTTTTAAAGATATATTGATTGTATCAAATTGAATTTTATAAAATATATTATGAGGTGATTAAATGTCTATTTACAATTTTTCTCTAACCGATATTGATTCAAACCCTGCATCTATGAATGATTTTAAAGGCAAAGTCCTACTAGTCGTCAACACTGCCAGCAAATGTGGTTTTACGCCACAATACGAAGACCTTCAAAAACTTTATGACCGTTATAAGGAACAAGGTCTTGAAATTTTAGGCTTCCCTTCAAACCAGTTTAAAGAACAAGAACCAGGAAATTCTGATGAAGTTAAGAACTTCTGTAGCATCAATTACGGCGTCAACTTCCCTCTCTTTGAAAAAACTGACGTTCGAGGTCAAAATGCTCACCCGTTGTTCAATCATTTGGTTGAAGAAGCACCTTTCGAAGGTTTTGACACGTCTAATGCCATGGGTAAAATTTTGAAAGAAATCACTGAAAACCAATACCCTGAGTTTTTAAATGACAACTCCATTAAGTGGAATTTCACTAAATTCTTAATTGATAGAAACGGCAAAGTGATTAAACGCTTTGAACCCATTGTTGCACCACTGGATATGGAGACTGAGATTGAAGCTCTTTTATAGACTTTCAGTGTCCTAGTATAATTTTTTCACACACAAAAACACCCTAGATTAAGTTTCTTTCCTAGGGTGTTTTTATAATTGAGTCTACTAATATTTTGAGAAGAGTTCCTTAAGCATTTTGGAACTGTCTGACATAACCTGTTCTTTGATGGTCTTTCCGTCTTGAGTTACAACATCAGGATCTGCGCCTTTTTCTAAGAGCAGTTCTGCCATTTCAAGGTTTTCAAGTATTAGTGTTGCTTCTAAGGGGTACATCCCTTCGGAACCTGCCTGATTAACGTCCACCTTATACTTATTGATAAGCTCAAGGACTTTTTCCGTTTCATTACTCATGACAGCGTCTATCAATTGGTCACTTGCTATTTGCGAGTCTAACTGCATATCTTGATTAACCTTTATGACTAGGATTATTCCAACAAGCAGTAATCCTATAGCTAAAATCCTAAAGCCAAGTCTCTTATTCTTATAAAGAATCATAATGGCACCACCTTACATTAAATCAACTAATATTGTTTGTAATTCCTATTATAGGTTATTTATAAATTGATTTAAATAGTTGAATAAATAATTTTTTATAGCATTGATTGAAATTAGCACTTTCAAGCTATAGTTTTTGTTATATTTGGTGACGAGAGTGGGTATAAAGATAAGTGTAGTGGTTCCATTTTAGTATTCGTTATCATAATTCAAATTCAAAGAATACCTACAAGATGAGAAAGGACTGACTTATGAGTACATTTACAATCGATGGTAATCATTTTTATGAAGCTGTCATTGCAGGTGCTAACAATTTAATGGCCAATAAAAATGAGCTTAACAATATTAATGTCTTTCCTGTGGCAGATGGTGATACAGGCTCTAACATGAGTGCCACCGCTAGATCTATTATTGAATATATGGTAAAGAACGACAATTTAGCCACAGTTGCCAAATCCGCTGCCGAAGGTGCTTTAATGGGTGCCCGAGGGAATAGCGGCATGATTTTAGCCCAATTCTTCTATGCTTTTGCCGCTGAAAATCAAAACTGCTCCAGCATTGACTTAGAGCGATTTATTCAATCGATTAAAAAAGCTTCCACCAAACTATACGAAGTTATTTTAAACCCAGTAGAAGGAACCATTCTTACCATCATTTCTAAGTGGGTCTCATCAATGGAATGTCGATACTCTGTCCATGAAAATTTGAAAGAATATTTTAGCCTTATTATGATCGATATTACAGATGCGCTGAACAAAACCCCTTCTCAACTGCCTATTCTAAAAGAGAAAGGTGTTGTAGACAGCGGTGCTAAGGGATTTTATCATTTTCTTGAAGGTATAAATTCCTATATACATACAGGTCCAGCACAGCTTTCCAGCCTGTCTTCAGAAGAAATATCTCCCTTAGACAATACGCTTACTTCAAAGGGTTTACATTCTACAGTTCGTGACACATATAGCTTACACACTCAACCTATTGAAAGAAGCTTTCAGGATTATCGGTACTGTTGTGAAGCCATGGTGACAAGAAAAGGGATTGACCCATTAAAGCTTAAAAATCAAATGAGTGCGTGGGGAGACAGCCTAATCCTTGCAGGCGGAGGGAACAAACTTAGAATTCATTTACACACCAATGACCCTGAAAATATGTTCGCCGCCCTGACTGAGTTTGGACAAATGAACCAAATCAAAGCAGATGACATGGCCTTACAATCCGCTATTGTTAAACAGCCTATCTCTAAAATTGCTATTGTGACAGATTCTATTGCAGACCTTCCTGAAGATTATTCTTTAAACCATCAGGTCAGCGTGATTCCTCTAAATTTAGAAATAGACGGCATTGACTACCTTGATCGTATCACGATGTCCACTCATCGGTTTTATGAAATCAATCATGGCTTAAAAAGCCAACCTAAAAGTTCCCTACCCTCTATCAAACAAGTAGAAAGTTTACTGAGATTCCTTAGCGCTCACTTTGACGGTGTATTGGTGCTAAGTGTTTCTGATAAGCTCAGTGGCACTTATCAAATGGTGTCTTCTATTGCAAAAAGTCTGGACCCGTCTCAAGAACAAATACAGGTTATTAACACGTTAAAGAACTCTGGGGCACAAGGTCTTCTTGTTCTTTTAGCCTCAAGTCTTGCTGAAAAAAATTATTCACTTTCTGAAATTGTGGCAGTTATTCAATCTAAAATAGACAAGACTCAGATTTATGTTGCTGTGGATACAACCAAATACCTTGGTAGAAGCGGACGTGTCAGTATAAGCACCAGTAAAATTGCCAGCTGGATTCACTTGAAACCTATTATGACATTAGATCTATATGGCAATGGCAAAGCCTATGGTGCTACCTTAAGCTTTAAATCCACGGTAAATAAAATCAAGAAAACCGTCCTAAAAACAAAAGAAACCGAGATCATTGAATGCTATAACATCGTACATGCCGCTTCTCCTGAACGTGCTCAGCGCCTTGCCTTTGAAATGACTGAATTGCTTGGTTTTCCACCTGCCTACATTGCTGAAATCTCTCCAATTGTAGGTGCTGTTGCAGGAGAAGGTGCAGTTGCCCTTAGCTATATGTTGAAATAGGAGTAATACCATGAATACTATATTTTTAGGAACCCTCTTTTACATTTTGCTATACTTTTTGTTATTCTTCATCATTGGTACTGCTATTAAAAATAATTCTATTGTAGATTTTGGCTGGGGCATAGGTTTTATTTTTTCGGCTGGCTTCGCACTTGGCACTGGCTATTATTTTGATCAAAAACCCGATGGCATTAGCTTACTGTTACTAACTTTGATAACCTTTTGGGGGCTACGCCTTTCCTATCATATTTTCAAACGCAATTACAAAAAACCTGAAGATTTCCGATATGCCAATTTTAGAAATGAATGGGGAAAATGGGTAGTCCCTAGAGCTTTTCTTCAAGTCTATCTCCTACAAGCCCTTATGATGATGCTCATTGGCTCAGGGGTTTTCTATACTATTAGTGTGAGTCATAAAGCCTTTAATAGCGGCGTCTTACTAGGGCTATTGATTTGGCTGTTGGGCTATTACTTTGAAGTGTTAGGGGACCGCCAGCTTGCTGCCTTTAAAAAGCATCCTGAAAATAAAGGTAAGATCATTAAAACAGGTTTATGGCAATATACACGACACCCTAACTATTTTGGCGAAGCCACCATGTGGTGGGGCATCTTTATTATTGCTTTTAGTACAACAGGCGCTTGGCTGACTATTATAAGCCCTCTGGTCATTACTTACCTTTTAATCTTTGTCTCTGGTGTACCTCTTCTTGAAAAAAAATACGAGGGCAATCCCGAATTTGAAGCCTACGCTATATCCACGTCTAAATTCTTTCCTTGGTTTCCAAAAGATTAACTGCTTTATCTCGAAAAAAAATCAAAAAAATACTCTAGGATTAACCCTCCTAGAGTATTTTTTTGATGTCATTTTCATAGATTTTTCTAAACCTGTCTGTATGGGCTTCAAAAACATCCACAATCACAGGGTCAAAATGAGTTCCTTTCCCATTTATAATAATTTCAACACTTTTTTCAAAAGAAAAAGCTTTTTTATAAGGTCTGTTTGACATAAGGGCATCAAAGACATCGGCTACAGCAACAATCCTTGCCGAAAGAGGAATTTCTTCTCCTGAAAGTCCGTTAGGATACCCACTGCCATCCCACTTTTCATGATGGCCAATGGCAATAGCAATCCCTTCTGAAAACATGCTGCGTCCTCGCTTAACAATATTAGCTTCAGCAGTTCTTAGAACATCTGCGCCATAGGCGGCATGGGTCTTCATGGTCTCAAATTCTTCTACCGTCAGTTTGCCTGGTTTGAGAAGAATACCATCAGGTATTCCTACTTTTCCAATGTCATGCATAGGACTAAATTTCGATATATCATTGATCATCTGAGGTGTTAATTGACTCTTGTAATCACTATTCTCAGACAAAAGTTGTGTCAATAAAACAACGTTGCTTTTCATACGTTGTAAGTGATCGCCTGTGTCCTCATCTCTTGCTTCGGCCATTTTTGCTAGGGCTAAAATGCTTGAATAAAGAAGTTCATCCACCATAACATTTTTTTCCATCGCAATGGCAATGGCATTACTAAGGGTCTTTAAGAACTGGACATGGGTTTTGTTATAGACATTCTTCTCCGCGCTGGAAAAGAAAATAAAGCCGATATGTTTGTCATCTGCCATTAAAGGTAATGTAATGGCTGACTTGATCCCATAATTTAAAATAATATGGCTGTAACCTCTAATAGGTCTTGTTTTAAAGTACTCGTCATAGTCATTAATTACTCTAGGTTGTCCATTTTCAATAATACGATACAAACTGCTCTCTCTAATGTCTGTACTATGTCCAGCCAGTGCAGCGCCCAAACCTTCATGTATAGGGTCAGATACGCCATAAGAAGCAGTGAGGATCGTGCTTTGATCATCTTTAAACAGTGCAATGCCTATATGAGTATAGGGTACATACTTAGAAAATGTTTTAAAAATATTTTCCAGGCTGTCATTAAAAGAATGGCTTGAATTAATCATTTCCATCATATTGATTAATTCAGAAAAACCATTAACCATTTGATTAACTTCCCAAGTGATTTGCTTCATAGCTCTAGTCGGTTTCTTTTCATTATTGCTAAAAGAAGTCAGACCTAAATTATTAAAACTCATCATGAGCGTATCCATTGGCTGATAAAGGAATTTATACAATTTCACAATGGTCATAAAACAGAATATAGCAATCAAACTGATGAGTACGAGTAACATAACTTTTTCCTGATTATAATCATTGTTCAAAGTAGCCAGTAAGTCATTTTCTAAATTTTCATTAAGCTCAAGGAGTATTGTATTATTTTCATTGATAAATTTAAGGGCTTGTCTAAAGTCTACATCGTTTATTTCTTCATTATTAAGTGCCTCTGCATTGATTTTAAATTGACGCCATAATACTTCAATTTCTAATAAATTCTTATGTATTTCTTCTCTTGCTTCACGGCTAAGATGGGTCTTTCCATACTCCGTTTGAACATAACCAGATCTGAGCAGCAAAAATCTATCATCATAGTCTTTGACTGCCACTTTAATATCCAGTTTAGTGGCATTAAGCTTTTGACTGAGTATTTCAACGGACTGAATACGATCGCTATAGCCTATTTCTGTATACAATACTGAAATTCTTGAGGCGTCCTTAGCAATTAATTGGGTAAGGACACGCTGTTTGGCAATGGTTTCAAAAATATTGCTAAATTCATTTTGTTTTTCAGTAGAAATCATACTAAAAATAAGAAATAGCCCTAAAGAAGATGCCAATAAAATCAATAAAATCGTCATTTGCTTTCTCAAGTGTACAAACATCAAAGAATGCTTTTTAGAATCCATATTCAGCCTCCTTTCTTTAATGTCTTTAATGTCTTTAATATCTTTAACGTCTTTTATATACCCAGAATTCGATTATAGTTTTCAGGGTCAGTATCCCCTTCTGTGCTAATTATTAAAATTTTTGAATGGGCATTTAATGCCATCTGTTGGACAATATCATTATAGACAGGTTTTTTTATAATTTCAACCAACACACCAAGACCTACAGCGCCTGACTCACCAGAAATAATTTTTGGGTCACCCTCTAATGGGTTACCAAGAACTTGCATTCCCTTTACGGTAAAGCAGTCATCACAAGCAATATAAAAATCTGCGTAGTCTCTCAACAAATTCCAAGCCACAAGACTGGGTTCGCCACAGGCAAGTCCTGCCATAATCGTTGGCATGAATCCAGTAACGGCATGGGGCTTCCCATCTGCTATTTTCATAGACTTAAAAATACAAGCCGCTTCATTTGGCTCAACAATGGTGACAAGTGGTCGTTTTTCCCCTAGAAAGGATGTCAAATACCCTAGCATACTCCCTGCAAAAGACCCTACTCCAGCTTGTAAGAAGACGTGGGTAAAAGGAGTACCCTTTTCTTGAGCCTTATGGTCTTGCCCCTCAAATGCCTCATAAACCTCATCCATTATAGTGGCATACCCCTCCATAATCCAAGTTGGAATTTCCATGTATCCATCCCAAGAACTATCTTGTATAAATACCCCGTTATGTTCTTCCGCATACTGATTGGCCAAACGCACGGCATCATCGTAATTAAGGTCTGTTATTTGAGCCTCAGCCCCTTCTTCTATAATGCGTCTAAGTCTGATTTCAGATGAACCCTTAGGCATAAATACAACAGATTTTTGACCCAACTGTTTCGCCGCCCAAGCAATACCTCTGCCATGATTGCCGTCAGTTGCTGTTACAAAGGTTAAATCACCTAATTCTTTTTTTACCCCTTCTGAGGTCAGCCATTCAAAGGATAATTCTGAAATATCCTTATTGAGCTTTTGCGCTAAGTATTTTCCAATGGCATAAGCGCCACCGAGTACTTTAAAAGCGTTTAAACCAAAGCGTTTGGATTCATCTTTCACCCAAATTTCAGAAACGCCTAAGGCTTTTGCCAAGGTTTTGAGGCTGTATAACGGCGTAGGCTCATATTCCTTAAACTGTTTATGAAAATTCCTTATGGTTTTCATTGCCTCACGGTCTAGAAAATTGGGGTCACATTTGTCAAATTCAGCATGTCTCGCTGTCTTGTTCTCAATTAATTGGAGTTCAGTTTTTGGATTCATATGATATCTCCTAAATTCGGTTTGTATTTTTTACAAATTGAAAGTTCCCTATTTGTAATTTCTATAAAGGTATTTGTCTCTCTTTATAGAATTATATATTAAGACATCGACAAATGTATAGACGGGATTAGAAACAGAATTTACAACACTTAAGGAGAAATAATGATGGATCGGAAAAGACTCACCGCAAACTTACTGCTACTGCTTACTGCCGCTATCTGGGGATTTGCTTTTGTTGCTCAAAGAGTAGGCGCGCAATTTGTTGGCGCTTTCACTTTTAATGGTATCCGTTTTGCACTAGGAAGCCTTTCCCTCATTCCTCTTATCATTTTCTTTGACTCGAAAAAAGAAAAACCTTTAGTCACTGTAGACACGCCTAAAAAGAGTACTTTTAAAGCCATCTTACCTGGTATTATGGTTGGTTGTGTCCTCTATGTTGCTGCAACCCTTCAACAAGTAGGTCTTAATTATACTACGGTGGGGAAAGCCAGCTTCATTACAGGTTTGTACATGGTTTTAGTTCCCTTATTTGGAATTTTTCTAAAACACAAAATTGGTAAAAATTCATGGTTAGGCGTTGCAATTGCTGTAGTTGGTCTTTATTTGCTGAGCGTCAACGAAGATTTTTCAATCAGTTTCGGTGATATGTTAGAGTTAATTGGCGCCGTCTTCTGGTCAATTCACATTTTAACCATTGATTACTTTGCGGACAAGATTGAACCGCTAAAGCTTTCAAGTCTCCAATTCGCAACCTGTTCTATTTTAAGCTTACTGACTGCCTTTATTTTCGAAGACATTACCATGAGTGGCATTTCTCAAGCGATGATTCCTATTCTATACGGTGGTCTCCTTTCTGTAGGGGTTGCCTACACCCTTCAAGTGGTCGCGCAGAAAAATGCAAAACCCTCTCACGCGGCAATTATTTTGAGTATGGAAAGCTGTTTTTGGTGCAGTGGGCGGCGCATTAATACTGGGTGAAACCATGACTACAAGAGGCTATTTGGGTTGTATTCTCATTCTTTTGGGTATTTTGGCAACTCAAATCAATATTTTTCCAAGTGATGCTAATTAGGCTCTCACAATTCATACTCAATCCCTTGTTTGCAATGCTTTCAGGGGATTTTTTATTTTGTAAACTAATTGTGAAAAAGTGTGAATTTTTCGTTAATCCCATTGACCTATAGACCAAAAAGGTGTATTTTATAATCAAAGATTAGCACTCATACACAAAGAGTGCTAATCTCTCAAAATTATTATTGATTCATGAATAAAGGAGGAGTCATTATGTTAGCATTAACACCTTTCAGCAAAAACTCAATTCGAAGACAAAACGGAACCGATCTAATGAACTTCTACAATATGTTTGATGATTTTTTTGACGATAATTTCTTCAGCATGAGAAGTTTAAAAAAATGACACATTCAAAATGGATGTAAAGGAACAAGAGGAAACTTACCTTATTGAAGCAGAAATGCCTGGTGTAAAAAAAGAGGAAATCAAGCTGGATTATCAAGATGGTCAACTTCTTATCAGTGTTCAAAAAGAAGAGAACATTAACGATGAGTCCGATAGCTATATTCACAGAGAACGTCGCATGACTTCAATGCAAAGAGGCATGATGCTTAAAGACATTAACCCAGAAAATATTGAAGCAAGTCTTGAGGATGGTATTCTTAAAATTACCATTCCTAAACTAGAGCCAAAATCAAATAAAGTTCAGATTCAGGTCAAATAATTTCATACAAACTGCCCCAACACTTAAAGTGTTGGGGCAGTTTTATCTTAATTCAATTTGTACTCTACTGCATCAATAGAAGAAATAGTTCTTCTTCACTGCCTTCAAAAGTAGGCACTTCCTTATGTTTAACAGCCAAATTCTTCGCCTTTAGCATTAGGCTCATATCCCCCGTTAAAACAGCGCCTACCACCTGTCCATTTTTGACATAGAGTCGATGGAAACTATTGTCCTTTTTATAACTGATCACAGATTCTGGTTCAGAAATGTCTCCTGCTGAAAACATTTTTACTTCTCCAATATTTAAGGTGGTCACCATTTGAGGTGCTGAATAGACCATATCCTTGCCTGCCATATTAGAGCCTGCTATTCTACCATGCTCATTGGCGGCAATCCAAAGGCCATAAACCACACCCTGATACTCTGCCACATCTCCTGCAGCGTAAACATCGGGAATATTGGTCGCCATTCGTTCATTGACTACAAGTCCTTTATTGACCTGAAGGGCCGTATCACTGTAAAGGGCTATATTCGGTCTAACCCCTGTTGAAACAATTATGGCATCCCCTTGAAGAATTTCATCTTCTGAAAGGCGTATGCCGCTGACTTGGCTCTCGCCTAAAATTTCCTTACAATTCTTGCCTAATAAGAAGTGAATACCTTCCGCTTCCAACTGTTTTTGAACTAAAAGAGACATTTCTTGATCCATTTGTTTTGGTAAAAGATAAGAGTAGAACTCCAATACCGTGACTTTTTTTCCTAATTCCAATAACCCTTGGGCGGCTTCAAGACCTAACAACCCCCCACCAATAATGAGTACGTGGTTTTTATCCTGTACATAAGACAAAATTGATTTTAAATCCTGAAGAGTTCTTAGTGCGAAAACCCCATCTTTGTCTGCCCCTTTAATAGACGGACAAAAGGCGTGCCCTCCTGTTGCCAGTAACAGCTTATCGTAGGGGATCGTCTCTCCACTAAGGGTTTTGACTTGTTTCTGCTCAAGTTCTAAATGGGTTACTCTCGTATTTAATCTAACCTGAATATTCTTTTCCTCATACCATGACTGAGGTTTTACAAGAAGCTCGTCCTCTTCAAAGGTTGGTTTCCCTAAGTAATGGGATAATTTGATACGTTGATAGGTAAGGTAAGCCTCATCCGAAACCATGAGAATCTCATCTTCTGTGTTGAGCTTTCTGTATGCTTCTGCTGCCGACTGGGCTGCTATGCCATTGCCAATGATTAAAAGTCTCATTCAATGCACTCCTCCGTTTCAGTGTATCCGTTCACTTATCTTATTGACCTACAATGTTTGCCTCGTTGAATAATACCATTGGTGAGTAACCCATGTTGTAGAAAACACTTCGCATGACTTCATATTCTGAACCAAGCCCTTCAATATTTTTGAATAGGTCATAGATGTTTCCAGAAATCATACAGCCTTTTACCTTACCTGTTAATTGACCCTCCTCGATGAGAAAACCTGAGGAAATATTGAGTGAAAACTCCCCTTGAATAATATTCCCTGTATGAGCACCCATAACACTTGTAATCAGAAGACCTCGCTTTACTTTGCCAATTAACGCCTGATCAGGTATACTATTCCCTTCAATGACTAGATTGGTTTCAAAAACAGTTGGCGCGTCTTCTATTTCCTTTGAGAACAAAGTACGCTTAACCCCGTTGCCCGTAGGTTTCAAACTAAGTTTAGTAGCCTGTCCCACGTTTAAGAGGTAATTTCTCAAAATACCATTTTCATAGATTAGAGTATTTCTAGCACGAGTGCCCTCATCATCAAATTTAAAGGTATTGCAACCAAAAGGCATGCCACCGTCATCTCTGATGGTTATTTTATCAGAAAAAACTTGGGTCCCAATTTTTCCACACATTGGTGAGAGTTCTTTGACAATGTTGCCACCATTGACCCCACCTAATACTCTAAGCATTAAAGCACCCATAACGTTGCCTGTAAAAATAACAGGCATTTTCTCATTACCCAGTGACACTGGCTTTTCATCCAGTTTGTGTCTTTCAATTAATCGGTCTATATCTGCCTGTCTTACATTAGGAATTTTAGCACCTGAATACTCTTTGCTTGCCCCATGAAAACCTTTTTCGTTATACGTGTTCATACCTAATAATACATTGGTGAAAACATAAGCATCGTCAAAACCTGAGCTGTTCATAAGTCTGACCGATTTAACTTCTTTTGTAACAGAAACGCCTGTTGCTACCTCTGGCGCTGCTTGGTATAATCTGCTAGAAACATCCTTCGCCAATGTCACTAATTCTTCGGTGGTCATTTCCACGACTTCAGCAGAGTCGCTGTAAACTTCACTCATAGGCTCGTTTGGAAACTCTATGGGCTGAGAATTTTGATGTTTAAGAGATATCAATGCCCTCTCAATCAAGGTTTCGTCTTCAATGGAAGTGGCAACAGCCGTTCCCATATTCCCATTTTTTACAATTCTCAATGAAACCTCGTTTTTTTTGTTTGATAAAATTTCTTTAATTTTGCCTCTTTCTATAGAAACCGTTGTACTAAAGCCTTCTCTGTAATAGACTTCTGCACTGTCGGAAACTTTTAATGCATTTTCAAGAATCGACTTCATCTTATTTGCCTCCTATGCCCATATTTTTGATTTTGATTGGTGCTGAACCTTTGCCGGATTTAATGAGGATTTGCCCCCTTTTCCCGCAGCCGCCTACTTTACAGAAGGCTACTTCATCGCCAATCATTTCAATATTTTTTAGGGTTGTAAAGAGGGTGTCCTGTCAAGGCTACATCTCTGACCATGCCTTTAATCTGACCTTTTTCAATTTTATAAGCCCCTTGAACTGCAAAGGTAAAGGTGTCTCCGCTGGTTTGTCCCGCCAGCAGAACCAAAGAGGGTAGAGACCTTTGTCAATGGACCCTATCATTTCGTCTATTGTATGTCGGTCTTTATCAATGTAGATATTCCCCATTCTTACAATAGGGGTAAAGCCAAAATGCTTGGCTCTAGAATGTCCTGTAGGCTCTTCGCCAAGTAAATTGGCACTTTCTAAAGAATGGAGTCTTCCGCAGAGTTTACCGTCTCTAATTAGCTGAACCCGCTTGGCTTTAGTGCCTTCATGGTCATAGATATAGCTGCCTGGGTGTCCCGTCAAAGTTGGATCGTCTATGACATTAAAGGCAGAATTTGCAAAGGACGCTCCAAAAGTCATGGTCTTTGCTAAAATCTCATTGCCAATTAAATTATCCGATTCACTTAAATGCCCAAAGGCTTCATGAATAAACAAACCACTGACGTCACTGTCTAATACCACATCGTAATTGCCGCCTGTGACAGGTTCTGCATCCAGTAAATCTACTGTTTGCTTAACCTTTGCCATTACAATTTCATCTTGACCCAGAAGCTCGGAAAAATCTTCGGAGCCGCCAAGTGAAAGTCTTGTAATTTGGGTTAAGTCCCCTCTCTTAGAGGTCATTCTAAAGTTAGCACCACAGATTAGTTTCCTCTTGTAGGACTTCTGTTCCCCTATTATTGATAATTAAAGTATCTGTAAACTGTTCATAATACTCTGTTTCTAAATTAGCAATGCCCTCATCGTCCATAATCATTTCAATGTAAGTACTGAGCATTTCCTTCTTTTGTTCAATAGACACTTCCCTTGGGTCCATTTTAGGTGTAACTTTCACATGGTCTATATTAATTTCGATATTCTCAATTAAACGCTTTCCTTCAATCATATCGCTAGCAAGTTTAGCCTCTTGCATAGCATAATTTATATCCTTTGGATCGTTAAAACAGAAAGTGCCAAATCCCCCGCCAGTAAGAACCCTTACATTGCCGCCGCTTTTATTGTTCACGGCTACAGTATCTATTTTTCTCTTACTGCCTTTGATTGTGGTCTCAGAAAAATTTTGATATCTGAGGTCACAAAATCCCTCGCTGAGAAGTGCCCTTTTAAATCCGTTAATGTCCATCACTTAGCCTCCATAACAACTTATTATACTCAATTATATATTTTACTAAGTAAATCGTACAACATTTTTTTACGTAACTTAAGGGCATTTCCCTAGCTTCTGTTAAAAACTCCCCAACATATCTTTTATAAGGTTTTTGGCAGACTCATACTCAAAAGATCCAATCCAATCTATCAATTGAAGACCTTTGTCCCCAAATACGCTCTCAATAAGAGCTTGGTTGGCCCTCTACTATATCATTTGCCTCTGTGTCATTTATTTGAAGACATTTTTCAATGGCTGTTAATATGGACACAATTTCTTTGGAAGCCTTTAAATCTTGAGAGCCCTGAAAATCTTCAGTGTTCAGTGATTTTTTCTCCGAATCATATCGGTTTTGCTCGTCTAAATAAGCGGCAAAGCCCTCTTTAAAACCTTCTAAACTGCCAATTAAGCTCTGACATAGGTTAAACAATTCCTTTTGGGACATGTCTCCCTTTGCGCCTAACTCAATTTTTTTTGAAAGCTCTTGCACTTCTACAACGCCTAGGGTGCCAGAAACGCCTTTTAGAGCATGGGCAAGTTCACTTATTGCTTTACGTTCATCCCTCTGAATCAATGCCATAAGACGATTGCCATCTTCTATATGGTCCTTATAATACTGATTCAACAGCTTAATATAAGGCGCCACCCGATTATTTAAACTCCCAAGACCCATTTCGAAGTTTAGGCCAGGAATCGCCCTCAATATCATTTCAGCATCAAATGCGCTATTGTCGTCTGAAGGTGACTGTTTTGCCTTAATACTTGAAAATTCATCCCGTTCTTCTTTTTCCAACTCTTCCCTTACAATATTGGAATCATAGAAGTCATTTCCGTAATTGTAGAGCCACTTTAAGAGCATATTATAAAGTTTAATTGGCACCACTGGTTTTGAAACATGGTCGTTCATACCTGCCTTACTGCACTGCTGAATATCTTCTTTAAAAGCATGGGCGGTCATGGCAATAATTGGCGTCTTTTCCCAGTGAGCTAATTTCCGAATACGGCGAGTAGCTTCAAGGCCATCCATAATCGGCATTTGTACATCCATTAATACCAAGTCAAAATTAGTTTTTTTCCGCCATTTCTAGCGCCACTTTGCCATTTTCAGCCGTATAGATTTTTAAATCAATAAATTCAAGCAGTTGGAAAGTCACTTCACGGTTAATCGGATTATCTTCAACTAATAAAATTGATTTTGGACCCAGTACTTCGAATTTCTCTTTGATATCTGTTTCACTCATATTGGCAGAAATGACAGGCTTATTTAATATTAAACTGTTTATGGTATCCAAAATTTTTGAGGCGGTAATCGGTTTGTTTAAAAATTGAATCCCTTCAAAATCATCGAAATTACTTTCTTCTAATTCATTGCCATAAGCGGTGACCATAATCGTCGCAGTGTTTCCTTTCATTTCCATTTGCCTAAAACGCTTAATAAATTCAAAGCCATTCATTTCAGGCATTTTATAGTCTACCACTAACAGGTCATATGCCTGATCTCCATTATCTAATTCTTGAAGTTTTAACAGACCTTCCTTCCCTGAACCTACTGCATCTGTGTATATGCCAAACTCCTCCAATATATTAGAAAGTATATCTAAAGAATCGGGGTCATCATCGACAATCAAAGCACTCATACCTTCAAATTGTTGGCCTCTATAGAATATGGCTTCGTCTTTATAGTAGAAAGGCAATGTGACCCAAAATGTACTGCCCTTACCCACTTCACTTTCGACCCCAATACGACCGCCTAAAAGTTCTACCATTTTTTTGCATATTGCCAGACCAAGACCTGTGCCTCCATAAAGGCGGGTCGTGGAAAGGTCAGCTTGATTAAACTCAGTAAACAAATTAGACATTTGTTCTTGAGTTAAGCCTATTCCAGTATCTTTAACTTCAATTCTTAGAGCCAAACATTTATCTGTCACTGTATTTTTTTGATTCATCATAAAATGCGCTTCTACATCGCTTAATTCTATTCGATGAACATTAAGCGTGACACTTCCAGCCGCTGTAAATTTTATAGCATTGTTGACTAAATTTAAAATAATCTGCCCAACTCGAGTTTCATCGCCATAAACAATGCTTGGCACTTGCTTCATATTGACGTAAAACTCAAGAGATTTTTTTCGAGCCGATTCTTCAACAATTTCACCGATATGGTCAATTAAACGGCACATTTCAAATTCTGTAGATTCAAATACCATACGGTCTGCCTCAATTTTGGACAAATCTAAAATGTCATTGATAATTTGAAGAAGGTGCATTGAAGCGCTTGTTATTTTTTCTAACTGAGTTTTTTGTTTATTGGTTAGTGGATCCCGTGTTAATAAATGCGTATATCCTATAATGGCATTCATAGGGGTTCTTATTTCGTGGCTCATATTAGAAATAAACATCGATTTTGCCTGACTTGCCTTCTCTGCAATTTGAATGGCTGTTTCCAATTCATCGGTTCTTTTGATAACCATCTCTTCTAGATTTTTCCTATACTGATCTAATTCAATTTCATTTCCCACTCTGGTGGTTATATCCTGTATGGTTCCAAGGGAATAGGAAAGTACACCTTGACTGTTTATTTCCAAGGTTGCCTTTTCTTCTACCCATTTCATTCCCGAAGGGGTTAAAATTCTGTGTTCAATTTGGAAAGAACTGCTGCCCATAGCTTTTTTCCAGGCCTCTTTCACTTGTGGCAAATCCTCTTTATGAATCACCGATAGATATTTTTCAAAGTTCAGAAGACTTCCTGAAGGTAACTCCAGAATACGATATACCTCATCTGAGCAAGTAAAGATATTGCTTTGAAGATTTAGCAACCAGTGCCCAGTATGGGAAACTTCTTGAGCTCTTTTCAAAAACAGTTCGCTTTGCTTAAGGGCTTCTGCTATATCCAGTCGCTCTTTATTGAGTATAGCTAAACCTATGTGGTCTGCAATTTGACACCCTCTTGATATGTCCTCGTCTGTCCATTCATAATGTCTGTTAACAATTTCAAAACATAGGGTTCCAATTCTCCTATTGCCTGACATAATACTACAATCTAGCATAGCCGTAATGTTATTGGGCTTGATATACACATCTACGTAACCAACGGTTCTAGGATCATTCAGCGGGTCATTGGCGTCTACATATCTGGATTTTTTTAAATAGTTCATTTCCGATTCAAATTCACTGCTCTTGAGAACGCCTCCTGATGTGTGAAGTCCGCTGCGAAATTCAAATTGGCTCATGCAACTAAGTTCTGTCTCTTCTTCGTTGAAGAGCCATATGGAAACTCGCTCAATTTTATTGGATTTACCAATCAGTTCAGTTAAATTATTGTAGTAAGCTTCCATATCTAAAATGCCATTGCTTTCTAACTGAGCAATACTCCACATGAGACGATTGTCTCTTTCTAAATTTTCCGCACGAAGCTTATCCGCTGCTTGTATCATTTTTTGTTCTGTAATGTCTGTAAAAATAAAACAGCCATACTCTTTACTGTTATGAACAACTCTATTGATTTGTATTTTTAGCTCAACTGTTGTGCCATCTTTTTTTAAGTGAGTGACTTCAAAGCTTTTTTCCGTTAGTTCACCCATATGAAACAACTCTTTTTGAGCTATAAAAATGGACTTGGCAGAATGAATCATCTTATCAGCAACAGCTAGAAACTCTTCTGCTGCATAGCCATGAATCTCTGCCGCACTTTCATTGACCATAATCACTTTATAGGTTTTAGGGTCAAAAATAGCAATCCCAATGCCACTTTTGTTAAAGACAATACTCAAAAGGCCTTTGTTTTCTTCTAATTCCATTTCTAAATATCGCTTTTCCAAACTGCTTGCCACTCGCTTGCAGATTCGATTCAGTAGACCTTGCTCCTCCACAAAAAATGGGTCATCTTCGCCATTTGATCCATTCGTTAAATAAACAACCTTCACCACTACAGGTTCAGGTTTTGCTTCTTTTTCTTCTGCAACTAACAACCAAGGGGTTTCTTTGTAACGTGGGGTATTAAAAGTTTTTTCACCTATTGTAATGGAGATTTCAGTTATTTCAGGGTATTGAAAACCTTCGCCTATACATTTCAGCAACTTAGAAACCATCACTTCAATGCTTTGTTCGTGGTCCTCTGTAATAGCATTGACCCTTTCAAGACATTCTCTCTCCTTTATGCGTTCCTTAAGCTTCTTTCTCTCAGCTTCTAAATGCATACGGGTTTCTCTTTGTTGATGGATGTCGTTGATAGAAATCATGATGCAAGGTTTATTTCCATACGATGTCAATACGCCTGATAAAAGGGACCAAAATGGTTTGCCTTCCCCATCTATCAAGAGTACTTCAAAATCATCTTTCTTAGAGTCTTTGACTACCTCATCTAAAAATATTTTTCTCTGACTAAAATCCGAGTAATACTGATAAGGATTTATATGATTTCGGTCCTTAAACTTAAATTTCTGATACGCCCTATCATTATGGTAAATCACTTCTCTGGTCTCAGCATCTATGATGATGATTGGGTAAGGAGAATTTTCAAATAATCTTTTATAATTCAACTCTGAAGTTTCAATCAGTTTGGTGTAGTTGTAACTTTCTGTCACATTCTTTATAATTGCTATGAAGCATTCTTGTCCTTCCACTTTGTTGACCCGACACTCATAATAGCGTACCCCATCGGGGTAATCTAGGGCATAGTTAAAAACTTGCGTCGTCTGGGTTTTGAGGGCTCTCATCGCAGTAGATTCATAAGCCTTTGCAACGTCGATAGGCAAAACTTCACTAACTTTTTTATTTAAGAATTGAGACGGTTTTACATAAAGAGTCGATTCATCATTGACTTTATAGTCCTTTATGAAAAAGTTTAAATCTGTTAAAAAAAACATATCTGCAATGGTACTAATAATAGCTTTAGAAAAGGAATTTTCTGTAATTTCCAAATTTGGATTATCTGAACCTTCTTTTTTCTTCATAAAATTGCCTCCTATTGCTGAAAAGTCTCTTTCTTATTCTTACCCAATTTCATAAAGATGCTACTCAAAGAAAAATACATCTGCACAAAAAAAACGAAGCCCAGTGGACTTCGTCTACGCTAACCCCGCTCAACCAATACAATTGTTTGATAGTTAGGGTCCAGCTTTTGTATATCTTTGCTTATACACGCTATAATATCCGTCTCTTTCAAAGAATTTTTATAGGGAATAACCACATCAAAAATTACTTTGGTGGTGTGTATTCCCCAAATAACTCTAAAATCGTGAATTTGCAGTTCAGGAGAAATTTCATTGACCAAAGCCTCTACCTGTGTCTTTAAACCATTGGTCTTCTCATCATTTGTAATGACAGGGTCCATGTGTATGACCAACTGAATATGGTCATTGGATTGAAAGTCCCGTTCAATTTGGTCGATGATGTCATGGCTAACCATGACGTCAAATTCAGCAGGCACTTCGCAGTGGACTGAGGCATAACATCTGCCTGCACCATAACTGTGAACTTGAAGATCATGAATGCCAATAATATGCTCATAGTTCAAAATTTTACTAGAGATTGCCTCTACCATTTCATCTGAAGGGGCAAGCCCTAGCAAAGGATCTGTCGTGTCGAGAATCAATCGAAAAGCACTGTAAATAATAAAAAGTGCTACCAGCATACCCATGTACCCATCTAAATTAAGCCCTGTTGACAAAGTGATTACAGTTCCCAAAAGTATGGACGTCGTTACAATAATATCATTTCGACTATCGATTGAAACGGCAATTAGAGTTATCGAATTCATTTTTTGGCCTATTTTTCTATAAAAAACAGACTGCCATAATTTCACTAAAATAGAAATGATCAAAACACACACGGTCAAAAGATTAAAATTAGCGTTCTCTGGGTGAATGATTTTTTCAAAAGCACTTTGAACTAAGTTAATACCTAAAAAGAGAATAGAGAAAGACACAATCATGCCTGCGATATACTCCACTCTGGCATGACCATAAGGGTGCTCTGAATCTGCAGGTTTACCTGATATTTTAAAGCCAATCAAGGTCACTAAAGAAGCTACTGAATCAGACAAATTATTAATCGCATCGGCAATAATGGCAATGCTGTTAAATACAATGCCAGAAATCAACTTTATCAAAAATAGGAATACATTTGTGGCAATGCCTACCCCGCTGGCAAACTGACCATACTGATCCCGTACTTTTGGATCATTGATATCCTTTGCATTTTTTAAAAAAAGTCTGATCAGCAATTGTGTCATTACTATTCTCCTTTATTCTCCCCATTTTCCTCGATGGCGTCCTTATCTTTCAAGACTTCCATAAATTCTTCGCCTGTAATGGTTTCCTTATCAAAGAGTACTTTTGTCAATTCGTGAAGTTTGTCTTTGTTCTCCTCCAAAATTGCAGCAGCACGCTTGTGAGATGCCTTGATAATAGAAAGGACTTCCTGATCAATTTTGGCAGAGGTCTCTGGAGATACCAATAAAGAAGATTCATCTCCCAAATAAGGGTTGTTAACCGTTTCCAGCGCCATCATGTCAAAAGTATCGCTCATACCGAACCGTGTCACCATAGCTCTAGCAATTTTTGTGGCCTGAGAAATATCGTTAGAAGCCCCTGAAGTCACTGTTCCAAAAATAAGTTCCTCCGCTGCACGACCGCCCATATAGGTTGTGATTTTATCTAAAGCTTGTTCTTTTGTCATAAGAATCTGTTCGGCTTCATCGACTTGCATGGTGTAGCCAAGAGCCCCTGAGGTTCTTGGAATGATGGTAATTTTGTGTACGGGCGCAGAGTGCTTTTGCTTAGCCGCCACAAGGGCATGTCCGATTTCGTGGTAAGCGATGGTCATTTTGTCTTTTTGACTGACCACTGCATTTTTACGTTGATACCCCGCAATGACGACCTCTATCGACTCTTCCAAATCCCCTTGGCTAACTAATTTTCTTCCGTGTTTAATGGCCCTTAAAGCGCCTTCATTAATGATGTTGGCAAGGTCTGCCCCCGAAGTCCCCGATGTGGCTCTTGCGATGACATTCCAATCCATTTGATTTTCTATCTTTACATTCTTTGCATGAACTTTTAAAATAGCCTCTCTCCCTTTTAAATCTGGGAGTTCAAGAGGTACTCTTCTATCAAATCGACCTGGTCTAAGCAGTGCCTTGTCTAAAGTTTCAGGTCTATTGGTTGCCGCCAGTATGATGACCCCTTTGTCTGGGGTAAACCCATCCATTTCAGTCAGCAGTTGATTTAACGTCTGCTCACGCTCGTCATTTCCACCCATCATGCCTGAATTTCTACTTTTACCGATGGCATCGATTTCATCAATAAAGACGATACAAGGTGCTTTTTCTTGGGCCTGCTTAAATAAATCTCTTACCCTTGCAGCCCCCATACCTACAAACATTTCAACAAATTCCGAACCTGATATTGAGAAAAATGGTACTTTGGACTCACCTGCCACCGCTTTGGCAAGTAATGTTTTACCGGTTCCTGGAGGGCCTACAAGGAGCACTCCTTTAGGAATATTGGCACCAATTTCTTTGTATTTTCCTGGGTTATGCAAGAAATCCACCACTTCTTGAAGGGCCTCTTTCGCTTCTTCTTGACCTGCAACGTCTGCAAATGACTTTCCCGTTTGAGCTTCCACATATACCTTCGCACTGCTCTTTCCAAATTGCATGGCATTGCCCATACCACCCATTCTTTTTTCCATTTTTTTACTAAGAAACTGACCAAGCGCCACAAATACAAAGATTGGCAAAATCCAAGTCAATAGGAAATTCACTAGTGGTGAGGCTTCCTTTGGTATGACCTTTGTAAATTTTACATTTGCGCTGTATAAGCGATTGACCAACTCAGGATCTTCTAACTTACCAGTAATATAAACCTTGTCTTCGCCTTCTTTTTGAGCGATGGTGTAACCAATTTGTTTATCTGTAATTTCAACGGTTTTGACTTCACCTTTTTCAACTTGAGTCAAAAAGGTTCCGTAGTCTACTTCTGTAATAGATTGTTTAACCACTTCTGGCAAAACAAGTGCATTGATTAACAGTAGAACAATTACTACAACCGCATAGTAATATATGGCTGATTTTTTTGGCGTATTCATATTTTATTCTCCCTCTTCTTCAATGATTTTATTTAATAAATCATCCAAAGCTTCAACTGCTTCAAGAACAGATTTACAACTTTTTTCCGGATTAGTGCCAAGAGCCTTGAGTATTTTTTCATCAAAACTCTTATCAATTGCCCTAGTTGCTCTAATACCCAATTCTGTCAGTTCAATTCGGACGATTCTCTCGTCTAGTTCGTCTCGGCTTCGTTTGATGAATCCAAGCTGTTCGAGTTTTTTACACATGGTAGAAATATTGGTACCTGCAATCATGACCCGATTGGCGATGTTCCCCACCGTCATTGTGCCATTGTTCTCAATCTCCATGAGAATCCTAACTTGCATAGCTGATAGTCCATAAGAGGCCCCCAACCTACTCAAGAGGGCATTGATAACCTCATTTATTTTTCGGCTGCTGTCGCAAAGCTGATATTTAAATCCTTCTAAATCCATTTTTCCGCCACCTTCTTTACCATTCTACAGGTTTACTTCATTACCATTCTACAGGTTTTCTTCATCACCGATTAAATAACTAAATTAATTATATATGAATTATACATAATTTTATCCAATATATTATTAAGAATTTATGGACAAAGGGTTAAATTTTAATTTTAGATAAAAAAAGACCCTCATTTGGATGATGAGGGCCTTCGTTTTAATCGATAAAATCATTTTTTAATACAATTAAAATCACTTCTCAAAATGCCCATGATAATACTGTCCACCAATTGACCTTTCAAGCAGTCTCTTTGCCGAACAAGGCCTTCTCTCGAAAAACCATTTTTTTCAAGGACTCTAACAGAAGATTCATTTCCAGGCGTAATCTTCGCTTCAATACGGTTAAGACCGACTACTTCAAACCCGTAGTCAATGACTGCCCCTATCGCCTCTGTCGCATAGCCTTTTCCCCAGTAGTCTTGAGCCAAGGCATAGCCCACTTCAGCCCGCTTTGCTTGATCTAGAAAATCCCCTAGTCCGCAAGTGCCAATGAGCTTCTTACTTTTCTTTTCAAAAATACCCCAAGTAATTTCTTCATTATCTTGACGTTCTTCTCCATATCTTTCTATAAATTGCATGACCTCTTCCTCTGTTTTTGTTGGGTAAAAATAGTCATGTTTTGCCACTTCTGGGTCACTTAGTATGACGCTTAATTCTTCTACATGTTTATCTGTAATCTCGTTTAAGATCAATCTTTCAGTTTCAAGTAGTGGATAAGGTTCAAAGTCTCTGTTCATATTAGTCTCCTCTTATAATCTTTAATTTTTTATAATAGAATAGAATAATAAAGGAACTTACGTCGGCTAAATAAATTATATCATGCGTATAACTTTTTAAAACGTTTATTTTCAGAAATTTCAAACTTTTGCAGAGGTGCTTATGTCAAAATCTTATTTGCCTTTTACACAGCGGGTTATCGACACTATTAAAGCAATACCTTTAGGTCAAGTTATGACCTATGGCGAGGTTGCCCGTACTGCTGGCAGTCCAAGAGGCGCTAGACAAGTGGTCAGAATTCTTCACTCCCTTAGCGATGTAGAAAACTTGCCTTGGCACAGGGTTGTCAATAAAAATCATGAAATTACCACAACGGGTATAACGGCTAAAATTCAAAAACAACTTTTAGAAAATGAAGGTGTATTTTTGAATATAAAAGATAATGATTAACGAGGAGGCTTTCATGAAAATACTCATAGCCCCAGATTCTTTTAAAGAGAGCATGAGCGCTGTCGAGGCTGCAAATGCCATTGAGTCAGGTATTTTAAAAGTTTTGCCAAGTGCCCAGTGTATTAAGATGCCTATGGCTGATGGAGGTGAAGGGACAACAGAGGCTCTAGTTCTTGCCACTGGCGGTAAACTTTACAGGACCCAAGTTTTAGATCCTTTAGGCAATGAGATAGATGCTCAATATGGCATTTTAGGAAATAATCAAACGGCTATTATAGAAATGGCTTCCGCCAGCGGTCTAGGACTAATACCACTCGACCAGCGAAATCCTCTGCTTACCAGCACCTATGGTACGGGACAGCTTATCCAAGCCGCTCTCTCTCACAATATCACTCACCTCATTATTGGCATTGGCGGAAGTGCTACCAATGACGGGGGTGCAGGCATGTTTCAAGCTTTAGGCGGCACCCTATTAGACAAATACGGAAAATCACTTTCCTATGGCGGTGGCGCCCTAGGAGACCTTGACAAAATAGACACCTCAGGACTTGATCCTCGCTTAAACAAAGTCAAGATTGAAGTTGCATGTGATGTCACGAACCCTCTAACAGGAGAATTTGGAGCCTCCCATGTCTTTGGACCACAAAAGGGCGCAACTAAAGAAATGGTTCCCTTGTTAGACCAAAATTTGAAGCACTTTGCTAACTGTTTGTTAAACCAATTGGGCATTGATATTGAAAATGTGGCTGGTGCTGGTGCCGCAGGAGGGCTTGGCGCTGGTCTTATGGCTTTTTTAGGGGCCAGCCTTGTCAGGGGTGTCGACTTGGTGATTCAATACAATGCACTTGAGGAAGCCATTAAAAGTACTGACTTGATTATTACTGGAGAAGGAAGTATTGATGGTCAATCCAGCTTCGGGAAAACATTAGATGGCATTGGCGCTCTTGCTAAAAAACACAAAATCCCTGCCATTGCCCTTGTAGGGCGTATTGGAAAAGATGCTGAGATTATGCACAGAAGGGGTATAACCGCTATATTTAGCATCTTGTCTGAACCCTGTGACATTGAAGTCGCCTTACAGAATGGACAAACTAATTTAGAAAGAGCCAGCGAGAATCTAATCCGTTTGTTAGAGGGATTTCATTATGAAAAATAGAATGATATTCCTTACCTTGATTGTTACTCTCGTTTTCCCCCTCTTAGCGTTTGCCAATTCCGCTGAGCCTCCTGCTTTGATCATTGTGGTTACTGACCCTCATAAGGAAGTTCAAGTAGCGGTTCTATCTAGCAAGGGTGATATTATTCAGCCGCAAATTAGCCAAGTGGCTTGGGAACGTCATTTTAAATTTTACAAACTGTCACTTGAACCCCATAAAGCACAACGTATTTTAGTAAAAACACCTGACAAAAGCTTTGAAGTGATTACACCCCATACCATACGAGACTATCACAGTGTTTTTACCCTTGACCCATTGGCACAAACCCTTACAGAAGGCACCAGCCCTTACCGAGACGGCTTATTGGTTGGCGTCCGTTTGTTACTGACCCTACTCATCGAAGGTGCTATTTTTTATGCATTTGGCTTTAGGCAAAGATTGAGTTGGATTGTTTTTATCGGTGTTAATCTTTTAACCCAAGGGTTTCTCAATATATGGCTGAGTTATGCTGACAACTGGGACAGTTACCTTGAATTTCTATTGATTTATGGCGAATTTTTCGTATTTATGATAGAAAGTATTCTAATGACTATCTTGTTAAAAGAAAAAACCATCAGCAAGCGCTTGACATATGTCTGGTTCTCCAATTTTGTCAGCTTGGTTTTAGGGGGCTACCTCATAATAAACTTGCCATTATAAACAGCAAAAGAGCTGTCTCCGTCAGTATAATCCTGATTGGAAACAGCTCTGTTAAGTAGAACTATATGTTATGGTATGCTTTTAGCCAAGCTTTGCCATAATACGTTTTTGTTCTGCGCCTTTTAGTGCGAAAATGACCTGTGCTTCAATTACTTCGTTGTAGAGACTGACATTATCCAGTTCAATAAATGTGCCAATCGCTTCTGGGAAATTAAATTTCTTAGGATCATTGCACTTTTCAAACATTACAGTGATTTTTTGCTCTGAAAAAATCTGTAATTTTGCCTGTACCAAAAGCCTTGTGTTTCACGGTTTCACCAATCATTTTCATACTTTCACCACTTTCACGAACAAGCTAGTAACATACTTTCATATATAATTATATCACAAAAAGCTTGCTTAAAGTTCTAAAATAGTATAATATTTTTCGAATATATTTAGTAAGACCTTACAGATTATGTTTATTCCATTGAAAAATAGACTAAAAGGAGTTGGACGACTATGGAACCACAAGACAAAAAAAGCTATCTGATCGGATTATTTTTTGGCGCTGCGTCCTTTACCATTTGGGGTCTGCTCCCCTTGTATTGGAAGCTTGTCGCCGCACTCACCCCCTACCAAATATTCTCTCATCGCGTGGTATGGTCTCTTCTGTTTATCACGGTTATTTTACTGGTTCAAAAAGAATTTAAGGGCTTTTTTCTTCTGCTAAAACAACCTCGGATGTGGTTTAAAATCATTGGTCCCGCCTGTTTTATCAGCATTAACTGGCTCACTTATATTTGGAGCGTGAACAACGGGTACGTCATTGAATCTAGCTTGGGTTATTATATCAATCCTTTGGTATTGACCCTCTTCGGATTTATATTCTTTAAAGAACGCTTGAATAAACTTCAAATTATGGGTATTACCTTGGCGACTTTAGGGGTCGTTTACAAAACCATCACTTATGGACAAGTACCTTACATTGCCTTGATTTTAGCCGTGTCCTTTGCCATTTATGGTGTCCTTAAAAAATTCTCTCAGCTAGATTCCGTTAAGGGGCTTGGCTTTGAAACTTTAATTATTAGCATTCCCTCACTCTTCTATCTGCTCAGACAAGAATCTGCAGGTCTAGGCATCTCTGGCAATTTGCCTATCCACTTTTGGTTCTTAATCGCTTTAAGTGGGGTTGTAACAGCGACACCTCTTATCTTCTACGCAGAAAGTACAAAACGACTTCCCCTCAACGTAGTAGGCTTCTTACAGTATATTTCGCCTACCTTTTCCCTGATCCTTGGAATCTTTGTTTTCAAAGAAGTGTTTGACTTAAATGGATTAATTTCCTTCATGTTGATTTGGTCTGGTCTAATTTTCTTCTCATTATCTCAATACCTTACTGTGAAAAGAATGTCTCATTAATAAAAGTATATTAAAAAACATCAATGTAACTGATTAAAAATAATCAGTTCACAGAAGTAAACTTATGTGCTAATATGTATTAAAATGCAAGGAAGAGGAATAGTAATTTGGAAATCCGAATTCAGAAAGCTGCTGGTTGATGTGAAGCAGTGGACGATTCTAAATGAACTCACCTCAGAGCAGCCCGTTGAAATTCAGTAGATTGGGTCGGCAAACCACCGTTATCAGGTTATGGCATCTGCTCACCTTGAGCCCGTGCCTAGTGAGTGTTTGATTTATCACGAAATAGAGTGGTACCGCGAGAGTATAGCCTTTCGTCTCTATAATGTTTATTCATTATGGAGCGAAGGGCTTTTTTTATTTAAAAATATCAAATCGGTTAAAGAGAGGATGAACCCCATGAAAAATTTTGAAAAGTACGAAAGAGCCTATTTCTTACCGCCAACCATGTGCTATGACTGGGTTAAAAAAGACCACATCGACCACGCCCCTACTTGGTGCAGCGTTGACCTTAGAGATGGTAATCAAGCCCTAATTGAGCCTATGAACCTCTCTGAAAAACTAGAATACTTTAAAATGCTTGTAGCCATTGGCTTTAAGGAAATCGAAGTGGGTTTTCCCGCTGCATCTGAAACAGAATATAATTTTGTAAGAACCCTAATCGACCGCAACATGATTCCAGAGGATGTGACCATTCAAGTCCTTACTCAGGCGAGAGAACACATTATCAAAAAAACTTTCGAAGCCGTTAAAGGTGCCCCTCACGCCGTCATTCACCTCTATAACTCCACCTCCGTTGCCCAAAGAGAACAAGTCTTCAGAAAATCTAAGGAGGATATTAAAAAAATCGCCATAGAGGGCGCTAAACTTTTAAAATCTTTAGCAGAAACTTCAGAAGGACGTTTTTCTTTCCAGTACAGCCCTGAGAGCTTCCCAGGGACAGAGGTTGAATATGCCCTTGATGTTTGTAATGCCGTCATTGAAATTTGGCAACCTACACCCCAAAGCAAAGTCATTATCAACTTGCCTACCACTGTAGAAATTGCCATGCCTCACGTTTTTGCCTCACAAGTAGAATATTTAAGTAAAAACTTAAGAGATCGAGAAAATGTGGTTTTATGCCTTCATCCTCACAATGACCGAGGTAGTGCCATCAGCGATGCAGAATTAGGTATTTTAGCTGGTGCAGATCGTCTGGAAGGCACACTTTTTGGCAATGGTGAACGTACTGGTAATTTAGATATTGTCACCGTTGCCATGAACCTATTCGCTCATGGGGTGAATCCTAACCTGGACTTTAGCAATATCAGTTCAATCATACAAACCTATGAACGCCTTACAGGAATGCACGTTCATGAAAGAAGTCCTTATGCAGGAAATTTAGTCTTTACAGCTTTCTCGGGCTCTCACCAAGACGCTATTGCCAAAGGAATGAAGTGGCGTGAAAACAAGCAGCAGTCTAAATGGACTGTACCCTATTTGCCAATTGACCCTCAGGACCTGGGCAGAGAGTACGAAACCGATGTGATTCGTATTAATAGCCAGTCAGGCAAAGGTGGCGTCAGCTATATCCTGAAACAATCCTTTGGCTTATCTATTCCAGAAAAAATGAAAGAGGAAGTAGGTTACTACGCTAAACATGTTTCCGATGTGGCCCATAAGGAACTGTCCCCTGAATGGATTTACCAAATTTTCCAAGACCGTTATGTCAATAACACTCCCATCTTCTCTATTCCAGAAGTTCACTTTAAACGAACTGAAGGAGCCATGACCGCTGAAATTTCAATTATGCAGGGTAATAAAGAGATGATTGTCAGCGCCTCTGGTAACGGTAGACTAGACTGTGTCCATCAAGGCATTAAGTCTTACTTTGGACTGGAGTACGAGTTGACGACTTATGAGGAGCATGCTCTGTCTACTGGCTCCACTTCCAAAGCAGCTGCCTACGTAGGCATTACTAAAGATGACAAAACCTATTGGGGCGTTGGCTTTAACGAAGATATTATTACCGCTTCCTTCGAAGCCCTTGCCGTAGCTGTCAACCAACTCGAAGCCCTCATTGAAAGCCATGAGCAAAAGAAAGATGAAAGATTGACCGCTATTCTCAGTTATATTCATCAAAATTATATGACCGTCAGTTTAGAAGAACTTTCAGAAGAATTTTTCCTCTCGAAACCTTATCTTTCAAAATACATTAAAGAACAGTCAGGACAAACTTTTGTGGAAATTGTTAAGGAAATCAAAATGCAAAAGGCACGGGGGCTACTCAAAAAAAGCGGCATGACCGTTGAGTCAGTGGCTGGTTCTGTAGGCTATGAAAGCCCGGAACACTTTAGCCGAGAATTTAAAAAGACTCATGGGGTCACACCGCTTCAATATAGAATTAAACAATCCATTGGTTAGATTACAAGACCTTCCCACTAGGGATAGTGAATGTATTTTTTAGCAATCGATAAAGAATACCTCAGGGTTTTTCCTCACCGCACTGCAGTTTTGAATTAAAGTCTGGGTTATTTTAGTGATAAATTCATTATTAAAGACCTTTGCGTTTACAGGGCAATTTTTTACACAGGCACAACATCGAATACATTTTGTACCATCTGTATGGCTAAAGTCCAGCGGGTCAATAGCTCCCGTTGGACATACTTTTGCGCATAAGCCGCATTTTGTACAACTCTCAAGGGTTTCAGGTGCCATAGGTGGCAAGGCCATTTTTTCACGGTAAGGTTGTTTACCGTTGACACTGAGCTCGACGATCAAACTGCTATTTTTAAGTTGGGTCATTAGATTTTTAACTTCTGTTCCAAAATTGTAAGCCCTTTCAAGGTCTTCCTCATCCGGTCTAGCTTCTGCAACCAATTTCGTATAGGAATGCTCGCCTACAAACGCGCCCCCTGCAATACCTGCAAACCCATTGCCTTCTAAGGTGTTTTTAAGTTCTAACAAAGCATCTTCATAAGCCCTATTCCCATAGACCACAACAAAAACTGCCTTGGTCTGATTGCCCTTAATCTTTTGAAGATACTCCGTCACTGTTTCTGGAACTCTTCCTGAATAGACTGGAACACCTACAATGAGCAACTCATTTTCTTGAATCTCTAGTGGCGCCATTCGACCTGAAGGTAAGGTAATGTTATGGTCATGAATAGGGTAACCCAGTGCTCGTCCAACTTCTTTAACAATTTTTTCTGTTGTACCCGTTGGACTGAAATACAGAGTATGGACCGATTTGATCATTGATTTTGCCCTCCTAGAAAGTTGATTTTCATGTTTGATAGAAATAAATACCCTATATGCTATTTATTAATCATACCACAAGCTTCTCTACCCATGATATAAGTAGCCCTTTCAACTAAAAAAAGTCACTCACAGATGTCTAAATTAAGGACTCTCTGCTGAATGACTTTTCATTATTCCAGCCCGTGGGCATTTTAAACAGTGCTTTTAAAATATTGTGCTCACAATTTACATGACGTGTTCATAGAAATTTTGTATAACCAGAGTCATGTCTTGAGGTTCTATGGGCAATTCGCTGATATATTCTTCACACCAAATTGAAAAGGGTACATCTTTGTTGTTATTTTTTTCACTAAAATTAATCTTTTCTAGCATTTCACTGTAGCTTTCTGGAGAAATATCAATTTTTTCTTCTGGACAAACATCTTCTTTCCACGTTCCAATAATTAGTGTTGAGTTCATAAATATACGCCTCGCTTCCAAAGGGTTAGGGAAAAGTTGAAAATCATATTCTTCGTTATTTTTTTATCATATACTTGTATACATTTTAACAATGTTTTTTTGTATTGTAAATGATTTTTGAAAAGAATATTTTCAATTTTCTCTCTTTTGCCCCTTTCAGTTGGCTACCAGTGCCATTAAACAGTCTCTCTGAGTTAAGTGACCTTTTTCAAGGTATTTAACCACTGCGTTCATATAATTTTGATCGGTAACTATCGTCTTTGTTAAAGACTGAATCAACTTAAGGGACGTCTCATCTTTCATTCCCTTTTCCAAGGCGCTAAGTCCTGTCAGGTTAAAACGAATTAAGCCATAAACGACGCACATTTTTACATAAGCATCCCAAGGGTCCTTATCTTTTAAGCTGTCTAAACCGTATACATAAACATAATTGACCAAATAATTTTCTAGCAGATAGGGCTTTGATGTCAGGTAGGGCTTTAAATAAGTATTGTAATGGGTTTCGTAAGTTTGCTCTAAGGTTTTTGCCTTTACTTTACCATAAACATCTAAAACCCCCATGAGGCAGTCAATGTATCGCTTAGAAAAGAAGGTGATGGTATCTCCTTCTTTAAACTTCATGGATAGCATTTCATTAAGAGTCTCAAAAGGTTTTATTGGTCCCTGTTGACCCTTCCCTAGCTTGGCTTTATGCGATGTTTTTTTCCAGCAGTAAGCCAACATGATTAAGTCGTGCGTGAAGGTCAAAGGTTCTGTCTTTAAGCAGCTTAATCATTTCATCCCTTAGGGCTAAGGTTTTTTTCTAGATGTTCCTTCTCTTCCAAATTTGTAAATTCAGGCGCAATCACATAGAAGTCGTCTAAATCTACGGTTTCATCGACCCATTCAAATTGAATGCCACCTTTCTCAAAGAGAATCTGCTCAGCTGCAACAGAGCATGACATTTCAAGCCCTCGGTGCCATTGTCCATTAAGAGAAAAGATAGCTCTAGGATAACTTTTACAAGTTTTAGATAAATGGGGCTCCCCTAAGTTTAAAATAACTTCACATAACTGTTCTTGATTGAGAAAAGGACAAGATAAATTGCTGTCTAAATTAATTCTGGCGTAGTCATCCTCGTTAATGGATTTAGGATTTTTAGAGATACCTGTTTTTTACAATCGATTGAATAATGG
>CAXXWB010000023.1:0-42547 GCA_963677505.2 uncultured Acidaminobacter sp.
CGGCAGAAGGGGAAGTTTTACAGGAAAAATCAACTGTCAAAGGACTAGTCGGCTCCGATTTAAGAAGACAAATGCCACCACAGATGTTTGCCGTGGTTTCTTCACTGGTCAGACTAATTGAAAAAGTAGATGAGCAATCGAGAGAATAGTGAGGTGACAGCGTGAGCAGCGATGTAAAAGTTAAACGCAGTACTGGGACTACCCGTACCAGCTCGGTAGCGCCTAAAAAAGATACGCCGGCAATAGGTCGTGTCACCTTCATGGAAATATTGGCGGATGAAAACGACGATGAACGCCGCAGACAGCTTCTTCAGGAGTTACTGGACGACGTGGACAAAAAGGGACGAGATTTAGTAGAAAATAGAACCGTCGAATCCTTATTTGCTTACAAAAATTTGGTTAAATCTTTTATTGAGGAAGCCATAGACTACGGTCTGAAAATTTCTGAAAAAAGAGGCTACGGCAGAGCCGGCAGAACAAAAATACTCAGAAGTGTTGGAGAATGTAGATGAAAAATTATTGCAATTGACAGACCTTGTTTTGCAGAAGGAAACCAAGCATATCAACATACTCAGCAAGGTTGGGGAAATTAAAGGTCTCTTGGTTAATTTATATTTATAATAAAATATAAATTATTATTTATAAAAAAAACCATTGACAACAAAAGCAGTACACGTTAAGATTGTTACAAAATAACAACAAATGTTAACAAAACATTAATAAATCAAAAGCATTGACGGGAAGAGTAGTATAAGTATTGAGTTTTAGAGAGCTGGCGTTGGTGAAAGTCCAGTACTTCAACCTTATATGAAGAACATCCTTGAGCTTTCAACCGAAAGGCATAAGCTGAGTAGACTTGAACGGAACCCAACCGTTAACGTGGGGCTGGTATCGATTAGACATTGGGCATGCATGCTTCGAAGCAATGAACTAATTCTGTACTAGACAAAGTGAATCAGTCTAGGCTGATTAACAAGGGTGGTACCGCGAAATTTAACCTTTCGTCCCTTTCTATTATAGAAAGAGGCGAGAGGTTTTTTTATTGTTCGAAAAGCCAAAACTCAATCTGCGTTTGCAGGTCGTGAAGTATGATAAATCAACCGTTTAACCCCAAGGAGGATACTAAAATGACTACAAAAATGACTAAGAAAACCATACCATTCACCCCTCGGCATACTAGAAACTGAAATTGCCATCAAACAAGTTAAAGACTTTTTCGAACATCAATTGGCGGAAGCCCTCCATTTAACACGAGTATCGGCACCGTTGTTCGTAGCCCCAGAATCAGGTCTCAACGACAACCTCAACGGTGTAGAGCGTCCTGTTTCTTTCGATGTTAAAACCATTGGCAAAGACGTTGAAATTGTTCAGTCCTTGGCAAAATGGAAGAGAATGGCCCTTCACCGCTACGGTTTCCAACCAAAACGAAGGCTTGTATACAGACATGAACGCCATCCGTAGAGATGAAGACCTTGACCAAATCCACTCTATTTATGTTGACCAATGGGACTGGGAAAAAATCATCGTTAAAGATGACCGCACAGAAGCAAAACTCAGAGATATAGTCACTCGCATCTATGGGGTATTCAAAGGGACAGAAGCTCATGTACATGCCCTTTACCCAATGATTCAACCCACACTTCCAGAAGAGATTTTCTTCATCACTTCTGAGGGAACTTCTTGCGATGTACCCTACGCTTTCACCAAAAGAAAGAGAAACAGGCAATCACTAAAGATAAAGGCGCAGTCTTCTTGATGCAAATCGGTCACGAACTCAGCCACGGCGAGCCACATGACGGCAGAGCCCCAGACTATGACGATTGGTCTCTAAACGGGGACATCATCTTCTGGAACCCAGTTTTAGAAAGTGCCTTTGAACTCTCGTCAATGGGTATTCGCGTAGATGAAGAAGTTCTCCTAGAACAGCTTGAAAAAGCAGGATGCACAGACCGTTTGGAATTCCCATTCCATCAGATGGTAGCTTCTAAAGAATTACCGTACCACAGTAGGTGGTGGTATTGGTCAATCGAGAATCTGCATGTACTTTCCTTCAAAAAGCTCATATAGGCGAAGTTCAGTCATCGGTATGGCCAGCAGAAATGCATGAAGCTTGTATCAAAGAAAACATTTTCTTACTCTAATTAAGACGTCTAAATATAGGCTGAGAAGTGACAACTAAACCTAGACTGGTAGGAAAGGCATAAAGGAAGTATAATGTAGGAAAAGGTACTTCGGAGGATTCTATGAAACGCTTACGATGGCTGATCTATATTTTCTTTCTACCTGTTACTGTTGTCCTATTATTTTTAACATACAGTGTTGTTTTTGAATATCGGCCCGCGTCAGAAGAAGAAAGCATTGTCATTATTAGAAATGGCAAGATGATAGATGCAAATAAGCCTTTAGAGATAACCACTTTCAACATAGGTTATGGGGGATTAGATGCAGGACAGGACTTCTTTATGGATGGCGGTGTTTCGTCAAGATCGCTTAGCAAAATTCAGACGGAAACTAATTTAGAAGAAATTATTAAATTTCTAATCGCCAAGAAGTCAGATGTATACTTTTTGCAAGAAGTTGACCATATGGCGGACAGGAGTTTCGAAATCAATGAAATGGAAGTTATTACGGGTCTGATACCCGGCTATAATGCAAATTTTGCTTACAATTATAAAGTCACCTGGGTACCAGTACCTCTTCTCACGCCCATGGGAAGTGTCTATAGTGGCCTAATGACCTTGAGTCGTGGAGATTTTGAAAAGTCGATTCGGTATCAATTGCCTGGAAATGAACCTTTTCCAAAACGGGTTTTTCGACATGAAACGTTGTGTGGTTGAAAGTACCTATAAACTTAGTAATGGGAAAAAATTAATTTTGATCAATATTCATCTATCAGCCTTTGATAATGGCGGTAAAATCAGAGCCCAGCAGATACAATGGTTAGAAGACCATTTAGAAAAAGTGTATAATAAAAGCGAGAATTATGTTATAGTTGGAGGGGATTGGAATCATATTTTATCTGATGATGTCAGAGAGAATCCAGTTGCAGAAACACCGGAGTGGGTGGCCATGTTACCGAAAACCCTAGAGGCCAACACAGGTTTTAAAATGGTGTTTGACAAAAATATCAACACGGTAAGAAACAATGATAAACCTTATATTAAGGGTGAATCATTCGAAACCCATTATTGACGGTTTTCTGGTTTCTCCTAATTTAAAAGTGTTAAAAGTTTATGGCACAGATTTAAATTTCCAAAATTCAGATCATCAGCCTGTAACCATTCAAGTTGGTTTTTAAATACTACCGGTCTGGGGGGAACGGTAGCCTGAAAAGGTCATTTCTTCGGAGATGGCCTTTTCACTTTTCAAAAATATATACTCGGTGTGATTGAGTTCACACCGAAGTTTTTTTGTGCTAAAATAATAGGAACGTACGTTCTAACAAATAGGAGGATTTTATGGATTTGTCCGCACTGAATGAAGAACAGCGATTAGCGGTCGTGACAACTGAAGGACCTGTATTAATATTAGCGGGGTGCTGGTTCTGGCAAGACTCGGGTTCTGACCCATAGAATCGCCCATTTAATAGAAGATAAAAATATTTTTCCTAGCAATATACTTGCCTTTACCTTTACCAACAAAGCGTCTAAAGAAATGATCAGCCGAGTAGAGCGGATTATTGGACCAATTGCTGGGGCTATGTGGATGGGAACTTTCCATAGTATAGCTGTAAAAATGCTTAGACGAGATGCAGACAGAATTGGCTATGGCAGGGATTTTGTCATTTATGACAGTGATGATCAAATGACAGTTGTTAAGCAAGCTATTAAAAAGCATGAAATTGATGACAAACGCCTTCCTGCTAGAGCTATCCACGCTCAAATCAGCCAGGCGAAAAATGAAATGTTGGACCCAGATGCCTATAAAGCACAAGGGGGCAAGGACTATATCGCCATTGCAGTAGAAAAAGTATACAGAACCTATCAGGAAACCTTAATTAGAAATAACGCTATGGATTTTGACGACTTACTCATTCAGGTGATACGACTCCTTGAAAAAAA
The DNA here is from genome assembly GCA_963677505.2 of uncultured Acidaminobacter sp. Classification (GTDB taxonomy): domain Bacteria; phylum Bacillota; class Clostridia; order Peptostreptococcales; family Acidaminobacteraceae; genus JBGSUZ01. The sequence continues at coordinate 4,062 of CAXXWB010000023.1, forward strand.
CCCAGAGGTTTGTGAGTATTATCAAAAGAAGTTCCAGTACATTCATGTCGATGAGTATCAGGATACCAACAAAGCCCAGTATAAACTGATAAAAATGTTGTCTAAATACCACGGCAATGTATGTGTTGTAGGGGATATTGACCAATCTATCTATGGGTGGAGAGGCGCAGATATACGGAATATTCGTGACTTTGAAAAAGACTTTGCCGAGGCAAAATTTATAAAATTAGAGCAAAATTACCGATCGACTCAGTTGATTCTAGATGCAGCTAACGGCGTCATTGAGAACAACTCTGAACGGAAAGAAAAGACCCTTTGGACTCTGAAAACTCAAGGGGAAAGCATTAAGTATTATCGGGCTGCTTCTGAATACGATGAAGCTCGATTTGTAGCCGAAGAGATTGAACGTCCTTGTCAGCGGACAAAAACGAAATTACAGCGATTTCGCCATACTTTATAGAACCAATGCCCAGGTCCCGTGCCATAGAAGAAGGGTTGCTTAAGTATGGGATAGAATATAACATTGTTGGGGGCTATCGCTTCTACGAACGCCTTGAAATTAAAATATTATGGCCTATTTAAGATTGGTTCAGAACCCTCGAGATGAGGTGGCCTTCGCTAGAATGATTAACGTACCTAAAAGAGGTATTGGCGCCAAGTCCATCGAAAATATTCTCGCCCCTTTGTCAAGAAAGGGACGTGAACACCTTAGAAGCAGCCATGATTGCAGTCGATGAAAAACTGGTGACGGCAAAAGCGGCAGAAGGGGTTAAAAACTTTGTTTCGGGACTGCTGCCCTTTATTCAAAATAAAGAAGATTTGCGGGTCTCAGATATTATAGAAACCATTGGCGAAAAAATGGGTTATGTGGCAGAACTCAAAGCTGAAAATACCATTGAAGCAACTACCAGACTTGAAAATATTAAGGAATTATGGACGGTGGCACAACAATTTGAAGCCCGTTCAGAAGATCCGAGCCTAGAGACCTTCTTGGCAGAAGTCAGCCTAATGTCTGACATTGACGGGTTAAAAGAAAGTACAGACCTTGTGACCCTTATGACCCTTCACAGCGCAAAGGGCTTGGAATATCCAATCGTATTCCTTGTAGGTCTTGAAGAGCAAATTTTCCCAACCGCAAGAGCCATAGATGGTGACGGTGATTTAGAAGAAGAAAGAAGACTGGCTTACGTGGGCATTACCAGAGCCGAGGAACTGTTGTATATGTACCAATGCTTTTGGACGAATGCTTTACGGTAGAACTTCAAATAATTCACCTTCTCGCTTTATCGGAGAAATCCCTCAGAATCTGATAATGCCTTTAAATGAAGAAAAGCAAACAGGCTATCAGACTAATTATCAAAGACGGTACAATAGTTTCTCAGATGATCCGAACGAAGGGCATAATAGTAATTACAGCAAGCCCTTCCCTGGAAAAGGCAGTTTCAACGCCCCAGGAAAGACTGTAAGTCGTCCTCTTACCAATCCTTCGGAATTGTCTATTGGGGTTAAAGTGAAGCATAAAATCTTCGGAGATGGGACCATTATCAACCATTAAAAAGGAAAATGAAAATCAAATTGCAACCATCGCCTTTAAGAACAAGGGGATCAAACAGCTAGATCTAAGTATTGCCCCCCTTGAAATTGTAGAATAAGAGGGAGTTAATCATGGCCTTAAATGAAAAGGAACGCTACGATAAGCTTGTAGCCGAAATAGAACACCATAGCCATCTGTATTATGATTTAGACCAACCCCTTCTAACGGACTCAGAATACGATCAACTGATGAAAGCCCTGATTCAAATGGAAGGAGAATATCCTGAAATTAAAAGAGCCGATTCACCCAGTCAAAGAGTTGGTGGCAAGGCCCTAAGTGCTTTTGAACAAGTGGCCCATCCTGTAAGATTGTTGAGCCTAGACAATGCTTATAATGAAGAAGATCTTTTAGACTTTCAGCGGAAGGTCCTTCAAGAAGTCACTCAAACGCCTACCTATGTTGTAGAGTACAAAATTGATGGCCTAAGTGTTGCACTGACTTATGAAAAAGGTATTTTTGTAAAGGGGGCAACCCGCGGGGATGGTAGTATTGGGGAAGATGTTACCGAAAATTTGAAAACGGTGAAGTCTATTCCTTTAAGACTGAAGGAACCTGTAGACCTTGTGGTCAGAGGTGAAGTCTTTTTGCCTAAAGAGGGCTTCGTTTCTCTCAATGAGGCACAAGAGTTGGCAGGACTACAAGCCTTTGCCAATCCTAGAAATGCAGCAGCAGGAAGCCTTCGCCAATTGGATTCTAAAATAACGGCAAGCAGACCTTTAGATATTTTTGTATTTGATATTTTAAAAGGAGAATTAGGCTTAAGTCGTCACGATGAAACCCTTGAAAAATTAGATGCACTTGGCTTTAAAGTATCTAAGACGAGAACTTATAACTGTGTTGAAGAAATTGTTAAATTTTGCTCAGAAGCGGAAGAAGAACGCCATGCCCTTTCCTTCGATATAGATGGCTTAGTGGTCAAGGTTAATGAGTTTAATCTAAGAGATCAGTTAGGTGTAAAGGCTAAAAGTCCTAAATGGGCCATTGCCTATAAGTTCCCTGCTGAGGAAAAAGAGACTGTCATTAAAGACATCTTATTGCAAGTGGGAAGAACAGGGGTAATAACCCCAAAAGCTGAATTTGAGCCAGTTACAGTTGCAGGTTCAGTGGTTACTTATGCTACCTTGCACAACCAAGACTTTATTAGAGAAAAAGATATTAGAATTGGTGATCATGTATTGATTCAGAAGGCTGGAGATGTTATACCAGCAGTGGTCAGCGTTGTTATAGACAAACGGCCTGAAGGGACTATACCTTATGAGTTGCCGACCCAATGTCCTGTTTGTGGCGGCGAGGCACTTCGTTTGCCAGAAGAAGTTGCGCTCAGGTGTCAAAATCCAGAATGTCCTGCAAAGGTAACCAGAGGCATTACGCATTTTGTTTCAAGGCCTGCCATGAATATTGATGGCATAGGTGAAGCTATTATTGAGCTTCTTATTAAAGAAGGCTTTTTAAAAGACTACAGTGATCTTTATTATTTAAAAGCCCATTATGAAGTTCTTGTTAAGCTGGAACGATTGGGAAGTAAATCTGTAGACAACATGATTGAAGCCATTGAAAAATCAAAGGAAAATGATTTAGGAAAGCTTTTAAGCGGTCTTGGAATCTCTTTGGTAGGGGCAAAAGCTTCTGAAACCTTAGCAAAGCATTTTAAGTCCCTTGAAAATATTCAAAAGGCTACAAAAGAAGAGCTTATGATGGCTGAGGAAATCGGTCAAAAGATGGCTGAAAGTATTATGGCTTTCTTTGAAAATGAAATTAACATAGAACGTATGAATAAACTTATCACTGCAGGAGTCAATACGTACTACTTAAAGGAAGTCCCTTCTGAAGAGACGCAAATTTTTAAAGAGATGACATTTGTAGTTACAGGAACCTTAGAGCATTATAAGCGAGATGAAATTAAAGAGCTGATTGAGTCCCTAGGTGGTAAAGTATCAGGGAGTGTCAGTAAAAAGACGACTTATGTTGTCTTTGGAGAAGAGGCTGGGTCTAAACTTGAAAAGGCTCAAAGTCTTGGCGTTTCAACTTTAGATGAGCCTGCCTTTGAAAAAATGTTAGCAACGTTAAAAAAATAGGCGATTTGCAATTCCTATTAAATAGATAGGTTTTATCACTTTATTAAAAACTTACAAGAGTGGTTCTCAATGGATTAGAGAACCACTCTTTCATTTTTTGATTCAAACCCATGTCTGGAGGCTAGTTGTTATAATGGATTGAAAAAATTATATAGTGAAACGTTTGAAAAAACAAAATAATGCAAGAAATAGTGTGGAAGATGCAAGAAATAAATCAATTTGTAACAATTCTCATGTGACAATTCCTTAAAAAACATTAAGTTGTCAGATGAAAAAACACGATTTCGAAATAGTTAATCGTTCAAATGTTACAAAACCTTAACGCTTGAATCCTTGGAAATGCTTGTGTTTTGGGTGTTTTGGGCTTATTATTAATAATAATACAAACAACGGGTTTTTATGTATTGAAACCAGTTACGAAATTTTTTTATGGTCTCTGTAAGTTTTACAACAATTTTTTCACGATTTGAAATCTAAAAACTGCAAGTTTGCAGAAGGGGGCATTTCAAATCTTGAAAAACGACGAAACTCTCGGACTAACTTTTGAAAGGAGTTGATATCTTGGGAAAGTATATCTTTAAACGATTAATCTCAATGTTTATCACCCTGTTGTTTGTAGCCACACTCACGTTCTTCCTTATGAGAATTATCCCAGGAGGTCCGTTCACTGGTGAGAAAGCATTGCCGGAAGCGGTTCTTCAAGCACTAAACGAAAAGTACCACTTTAATGATCCGCTTTGGATGCAGTATCTTGACTACATGAAAGGTGTATTCACCTTAGACATGGGTCCATCATTTAAGCGTGTAGGTGTTCAGGTTACTGACCTTATCGCTGCAGGTTTCCCTATTTCAGCTAAATTGGGTCTCTTGTCAACTCTCGTCATTATAACATTAGGTATCCCAGCTGGTATTGTTTCAGCACTTAAACAAAACAAATGGGAAGATTATGTGGTAACAATTTTAGCAACATTAGGTGTAGCAGTACCAAGCTTTGTTTTAGGGGCACTCATTCTTCACGTATTCAGTGCAAAACTTGGCTGGTTGCCACCGTTCGGTATTGATACTTGGAAGCATTACATCGGTCCAGTTGCGGCATTATCGGGTTACTCGCTAGCATTCGTATCTAGACTTACAAGATCGAGTTTGTTAGAAGTTATGCAACAAGACTACATTAGAACAGCCCGTGCAAAAGGGCTTCCTGAAATTATCGTTATTTCCAAACATGCTTTAAAAAATGCCTTGATCCCAGTTGTTACTTACTTAGGACCAATGGTCGCATCTATCATGACAGGTTCATTCGTTATCGAAAAAATCTTTGCGATCCCTGGAATGGGTAAGTACTTCGTCGAAAGTGTTGGTAATCGTGACTATACTGTGTTGATGGGAACAACTATCTTCTACGCAGCATTTTCTATTACAATGATCTTCATTGTCGACATCTTATACGGATTTATTGATCCGCGAATTAAATTGGGCGAATAGGAGGATCATATGGCAGATCAGTTGAAAATAACCCCGGACATGTGGGAAGTAGTTCCACGTGAAGAGATTATCAAAGATAAAATTGTTCGTAAAAGTTTAACCTATTGGGAAGACGTTTGGAGAAGACTCAAACATAATAAGCTTTCTATATTTGGTCTTATCATCATCATCTTTATGGTCATTTTGGCTGTAGGCGGACCTTTAATTTCAAAATTCTCCTACTCAGACCAAGACTTAAAACTGGCAAGTGTTCCACCTACATTACAATTGGTTGAAATCGACGGACATTATTACTATGTTCATAAAGAATACAGATTGATTGAGTTTACTAAAGATGGGAAAGTCATTGGGGGCTTTACGCCAACAGAAGACAATAAAATTTTGAAATACAGATCTTATGATGTCAATGGTCATACCATTAAAATTGACTATCAATTAGCTGCTAAAGCCAAGAAAGATTCAAGTCTTGCGGCTTATGCACTAACAGTAGACAATCAACCGGTTGAAATTAAAGGTCTTAAAAAAGTATTCAATAAGACTTATTGGTTTGGAACAGACACACTTGGTCGTGATATCTTCATCAGAAATATTTACGGTGCAAGAATCTCTCTTACAATCGCTTTAATGGCAACACTAGTTCAATTCTTCATCGGTGTTATTTACGGTGGTATTTCAGGTTACATTGGCGGCAGCGTCGACAACTTAATGATGCGTATTGTTGATATCATCAATACCATCCCACTTCTCCTCTACGTAATTCTTTTAATGGTAGTAATGGGAGCGGGTCTGGGAACCATCATGGTAGCGCTTGGCTCCGTATATTGGGTAACGATGGCACGTCTCGTTCGTGGTCAAGTCCTCAGTATTAAAGAAAATGAATTTGTTCTTGCAGCGAGAACCCTTGGTGCAAGCACATGGAGAATCATGGCAAAACACTTGATTCCAAATGCTATGGGTCCAATCATCGTATCACTTGCAATGATGGTTCCAAGTGCAATCTTCACAGAGGCATTCCTTTCATTCATAGGTCTTGGCGTATCAGCGCCACAAGCTTCTTGGGGTACGTTAGCAAATGATGCAATGGCAGGACTTAGAACATATCCTTACCAATTGTTCATTCCTTCATTCTTCATTTCACTCACAGTATTATCATTCAACTTCCTTGGCGATGGACTTAGAGACGCGCTCGACCCAAGACTCAGAAAATAGAAAGGGGTAACCAAACAATGGCTGAAAGAATCTTAGAGGTTAAAAATATGAAAACCTCCTTCTTTACCCATGTTGGCGAGGTCCAATCGGTAAGAGGGGTAAGTTTTAATGTAGAAAAAGGTCAGGCAATCGGTATCGTTGGTGAATCGGGTTCTGGTAAATCGGTTACTTCAATGTCTATTATGAGATTGCTTCAATATCCTGGAACTATTAAAGAAGGCGAAGTTTTCTTTAAAGGCGAAGACCTTGTTAAAAAATCTAAAAGTGAGATGATGGCAATTCGCGGCAACCAAATTGCGATGATTTTCCAAGATCCTATGACATCACTCAATCCAGTATATACAGTCGGCGACCAAATCATGGAAGCTGTTATCAGACATCAAGGCTTAAACAAAAAAGACGCGAGAGAAAAAGCAATTGATATGCTCCGTATGGTTGGTATTCCTTCGCCAGAATCTCGTATTGACAACTATCCTCATGAATTTTCAGGCGGTATGAGACAAAGAGCTATGATTGCGATTGCACTTTCGTGTCAACCAGACCTACTCATTGCGGATGAGCCTACGACAGCACTTGACGTTACCATTCAAGCACAAATTCTTGAACTTTTAAAAGAGCTTAAAGATAAAGTAAACACATCAATCATATTGATTACTCATGACTTGGGTGTAGTCGCTGACGTATGTTCAAGAATCGTCGTTATGTACGGCGGATTAATTATGGAAGAAGGTAGTGCAGAAGAAATCTTCTACAACCCGATGCATCCTTACACAATGGGTCTGCTCAAATCTATTCCTAGATTGGACCAAGGACACAAACAACGTTTGGTTCCGATTCCTGGATCACCTCCAGATCTTATCAAACCACCACTTGGCTGTCCTTTTGCAGCAAGATGTCCTTACACAATGAAAATTTGCCAAGAGCATCTTCCTGAATATTACGAATCAGCTCCAGGACACCGTGCAATGTGCTGGGTACATCATGCTGATGCGCCTAAAGTGGAACTGGAAACTGGCGTAAGGAGGGTTGAACTCTAATGACTACTAAAGATAAGTCAAATAATGAAATCCTGATTGAAGTAAGAAATTTAAAAAAGTATTTTACAGTCAACCATGGATTCTTTGCTAGAACTGAGAAGCATGTAAAAGCAGTAGATGATGTTAGTTTCTTCATTCGTAAAGGCGAAACTTTAGGTTTGGTAGGGGAATCTGGCTGCGGTAAATCAACAACAGGCCGTACAATCATCAAACTTTACGAGCCAACAGGCGGCGAAATTATTTATGATGGCGTAGACATCAGCAAAATGTCAGAACATGAGCTTAAGCCTTATAGAAAGCGTATGCAAATGATTTTTCAAGATCCATATGCTTCTCTTAACTCAAGAATGACAGTTGGCGATATCATCGGCGAAGCCTTAGACATTCACGGTCTTGCTAGTGGCGACGAACGCTCTAGAATCATTGAAGATTTACTAGACAGAGTAGGCCTTAACAAAGACCATTCAAGTCGTTATCCTCATGAGTTCTCAGGCGGTCAACGTCAAAGAATTGGAATAGCAAGAGCTCTTGCAGTAAGTCCAGATTTTATTATCTGTGATGAACCGATTTCAGCCCTTGACGTTTCCATTCAAGCTCAAGTTGTCAACATGCTTGAAGATCTTCAAAATGAACTTGGTCTCACATATTTGTTCATTGCCCATGACCTTTCTATGGTTAAGCATATTTCGGACAGAATTGGTGTAATGTACCTCGGCAAAATGGTAGAGCTCACAGATAGCGGAGAGCTTTATGAAAGACCAGAGCATCCATACACACAGTCCCTTCTTTCGTCGATTCCGATTCCGGATCCTGAAGTGACAAGAGCTAAAAAGAGAATCATCTTAGAGGGCGATGTTCCGAGTCCGCTTAATCCGCCATCAGGTTGCCGTTTCAGAACAAGATGTCGTCATGCTATGGATCGTTGCTCAGTGGACGAACCTGCTCTTCGAGAAGTATCACCGGGCCATATGGTAGCGTGTCACTTAATGGATGAAAAGTATCCAATTAAGTAAGAATTGAAAGTATAAACATTTTAAATTGCATGTGGAAAAGCTGCGTATAGAATATTTTGTAGATAGAAAGTGCAGCTTTCCACAGCGATTTTACTGTTAAACACTTTGAAATGTTAAATCTTATTTAACAAATACGAAACATATGTTTCAATTGTTACGAATTGTTAAATAATGTTTTGGCTGAACACATTGAAAAAAAGTAGTTTTTAATTTATGATAATTAATAACCTAAATGTTGAAACAATATCTTAAACAAATGTCAATTGATTAATCGCTAATATAATACGTTTAAAATATTGTTTTTTATTTTAAGGTTAAATTGTCGCAATAGTTAAAAAGTTGCTAGTATTTTTCAGAGCGAACATCAATATGTTTGCAAAGTTGGTTGTGAACTAACCTTGTGAGTGGAAGATTTTTTTCTTATCAAAAGGCTAGGTTATAATAAACAAAATACTTAGACAAAAAATGGAGGGGATTAATTTGTTTAAGAAGCATTTATCACTCGCACTTGCTCTTGTCCTTGTAACTGGTCTATTTACAGGTTGTGGCAAGAAAGACGACACAGCAGGCAAAGATGCAGCAGCAGCTGATGCATCGGCTAGCAAAACACTCGTATGGAACGTAGGTTCATCAGGTCCTAAGACAATTGACCCAGGTTTGAACGCTGCTTCTGACGGCGGTAACGTCATCAACAACATGTTCGAAGGTCTCACAAGAGAGATTGACGGCAAATACGAACCAGCTATGGCTGAAAGCTACACAGTTAGTGAAGACGGTTTAAACTATGTTTTCAAAATCAGACCAGATGTAAAATGGTCAGATGGCAAAGCAGTTACTGCTAAAGACTTCGAATACTCTTGGAAAAGAGTTATTGATCCAGCTACAGCATCAGAATATGCTTGGATTTTCGAAGAAGCTAACGTAGAAAGCTTCAAAGCTACAGATGATATGACTTTCGAAGTTAAACTCAAATCTCCAACTGCTTACTTCCTTGGTTTAACAGCATTCTACTCGTTCTTCCCAGTTAGAGAAGACGCTGTAGCTAAAGGTCCAGATGGTGCTTGGGCATTTGATCCAGCTGCATCAATCGTAAACGGTCCTTACAAACTCGAAAGCTACACTCAAGGCGATAAAATGGTTCTCGTTAAAAACGAAAACTACTGGAGAGCTGACGAAGTTAAAATTGGTAAAATTGAAGGTCTCTTAATCGATGACCTTGCAACTTCATTAACAGCTTATGAAAGCGGCAAAATTGACGTCATCAATGATATTCCTACAACTGAAGTTCCAAGATTGATGGCTGAAGACCCTACATTCATGGTTATGCCACAAGATGCGACTTACTACTTCTCACTTAACCTTAAAGTTAAACCACTTGATGATGTTAAAGTTAGAAGAGCTCTTTCTCTTGCAATCGACAGAAAAGCAATCGTAGAAACAGTAACAAAAGCTGGTCAAGTACCTGCTCACTCATTGATTCCAGGAACAACTTTAGATGCTGACGGCAACGTATTCAACGTTAAATCAGGCAACTATGGTATTCCAGAAGACGGTTCTGCTGTAGCTGAAGCTAAGAAATTACTTGCTGACGCTGGTTTTGCTGATGGTAAAGGATTCCCAGAAATGGAACTTCTCTACAATACTTCAGAAAGCCATAAAGCTATCGCTGAAGCAGTTCAAGAAATGTGGAAACAAAACCTTGGTATCAACGTTAAACTTGCTAACCAAGAATGGGCAGTATTCCAAGATACTAGACAAAACCACGACTTCCAAATCGCAAGATCTGGTTGGGTTGGTGACTACTCTGACCCTATGACATACTTTGGTATGTTCTTATCAGGCGCTACTATGAACTACGGTGAATGGAATAACCCTAAATACGATGAATTAATCAAAAAAGCTAGAACTATGGTAGGCCAAGATCGTTTCAATGTTCTTTATGAAGCTGATAAAGTTCTTATGGAAGATATGCCTGTAATTCCACTTTACTACTACACTCACCCAATCATGGTTAAAGAAAAAGTAAAAGGTTGGGAACTTACTACTAGAAGCACTTGGTACTTCGGTAGAGCTGACATCGCTGAATAGTAAAAGTTGAATCACACTATTAGCTTCGGTTGATGTAAAAATGAACTTAGCTAATAAATCAAAAATCAAAGAGCCATCTTCGGATGGCTCTTTTTTCTGTTATTAGACTAAACTTTACGATAGAATAGACAGTGAGAATAATTGTGAGGTGAAGGGTAGTGAAAGAAGGGAAAATGAGCAATGACTTATTGGAAGATTCCATCTTAAGTCATTTGATTCATAAGCGAGACGATATACTTATAGGACCAGGGGTTGGAGAAGACTGTGCCGCCATTGCCTTCGGTGATTTAGTGTGTACATTGACAACAGATCCAATCACAGGTGCAACTAAAGATATTGGGAAAATAGCGGTTCATATTTCTTGTAACGATATTGCTTCATCAGGACTAACGCCTATTGCCATACTCATAACCATTTTGTTGCCTCTCTCATGCACGAATGATGACGCCAAGAAGATAATGCTCCAGGCACAAGAAACTGCCTCAGGCATGAATGTCGCCATTATAGGAGGACATACAGAATTTACAAGTGCGGTGAATCGACCAGTTCTTTCGGTAACAGCTATCGGCAAAGGCGATAAGACTCAATTGACAGCCACAAATGGGGCTCAAGTTGGAGATGCAATTGTTATGAGCAAATGGGCAGGTTTTGAAGGAACGGCCATTATTGCCAATGAAAAATGGGATGAATTATTGGCAAAAGGTATGAAAGAGGACGCACTTGTTCGATCGGTAAATTTATTGGAATCTCTTTCGGTTGTTACTGAAGGGCAAATAGGGTCAAGGCATAAGGTCCATGCCATGCATGACGTTACAGAAGGCGGCATTTACGGCGCAGTTTGGGAAATGTGCCAAGCTTCTAAAAAAGGGGCACGCCTCATTCAAACAGATATACCGTTATTAGAAGAAACTGTGGAAATTTGCAACCTATTCGGTCTTAATCCGTATAGACTTATTTCAAGTGGTTCAATGCTCATGACTATGTCAAATGAAGATTATCAAAAAGCAAAATTGGAAGCTGAGGCTAATGGCATTTTGTTTACTAAAATAGGCGTTATAACAGATTTAGATACTTTGGTAGTGGAGTGTTCAAGTGGTGAAGAAGAACTAGCCCCACCAGATGTAGATGAGTTGTATCAAGTTTTTCAGTAGTATTACAATCTCTCGTTATAGATTGCGCCTCAAAAGCATACATGATATAACAAGGTGAAAGCTAATGGAAATCACCCGGTTGTACAAGCTCTAGGAGGAACTAATGAAAATTTGGAATATAATAGCTGCACTGATTGTTGTATGCTTGCTAAGCACAGGGATGACCTTTGGAGGAAATTCTGAAAGGTCAGTCATTACTTTGCAGGATTCTACAACCGGAAAGAGTGCCACATATAAAGTCATCAACACGGTTATAAATGGAAAGGTATTGGAAACTGACGTACCTGGATATTTAGTAGAAAAGAACGGAAAGCAAACGGTTTATGTTCCTATAAGCACTATTTACAGGAACTTGAATGCCTCTGTCTCTTGGAGTGCAAAGACAAAAAAGCTGACAATCGTTCAATCGAAGAACACATATGTTATTGAAATTGGTAAAAATTACGTCTATGTTAACAATAAAAAGCAAATGATAGAAGATAATATGCCTGCTATGTTAATGAAATATGCGGGAGTGGACAGAACTATGGTGCCGGTCAGTATTATTGGCAAGCAAATGGGAATGGAGATTAAATATCAGCCAGAAATCAGTACAATAAATATCAGTCAAGCTGTAGCAAAAGTACAAGGTTTTACCTATAACGGAACTGGTCGATATAAAGAAATTAGAGTTAAGACAACAACAGAAATTAGTACTAGCCATTACATGTTTGACGGAACGCCATACGGTGGGAAGAGTAAGATTATAGTGGAGTTTCAGAATGCGGTCCTTGATCAAGATGTGAAAACTTCTTTAAACGTAAATGATAAAGAAATCAATCGAATTGACTTGGTCAATCCCAATAAAACGCCTCCAAGAATACGGTTAGAAGTTGAACTTGCAGGGCCTCAAGGTTATTACACCTACTACGACAAGGTGACTAAAGAGCAGGTTGTACAGATTGCCAACGCTCTGAAAGACATTCAGTACACCAACTCGGGAGCCTATCACTTAGTACGAATCAATACAGTTATAAAACCGACTATTGCAGTTGAAAAATTAGACAATAAGTTGGTGATTGACTTCTTAGATACAAAATTATCTTACAATAGTGGGTCTGCAAGTGCAAAGGATATCAAAACCAACGGATTAGAGAGTGTAGCCTATTCTCAATATAGTGCTCAGAGCAAATACGAGGCTGGAAAGCTGGTTTCTAGAGTGGTTCTTAACTTTACCAACAATACTCAGAGGGATATGGCTTTCGTAAAAACCACTGGTGAAGGTGTTCAAATTTATGTAGAAGGGGACCCAGATAAGGGTATCAGCTACGTTAAGGACACCAGTGCTACATCCGCTCTTAAATTTGCCATAAATGGAAATGTTCCCGTTGTCTCTCAGCTTAATAGTGCAGCAAATGAAATGGTCATCAAAATTCCTAAGGTAGCAACTAAGTTAGAGAGTACTTTTAAAAAATACAATGATAATCTGATTGAGTCCATCAATGTGGATGAGTCTGCCGATTCAGAGAACTATCTGGTAACAGTGAAGTTATTAGCAGGTACAATGGTATATGACGTTTCTTATCCTGAAGCAGCTTCCTACGCTTTTATCAATGAGGAAATTAGAAATTCTGCCAATCAAAAGACATTGATTGTTTTAGATGCGGGTCATGGTGGTTCAGATCCAGGTGCATCTGGTAAATTTACTGGTGTAAAAGAAAAAGACCTGACCCTTCGGGCTGTTTATGCTTTAAAAGCAGAACTAGAAAAGAATGGCTACGAAGTGGCTCTAACCAGAACAGGCGATGCTCGACTTGAACTTCTTCAAAGGACAGATTTTGCCAATGAAATCAATGCAACTCTCTTGATTAGTATTCATTACAATGCAGTGGATACCACAACAGTCAATGGTCTAGAGGTTCTGTATTATAACGATGCCCAAGGTCAGAAAAAGGCTTTGGCAAGAATCCTTCATGATGAGTTGATTGCATCCACAGGTGCAAAAAGCAGGGGCATTGTAGAAAGACCTCTCTTGGTAGTTCCGAGAGAAACGAAAATGCCTTCAGCTTTGATTGAAATGGGCTTTATTACAAATAAAGATGAAGAACAATTGGTCCAAAAAGATGCTTACTTGGCTGTGCAAGTAAAAGCAATTGCAGCAGCAATTGATAAATATTTAAGCAGATAGTGATTTTACTGAACGTGAGTGGGTATTTTTGTTAAGGAAATCTATTTTGAACGGAGGCTGCCTATGATTGTATTCGATCAAACAATTAAATCCACATTTGAATTGGCAGCCGAAGCAGTAGATGGTATTATAGATTTACTTCGGGAACAATTTCATTTGGATAAGGCAGTTCTTTTTCGGGTGAGTTTTATGCTCAGAGAGGTTATTAACAATGCTGTTGAGCATGGCAATCAATTTGATGAGAATAAATTTATTCATATTCAGGTGGCTCTGGGTGATAATCGTTTAACTTTCGCCGTTGAAGATCAGGGTGAGGGTTTTATTCTGAAAGTCACCGAACAAATTCCTGACCATCACTTGCGTGTCAGAAACAGAGGGATTTATTTAATTAAAGAATTTGGCTTCGATATTGAAGTCAATGGTCAACGGGTTGAAGTACATATGCCCTATGGGGCAAATTCATAACAGTAGAGGTGGACAATGATTAAAAATGTAAATGGCAGTATTATGACATTAACGCTCAAGGAAGATTTAATTGCGCCGAATGTAAAGACTTTTGAAACCCAAGTGACAGATTATATGCATGAGTTGGAATCTGTTCAACTGGAAGAATTAGTATTGGATCTTTCTGATTGTGAAAATATCGATTCTATTGGCGTGACATTTGTAGTAAGTCTTTACAAAAATGTTATTCGAGAAGGAAAAAATTTCAGAGTTTCTGGTAGCAACAGTGATATCAGACAACTATTCAAATTGATGAAACTCGACGAATTTATAGATCTTGAAGACTAATCAGTAGCAAATGTTTATCCCGGAATACGGAGATTGGCAACTCAAGTGGAGGCGTTATTATGGTACATCATATTATTGTCGCAGATGACGTCAAAATGAACAGAAAATTGATTATTGATGTGCTATCCAATTGGCTCCCAGAGGCAAAGTTTATTGAGGCGGCCAATGGATTTGAAGTCATGAAGTATTTGGAAGCTTATGAGGGTGTGTCTTTAGTCATGCTTGATCTTGTCATGCCGGAAATGGATGGACATGATGTTCTAAAACAAATGAAGGCAGATCAAAGATTTATGCATATCCCAGTTATTGTGAACTCTGCAATGACAGATAAAAAGAGCATAAGAGATACCTTAGAAGAAGGTGCGATTGATTATTTCATCAAACCCCTTTCTCCAGAGGATCGTGAAATTGTATTACCTCTTAAGGCGAAAAATGCCCTAATGGTTTACGAACAGAATAAAACCATCAGTGACCTGAATTTGGTCATCAACCAAGAATTGACCAATGCCCACGATTTTCAAAGTATTATGTTGCCTAAATCGGGAAATATGCCAGCCATAGATCTGCACATTAAATACCACCCTTCCCTAGGTATCGGTGGTGATTTCTTCGACTGCGTTACCATCGGCGATAAGACTTGGTTTATGATTGCAGATGTAACAGGTCACGGTATAGCTGCTAGCATGGCCTCTTCTATGATAAAGGTTATGTTTAGAATGTATGTAGAGAAGGGCAATATCCGACCGAGTGGTGTTTTGGCAAGGATGAACAAGTGGATTTTTGATACCTTCGATTTGCAAGATAAGTTTTCTTTTATTGTATTCACAGCCTTTATTGGCTGCATTGAAGATCATACCCTTTGCTATTGCAATGCGGCACAGCCATATCCGCTCTTATATCAAAAGGAAACAGATACGGTCATTAAATTGGAGAAACCGGGCAGCCCTATAGGCATGTTTGACTTTGCCGTTTATGAACAGTACTGGACTACTTTAAATGAGGGGGATGCACTCTTCCTATACACCGACGGCTTGTTTAGTTCAGGGCAAAAATCTGACTTCGTCAATTGGGAAAAGGTATACAAATTCTCAAGAGAGTTTAGAAGTTTGATTAAAAATGATCCTGAGCTATTCTTAGAAGAAATTAAATACTATTTCCACTTGCAGCATAAAACCCATGACAGCGACGCCAGTTTTACAGATGATGTTGCTCTCATGCTCTTAAAAATCAAGTAGAGAAAATAAAAAACAGGCGGTACTGATACGCCTGTTTTATTATGGTAGGGTATCTCAACCTGAAAATATCAGTTATTGATGAAAATGGAGGCAATGTATGCGTTTTGATTTAAGAGAAAACAATCAGCTAAGATCGGTAAAAATGACTAAGGATTACTTACTGCACCCACAAGGTTCAGTTTTGATAGAAATGGGCAATACAAAAGTTATTTGTACAGCTATGATTGAAGAGAAAGTTCCACCTTTTTTAAAGGGCAGCGGTAAAGGCTGGATCACTGCAGAATACGGCATGCTCCCAGCTTCTACTCATACGAGAAAAACAAGAGATTCAAGCAAGGGTAAAATAGACGGTAGATCTATGGAAATTCAAAGATTGATTGGTAGAGCCCTTCGTTCGGTAGTTGACCTTGAGAAGCTAGGAGAGCGCACAATTTGGATCGACTGTGATGTTATTCAAGCAGATGGTGGCACGAGAACAGCTTCTATTACAGGCAGCTTTGCAGCCCTTATGTGCGCATTTAACAAAATGATAGCCGCGGGACAATTAGAGGCTGCACCTATTACTGATTATGTTGCAGCTGTAAGCGTTGGGGTGGTAGAAAACACACCGATTTTGGACCTTTGCTATGAAGAGGATTCAAGTGCAGAAGTGGATATGAATTTGGTAATGACAGGCTCAGGTAAATTTATAGAAATACAAGGCACTGGTGAAGAGCGACCTTTTGATCAAAATGAACTGACTCAAATGCTTGCTCTTGGAGAAAAAGGTATTCGTGAGTTGATGGACCTTCAAAAGCGAATTATCGAGGAGGCGTAGACCTATGGAAGAAATCATATTGGCATCTGCCAATCCCCATAAAATAGAGGAAATTTATGCAATTTTAAAAGACTTTGACTATAAAATTTTAAGCTTAGACGATGCAGGTCTAGGGGATTTAGACATAATAGAAGATGGTGATACCTTTGAAGCGAATTCCCTCATAAAAGCTAAAACGGTTTATGAAAAAACTGGGAAGCCAGCCATTGGAGATGATTCTGGATTGATGGTAGATTGCTTAAATGGAGAACCAGGCGTCTATTCGGCACGGTACAGCGGTGAAGATAAGAATTATAAGGCCAATAATGAAAAGCTTTTGTCCAATATGGCTGGTGTTCCAAAAGAGAAAAGAAATGCCAAATTTGTAACGGTTATTACCCTTATGTTTTCACCAGAAGACATTTTGGTGGCAAGAGGAGAAGTTCATGGAACTATTGGAACCGAGCTGAAAGGCACTAATGGCTTTGGCTATGATCCTTTATTTACTGTTCCTTCCCTTGGCAAGACCTTTGCAGAAATGGACTCAGAAGAAAAGAATAGCATGAGTCATAGAGCAAATGCGCTAGTTCAGCTTAAATCCTTGCTGGAGGAGAGAAAGGCATGATTCGAATTGGAGTATTCAGCGACAGTCACGGAGACCTTACAGGCTTAAGAGAAGCCCTCAGCCATGCGGGAAACTTGGACCTTGTCCTACACTGCGGTGATTATTTTGAAGATATAGTAAAGTCCATGGACGGCAGCGAGACCCCTTACAATGGGGTCAGCGGCAACGTGGATATGGTGAAGCGCGCTCCTAATGAACTAGAAATTGAAGTAAGCGGTGTTAAACTCTACATGACCCACGGTCATCTTTACGACGTAAAATATAGTCTGAACAGGCTATACTACAGAAGTATAGAAGTAGGGGCGGACGTCTGTCTTTTTGGTCATACCCATATAGCTACGGTTGTCCAACATGAGGGTTTGGTTATGATGAATCCTGGAAGTGTTGCACGTCCAAAAGGCGGAAAAACCAGAAGCTACGGACTGGTTGAAATAGAAGGAAAAATTCCGAATTGTAGAACTATTTACTTTTGAAAAAAAAAGTGAAAAAAGCGGTTGACGAGGGTAGGGGGTTCATGTATAATTAATTTTGTCAGTTCGGGGTGTAGCGCAGCTTGGTAGCGCATCTGGTTTGGGACCAGAGGGCCGCGGGTTCAAATCCTGCCGCCCCGACCATTTAAATTTTTTCAAGAGTTTTACTAAGCGGGCGTAGCTCAGTGGTAGAGTTCCGGCCTTCCAAGCCGGCTGCGAGGGTTCGATACCCTTCGCCCGCTCCATTACATGCGTTAGTAGCTCAGTTGGATAGAGCAACGCCCTTCTAAGGCGTGGGTCTGGGGTTCGAATCCCTACTGACGCACCATTTTCACTTTTAAGACATGGCGGCTGTCGTCAAGCGGTTAAGACAAAGGACTGTGACTCCTTCATACGTGGGTTCGATTCCCATCAGCCGCCCCATTTCTTTGGGGATTCGCCAAGTCGGTAAGGCAACGGACTTTGACTCCGTCATTCGCAGGTTCGAGTCCTGCATCCCCAGCCATTTAAATATTGTGATCCATTAGCTCAGTCGGTAGAGCATCTGACTTTTAATCAGGGTGTCCCGCGTTCGAGTCGCGGATGGATCACCATTTTTATTTTTTGACAAAATTAATTTTACATATGCGCTCATAGCTCAGCCGGATAGAGTAGGTGGCTTCGAACCACTTGGTCGGGGGTTCGAATCCCTCTGGGCGCACCAAATAAAAAAACATCCTTTGGGATGTTTTTTTTATTTGGAATTTTTCATCCGTCTGAGAGCACTTTGTTATGTAGTGCTCTTTTTATTTTTCATCCAATATAAAATCTGCGTCAGGTAGTTTTTCCATAAGATGCATTAGAGAACTTGCATGATAACCAATGGCTTTATAGTCTTCTTCGCTAAGCTGCTTGACGATTTTTTCAATAATATTTGAACTCTCTTTGATAATATTCAGCGTATATTGGTTGCCACGGTCGGTAAGTTTTATCAAGTAACTTCTACGATCCGTTGGATTCGTTTCCTTAACAATGTAGTTTTCATCGATTAACTTATGAAGAATTGGGGTAAGTTGTTGTTTAGATATCTTATTACAGAGACATAATTCAGATATTGGTTGTGGACCAGATATGTGAATATAAAACAACAAATGCATTTGGAGTGGACTGAGCTCAAAGTCAAAGTGTCTTTCGAAGCGCTTTGAAAATTTAACGGCAAAAAGCAATATTAAATCAGAAAGTTGCTCAGATACACAAGTTACGTGATTTTGATTATTTGTTTGCATACTGAATTGCCTCCATTTAATGCTTTCATAATACTTATTTTCTTGACAAAGAAATGTCACTTAAGTAAAGTGGATATGTAATATAGTAAACATTTTATTTACTATATTACATATCTTTTTTAAAAGTATACCATATAGTCATCAAAATTATAATAACAGGAGGATATAGCATGAATAAAAAAAGAATAAGTTTACTGCTTCTTGCTATTGTTATTGTAGGGAGTGTCGTTGGCATCAAGGGCATGATTTCTGCAAAAACAGAAGAACAGCAAAAACTTCTTCAATCATCAAAACCCGTGAGCATTTCTGTTGAAGTGACCCATGCTGAGGAAGAACAAAAAAAGGTTGGAATGACTTATAAAGCAACCGTTGAGGCGGCAGAGGAAGCTATGGTCAGTAGCCAAGGCAGTGGTAAAGTCATTAAAGTTCTTTTTGAAAATGGAAAAATTGTCAAAGAAGGCACGCCCACTTGTACTACTCGATAGTATTGATGCTGTGAATCAACTTAAAATGGCCAATGCACAACTTGAATCTGCCAATGCATTTTTAAAAAAGACGGAAGCAGGGTTTGTAACAACGAAGCTTACATATGAAAGAACCTCAGATTTATTTAAACAAGGTAGTGTACCCCAGGCAGATTTAGATAACGCAAAAGCTGCGCTAGACATGGGCAGTGCCGATTTGTCCACGGCTAAAGCTGGGATTGAAACCGCTAAAGCAACCGTCCAAATGAGACAAACTGCACTATCTCAAATGACCATTAAAGCCCCTATGTCAGGTATCATTGACGCAAAAAATGTGAACTTAGGTCAATTTTTATCTCCAGGAGCTGTGGTTGCTACCGTTAAGGATGTAGATTACGTTGATGCAGTCTTCCAAGTGGAACAAGACGCACTTTCAGATATTACAGTTGGTCAAAATGCTGAACTGACCCTTCAAGGATCAAAAGATAAAGTATATAAAGGCACTATCAGTAGTATCGGTTTATCTGCTGACCCTAAGTCGAGGGTGTTTACAGCAAAACTCCATATTGAAAATAAAAAAGGCGAGTTACGCCCTGGTGTATTTGCGTGGGTGGATTTAAAAGCAGAAAAACTTTCCAAAGTACTTACTTTACCAGTAGATTTAATTTCAGGTAAAGAAGGTGCTTACTACGTTTTCGTCAATGAAGGCGGTATTGTAAGAATCAAACCATTAATGCTGGGAGAAGTTTTTGAAAATAAAGTTCAAATCAAGGCGGGTATCACTGGGAAAGATGAAATCATTTCAACGAACTTAAATACAATACAAGACGGTGATCTTGTGAATACATCCAATAAGTAGGGGGCGGGTATATGCGTATTGTAGACATTAGTACCCGTAGACCCGTCATGGTGATTGTAGCAGTTATTGCCCTGTTACTCGTTGGTTTTCTCAGCTATAAATCACTTACACTGAATGATATGCCAGAGGCAGATATTCCGATTGTCTCTGTAACCGTCACCAATCATGGCGTTTCGCCAGATCAAATGGAATCGAAAATAGGGAAGAAAGTTGAAGAAGCTATTGGTCAGATTTCAGGTGTAAAGCACATTTCTACAATTATTAGTGAAGGCGTATGTAACGTAGTCGTTGAGTTTTCTTTAGACATTGACGCTGACGTTGCTGCTCAAGAGGTAAAAGATAAAATATCCGCTATTCGCCAAAGTCTACCGAGTGAAATGGACGAACCCATTGTATCAAAATTTGATATAGCAGGTTCACCTATTTTGTCGTTAGCAGTCACCAGCGATATGGACAGCAAAGTTCTCAGTAAACTCATTGATGATGTCTTAACCAAGCAACTCTATGCAGTTAATGGTGTGGGTTCAGTCAAAGTTTACGGTGAAGAGGAAAGAGAAGTCCAAATTAAAATTGACATGGAAAAAATGGCAAGCTATGGACTAACTCCGACTGAGATGGTTGCAGGTGTTATGAATGGCAATTTAGAGAAGCCAGGCGGAACAGTAAATGACAGCAATAAAGAAATTTCTCTAAGAACAGATAATAACGTTAAGAATATTGATGATTTTTATAATATTTCAGTAGGTAACCGTAGCGGCTATGATGTAAAAATTAAAGATGTTGCGGATGTACTAGACGGTGCGAAGAAGAAGGATACGCTCTCGTTTTATGATGGAAAACCAGCTATTTCAATAGATATTATAAAACAGTCAGGTGCTAATACCGTTAAAGTTGCTGATGAACTCAAGCAAAAATTGGCGTATATGAACCAAGTGATGCCATCTGGAATTGACATTAAGATTATTCGCGACAACTCAGAATCCATTCGAGAATCAGTTGATGAAGTGGTTAAGACCATTGTTGAAGGTTGTGTATTAGCGGTTATTATCGTATTTATTTTCTTAGGCGAATGGCAAACGACATTGATCAGTGCGGTGTCACTACCGGTGTCAATCATTACAACCTTCATTTGCCTTAAAGGAATGGACTTTTCATTAAATACCATGTCTTTGATGGCACTTTCTCTGGCGGTCGGTCTTCTTATAGATGATGCCATTGTTGTTATTGAGAATATTGTGCGGCATTTGCATATGGGAAAAGGGCCTCTTGAAGCCGCGCGAGAGGCGACTTCTGAAATTGGTCTTGCGGTTATTGCAACCACTCTGGCGGTAGTTGCCGTTTTCATTCCGGTAGCACTGGTGTCAGGGATTATCGGTAAATTTTTTATTGAATTTGGACTGACAGTTGCCTTCAGTATGTTAGTATCCTTGATGGTTTCTTTTACCCTCGTTCCGATGATGTCTTCTAAAATGCTTTCATCTGATGAAAAAGCACACGATAAAAAGCATTTAATTGGTCATTTATTCGGTGGTTTTAATCGTTGGTTTGATGGTTTGGCAGATGGCTATACCAAGTTGTTAAAGATTGCCTTGAGACATAGATTTATTACCCTGTTTCTCACCCTTGCCCTATTTGTGGGGAGTATTATGCTTGTGCCACAACTGGGCTTTAGCTTTATTCCAAGTACAGATAATGGTGAGCTAACGGTGGATGCAGGTTTAAATCCGGGACTCACTTTAGAAGCGAAGGGCGAAAAAGCCTTAGCCCTTGAAAAAATTATTCGCAAAGAGCCTACAGTAGTTCATCTTTATACGACGGTAAACGACAGTGGTGCATCGATTTTTGTTAAGCTGGTAGATAAAAAAGAGAGAAAAGACAGCTCAGTTGCCATAGCTGAGCGTATAAGAGGAGAGCTTCTAAAAGTTCCTGGCGTTGAACTCTCTATCACTTCAGGATCCTTAGGCCCTTCCACTGGCAAAAATATGTCACTAATCATTCAAGGCGAGGACATTACCGAGCTTCGAAAGGTTGCACAAAGTGCAAAACATATTATGGAGCAAGATCCAGCCAGCAGAGATGTTGCAATCAATGACAAAGTGGGCGGCTTGGAAACGAAACTCGTTGTTGATAGAGACAAGGCAACGGATTTAGGTATTAATGTGTCGTTAGCTGCAGATACACTAAACGCCCTTTACGATGGTCTGGATGCAGGGAAGTTTGACTGGGGTGGCGAGCGCTACAATATTCGAATTTCTGCAAAAGACGATCAAAAGAAGAACTTGGACAGTATCGATAAAATTTTCATACAAACTGCAAATGGCGACCAAGTTTCCCTTGGCAGTGTTACGAGTAAAGTCCTTACCACTTCAGAGGCAACCATACACAGATACGATAGACTCAAACAAATTGAGATTTCGGCCAATGTTTATGGCATGCCTGTAGGCGACTATTTAAATAAGTACACCGCTATTCTTAAGAAAGAGGCGGCAAAAGAAAAAGGCGTACAAATCAGAAGCGGTGGGTCAGATGAAAGTATGCAGGAAGGCTTCCTTAATTTAGTCATTGCCCTATTTATGGGAATCCTCTTTATGTACATGATTATGGCGGTTCAGTTTGAAAGCTTCCTTGAACCCATTGCCATCATGTTTGCCCTACCAATGGCAATCATTGGTGCAATTTTCGGGCTGTTCGTTGCTGGCAGTGAAATGAGTATTATGTCCCTCATTGGGATTATTCTGCTCATGGGACTGGTTGCGAAGAATGGAATACTCTTAGTCGACTTTACTAAGCACGGTATCGCCAATGGAAAGTCTGTAAAAGAAGCCCTCATTGAAGCAGGGAAAGTTAGAATGAGACCCATCATTATGACTTCTCTAGCGATGATTTTCGGGATGATTCCAGTGGCTACCGCAACTGGCGCAGGGACTGAGATGCGTGCACCAATGGGACACGCCGTTATTGGTGGTCTTATTTCCTCAACCATATTGACGTTGTTTGTCGTACCGGCAATTTACTCTTTGCTGACGGATTTGAGAGCCTTCTTTATTAAGCCGAAGGTGGAAGTGAAGTAGGTCGTGAAAGACTTGTAGGTATATGTTGTATTGAAAAAGACCGTGAATTTTCTATGAAAATATTCACGGTCTTTTGTTTATTTTACTGATTTTTCAGTTCTTTCTTTAATTTGTTTTTCTCGTTCAACTTCTTTTTCAAGTTGAGCTTGTTTCTTTTTAATTTTACCAATTTCCTTTTTTAGTTTAGCAGAGTTCCATCTAAAAACGGGTCTGCCTTTTAAAACCTTTACATAGTAATCGTTTCCTAGCTTCCTTCTTTTTTGTTGTGCTCGAAAAATTTGAATGACTGCATAGGGAAACAGAATGACAACAATCCCTTTTTTGAAGCGAGGATTTTTCTCAGCGAGTTCGGTTAACCATGCAACCGTAGTATTTTCTTCTAATGTAGGTTGTTTTGGCAATAGAGTAATTTCTGGTTCAACATAGGTTTCTATTGTCTCATATTCTAGAACACAGTTTCGAATTTTGATTTCTTTTATTAGGGAGGGTAGAAAGGCTATGATGACAAAAATACTAATAAATATAGGTGGTAGTTTAAAAATATAGTCTGATATAAACTTATAAAGGTACATCGCACTGCCACCTAAAAGCATTCCAGAACCTTTGATTGACCAAAATTCTATCGGTTTACCTCTGCGCATTAAATTTTTTTCTTTTAAATGATAGTAGTAAAGCAAATATGGCAGCATTATAAATACGATAACGAGCATACCACCATACCCATTGGTCATAAAGTAAATTAAATTAGAGTGATTTAAGAAAGTACATAAAGTAGTCATAAAAATCCTTTCAATTATGTTAGTTCTTCCAAGGATTATGCTAGATTGGAGTAAGGGTTAAGGTGATTTTTTGAAGGATCTTTTGTCCAGACATCATTTATATCTACTAATCGTTCATCTTTAAAACGATGTTCTCTTCTTTCTTCGGATGAGTTTGTATTGGTAGGGGCAGTGGCATTAGCCACTGCCATATATTCTGGAGCTGTATATGACCCGCCAGATGCTACAATAGGTTCGTCAATGGCTGTCATAGCTGTTTTACAGTTTTGTTTAAATAATTCCTTTAACTCTTTTGGTATCTGTATAGACTGGCTACCTAATAAGTTGCCAACGGATTGAATGATGTTATCGACTTCAGTATTGCCAGTAGATCTAAAGGGAGATGATTCTGGAAATACATCGTAGAGATTATGATTTGTAAATATGACATTAGGTGTATCGGAAACTGAGAAAGCCTTGTCTAGTTCATTTTGAGTAGATTTATCTAAATGGTCATAATAGAGTGATAATCCGAACGTAGCAAGACCAACTGGTACTGATAAAAATGGACCACCAATATTTGATGCCAAAGAAATCATTGATAAAGTTTGCTTAAAATCACTCTCGTCATTTGCTATAGTATTTAAGTCACTAATGATACCTATTGGTCCAAGTGCGGCTATAGATTTTGAAGTCAAATTTTCCATATTCCTAGTAAGTTTTAATAGTTTATCATGAGGTATCGCGTTTATGGATTTGTTAAGTTGCCTAAATAAGCTATCAATATCTTTTTTTGAAACTAGATTATTACAAAATGAATTTTTAATTGCATTGCCAATATTTTTTACTTCTTTTTTCAAAGTAACAGATAGAAGTGTGTTTATATCTTTTGAAAAACTATCTTTAACTAAAGTTTTGAGATCAATTCCTTGGAGTTCGCAATAATCAACACCAGCTTTTGCATAAGAAGTTACTTTGAAAAACTCATCAAGCGCTTTTTTAATAAGTGAACTATCTTCTTTGTTAGCAGAGTTTGTGTAATGACTTTCTAAAGAGCTAGTAATCGCTTCAGACAGTTTTCGTAGATCATCATCAGTTAGACCATTAAGTAATGTTTTGGCTGCTTCGGATGTGTTAGGATCAGTAGGAAATGGCGTATGGGTTACCCCAGAGCCACTACTTTTTGCAATAGAGCTTTGAATTTGGTTAGCTTGAGCTTCATACTGTGGCAGTTCGGTAAGTTTAACTTGGGCGTTATTAAAACTTAAAAATCCACTATTTGTTGTTTCGGCAGATAATTCAACGTGTAAGGCTCGCAAATCAATGTTACCATAAAGTTCTTTTATTTTAGAAAAATCGGAAGATAATTTTATAGAGTGATGTTCTTTATCGTTTTTATTGATACTAAAGGAGTCAAGCACCTTATCTGCATATTTTAACTCAGCTCTTATATTACTTGTTCTATTTGGATTGTTTTCGCTGCAGTATAGAGAAAAGTCGATGTTGCCGTTATACTCATTCATTTGCTCGTTTGTAATATCCAAATGCAGTATAGCTGCTGCTGAAGTTGTTTTAACTTTTTCAGTTGAAACATAAACTAAATTTGAAGAAGAGCTTGAAACCGAGCTTATGATGGATGACATTTCTAGCAAACTCTCAATGAAACCGGCTTCACTGCGAGGAATCATTTCTCGAACGGTGTAAGAACCAGTTACATATATAGAGTTGTTTGGATTGCCAGAAATAGATTTTGAAGGAATATCGCCGGAAATTTTAAAATTAGAGTTGGCTACGGTTATATCTTGAAGAACAATAGACTTTGCTGGTGGAGCTAATGCTGCGAATGCTTCACCACCCATGACGCCGCCTGGAGAGGTCATTGATGTTGTTTCAACAGGTTGAGTTATTTTATTGCTTATAGGAGTAGATTTAATATTGCTATCATTATTTACATTAGGCGTATATGAGTTATTGGTACCAAGTTTATTGATTTCCATTATAAAATTCCTCCAGTTCATAAGTCGTGATAGGGTACCATATCCCCCGTGCAAGTTCTTTCTTTTTACGAACGATGCGACTAAGCAACGCAATTGTTTTAAAGCTCATTTGGTCCGAAGAATAAATTAGTTTTGTCATTGTAAAGTTTTTTGATGAAAGAACCTTGTCAATTTGATCTGAAATATCATAAGGACTGACTAATATAAACTCATCAACCCATTGTGCTATTCCGTCTTTAAAGGGAGATATTTCAAAAAAATCATAAGAAATTTGAAAATCGACCTTCCAAATGAAACGATTATTCTTCCATATATCTTGTTCTTTCCAATAATCACCATCTAAAAAATATAAAAAGTAATGCTTGTTTTTACTGTTGAAGCATTCAAGGATATTGTCCATAAAATCAGA
The DNA here is from genome assembly GCA_963677505.2 of uncultured Acidaminobacter sp. Lineage (GTDB taxonomy): Bacteria > Bacillota > Clostridia > Peptostreptococcales > Acidaminobacteraceae > JBGSUZ01. The sequence goes on from CAXXWB010000023.1 coordinate 30,619, forward strand.
ATTTGTTTTTAAAACAGGGAGAGCGTCTTCGGGACGTATCTTGAATTTTAAATAATTTGGACGGGTTAATGTTTCATAATAATATGTCATAAGATTAACCTCTACTTTGCTATTTTTTTATAACTTGCAGTTGATACAATTTCTCATCTTGGTCTGAGTATCCATTGTGTATAAGTTCTTTAATATCTTTATGATTAAAGAACACATTACACTGTGAATTCAGGTACCCTTCGGGGTAAAAGCAACCTAAATAGTCATAGGTTTTTTTATCTATGGAAACTCCTTGCCTAAAATAGTAAATTTTACTTGTAAATTATCGCACAAAACAATATATCCGCAAAACATTTTTTATACATATTGCAAATTTTGTATATATTCAATATAGAGTGGAGTAAGGTAAAACTAGAAAACCGTTAAATATATACATAAATTAAAACCGAAATCTTAACACAATCTTTATACGGATTTCTATATAATATGTGAGTTGCGTTACTTTACTTTAGGAATAAGACCCAAGTGGCACCTATATAAAGAAGGAGTATTTGAGATGAATCGATTAAAGCAGAGAGCTAAGCATACGGGGAAAATAAGCCGTATGCTGACGATAAAGAATAAAATTCCGGTACTCAAGTTCATATTCAATTTAATGATTATTATAGGATTGATTACGCTAGCAACCTTTATTTCTTTCGGGTTAAGGGAATTGAAAATTGTTGAGTCTAACATTATCATGACCTATCTTTTGTCGGTTCTTTTGGTGTCTTACCTCATAGAAGGTTACATCAGTAGCTTTTTTGCAGCCATATTGGGTGTCTTAACGTTTAACTACTTTTTTACGGAGCCCTATTATACCCTTGCAACTTATCGCCCAGACTATCCTATTACTTTTGTGTTTATGTTCGCGGCGGCGACCCTTACCAGTACATTGACCATTAAAGTGAAACACGAAGCTAAGATTTCCAGTCAAAGAGAAAAGCGGGCTTATCTTCTTTATCATGTGAGTCAAAGATTGTTATATGGGACTAAAGAGGCTCAGATTGGTGCGGTAATTGGAGAAGACGTTTCGGAGATAATGAATATTAAAACAATAATTGCTTATTGCAATGAAGATGGAGAACTGTCGGAATACTTGGGTTATGAAAATGGGAAAACGCTAAATGAATTTTGGGAAATTTCCTCACATCAAAAATCTGCTATGTCAGAAGTAGCAAAAAGGCAAGTCAACAAGACTGTTGAAAAACAGTTTTATGACGATGTAAACATGCTCTATGTGCCCGTGGTTGGACAAAGCGGATCCCTTGGTGTTATAGGGTTTGGTTTATATGATATGGAAATTCTCAGTGAGGAAAAACGAGAATTGTGCGTTATAATTGCCTCACTAATGGCAATGGCCATCGAAAGAGAGCGGCTCAATGAAGAAAAGAGAAAAGTCGCTATTCAAATTGAAAGTGAACAGCTAAGAGGCAATCTACTAAGAGCCATCTCCCATGATCTGAGAACGCCTCTCACAGGTATACTTGGGGCGACGGGGACTCTGATTGAGAATAGAGAAATATTGACCGATGAGCAGAAATCTGAATTGCTAAACAACACCTATGATGAAACCAAATGGCTAATCCACACGGTGGAAAACATTTTAAGTCTAACCCAACTAGAAGAAGGTAAGGTTAAGCTGAAAATCAAGCAGGAATTCATGGAAGAGATTATGGCAGAAGTGGTTTCCAGAACGGCTAAGCAAATGATAGACCATCAAGTGGAACTTACCGTTCCTAAGGAACTGATTATGGTAGATATGGATGGGCAACTCATCGAACATGTGCTTATCAATTTGTTGGACAATGCCTCAAAATACACGCCCAAAGGCTCAAAGGTCAAGCTAATTGTAAGTTATGAAAATGAATTCGTTAAGGTTCAGGTAAAAGACAATGGGTCGGGGATATCGAGAAAGGCTATGAGCAAGCTGTTTAATCGATTCTATACTTCTGGCGAAACCAGTGACCACGGTAGAAAGGGCATCGGATTAGGGTTAGAAATTTGCAAAGCGATTGTTGAAGCACATGGGGGCAGTATCTGTGCCTATAACAATGAAGTCGGCGGTGCAACCTTTGAATTTCAAATACCTGTAAGGAGGGCTCCTAGTGACCTATAAACCTCTAATACTATCTATTGAAGATGATAAGACCATTAGAAACTTTATAAAAATTTCCTTAGAATCTCAAGGTTATAAGTGTATTGAAACCGATACGGCCCGGAATGGGGTTTTAATGGCATACTCTCACAATCCAGATGTCATATTATTGGATTTAGGACTGCCAGATATGGATGGATTGGAAATTATTGCCACCCTGAGAGAGACCATGAAAACCCCTATTATTGTGGTTTCTGCAAGGGGACATGATCAAGACAAAATAGAAGCGCTAGATTTAGGTGCAGATGATTATTTGACCAAACCCTTTAGTGTCCCTGAATTGTTGGCCCGAATCAGAGTAGCTCTTAGACATAAGAAATCCTATCAAGAATTAGTTGAAAGCCAACCTGAGAAGTTTGAAATTCAAGGTTTGGTGATTGACTACGACAAGCACAGAGTTACAGTGGATGGGGAAGAGGTTCATCTGACGCCTATTGAGTTCAAATTGATTGAGTTATTGTCTTATCATGCAGGTAAGGTACTTACCCATAGATTCATTATTAACGAAATATGGGGTAGTTATGGAGAATCAGACACCCAATCTTTGCGTGTATTTATGGCCAGTGTACGCCGTAAAATTGAAAAGGATTCTGCTCAACCAAGGTATCTGCTCACTGAAGTAGGTGTAGGATACAGGCTAGTCGATGAATAAAGAGTCAATTTCTTAACAACATCTTCACACCGCTATAACGCCTCTTTACACTATCTTTATTTCATTGGTGATAAAATTAAGATGAAAAGAAAAGAGGCGAGTGTGATGAGTAGATTAAATGCAGCATATATGGAAAAAATTGAAGAAGCTATTGAACTGATTAAGAAGAATGATTTAAACCTTGCTAAGGATATCATACATGAGGCAATCCAGTTAGATGATAATGGTGCAGAAGCGCAGAATTTACTGGGTGCCTATTATGAACTTATCGGAGATCGCCTTTTAGCACTGAGACACTACAGAGCGGCTTATTCCTTGGAGCCCTCTTATAAATATGCAGACATGAACATTGAAAGATTGACCTGCAATAATTTGATTGGCGGTAACAAGGAACCTTTTTTAGGGCATGAAGATCTTTTAGAAGTTGAAAACGTCAATCGAATGTTTGCAAAAATGAAGTGAGGTGGGTTAAGTGTATATTATTATAGTAGGCTGTGGACGAATTGGCAGCATGTTGGCGACGGACCTTTCTAATGAGGGTAACGATGTGGTCATCATTGATCAGGACCGATTGAAATTAGACGAGTTGGGTAGCGGATTCAATGGAATGAGAAGTATAGGCGTGGAGTATGACAAAGATGTTCTTGTCGAAGCAGGCATTGAGCGAGCAGATGTCTTTTACGCCATGACGCCAAATGACAACGTGAACTTGGTTGCCTCTCAAATAGCTGGAAAAGTATTTGGCGTTAAACGTGTAATTTCCAGAGTGAATGACCCCAATAAACAATTTTTATATGATCAACTTGAGATTGAATCCATCTGTCCATCTTCTTTGACAGTTATTATGGGTAAAGCCATGATTGAGCCACATAGAAAACCGGTCAAAGTTGCTTTGTAATCAGATTAAGGAGTTGAGCATTATGGATATTATCATCGTCGGTGGAGGAAAAGTGGGATATTACCTTTTAAAATCCCTTCACAATAAACATGAAGTTGTATTAATAGAGAAGAATAAAGAAATTTGTGAAAAAATTGCAGAAGAGTTTAGCGATATGATTTTGTGGGGAGATGGCACCTCTCTAGATGTTTTAAAGGATGCAGCAATAGAGGATGCCAACGTAGTTGTTGCAGCAACTGGAAAAGATGAAGAAAATATCATTATTTGCCAGATTGCCAAAATGAACTTTAATATTCACAAAACCATTGCAAGGGTCAATAACCCGAAGAATATAAATGCCTTTAAAATGCTTGGGGTAGATAAAACCGTTTGCAGTACAGAGGTAATCGCCAATATGATAGAAATGACATTTGAGGAGCAATGATATGTTGAATTTTGAAATGGTAAAAATTATTAGAGGCATTATGCTTGAAACAGGTTACTGCTTTGCCTTTATGTTGATTCTGTTTGGCATCAACACAATCCTATTATAGGAGGCAGTTCATATGAAAGTTTATTTTAAATCAGATGATGTAAAAGTCATTGCCTATTATACGGGATTTGTCACCGTGATTACTGCGGGCTTAATGGCAATCCCTATTTTTATATCTCTTATTTTCGCTGAATGGCAAATGCTATTTAATTTTATGATCAGTATTGGTATAGCCATTACCCTTGGGGCTGGCGGTATGAAAATTGGCAGAGCACATAAGACAACTGTTAAAATCCAGTGGAAGCATGGGTTAGTCATTTCGGCAACTTCTTGGCTGGTGCTGATGTTATTATGTGCAATGCCCTATTATCTCAGCGGACATTACCTTTCTTACTTAGACGCTATTTTTGATGTGATGAGTGGCTTTACAACCACGGGACTAACCCTTGCTCAGGACTTGGACCACATGTCCATCAGTTTAAATATTTGGCGTCACATCATAACCTTTGTAGGGGGTCAAGGGATGGTAGTTTTAGCCCTTTCCTTCTTGTTTAAGCATACCCACGGGGCTTATAAAATATATGTTGGGGAAGCTAAGGATATAGAGCTTGTTCCAAATGTAAAGGGGACTGCTCGTATCATTTGGGGTATCTCACTGGCTTATTTGATTGTAGGTACAGGGGTATACTTTGTAGATGGGGTCGCTTCAACTGGGCTTAATCCAGTAAATGCCCTTGTTCATGGTTTTTGCTTATTTGCCTCTGCATGGAGCACAGGTGGCTTTGCCCCAATGTCACAAAATGTGTTATTTTATCACAGCTTTAGTAATGAAATTATAGGTATTGTTCTATTCATATTGGGTTCGTTGAACTTTGGCCTCCACTATGCCATATGGAATGGAAAGCGAAGAGAAATATATAAAAATATTGAAATGCAAAGCTTTGCAGTAACTGTAGGTACTATGACCTTGCTTTTAGTCATGTGGTTATCAAACAATGGCATTTATAATGACGCAGTGGCAATGTTTAGAAAAGGCATCTATCATCTATTATCAGCTCATACCACAACGGGCTTTGGGACCTTATATGCAAGGCAGTTTGTAGACGACTGGGGTGACTTCGGCATACTGATTCTCATTGTAGCCATGCTTATTGGCGGTTCAGCTTGTTCAACTGCTGGTGGGATTAAGGGCTTGAGAGTGGGCATTTTATTTAAGTCATTGATTGCAGATGTAAAACGTTCTTTAAGACCTGAACGACGCATTACAATTGAAAAGTACCATCATATTAAGGATATAGTCATTGACGACGCTTCTGTCAGATCAACAGCGACCATCATCATTTGCTATGTGTGTATGTTTTTGATTGGAACCGCACTAGGAAGCTTTTACGGCTACCCAATGACAGAATCGGCTTTTGAGGCGGCTTCAGTGACTGGAAATGTAGGTTTATCCATTGGAATAACAACGGCCTCTATGCCTATGGGATTAAAGGTATACTACATTTTTGCAATGTTCCTAGGGCGTTTGGAATTTATGTCCGTGTTTGCATTGATAGGTATTATTATTTCAGGGGTGAGTGGCTTATGGAAACGATGAAAAAAATTATAGTTCTTATAGTTCTTCTAAGCGGGATATTTTCAATAAATGTCTATGCCGAAGGGACGCTGCTAGAATTGAATGAATTAGTAAACAACAGTCACTTTTATGATGGGAAGACTGTTCGTGTAAAAGGGGAAGTCTTATTAGAAGCCCTCGAACGAAAGGAATACGCATGGGTTAATATTAATGATGGCACTAGCGCCATGGGTGTTGTCATGCCACTTGAAGCAATCTCCCAAATAACTCAGTATGGTGATTATAAAACTAAAGGCGATACTATCGAAATTGAAGCGGTATTTCATAGAGGGTGCAGCCTTCATGGAGGCGATATGGATTTGCATTTTGTCAGAATGATTTCCATTGCCAAAGGGGGGCAGATAGAACACGAAATAGGTTCTCCAAGAATTTTTACAGGCATTATAGCAATAATTGCTGGTGCCCTTTCAATTTTGGGTATAAAATCTTCCAATAACAAAGAATAAATTATTAGGGAGGAAAATCATTTATGGCAAAAAGCGTTCAACGTGAAGAAATTGAAAATATATATGGGAAAATCAGCCCTTTTGAGCTCAAAGACAAATTAATCAGCTATGCAAAGGATAATATTGAAGCGGGGACCAGATCTCTTTTAGATGCAGGTCGCGGCAATCCTAACTGGACCGCAGCTACGCCTAGAGAAGCTTTTTTTACCTTCGGGCACTTTGCAGTGGAAGAAACTAAAAGAACACTGTCAGATGGCGATTTAGCGGGCATGCCTAGTAAGAAAGGTATAGCAGATCGGTTGAAAAAGTACATCGCCACTCACCCTGAAGCCCCTGGTGTTGAACTTTTAGAGAAAATGATTGGCTATGGGTTTAAGGAAAAAGATTTTGACCCAGACGAGTTTATTTTTGAGTTAACCGATGGCATTATTGGAGACAATTATCCCTTCCCAGATCGGATGCTCAGACATATTGAAAAAATTGTGTTAGATTATTTGGTACAAGAATTTAAATATGACCTTAGCTATAGCCCTATTAAACTTTACGGAGTCGAAGGGGCAACAGCGGCAATGTGTTATATTTTCGATTCCCTAATTGCCAATAACATTTTTGACAAGGGAGATAAAATCGCCCTCATGACCCCAATTTTTACGCCATACTTGGAGATTCCACATTTACCAAGATATAGCTTTAACGTGGTTGAAATTAAGGCCACTGAAATCAACAAAGAGGGCGAAAATACTTGGCAGTACCCTGAGAGCGAAATGGAAAAGTTGAAGGACCCTTCCATTAAGGCGCTGTTTATTGTCAACCCAAGCAATCCTCCGTCAGTTGCCATGAGACAGGAGACGGTGAAGCAGTTACAGCATATGGTTAAAACCTATAATCAAGATTTGATGATTATTTCCGATGATGTTTACGGCACTTTTGTAGAAGGTTTCACTTCGTTGATGCAAGCCTTGCCGTACAATACCATAGGGGTTTATTCCTTCTCCAAATATTTTGGCGTTACAGGTTGGCGTTTGGGGACTATAGCCCTTCATGAGAACAATGTCTTTGATAAGTTGTTAGGAAATTTAGATGAAGACAAGAAAGAAAGGGCAAGACGCCGTTATGGTGCCTTATCCATTCACCCAGAAGAAATTGAATTCATGGACAGAATTGTGGCAGACAGTAGACAAGTTGCCTTAAACCATACAGCAGGCCTTTCTACTCCGCAACAAGTGCAAATGGCTATGTTCTGTCTCTTTGCTCTTGTAGATAAAGAGAATGTGTATAAAAAGCAAACCATTGCCATTTGCAAACGTCGCCAAAAACGACTCTTTGACGGTTTAGGACTGCCAGTGAGAGAAGATTTAAACGATGCTTCCTATTACACCCAATTTGATTTGCTCCAGTGGGCAAGAATTAACTATGAACCATCCTTTGCATTTTATTTGGAAAGAACCTATAACCCAGTGGATATTCTCCTTCGACTGGCAGAGGCTTCTTCTATTGTCCTTCTCAGTGGCGGCGGTTTTAGTGGACCAGAGTGGTCCATTCGTGTTTCACTTGCCAATTTAGACGATGAAGCCTATACCACAATTGGAACAGTTATTCGCAGCATTCTTGAACAATATGTAGAAGAATGGAAGCAATCCCACTTCGAAATAGCATCGTTGAGACAATAAATTAAGTAAATAAAAAGGGCTATCTCAAAATGACTTGAATAAAATCATTAAGCGGTAGCCCTTTTTTTGTTAAACGGATAGATGGACACCCTACTCAGGAATTACCAAATCATAGGCAACCCAAGCAGGGGAAATATAGTATTTTTTAATTTCTGAAGTTGAAATAAGTTCGTTAAGAGCTTCCGCCTTTAATGAAGAGGAGATTACCACAAAATAGTGGGTTTTTCCATCTGGAGATTGGTACAAAGCGCCTTGTTTGCCTTTTTTGATCCACTCTTCTAAGGTTAGTTTGTTGTCGGTCAATATTTTTGCGTAGGTTTTTCCTACATAACGGAAGTGCCAAGGTTCATAAGAGATGCCTGTGATATTAGTTTTACCATTAGGGTATCTGAGCACAAAACCGTATTTATAAGAATTGCTTTCTAACCATTTTGCCTCAGCGGAGCCTTTGAAAGAACCAAGGGCAGTCACTCGAGTAGATAAAAATATCTACAGCATAGCCGGTGTGGTGTTCACTTTGGGTTGGTGGATTTACAGTTTTGGCAGCATCGTCATAAGGGTTTTTAGAACCCTGACTTTTAAGGGATGCCATTTTGGCGTTAAAAAGACTCTTTTGTTTGGCAACGGTTCTAAAACCACTGACGACTCTAAGATTAAACGTATTGGCGTCTGAAGAGGCTTTAAACATGCTTTGCAAACTAGGACCAATTTCGCTGTTGACAGACATGTCTGATGCTCTAGTAATACCAAGAGCGCTCAGCTTTGTAAGAGAAAATTTTAGATTGCTGTCAATGGGAACCGAACGACTGACCAAGATCAAGTTGTAGCTTTCTGGCAAGACTTTAATTGAAGTGCGTTCTTTAGAAAGGATGGCTTTATAACTGCCATCACCTTGCTTTTTTAGACCAACTTGGTGCCAAAAGAGACCGTTTTTTTCATGAACGATAATCTGAAAAAGATCACCGTCGGCATTGGAACCCACTTGGAAACCAAAACGACCATCCTTCCAGATAAGAGGCATCTGAAGATCGGTCATCAAGCCATTTTTAAAAGGTATAAATTTTTTTGTTGCTGGTTGTAAACTCGCCTAAGTCCATGGTGAGTTGTCCTGAAAGACCATTGGATAAATCCTTTAAAGAAATGAAGGTCAAGCCTTGATCTACAAAAGGAACGGGTTCAGAGGCAATGGTAATGGCATCAGGAGATGTAATAGAATCTGCGTAAACAAGACCCGTAAACAAGGTTAGAGTCATAGTTATTACCAGAAGGAGCGCTTTAAAAAAGCTTTTAAATAGCATAAGAATTCCTTTCAAATCTATTTGATACTAATTGCGTATAGTAATCATTAAAGCCATTATATCTATTTATATCAGTATTTGGAAGAGCTTTAATACTATAAGTTTTATTTATAACGAAATCATTATTATTCATTTTCTTGTATTATTATAGTTTCCAGAATTTTGATACTTTGTATTTGATACAAAACCGTATATAATTGTAACTAACACAATTACACAAAGGGAGTTGACAAGAATGAGACCTACTAGAGAGCAAGCTTGGAATTTGCTAAATGAGTATACCAAGACAGATTATTTATTAAAGCACGCACAAGCAGTAGAAGGCGTTTATGCGGTACTATGCAAAACATCTTCAGCAGGATGATGTTGAAAAGTGGGCATTGGTCGGATTACTTCACGATTTGGATTACGATATGTTTCCAGATCAACACTGTGTAAAAGTGAGAGAAATTTTGACGGAACAATCCTATGATGAGGACATCATTCGTTCCATTGTCAGTCACGGCTATGGACTTACAGGTTCTGACGTTGCACCTGAACACATCATGGAGAAAGTTTTATTTGCGACAGATGAACTCTGTGGATTGATTCACGCCTGTGCTATCATGAGACCTTCCAAAAGTGTCATGGACTTAGAAACTAAGTCGGTAAAAAAGAAATTTAAAACATTGAGTTTTGCGGCAGGCGTTTCTAGAGACGTTATAGAGCAAGGGGATTGCCATGTTAGACTGGGAGCTAGATGAAGTGATTGGCCACACTATTTTAGGAATGCGAGAAGTGGCACAAGAAATCGGATTGGGAGCATAAGTAGTCCATATGGAAAAAGAACAGCAAAGCATATACCTGGTTGAACAAATCAATCGTAATAATAAAGAATTATATGTAGAGTATTGCCAAAAATATCGTTTTGAACATGATGAATCAGATTTATACGACGATGAACTGGAAAAGTTTGATCCCGACCCCCTAAAACAGCCAACTTTTTGCTTAAAAGATGCAAGTGGCGGCGTAGCGGGGATGGTCTCTGTCAGATGTCTCCCTTATATGGATGACCAAAGACGTGGAAGGTTTTCGATTATTCATGCAGTAGACACCACCCATGAAGCTTACGAAATGTTGTACAGTGCCATTGAACCTTATATTAGGGAAATGGATCATCTGTTTTTATTTATTCCAGAGTCCAAAGAGGAAGTGGCAGATATCCTCAAAGAAATTGGCTTTGAGTTAGACCGATACGTGTGGGTTCTTGATCGAGAGGATATACCAGTGGCATCAATTTTGCTGCCTGAGGACTATTTACATTGAGGCTTATTTTGATGACAGGGATGCATCAGATTGGTGCAAAGTCAGAAATAGAGCTTTTGCAACACTTAAGGGGAGTGAAACTCCAATTACAGAAGCCGATGTGATAAAAATGGTAAAGGCGCCTAGCACGGTTCCTGGAGGTATGCTGTTTTTTGAAGAAAGACGGCGAAGCCATAGGCGTGATTCGCGTGGGAAAAGAAGTGGAAGAGGATATGACCTACGCTTTTATAGGACCTGTAGCCGTGTTGCCAGAATATCAGGGAAAAGGACTGGGCAAGATTTTGCTCCGAGCAGGAGTAGCCTTCGGTCAAGCCAATGCCATGCCTCATGCCATGCTCTGCGTTAACGCTGAAAACGAACGTGCAGCCGATCTTTATCTGAGCGAAGGTTTTAAAAAGCAAGTGGTTATGATGTGCTATAAAAAGATGATTAGTGGTATTCAATTCAAAATGGTTTTATAAAAGAATAAGCTAGAAGTACAGGTGATATAATTATATGAGTTAAAGGAGGCGTCGGCATGAAGATAAAAAAAATATCAATAGAAAATTCGTTAAAAAATGTGACTGCAAACTTTGGCATTTGAAGGCTTAAAGCCTAGCGAAACCGCTATAGAATTAAGCCAAAGAGTGCTCGAAGGGACGCTTTCTGGAACAGATGCAAGAACTGCATTGCTCAGCAAATATAACATCAAAGCAAAAGCCCATGTTTAATAAGTATGAAAGAAAAGAAATTATACAGTCACAATATTGCTATTCTGACACAGAGGTATATATGTAATTTATTTGGAATTAAAGACAGTGAGGAACTTCATAAAATAGAAGCGGATTTAACTGCAATAAGACTAGCTGAGTTGGCTAAAGTTACAAAAAATGGAAATTTCGGCATGACTCATATTAAGAACATTCATAAGTATGTTTTTCAAGATCTTTATCCATTTGCAGGAAAGTTTAGGACTGAAGATATTTGGAAGGGTGACACTTTCTTTTGTAAATCTGAATATATTGAAGACAACTTAGTAAAACTTCTTAGTAAGCTGAAAGATGATAGATTTCTTAAAAATTATGACAGGGATGATGTTATTTCAAAGCTTTCATTCTATATGTCTGAGTTGAATATGATTCATCCATTCCGCGAGGGAAACGGACGAGTTATAAGAGAGTTTATTAGGCAATTAGCACTAAATGCTGGTTACGAAATAAACTGGTATAAAATTGATGCAGATACTTTGCTTAAAGCAATCATATCAGCAGTCGATTATAATATGTCTTTGTTGGAAGAATGTATACAACGGGGAATATCTTAAAAAATTAAGCTGTTGATCAAATGGAATTCAATCCTTTGATCAACGGCTTTTGTTTTAAGTA
>CAXXWB010000024.1:0-12081 GCA_963677505.2 uncultured Acidaminobacter sp.
TAAAGGAAGACATTGAAGGGTCAATTGCTCACAGCAAAATGCTGGCTAAAATAGGTGTATTAACAGAAACTGAGCAGGTGACCATTGAAAAGGGCTTGAAAACCGTTGAAAACCTCTTTCTAGAAAATCCAGAATTGTTTTCAGAAGAGCAAGAAGATATTCATATGAATGTCGAATATCAATTGACACAATTGATTGGAGACACGGCTAAAAAGCTTCATACGGCAAGAAGTAGAAATGATCAAGTCGCTTTGGACTTTAGGCTTTACACCATGAAACAAAATAAAGTTTTAAGAGAGCTCTTAAAAGATCTGCAAGGGGTTTTGCTAGAAAAGGCAGAGGTACACGCAGGAGATTTAATGCCTGGGTACACCCATTTACAAAGGGCGCAACCCATCACGCTAGGTTTTCATCTTCTTACCTATGTGCAAATGTTCTCAAGAGACTTAGAGCGACTGGAAGAACAGTACCACAGAATCAGTCAAATGCCTCTTGGTTCAGGCGCTTTAGCAGGACTGCCCTATGCAAGTGATCGTGAGTTTGTCAAGGAAACCCTGGGCTTTGAAAGCCTAGTCCCCCACGCAATGGACGCTGTCAGTGACAGAGACTTTGCAATAGAATTTTTAAGCTCAGGGGCCTTGATTCAAATGCACTTGTCTAGATTAGCAGAAGAACTCATCCTTTGGTCCAGCTCAGAATTTGGTTTTATTAGATTGGCAGATGCCTACTGCACAGGTAGTAGTATCATGCCACAAAAGAGAAATCCAGATATGGCAGAACTTATAAGAGGCAAGACTGGTAGAATTTACGGCAACCTCATGAATCTATTGACCACCTTAAAAGCCTTGCCATTGGCCTATAACAAAGACATGCAAGAAGATAAAATTCCTGTGATTGACACGGCAGATCAATTGGCGATGGCGTTGGAAATCATGGTAAGAATGTTAGCAACGGCTACATTCAATACTGAAAAAATGTACAAAGCCATAGAAGAGGGCTTCCTAAATGCCACAGACCTAGCAGACTACTTAGTGGGTCTTGGACTTCCCTTTAGAACAGCCCATGAAGTCGCAGGCAAGAGTGTAAAATTGGCAGAAGGTGAAGGTGTAACCTTAGGCGATATTGGTATTGATACTTATCAGCAGATTTTAGATGAATGTTCAGAAACCAAGATCCTCCTGACAGATGCCCTTTACCACAGCATTGACCCAATGGCTAGTGTGAACCGAAAGCTGAGCCCAGGGTCCACAGCAGTAAGCGAAGTCTTGAAAATGATACAGAGTTTAAAGAAAAATAAAGAGTAGAACGAATGTCTCTTAGAACTTAAACCTAAAACAAAAATTGAAAGGATAGGAGTGAGTCCACTCCACGGTGATTATATGAAAAAACATGTATTTGGAACAAAAAGCGTAAAGCAATTTGGGAAAAGCCTTATGGCAATAACCTGTATCTTAGCTCTTGGTATTGCCGCAACAGGCTGTAGTGCAAAAACGGATAAGGCTGCTACACCAGCCCCAACTGAAACGACACCAGTAGCTTCTACAGACCAATTGGCAAAGATTAAGGAAAAAGGGAAAATCGTTTTAGGCACTTCTGCAGACTACCCGCCTTATGAATTCCACAAAACCATTGATGGTCAAGACACCATTGTAGGTTTTGATATTGAAATCGCAAAAGAAGTTGCAGCTGGTCTTGGTGTTGAACTTGAAATTGTAGACATGAAATTTGAAGGTCTCCTTCCAGCACTTATGGGCGGGAAAATTGACTTTATCGTAGCGGGAATGAACCCAACGGAAGAACGTAAAAAAAGCGTTGATTTCTCTATCGTTTACTATGATGCTCACCAAACGCTGTTGGTAGCGGCAGACCAAAAAGATACACTCAATACATTAGAAGCCTTTAAAGGGAAAATTGTGGGCGTACAAAAAGGAACCCTTCAGGAGCAAATTGCAACAGAACAATTCACTGGTTCTGAAGTTAAAGCCATTGGCAAAATTCCTGATTTGATCATGGAACTTAAAACTGGAAAAATAGATGGTATTTTAATGGCAGACACCGTTGCTAAATCTTATGCTAAGAACAATCCTGACATCGTCTTAAATGGCATGGACTTAGGTGCTGAAGGTGGCGTTGCCATTGCAATGGCAAAAGACAATCCAGAGTTCACTGCGGCAGTCAACAAGACCCTTCAAGGTTTAATGGATGCAGGCAAAGTGGATCAATACATTACAGATGCAAACCTTTTGGTTGAAAACGAATAATTTGCGGCGGCATAAAGTAGCTAAAAAATAATACCAAAGACTTTAACAAAAAAACAATCTTCAGCAGAAATGCTTTAGATTGTTTTTTTGTTGGTATAATATATAATAGTTACGATAGAAAAAGTTTATTGAAAACAGTTATCTATTTAAAATACTAATAATGCATGAGGAGGTATTAGAATGAACGTTATTTCTAATTCGGCAACAATTGAAGAAATAAAAAAAGTTCTGGAAACACAGCCAGATCGACCAAAATTCGTTAGAATTTTTGTAGCAGGTTATGGCTGAGGCGGCCCATCTTTAGGATTAGCTCTGGATGAGTTAAAGGATGAAGACGTACAAACTGAGGTTGAAGGGTTGGCATTTGTTATGGAGAAAGACTTACACGACAATATGGGCGATATTAAGGTTGAATTCGTTGGCAATGGCTACTATGTAGCGCCAGTGAACCAAGCTCAAAGCGATTGCAGCAGCTGTAGCAGCTGTGGTGAATAGCTAGCTAAAGATAGTTATAGAAACCCTATGAATTGTTATAATTCATAGGGTTTCTTTTTTATTTGACTGTGCTATAATGAAATTGTTAATTGTAATCATTACAAGTTAAGAATTGGAGGCAATTCATATGAAGGTTCAAATCAATCAAGAAACAATAGATGAAATCAAAAAAATTATTGAAACACAAGAAGATCGTCCAAATAGCGTTAGAATTTTTGTTGCAGGTCATGGTTGTAGCGGCCCTTCATTAGGTCTTGCACTTGACGAAGTAAAAGAATCAGATTTATCTGATGAGTCTAACGAAATTAAATTTATTATGGATAAAGATCTCTTCGAACAATTAGGCGAAATCAATGTAGAATTTGTTGGCAATGGTTACTATGTATCTCCTGTCAATCAAGTGGAATCAGGTTGCAGCAGCTGCGGCGGCGGATGCCATTAGTCCCAAAAGGATGAATACTTACTTGCTGAAAAGCAAATAAAAAAACGTTGAAAATCTCTTAGGAAGTCCTCTTTCTAAGAGATTTTTTTGTCATTAGGGGTATGAATCATGGGACGGTACAAGTTGACGAACTGTCCATTCAAGAGATTGGACGCAGTCAGGAGGAAGTATGGACCGAATATTTCATAAAGTTTTACAATGCCTTGAAGTCATAAAAAAATATATGGGCGTGTACACCAATATGGGAATTACAGAGGAACTGTCTGTAGTGGAAAAACGGATGGTTCGCTTGGTAAATGTGGCGGCAATCTCAGGGACTCTTGCCTTCTTGAGCTTCGCTTTGACCTATTTTACTTTTAATATGCAGATTTTTTTAGGTGGGCTTCTAATTACACTTGGATTTATACCACTATTTGTAATGACCATATGGCTAAACAAAATACATCACCACTTATTGTCAGCTATTTTGTTGAATTTAAGTTTTACAGCGGCCTTATTTATACCTTTGGTTCTTTATCTGGGAAATAGGACGGGGAATCATAATTATTTCTTAATGTTTGCCATAATCCCTCTATTGACTTTTAAGCCTAAAAATATTCACTGGATTGTATTAACAGTAACACTGAACATCATTGCCTTTTATTGGATTGATAGCTTTGGCACCATTGGCAAGGACGCCTCATACTATTTACCCCTAGAGTATGTAAAAAGAGCGAGGATTGTCTCCGTGTACAGTTCTTTATTTGTGGTGATGTTCATTGTGGGCGTTAATCAGCGCCTTGTCATTGCCAGTGAAACTGAGTTGAGCGCTAAAACGGTGAGTTTGAAAAATGCCATGGAACATTTAAAGGAATTGGCGACAGTAGATGCCCTCACAGGGGTATTCAATCGGACCTACTTTGACTATAAAATTGAAAATGAAATGGCTGTCGCCAATCGATATAAAACACCACTGAGCCTAATTCTCGTAGACCTAGACTATTTCAAAGGTATAAATGATACTTTTGGTCACGATGTAGGGGACATGGTGCTGAGAACATCCTCAGATGTGTTGGCTCTCAATATTCGAAAGACAGACGCTCTTATCCGATGGGGAGGGGAAGAATTTCTCGTCGTTGCCCCTCAAACCGATTATGATGGCGCTATGTTATTGGCAGAAAAATTAAGACAAAATCTAGGTGCAACACCACAAGCCCATTTTGGAACCATGACGGGAAGTTTTGGGGTCACAGTCTATCATCAAGGTGAAGTCTTTGACGATATGTACAAGCGCATTGACCAAGCCCTTTACCATGCCAAGCACCAAGGGCGGGATCAGGTTGTTGGCATTCAATAAAAAAAGCACTTACCCAAGCGCTGGAAATGCCAGTCTAACAGGATAAGTGCTTTTATGTTTCTATTCGGGGTCGGTGTGAATCCGAATTTGCTCTATTCTATTTTTATCGACTCGTTCGATAATGAACTTAATGCCTTCATCTTCAATCACATCACCTTCATCTGGCAGTTTACCTACCAGTTCAATGACATAGCCTCCTATAGTATCAAAATGATCTGATTCAATGTGCTTGCCAATCATATCGTTTACGTCTTCAATACGGGTACTGCCATCAATCACATACTCATCTTCGCGAATGACCACGATATCTCTTTCAATTTCATCGTATTCGTCAACAATTTCACCGACGATTTCTTCAATTAAATCTTCTATAGTAACAATACCAGCCGTACCGCCATACTCGTCTAAGACGACGGCGATTTGAGCTCTAGCGGCTCTCATTTCACTGAGCAGATCGGTGGTCAGTTTGAATTCATAAGTAAAGAAGGGTTTGCGAAGGTACTTTGTCATATGGAAGTCTGGCGTGTCTTCAATGTTAAAGACAAAGTCTTTAATAGTGACAATCCCGACGATATTGTCAAAACTTTCTTCATAAACTGGCACTCGGGAGAACTGTTCTGTTTTAAACATATCTGTAAGTTCGGCATAAGTACAGTTCACATCTATGGAAATCATATTGGTTCTTTGGGTCATAACGTCTTTTGCCATAGTATCCCCAAAATTAAACACATTATGAATCATGGTACGTTCTTCAACCTCTAGGACACCTTCCTCGTGGCTGACGTTTACAATGGTTTTTAGCTCGTCTTCAGTAATGCTGATTTGATTGCCAGTGGCGTTACCACCTAGAAAGCGAATCAAGAAACCCGTTATAAAGGTCATGATGTGAATAACAGGTGACAATATAATAATGATTGCCGCAATCGGCTTAGAAACTGCGAATGAAACTTTTTCGGAATTCTGTGCGGCAAGGGACTTTGGCGTAATTTCCCCAAAGATAAGAACGATAATGGTCATTACAGCTGTTGCAATCCCCACACCAGCTTCGCCAAATTTTGCGAGGAACATTGCTGTCATTAGGGAAGAGGCACCAATATTCACGGCGTTATTACCAATGAGAATGGCACCGAGCAATTTGCTGGGGTTGTTGATGAGGTTTTGAATACGGGTAGCACCTTTCACGTTTTCATCTACCAAATGGCGCACACGTATTTTGCTAAGAGACATAAGCGCTGTTTCTGAAGCGGAGAAGAAAGACGAAAAGCATAATAATACAACTAGAAGAATTAACTGCCAACTGTCACTGGGGCTCAATTTAAACACACTCCTACAATATAAAGTAATAAGGTTGATAAACAATCATGTTTTTATAATAACACAATATGGGCATTATACCCAAAAACAAAAGAAAATAGACCATAAAATTTATTAATAGTTTACATTTATCGTTCCGAACTCTGATAGACCTAAACTATGATAATTACTGTTCGAAATAAGCCTGAAGTGCCTCGAAAGCCGTTTGTGATGCGGAAGTGAGGGGCATGTGGGCATGTTTTACAATACATACCGAAGTTTTAGGAATGGTTTCCGAAAGATGGAGAATTTTGAGTTCGGCATCGTTCCATTTGTTCAGGGCCATTTTAGGCACAAAGCCCACACCAATTCCCATAGAAGCCATTTCCAAAATTAAGTCAACACTGCCACCCTCAAATTCGGGTATCCATTTTACTTTTTTGTCCATCAGAAAACGGTCTAGAAGCCGTCTTGTCGTAGACTTGCTCTCTAAAGTGATGAGGGTACAGGCGCTTAGCTTTTTCAAAGAAATTTTATCCTTTTTTAGGCCAGCCGAGGCAAGAAAAGTATCTGTGGCAACAAAGACGTTTTCAGTTTCAGTTAATGGGAACACTGCCAATCGCTGAGTTTCCAGTGTTGGTTCATAGTTAACCACAGCAAAATCAATTTCCCCTTTTTGAACCATTTCGGAAGAAATAGGAGAAGGTCGGTTGTTGATGGTGATACTGATTTGAGGGTACTGCTCATGAAAAGTCTTGATATAGGGCAAAAGCAAAAATCGGCTGATGGTGTCACTGGCACCGAGGCGAATACTGCCCTGAGTTAAACTATTCATATCCCCAATCACTTGAGCGCCTTTGTCCAGAAGTTGAATGGCGGGTGCCACGTGTTCGTAGAGGGCTTGCCCCTCTTTGGTCAGGCGAATGCGTCTCCCTTCCTTATAAAAGAGTTTTACAGACAAGGCACTTTCGAGCTGATGAATGGTTTGACTGACTGCAGATTGGGTAACGAAGAGTTCAGAGGCTGCTTTTGTATAATTCAAATTTTTAGCGGCGCTATAGAAGACTTTATACCACTCGTATTGAATATTCATTGATTAGCTCTCCTTATTAATACAATTAGAATGATTAATTTTTATTATAATCCATAGGGTGCTAGAATGATAGTAGAAATTCACTTAGTGATGGAGGTCGTGATGATGGTTAATAGAATTTTGGTAACAAAACACCCAAAGCTTGATGTAGAAGGGCCAGCCCTTCACAAGCAATTTAAAGAATTCTTACAAGTACACAGTATTGACTCAGTAACAGTCTACAATGGTTATGACGTAGAAGGCTTAACTGATTCTGAAATTGAAACGGCTATTGCCAGCGTGTTCTCAGAACCTAATGCGGATTTGGTTTCTGAAACCATAAAACTTAAAATTGACGAAACGGCAATTTACTATAAATTACTCCCAGGTCAGTACGACCAAAGAGCAGATTCGGCTAAACAATGTATTGCCATTTTAGGACTTGGCGACGAGAACTTGGGTCTCCAAACTTTTAAAGTGGTTGTTTTAAAAGGAAAACCTTCTGAACATGAGTATTCCCAAATCAAGCAGTTTCTCATCAATCCAGTAGAAGCCCTTGAAATTCCTAAAGAAGCACCTCTCTCAACAGCAGTGATCTTACCTACACCAGAAGCGATTAAAATTCACAATACTTTTTCAAAAATGGACGATGGAGCATTAGAAGCCTTCATTAAAACAGAAGGTCTTGCTATGAACCTCGCTGACCTTAAAACCGTTCAGTCTTACTTCAAATCTGAAAAAAGAAATCCTTCCCATACAGAAATTAAAGTTTTAGATACCTATTGGTCGGATCATTGCCGACATACGACATTTACAACAGAATTGACGGAGGTTTCATTCAAAGGGACTGAAGGTGAAGAACACGCCTACGCAAAACTCCTTCAAGAAGCGGAAGCTCAATACCATGAAATGCGTGAATTCGTTTATGGGGACAGAGCTAAGACGAGAGCGGTCACTTTAATGGACTTAGCAACCATCAATGCCAAGTATCTTAAAAAGCAAGGCAAACTATCCGATGTTCTTGAATCGGAAGAAATCAATGCGGCCACCTTTGAAACAGAAGTCACTTTAGAAGATGGCACAAAAGCCCCTTACTGGGTTTTATTTAAGAATGAAACCCATAACCACCCAACGGAAATTGAGCCTTTCGGTGGTGCGGCAACATGTCTCGGTGGCGCCATTCGAGACCCACTATCAGGCAGGGCTTTAGTTTATCAAGGCATGAGAATTACAGGGGCGTCAGATCCAAGAGCCTCTTTAGAAAATACATTGGCTGGAAAATTGCCACAACGTGTTATTACAAGAAATGCGGCAAAAGGTTTTAGCAGTTACGGCAACCAAATTGGCCTCTCTACAGGTTTTGTCAGAGAATACTACCACGAAGGCTTCTTAGCGAAGAGGATGGAAGTCGGTGCCGTGGTTGGGGCTGTACCAAAAGAGCAAGTGAGAAGAGAAAGTCCTGTATCAGGGGATGTCATCCTTCTTATTGGCGGAAAAACAGGGATAGATGGTTGTGGTGGTGCAACGGGTTCTTCTAAAGAACACGATGAAGCCTCGTTGGCAACTTGTGCTTCAGAAGTTCAAAGAGGAAATGCCCCTGAAGAACGTAAGCTTCAAAGATTATACAGCAGAGCCGATTTTGCGGCCCTCATTAAAAAATCTAACGACTTCGGAGCAGGTGGCGTTTCTGTAGCGGTAGGCGAATTGGCAGACAGCCTTAAAATCAACTTGGATGCGGTCAGAACAAAATATGAAGGATTAGACGGTACGGAACTTGCCATCTCTGAGAGCCAAGAGCGTATGGCAGTTGTGGTATCACCTGCAGATGCGGCAAAAGTTATTGAGTTGGCAGCTTCTGAAAACCTTGAAGCTTATCAAGTGGCAGAAGTTACAGACAACGGCTATTTGACTATGGTGTGGAAAGATGAAGTTATTTTAAATCTCAGCAGAGATTTTATTGAAACCAATGGTGCAAAACGTGAACAAAGCGTAGTGGTAGCAACAAAAGCACCCTATATGGAAGCTTTAAAACCAGCGGCACAAGAATCATTAAATGATGCGGCTGTGGCAGTGGCACAAGACCTTAACTTCTGTTCTCAAGAAGGCCTTGTGGAAATGTTCGACAACAGCGTTGGCGCTTTATCGGTACACATGCCTTTTGGCGGCAGAAGACAAAAGACCCCAACACAAGCTATGATTTGCAGAATTCCATCATATGGAAAAAATGTTACAACAGCAACGGTTATGGCAGCAGGCTATGATCCGTATATGTTAGCACTTGATCCTTTTGTAGGGGGTGTAAAAGCTACCGTGGAGGCCTTTACAAAAGTAGTAACCGTAGGGGGCGACATGGAGAAAGTGAAATTCTCTATGCAAGAGTATTTTGAAAAACTCGGAGATGACCCTGAAAAGTGGGGAAACCCTT
The DNA here is from genome assembly GCA_963677505.2 of uncultured Acidaminobacter sp. Lineage (GTDB taxonomy): Bacteria > Bacillota > Clostridia > Peptostreptococcales > Acidaminobacteraceae > JBGSUZ01. The sequence goes on from CAXXWB010000024.1 coordinate 9,325, forward strand.
ACAAAGCCCTTCTTGGCAGTGCTTATGCCCTTAAAGGTTTAGAACTTTGTGCCATTGGCGGAAAAGATTCAATGTCAGGGACTTTTAAAGACAAAACAGTACCACCAACATTGATTGCCTTTGCAGCTACAGTTGCTGAGTCAGAAAATGTGGTATCTCCTGAGTTTAAAGAAGCAGGACAAGATATTTACCTCTTAGACGTGTCGAAAGATAGTTTTGGAATTCCTGATTTTACAGCCCTTAAATATATATATGAACAGTACGGCAGTTTCGTGTCACTTGGCATGATAGACGCCGCTATGGCACTTGAACAAGGTGGGTTATTAGGTGCCTTAATTAAAATGAGTTTGGGAAATAAAATAGGTGCTCATGCAAAAGGCCTGTTTGCATGGGACTCTCAAGCGCTTCTGGCAGAAAGAAGCGGTGCAATCGTCTTCAGTGTGAAACATTCAGCCAGCGCAGAAAACCAAGAAGCCATAGCCAAAGCCCTCTCATCTCTTTCTAATATGGAAACCGAAGGCTACATTCGTAAGATCGGTCAAACAACAGAAAATTGGACAATTGAACATAATAGTGAAACGATTGATCTGGGTGCCATAGAAAAAGTTTGGGAAAAACCACTTTCAGAAATTTTCCCTAGAGTCACATCAAGTGACAACCAAGAGCTCACTTGCGGAGCCGTGGGTGCTTACGACCTTTCTACCCCATCGCTTGGTTCGAAAGTTAACACAATTGCCATTCATACAGGCACAAAACCAAAGGTATTCATTCCAGCCTTCCCGGGTACAAACTGTGAAGAAGACACAAGACGTGCTTTTGAATGGGCTGGTGCAGATGCGAAGGTAGAAATCTTTAGAAATAAGACCACTTCGGATATTGAAAGAAGTATTGAATCTTATATAAAAGCTGTTAAAGAATCACAAATTATTGCTCTTCCAGGGGGCTTCAGCGGCGGCGACGAGCCAGACGGTTCGGCTAAGTTTATCTGTAGTGTTTTCAGAAACCCTGAACTAGGGGCAGAAGTCATGAAACTCTTAAAAGAACGTGACGGTTTGATGATTGGTATCTGTAACGGTTTCCAAGCGCTGGTGAAACTAGGTTTGGTGACTTATGGTGAAATCCGAACATTAGAAGAAGATGCGCCGACATTGACGTACAATACCTGTGGTAAGCACATCTCTAAGATTGTCAGCCTGACAACGGTAGAAAATGCGTCTCCATGGCTTAAAAACACCCTCGTTGGTAAGGACTATCAAGTGCCAATGTCTCACGGTGAGGGCAGATTTGTCTGCAATGAAGAGTGGTATGAGCGCCTTAAAGCTAATGGCCAATTGGCAACTCAATATACAGCTGGAAGCAACTTGAATGGCTCTATGTACGACATTGAAGGTATTACTAGTCCAGACGGTAGAATCTTCGGCAAGATGGGTCATGCAGAGAGAATCGGTCAATACAACTACAAAAATATCCCAGGCAGATTTGACATGGGCATTATAGGCGCAGGGGTAAATTATTTTAAAAAGTAAGCAAAAATAATCTAAAAGAGGTTGAAGTAGAGCTTCGGAATTGTTAAGATAGAGACAAGACAAAACACGAAATATCATACAGAAATAAAACATAAATGTTCGTATTATTTGGAGGGAATTCATGAAAGTTGCAATTATCATGGGAAGTCATTCGGATTTTGAAATTGTATCAAAGGCAGAGAGCATTTTAAAACAATTTGGAGTGGCTGTTGAAATGAGAATCCTCTCAGCTCACCGTACGCCAGTAGAAGTCAAGGATTTGGTCAGCAGTGCAGAAGAAAATGGTTTTGAAGTCATTATCGGTGCAGCAGGCAAGGCGGCACATTTACCAGGGGTTATTGCTTCTTTTACCACCCTTCCTGTCATTGGTCTTCCGATTAAGGGTGGCGTTATGGATGGTCTTGACGCACTCCTAGCCATTGTTCAAATGCCAGCAGGGATTCCAGTGGCGACTGTAGCCGTCAATGGCGCAGAAAATGCAGGCCTTTTGGCACTCCACATTTTAAGCATCAAGTATCCTGAAATTAGCAAACAGCTTAAAGCATACAGAGCAAAAATGCATGACGACGTGTTAGAGAAAGATCAAACTTTTGGGAGGGTATTATAATGAATAAAGTGACGATGTTATACGAAGGCAAAGCAAAAAGAGTTTACAGCACAGAAGATCAAGACCTCTACATCATGGAATTCAAAGATGATGCCACAGCTTTCAATGGTGAAAAAAAGGGTACAATTGAACAAAAAGGTGTTATGAACAATGCCATCAGCGAAAGCCTTTATAAAATTCTTATGGAAAAAGGCATTCCTACACACTTTGTTGAAAAACTCAATGACAGAGACACTTTAGTTAAAGCCGTTAAAATTTTACCTCTCGAAGTTCTCGTTAGAAACGTGGCTGCAGGTTCACTTTCTAAGCGTTTAGGCTTAGAAGAAGGAACAGCGCTTTCTAAAACAATTATTGAATTCTGCTATAAAAATGATGAATTAGGCGATCCAATCATTAATGAAGATCACATTGACATTATGGGTCTTGCAACTCCTGAACAAGTAGCACAGATTAGAAGCTACTCTCTTAAAATCAATGAAATTCTCACAGCACTCTTCATGGATAAAGGCATTCGCCTTATCGATTTCAAATTAGAATTTGGTGTTCATAAAGGTGAAGTTATTTTGGCAGATGAAATTTCGCCAGACACTTGCCGTTTATGGGACGCTAAAACAAACGAAAAAT
>CAXXWB010000025.1:0-11463 GCA_963677505.2 uncultured Acidaminobacter sp.
CGATTAGAACGCCAAATGGGTAGCCAATTGCGTGACCTACACCAATGCCTGCTTGTGCTTCTTTAGTGTATTTGCTAATCAATTCAGATGTTAATACAGGGGTGTTTTCCGGTGTTAATTTCCCTGTTTTATCTATAATTTTTAACACCTTAATTTTTTCTTCGTTACTTAAGTCAGGATACTTTGCCCCTTGCTCTTTTGTGTAATTGCTTGCTGTCTCTATAGCCGCAGCAAGTCCAGGCGAAGAAGTGAGAGCGCCCGTATAAACCCCTGACACTTCAAATAGATTGTTGCTATTGCTAAAATAATGTACAACTGTAAGTGGCAGCTGCACCAATTGCGGTTATAACTACACCTAAAATTACAAATTTGAGACCGTATTTCTTTAATACTGCCCCCATGTCCTTTGCCGCCAAGAGACCCACTGCACAGACAAATAGGATTAGAAAAATATTGAAGAATTCCTTTTGAACTACACCCGCTTTAATAAGCGCTGCTGCTGGTTCAAAACCGCCATCTGCTTCAGTAAACTTCTGAGCATAATCCATGGCCCACCAACCGACAATCAACCCAGTAAATAGTGCACCTGAGGATCCAAAATTAAATTTACCAAATTTTATTTTCCCGAAAAGCAAGCCCGTCACAACTACAAAAAACATTAAAACATAAGGATTGAGAAGCCATTCTATCATATCAAATTTCAATATAAGTCCTCCTGCTCATTTTTTTATTATGAATAGGCCTATTCACATCTTGGTTCTTCCTTAAGGACTTCTTTGACAAAAAAAAGACACAGTAATTAAAAATAATTACCATGCCTTCTAATCTCCTCTTATCGGTGACGGGCAGTCACCGCAATTCGATTCGGCAAATCATGTTATGAACCAATCGTAACATATAAAAAACGAAAATACCAGAGTTTAACCCGAATTTTGTTAAATTTTTATTTATCTTTTTTTGCCTTATAAAATCATGCTATCAACCACTACGCTTTAGCACTTTTTATATTCAGCAAATTGAAAGAGACAACTGCGGCAATAATCATTCCGCCACTAATCATTTTAGTAACCGGTATCGTTTCACCTAAGAGTACCGATGCTAATATCAAAGAAAAATACAGGAACCAAGTTGATAAAAATGTTCGTCTTGGCAGGCCCGATTTTTTGTATCGAAGATTGTTGTATCCAATAGCCTAATACCGAAGCAAAAAAAGCCATATATAAAGCGGAGAGCCAAGCACTGGCCGGGGCATTTATTGAGTCTTTTACAAGTCCTTCCACTAGTGCGAAAGGCAGTACCATGACAGTACAGGTCAAAAAAGCATACGCAGTCATGACAATTGGCTTAAATAGATGAATATATTTTTTAACCAAAATGGAATAGCCAGCCCAGCAAAGAACTGCCGCCATCATAATCAGTTCACCAACATTTCGGTCCATATCCAGCAGGGTTCCCAACTGCCAATTGGTAATGGTAAGCGCCACACCAAAGAGTGCTAAAAGTAATAAGCCAATTTTAGGCACACTGAGTTTTTCCTTATAAAAGATAGCCAGTAAAATAGCCGTCATAATGGGATTTGTAGCCGCCAGCATGGAGGCGCTTGATGCTGTCGTAAATTTTAAAGCCGTAAAGAAAAGGACATGATAGCCAGTCATTCCGACAAAACCTAGAACGATTGCTGCTTTCCATTGTTCACGACTAAGTTTTAAGTTCTCCTTTGAGGTTACAAAAAGAAGGGGAAAAATAATTAAAGACGCAAAGAAAAATCGATAAAAGGTCAAGGACCAGGGACCAAAACTGCCTATACTACTTTTCCCTGCAATAAAGGCGCCTGCCCAAAAGACACAGGCTAAAATCATGGCGATATATTTTTTCATTGGCTTTCTCCCAAATTATTTAACGTAAGTACCACCAATCAAGTTTAAAGCACATGTGTTGGCTTTCTCATAAACCTCTGATTCATCCATGGTTAAGAGGTTATAGTCTTTCATCACCCATTTACCATTGATCATAACGTTTCTCACATCAGAAGCCTGAGCGCTGTAAACTAAAGATGCCGTCATATTAAATCTTGGGAAGAAGTGCGGGTTTATTTAAATCAATCATAATCAAATCTGCCAAATAACCTTCTTCAATCTTACCAATGGCATTTTCAAGACCAAGGGCTTTTGCACCGTTAACCGTTGCCATTTCCAAAGCCGTATAAGCTGGAATACAAGTAGGTTCTTGATTAGCCGCTTTATGAATCATAGCCGCTAAATGCATTTCTTCAAACATATTAAGATTGTTATTACTTGAAGAACCATCTGTGCCAAGTGCCACGTTCACGCCTGCATCCAACATCTTTTGAATTGGCGCAAAGCCATTTCCAAGTTTAAGGTTAGAACCTGGATTGTGGACCACATTGACATTTTCTCTCCGCCATGATTGCGATGTCTTCATCGGACACATGTACGCAGTGAGCGGCAATGGTTGGGTATTGGAATAAACCTAATTGATTCACATAAGCAATCGGAGACATGCTCTTATCTGTATAAGAATCAGCAACCTCTTTGCTGGTTTCAGATAAGTGAATGTGCATTCTATGTTTTGGTTTCTTTGTTAATTTCAATTATGCTTTCCAAAAATGGTTTGGTCACAGCTATAAGGGGCATGAGGCGCTATGTCCACTTGGATTCTGCCTTCTGCTTTATTATTCCATACTTTAAAGAATTCAAGGCTATCCTTAAGCTTCTCACCACCTACGACGGCGTCTCCAACCATTCCTCTTGAAAGATTAGCTCTGATACCTGTTTCTTCAACCACTTTTGCGACTTCGTCCATAAAGAAATACATATCAGCGAAAGATGTAACGCCACCTCTTATCATTTCTGCAATACTGAGTTTCGATCCCCAGTAAACGTCATCAGCTGTTAGCTTTTCCTCAATTGGCCATATTTTTTCTGTAAGCCACGGCCAGAAAGGCAGGTCGTCGGCATAGTTTCTAAATAAACTCATCGCAATATGGGTATGAGCATTAATTAGCCCTGGCATAACTAGGTAATTGTCACCTGCTACAGTTTCATCTGGAACAAAACCTACTGGTTTCTTGCCAACACTAACTATTTTTTGATCTTCTATATAAAGGTCTGTTTGTGTTCTTACATGATCGCCATCTGTCATGGTCAGTACATAAGCATTTTGGATTAAAATCTTCAAATCAGTCACTCCTTATCTTGTACGGTTAATTTTGAATTTAAATACTTCAGGGTTAAAGTAGTCTAAAGAATATAAAACTGCTCTGCCCTCTCTATCGTAATGTAATTGATGAAGCAAAATATACATGGAATCTTCACTGACACCTAATTCTTCAATCATTTCCTGTGTCGGTGTCGTCGGTAAAATATAGGAAACACGCACTTTCTACAAAGATGCCAAATTCGTTCTCTAAGTATGAAAACATGGATTGATCTTTAATATCATATGGAATGGATTTGAAATATGAAATTGGCATTGAGTCTACACAATAGGCAGCCACATTCCCGTTAGCCGTTCTCAATCTTTTGAACGTCACAACTTTTTCATCTCTTGGCATGCCAAGCTTTTCAATCATTTCTTCTGTAGGCGTTTTGATTTCAATGCCTATCCACTTTGTACCCGGTTCATGACCAAACTTTTCAATGGTCAATGTTACCGATTCCAGTTTTTCAAGTCCACTTTCAATTTGCAGAGGACGCTTATTCAAATAAGTACCCTTGCCTTGTATTTTGTATACAATTCGTTCTTGCTCCAAAAGGGCCAAAGCCTCTCTAACCGTATAACGGCTGACACCCAACATTTTCATTAAATTAGCTTCTGATGGTAATAACTCGTTGGGTTGCAGTCCAGATTTATTGATGAAGTCCAGGATTTTTGCTTTTGCTTTTTGGCTCAATGATACGTTCTTTTCTTTGATTTTCATATAAACCCCCACCTGTATGACATCTGATATCGATTTTATAATAGCAGATATACAAAGGGTTTACAATAAAAAAGTCCGATATTTTATAAAATATCGGACATCTCATTCGTACAAGTATTTCTAACAAGTGCTATCTTTTTGTATAGATTATCCATTTCTTTTTTAAACACGATCACCAATATAAAAAACATGATGGTGTATTGAATATTTGAATAGTTATAGAATCGAATTTCAAAGAAAAATTTGGTTATAAATATAATCAAACAGCTAAGAGAAGTTCCAAAAAACATTGAAGTCATATGGAGCTGGTCAAGCAATTTCATAAATTTTTTCTTTTCTTTTCTAGAAGTCCATTCAGGGTGTATTTCTAATTCGTGTATCATGTTGCCCATGGATAATTGCTCAGTCTTCTTTCTTTTATTTCTCAATTGAATGAACACATCATAACAATAAACCCCTACATAGGCCATTGTCGCTCCAAAGAATAGAGCACTGATGCACATGATGACTGCCAAAAGTGGGTTGTCAAAATTAAGACCTAAGAATTTACGATAGAGCACATCTTCCATAAAAGAATAACTGCTAAATAAGAAAATAAGTCCCATACACCAAGTCAAGAAAAAATTGTAAATCTGTTTGCCATTAAACTGAATCATTCTGTCTTCATCTCCCAATTATTAGATTACAAAGAGTATTATATAACATAGAAACCGGGATTCAAGACATAAATGATCATTATTCAACAACTAAATACCAATTGTTCTAAATTTAGATACTCTATCTGAAATAATTTCTTCTTCATTATATGTTTTAAGCTGATGAAGATCTTTAAGGATCACATCTTTCATTAACTGACTGGTTGACTTTAAATCGATTTCATCCTGTCCAATTTCAGGGATTTCTCCATCGATGATTTTAAAATCCATCAAATGCTTAGCCGTAATTTTCATTAAATGGGCTGCTTCAGGGGCACGGTTGGCATCTTTCCATAAAATAGATGCAAAGCCCTCAGGACTTAAAACACTGTAAATGGCATTTTCCAACATGTATACACGATTGGCAATTCCCAGTGCCAAAGCGCCGCCGCTGCCGCCTTCTCCAATAATAATCGAAATGACAGGTACGCTTAATGAAGCCATTTCCATAAGGTTTCTAGCAATAGCTTCCCCTTGTCCTCTCTCCTCTGCACCTAAACCACAATAGGCTCCCGGTGTATCTATCAGACAAATGATTGGGCGATTAAACTTTTCAGCCTGTTTCATTAACCTTAAGGCTTTTCTGTAACCTTCAGGATGAGGCATCCCAAAGTTTCTCTTTATATTTTCATGGACGTCTCTGCCCTTTTGATGGCCTATAATGGTAACGCTTTGACCCTCTATCATGCCAATGCCGCCAATAATTGCCTCATCATCTCTGTAGCCTCTGTCGCCGTGGCACTCAAAGAATTCCTCACAGATACATTCAATATATTCTAAACTTGTTGGTCTTCCTTTTTGACGTGCTTTTTGAACCCGTGCCCATGATTCGTTGACAAGATTAATTGCTGGTTTGCTCTTCATGACGCTGGCCTCCGTGAATTCTAATCAATTGTGCCAATAGGGCTGGCATTTTTTCTCTTGAGACGATATTGTCGATGAATCCATGTTCCAACAAAAATTCCGAAGTTTGAAAACCTTCTGGCAACTTTTGGCGTATGGTTTGTTCAATAACTCTAGGCCCTGCAAATCCAATTAATGCACCCGGCTCAGCCAGTATAATATCTCCAAGCATTGCGAAACTTGCCGTTACCCCACCTGTGGTCGGGTCTGTTAATACGCTGATGTAAAGTCCACCCGATCGACTATGCTGCGATAAGGCGATGCTGGTTTTTGCCATTTGCATTAAAGAAAAAATTCCTTCTTGCATTCTTGCGCCACCTGAAGCCGTCACTAAAATTAGTGGCAGTTTCTTTTCTGTTGCATGTTCAATGAGTCTTGTGATTCTTTCACCAACGGCAGAACCCATGCTCCCCATCATAAAAGAAGGATCCATAATGCCAACGGCACATGGGTAACCGTCTATCCGTCCTGTTCCAGTCAATACAGCTTCCGTTGCAGATGTCTTCTTACGTTCACTGGCAACTTTCCCCTCATAAGCTGGAAAATCTAAAGGATTATTTCCCAAAACATCTTCAAATAGGCTTTCGAAACTGTCAGTGTCCACCATAAACGACAAGCGCTCAACAGGTGTCAATCGGCTGTGATTGCCACATTGCTTACATATGCCATCCAATGTGGCATATTGCTCTCTATCTTGCATAAAGCCACATTTTTTGCATTTAATATACAAACCTTCGGGAATTCTCCCGCTGGTTGCGTGTACGTTTTTCGACTCATAAGGTACCAGGTTCTCAGGTCTGAGTTGAATGTATTTCGTCTTTTTAAAAAGATTGGATAACATTATTATTCCTGCCCTTTCTCAATTAACCTTTTAATGAAACCAGTATCAAAATGACCTTCAGCAAAGGTTTCATGGTTCAATAATTCATATTGAAAATCAATATTAGTCTTTATACCTGTTATAACCATTTCCCCTAGCGCTCTTTTCATTCTAAGAATGGCTTCTGCTCTTGTCGGTGCATGAACAATCAGTTTACCCACCATGGAATCATACATCGGCGGAATGGTATACCCACTGTATACAGAAGAATCCACTCTGACCCCATAACCACCTGGGACAAAGAACTGATCTATTTTACCTGGGCAGGGTCTAAAATCAGCTGCAGGCTCTTCCGCATTGATTCTACACTCTATGGCATGTCCGCCAATTTTAATATCCGATTGCTGATAAGCCAATGGTTTACCCGCCGCAATTTCAATTTGAGCCTTAATCAGATCTATGCCCGTAACCATTTCTGTCACAGGATGTTCTACCTGAATTCTGGTGTTCATTTCAATAAAGTAAAAACGATGGTCTCTGTCCATTAGGAATTCCATAGTGCCTGCATTTTGATAATTAACATACTCTGCCCCTTTAACGGCAATTTTGCCTAACTGTTCTCGTTCAGCAGGTGTAAGAACTGATGAAGGTGCTTCTTCAATCATTTTCTGATTTTTTCTTTGCATGCTACAGTCTCTCTCACCTAAGTGAATGATATGACCGTGTTCATCTGCGAGTATTTGTATTTCAATATGTTTTGGATCAACAACGAACTTTTCCATGTACATAGTATCATCGCCAAAAGCACTGTTGGCTTCCATTTTTGCCATTTCAAGTTGAGCCTTGAGTTCACTTTCAGACCATGCAATACGCATGCCCTTACCGCCGCCTCCTGCTGATGCTTTCACAATAACTGGGTAGCCAATAGTTTTAGCGGTTTCTTCAGCCTGTTCATAAGAGTCAACACTTCCTTCTGACCCAGGTACAACAGGAACCCCTGCTTCTATCATCATCTTACGCGCCATAGCCTTGTCGCCCATTTTATCAATGACGTCCGCATTTGGACCTATAAATTTGATTTGACATTCTTCACACAAGCGCACAAATTTAGGGTTCTCAGACAAGAATCCAAACCCAGGGTGAATAGCGTCACAACCTGTATGTATAGCCGCAGACAGAATGTTTGGAATATGCAGATAGGAATTGATAGAACGATCTTTACCCACACAGATAGCTTCATCTGCTAATTCCTTATGCAGGGAATGTTTGTCCATCTCTGAATAGATGGCCACCGTTTCAATACCCATTTCTCTACAGGCACGAATAATACGGACTGCGATTTCTCCTCTATTTGCAACAAGTATCTTTTTAAACATATTTGCCTCACTTCCTCTGTCCCGACAGATTACCCTATTTTAACTAAAGTTTGACCATATTCAACTAGGGTTTCATTTTCTGCACAAATTTCAGTAATGACCCCGTCCTGTTCGGCGACAATTTCGTTCATGATTTTCATAGCTTCAACAATGCAAAGTACATCACCTTTTTTAACTGAGCTGCCTACTTGAACAAAAGCTGGACTTGTAGGGCTTGACGAAGCATAGTAGACACCTACTAAAGGCGACTTCACTGCCTTGCCTTCTACGCTTGGCGCTGAAGACATTTCTTTAAGGGCTTCATTTTCTTGGACTTCTGCTTTAGCCCCTTCTTTGTCCGCAGACTCAACTGCATAAACAGTTTCTTTTTTTGGAGACTGAATCACTGCCGAAGGGACAAAAGCCTGAACCTCTCCGCCACTTTTTCTAATCTTTATTTTGTATCCGTCTTTTTGGTATTGAAAATCGTTTATGGATGTTTGATCAATTAGTTGGATCAACTCTTTAATTTCATTAATAGTCATGGTGTACCTCCAGATTATAAATACGATTTTGGTAATAGCATATAGTATATATTATTAGTATCTGGTATTAATTTGTCAATCTTTTTTTGTCTATTTCCACGAAAAAAGCACCTATTTCTAACATAAATCGAAATAGGTGCTTGGTTTATTATAAATAGTATTAGAATGTAACCTTCTCATAATTGTCTTCAACGTATCTAGAAAGGGTATACATTAAATCAGATAAGCGATTCACATATTTAAGAACGTTTTCATTGATTTCATCGTGGTGCATAATTTTTACAATTTGTCTCTCTCCTCTGCGGGCAACGGTTCGGCAAATGTGAAAATGCGCGCTTGCAAGGTTGTCACCTGGAATAATAAAGTAAGTTGGCGTCTCAAAAAACTGTAGGTAGTGATCTATCTTCTCCTCTAAAAAATCCACATCTTCTTGAAGAATTGTGGTCTTTAGAAGTGATGTGTCCACGGTTGCCAATTCAGCACATACATCGAACAACTTTCTTTGAATATCATGAAGCAATTTTCTGGTCTCTTCATCAGAAGAATCTACATAGTGTTTAGCCAATCCTATAAAGCTACCAAGCTCATCTAACGTACCATATGCCTCAATTCTAGGATCATCTTTATAGACACTCGTCATATCAAATAAACTGGTTTTTCCTTTATCACCAGTACGTGTATAAACAACCATTTCTTCAGGTTTTCTATGATCAGTTCTCATAGTATCACTCCTTTTACCATCTATTGACTGTAATAAGTTTAACTGCTATACTAATTATATAATATGTAACAATTACATATTAGTCAAGAGTATCAAGGTGTAATAATAATCATTTTGAAAGGAGGTGTGTTATGGTAGATGTAACGAAATATCTTACAGAGCACGGGGTTAAGCCATCATTTCAGCGCATTAAAATTTTAGACTACCTGATTAAACAAAAAACTCATCCTACTGTCAATGATATTTACATGGCTTTAATAGATATGATTCCAACACTCTCCAAGACCACCGTTTACAATACCCTCAATTTATTAATTGAACATGCTATTGTTAAAGAAGTTCTCGTTGAAGAAAATGAAGTGCGTTATGAATTTTCAGAAGGCTTCCACGCTCATTTTAAGTGTGAGGTTTGCGGTCAGCTCTTCGACTTGCCCGTCCATTTAGACATTCAAAAGATAAAGGACTTGAAAGGCTATTCTATTTCTGAACAACATATCTTTTTCAAAGGGGTTTGTGATACTTGTTTGAAAAGCAGGCAATAAAATTATAGATCAGGGTTGTCTCCTTTAGGAATTTCTTTCCTGAATAGAGACAACCCTTTTTAATGCCTTCCGCTTTACAAATTTTATTGCATCTAGCTTTACCTATAGCCCCTCTATTAACAAAACCCTAGTGGGTGAAGCTTCTGCGCCGACGATATTAATTGGCAGAGCCACCATATGGTAAGTGCCAGCTTTAATGTGAAGAAGCCTTAAGCCTTCAATAATCATCATTTCATTTTTTAATAGCAGCTTATGGGTCTCATGTTTAGGTTGATTTCGCTCAATGGTCATGGCGTCTATGCCAACCCCTTTTGCCTTCATATCTACCAAATATTGAGCTGCCTCTTTAGACAAATATACAAATTCAGGATCATATAATTCTGTACTAGAGTTACGGGTCTTCAGCAAGATAAATTCATTTTCTCCAAGATTGGCATTGACAAGGTCTTCCTTAGTAATAGATACCTTGACCTGTGTAAAATCAATTACTCTACAAAGGGTAACTTCTTTTGTCATGCTGAGTTGATCGATGGTCTTTCCATTTTTGTAATAATGGCTAGGTGCATCTACATGGGTCCCTGAATGTAGGTCTAATAATATTTTGTGGATAACTACCTCATGCTCGTCAATGGATTTAATCGGTATCAGCTCTGGTTTTCTAGACGGCTCATTTTTAAATACAGCCATATTAACATCTATTGGCATAGAAATATCATATAATTTCATATAAATGCCCCCTTCCCTTTGGCAAATGAATACCCAATTCTAAAGTAATAAACACGATTAAAACATTGTTTTTCAATAATTCAGACGATTGTGTTTATTTCTTTGCCAATCATGTATATAATTGAGATAACAATATTGAATTTGGGAGGCAGTCATGTCAAAATATTTCAATTTACTACTCTATTTACCAGCTATTCTTTGGGCCTTTGTAGGTCCATCTGTTTTAAAATTGCCCCTTGGGTTAGCTTTAATTGAAGCAGGCTTAATTTTAGCCGCTTATATTGGCTGTCATTTATTTAATGCCCGCTCCCTTCGCCATATAAAAGAATACTTGGACCATTTGCTCGCAGGTGATATTTCCTACAAGCCTACACAAAGCAGTCTGGAAGCTCATCCTGAAATTTTAGAAAACATTAGATTGCTTCACAGACAAATGCTCAGTTTGTTGGGCGAAATTCAAAGTGCTAGCGAAAAAGTCAGTTATCAGGTAAACAACTTAGAATCATCTAGTTCTAGTATTGCTCAAGCCTCTGAGAACCTTGCCGCTGCTGTAACCGACATTGCTCAAAATGTAGACAACGTCAATCAAGAATCTGTCTCTGCAAAGGTCCATTCCACCAACTTACTTGAAGATATCAGTTCCGTCAGGACCCTTACAGACAATACCAATGATTTATCTAACGAACTTCTCCTTCAAGTAGATAAAAATGAAAAGAGAATTAACGTTTTAGTGAATAAACTTAACACGGGTAGTGAGAGCAATATTGAAATCGCCGAACAGATCAGCGCTTTAAACGATCAAATGAGCGAAATTAGAGATATTCTTTCTCTTATCTCACAAATTTCAGACAATACCAACCTACTTGCCCTAAACGCTTCTATCGAAGCTGCCCGAGCAGGAGATGCAGGTAGAGGCTTTGCAGTTGTTGCCGAAGAGGTTCGTAAGTTAGCAGAACAATCCAATACTTCCACTGAGCAAATTCAAGAAATTATAAACAAAACCGCTTCTATGACTAATGATATATATGGCAAAATTCATGAGGAAGTGGCTGTCTCTAAAGAAAATATTCAGTTTGCAAACGAAAGCTTAATTGCTAATAGTGCAATGAAAGCAGATATTCATAATGCCATCCTATCTGTAAAAGATATTCATACAAAAGTCAATCAGCAGACTGCTCATACAGAGCAACTCAATCAGATGGTCAATGCTATAGCT
>CAXXWB010000026.1:0-7195 GCA_963677505.2 uncultured Acidaminobacter sp.
TCTTGTTGAAATTTTAGAGGTTTGCCATAAATCTGTTCTTGAAGGAAAAACAGTGGTCAGACTACACACTGGCGATTTCTCTATATACGGTTCTTTAAGAGAGCAAATTGAAGGTCTCTCTGAAAAAAATATCCCTTATGAATTGGTACCAGGGGTGAGTAGCTTCTTAGGCGCTGCTTCAGCTGTAGGTTGTGAATACACGGTGCCAGAAATATCTCAGAGCGTCATCATTACCAGAATGGAAGGCAGAACCCCAGTGCCACCGAAAGAGTCTATTCGATCTTTTGCAGCTCACCAAACTTCAATGGTCATCTTCCTTTCTTCGACTTTTGTTTCAAAAGTTTGCGAAGAACTTATTGAAGGGGGATATAATAGCAAAACCCCTGCGGCTATTGTTTACAAAGCTACTTGGCCAGAACAGGAAATTATACGTGGGGATTTAGAAACCCTTCCAGCGTTGGCAGAAAAACATGGGATTCACAAAACGTCCCTTATTATGGTAGGCGACTTCCTTGGTCAATCCTTTAATTACTCGAAATTATATGATCCTGAGTTTACACATGAGTTCAGAGAGGGAAAATAATGATTAGCCTTTACTGTTCGTCGGACAGAGGTGAAGCCCTTGGGAAAAAACTTGCCAACTATTTGGAAACAAAGGATTTTTCTCAGATGGGATTTGAACATGACCAGAAGGTTAAATTCTACCCACTAGCTGATGCTAAGGCTAAAGGTGGTATTAAAGCTTGTGTCGCATCGGATTTTAATGAAAGTAAAGCTCTCGTATTTATAGGGGCAACAGGTATTGCCGTCAGGTCCATTGCCCCCTTTGTGGCCAGCAAGTTTTCTGACCCAGCGGTAATAGTCATTGACGACCAAGGTCGCTTTGTTATAAGTCTTATCTCGGGCCATATTGGCGGTGGCAACGCCCTTGCTGAAGAAATTGCAGAATTATTAGGTGCAACACCAGTAGTGACAACGGCTACAGATGGTATGGGACTAGCCAGTGTCGATTTAATTTTAAAGGCTTCAGGTGTACCCGTACAGCATTACAGGGATATGGCTCTAAATCTAAATCGTATTCTCCTTAAAGGCGAGACGATTGCCTTATATACAGAAGAACCTTTGAGACTTTCCGCCTGTAAAACGGAAGGCATCAAACTTTTACAAAATTGGGAAGCTTTTTTAAGCGATGTAACACCCTGTAAACTTTACATCGGCAATCGGCTGAGTCGTATTGAAACTGTTGAGAAGACAGACAATAGTTTTGTAGCAGTTCCTCAAAACTTAGTCATGGGAACGGGTTCAAAAAAAGGATTAGGTAAAGAAGTTTACCAGAAAGCCTATGAAAATTACATGGATTCAATGGACCTTAGTCCTAAAGCCGTAAGGGTGTTGGCCAGTGTGGACATAAAAGCTGAAGAAAGCTGCATGCTGGCTTTGGCAGAAATATATCAAATGAAAACAGTCTTTTACACAAAAGAACAGCTGTCTGAAGTTCATGAAGTTTTTCCTAAGTCCGAACAGGTCTTCAAGGTATTAGGGCTTAACGGCGTAGCGGGTCCAGCGGCTTATTTACTCAGCCAAGGTCATCTTTTGGAAGGTATGTGGAAAGGCTTAGGTTGTACATTTGCAATTGGGAGGGAACAAACATGGTAACAGTAGTGGGCATTGGCCCTGGTAATATTGAAAACATGACAGGGGAAGCCATTAGCGCCCTTAAAAAGGCAGACGTGGTCATTGGGTACAAGACTTACATCGACTTAGTGAAGGACCTTATTTCCGACAAAGAACTTGTAGTCAATGGCATGCGAGCAGAAGTTGAACGTTGTCAGAAGGCTATCGATCTTTCTAGAGAAGGTAAAAACGTGGCAGTGGTCAGCAGTGGAGACCCTGGCATTTACGGTATGGCAGGTTTAATTTATGAGTTGGCAGATGAAAGGGACGAAATAAAAATCATTCCTGGGGTCACAGCATCATCAGCGGCGGCGGCAATTTTAGGTGCCCCTTTGATGCACGATTTTTGTAACATCAGTCTTAGTGACTTGCTGACCCCTTATGACACCATTATGAAGCGAATTCGTTATGCGGCAGAAAGTGATTTTGTCATTTGCCTATACAATCCGAGAAGCAAAGGCCGTAAAGACCATCTTCAAAATGCGGTAGAGAGTATTATGGCTGTTCAGGGCGGTAAAATCCCTGTGGGGCTTGTGAAAGATGCAGGGAGAGAAGGCGAAAGCGTTATTTGTGCTACTTTGGAAACCCTTCCTTATGATGCTGTAGACATGACCACTGTTGTTATTATTGGCAATAGCCAAACGAAGCAAATGGGCAAGCATATGGTAACCCCTAGAGGCTATCATGTATGATTTGGATAATAGGTGGGACAACTGAAGGTAGGCTGGTTTCAGAAACGTTGAAGCATAAAAATCAAGCCTTTTGTCTCTCGGTCGCAACTGATTTAGGCGAAAAAACCTATCAGGGATTGACCCCCTATTTTTTCAAAGGACGCTTAGATGGGTCGGGGTTTAAAAAAAAGTTTCTTGAAAATAAGGTGGATTGGGTGATTGACGCTAGTCACCCTCACGCCCTAGAGGTTTCAAAATCTGTTATTGAAGTCTGTAAAGACTTGAATATCCACTATACAAGATTTGAGAGATTAGGAACAGGTCCATCCACTGATAAAGAAGGGGTTTTGTACTTTTACAGTTTTGATGAAGCCTTTGAATTCCTTAAAAATACTCAGGGCAATATATTTTTAACAGGTAGCAAAGAACTGCAAAAGGCTGTGGCATATTTACCCACTGAAAGATTGGCTGTACGAGTGGTACCTAGCAGTGAAGCACTAGGTCTATGCGAATCGGCAGGGATTAGGTCGGAAAAAATAATTGCTATGAAAGGTCCTTTCAGCTTAGCCCTTAATCAAATGATGTTGAGACATTTCCAAATTACCTATTTTGTTTTTAAAGAAAGTGGATCCGTCGGTGGGTATGAAGAAAAAATTCAAGGGTCAGTTTTAGAAGGGGTCACCCCCGTTGTGATTCGGGCCCCAAAGATGGTTTATCCCGAAATTGGTAACACGCTGGAAGCTTTGGTCTCTCAAATAGATTCTTACTTTAACAAGGTGTGATGAAAAGGAGGTTACATAATGAACAAGGAGAACGTAGTAAAAAAAGGTAATTCGGTAAGTGTTCGGAACAAAGGTTTATTGTTTTTAGGGTTGCTGTTGGTGAGTGCGCCAATATCTGCTTCCGCCATGCATATTATGGAAGGGTACTTGCCCTTTAAATGGGCAGTCATATGGTTTGCCTTATTTTTACCTTTCCTATTTTTAGGTCTGAAATCTGTAAAAGCTCTAATGGCTGAAGACATGAATATCAAGCTTTTACTAGGAATGGTTGCGGCTTTTGCTTTCTGCCTGTCAGCTTTAAAAATACCTTCTGTTGTAGGTAGCTGTTCTCATCCTACAGGGGTGGGCCTTGGGGCTATGATTTTTGGCCCTCTTCCAATGGTAGTTGTGGGTGGTGTCGTATTGCTTCTTCAAGCCTTACTTCTTGCTCATGGCGGCATAACAACATTAGGGGCCAACGGCTTCTCTATGGCAGTTGCAGGACCTTTTGCCTCTTACGGCATTTACAAGCTCTGTCTTGCTATGAAGCTCAATAAAAAATGGGCAATTTTCTTTGGCGCCATGCTTGGAGATTTAGTCACTTATAGCGTCACTTCAATTCAATTGGGTGTGGCATTCCCAGGTTCAGAAGGCTTTGCAGTGGCGATTCTTAAATATTTAGGTATTTTCATGTTCACTCAATTGCCAATTGCTGTAGGTGAAGGCATTTTAACTGTTTTGGTTTATAATTTACTGATGGAATTTAAGGACCAATTAGGTCGCGCAGGGGAGGTATTATAATGACAACACATGTTGAAACTTCTAAAAAAAATACACTTCGCAACAATCTAATATTGGGATTAATGTTCTTAGTTCTGATTATTGCCCCTTTAGCAATCAATCAGAAAGGTGAATATGGCGGTGCAGATGGCAATGCGGAAGCGGCTATTGTGGCTTCTAACCCTGACTATGTGCCATGGTTCCATTCATTTTGGGAGCCACCAAGTGGCGAAATTGAAAGTCTTCTCTTTGCAACGCAAGCGTCCATTGGAACAGGCTTTATCGCTTATTTCTTTGGGCTAATGAAAGGAAGAAAACAAAGTGCTAGGAATTGATCAAGTAGCGTATTGCAGCCCTTTAAAGCATATTAACCCTCATGTGAGAATTGGTTTACCTTTAGTGTGGCTGGTATTGATGATTCTCATTGGGCAACCAATTTTATACGCCATCACTTTTATTATTATGGTGATGGCCACCTTATGGAAAGGGTCTGTGCCAGCAAAGCTCTATATAAAGGCTTTGCTGGCGCCAGCCTTTTTTGTCTTGACAGCGGTATTGGGTATTTTATTTGTCAGCAACCCAGGTTTAGAAACGGTCATTTGGCAATTTCATATTGGAAAATGGATACTTTATTTAACAGATACCTCCCTCATGACGGGTGTCACAACCGTTGAAAGAGCCTTTGCTTCTGTTTCCTTAGTCTATTTCATTGCATGTCATGCGCCTATTTGGGAAATTGGTTTATACATGAGGCGCCTTAAAGTACCAAAAGATTTTGTGGAATTATTCGTACTGTGTTACCGGTTTGTCTTCATATTGTTAGAAGAAGCAGGTGCTATGCTTGAAGCACAGCAGTTGCGATTAGGCTATGGCTCTATTGAAAGAGGCTTCAAAGATTTGGGCATGCTCATTGGACAATTGTTGATTCGCACTTTGCTCAGAGCCCGTGCCATGGAAGAAGGCTTATCGCTAAGACTGTACGACGGTGAATTCCATTTGGAATAAGAAACTTTTTCGAAGAAATAGTGATACTATTCTGAAAGAAATAGCAAGGAGGTTCTCATGATAGAATGTAAAGGGGTGTCCTTTTCTTATGAAAATGGAACAGAAGCCCTTAAAAATATTGATTTCAACACATATCACGGCGGCATTATTGGTTTAATTGGGGCCAACGGGGCGGGAAAATCCACCTTGTTTAAGTGCATGACGGGCTTAAATAAGCCTAGCTCAGGTGTCGTGGAGTTTAAGGGAGAAGCCTTAAGCTACAATAAGAGCAGTTTAAATAAATTAAGACAACAGGTGAATGTGGTCCTGCAAGACCCAGACCGCCAAATTTTCTTTCCACGTGTCTTTGACGATGTAGCCTTTGGGCCAAGAAATATGAAAAGAACTAAGGAAGAAGTCGATGTGAAGGGGTTATGAAAAGCCTGCAACTTACAAAAATGGAGAATCTAAAGGATCGCCCTGTTCATGCTTTGAGTTTTGGTCAGAAGAAACGAACGGCCATTGCAGGTATTTTAGCGATGGACTGTCAAATGATGATTTGTGATGAGCCAGAGGCTGGACTTGACCCGCAAATGAAACGGGCTATGGCAGAGATACTTAAAGATTTAGGCGCAAGTGGCACGACCATTCTTTTGTCCAGCCACAACATGGACCTAATACTAGAACTCTGCGACTACGTGTATGTTCTCAAGGATGGGGAAATGATTGGTCATGGACAGACCCTCTCCATTTTGTCGAATAAAACCCTAATGGAAAAGGCTTCTTTGGAAAGACCTCAGTTAATAGAAATGGCAGAAAAATTTGACTTGCCATTTGTCAGACACATGGATGAATGGTCTTTACTAGATAAAAGAGATGGAAAAAAGCAGGAGGAAATTTCGTGATAATTTCAATGATTGGCGTGAATCATGAAACGGCTTCAGTGGATTGGCGTGAATCCGTCAGCTTAACCGATACAAAAAAAATAGAATTACTCGAGGCATTAATGGCTTATGGAATAGAAGAATGTGTTATTCTATCTACATGTGGCAGATTTGAACTGTATATGGCAACCTTGGAAAAAAATCATTCGGATTTAAAAAGAGAAGTAATTGATTTTCTGAAAACCTTTTTCAACAAAGGTGATTTTGAAGATCATTTTTACTATCAGTCTGGGGAACAAGCCGTTAGGCACTTGTATAAAGTCGCTATAGGATTAGATTCAGCCGTATTGGGAGAAGACCAGATTTTAGGTCAGGTCAAAGATGCCCATCAATTCGCCATGATGATTGGCAGCAGTGGGAAAGTCCTCAATACCTTGTTTAGAGATGGGGCAGCAGCTGCAAAACAGATTAAGACCACGCTTAAAATATCAGAACACCCTCTATCCCTTAGCTACATAGCCATTAAAAAAGCAAAGGAAATCCTTGGGGAATTAGCAGGTAAACAGGTTTTGATTGTTGGACTAGGAAAAATGGGGCAACTGGCATTAAAGTCATTGTTAGACGAAAAGGTTGCCCATATTGATATAGCCGTAAGAAACCCTGGGAAAACCCGTTTAGAGGAACTCACGGACAAGGAAAGAGAACTTATAAATGTGATTTCATATGATGAAAGATACCTTGCTCTAGAAAAGGCAGATTTGGTCATTGGAGCGACTGCGGCGCCTCATACCGTCATTCGAGCAGAAGCGATACATCAAGTTAAGTCAGGGGCCCTCTTTATGGATTTGGCTTTGCCAAGGGATTTTGAACCTGAAATTTCTAAAGTATTCCCTGTTCAAATGATTGATGTAGACGGTCTCAAGGACATTTCAGAGAGCAATGCTCAAAAACGCATAGAAATTTCTCAAAGAGCTGAAAGTATGATATTAGATGCGGTAGCTGACTTTATGAAATGGACAGAAACCGCAAAGGTGGACCATCTCTTAAAGCTTTGGCATGAAGAAATTGACAGCATTCACGAAGATACAATGAATTATTTTAGTCGTAAACTCACCAGTATAGAGCATAGAGATTTGATGTTGATAGACAAAATGTTGGAGTCGGCTTTAAAAAGGCTCATTCGAAAGCCCGTCAACGTGTTAAAAAATATTGAGGACCAAGATAAAAGAAGTGATGCCATAGACCTGATCAAGGAGTTGTTTGAATATGAATAAAATCATAGTAGGTTCAAGAGGGAGCCGTTTAGCCCTTGCACAGACCCATTGGGTCATCGGTGCGTTAAAAGAAAAATACCCTGAATGTGATTTTGAAGTTAAAATCATTAAAACAAAAGGGGATGTAATTTTAGACAAAGCGCTGGATAAAATTGGCGATAAAGGAC
>CAXXWB010000027.1:0-21981 GCA_963677505.2 uncultured Acidaminobacter sp.
CCTTACTTTCAAGATGGCTGTTGGCCGAAATAAAGACAACTGGTATATCTTTTGCATAGGGTAGAGCCTTTAGCCGCTCACAGACCTCAAAACCGTCCATATCGGGCATAGAAATATCCAACAGGATAATGTCCGGAGGGTCCAGTTCGACGAGAGAAAGTGCTTCAGGACCACTCATGGCAACTCTCACATCGTAAATATCTTCAAGGGCGCCATAAATGATATCAATGTTAAATTCCGTATCATCTACAATGAGGACTTTAGCAAGTTCATTGACCTTATTCATTTTCATCACCTCCTACTGACGGTGTATAAGCATCCTTAAGCTGGGCATTGAGGTCGGCCAGCCCATGAATGAGAGGATCAAATCGATATCTGCTGAGTTCTGAAATAAAGTGCTCCATCAATTGAGAAATTATCAGGTCGCTGTGATATGTGTTGCTGCAGTTGGAGAAGTAGCTCTTTGCATTGCTTCGGTTTCCGATGGATAGCATGTTCCATCAATGCTGTAAATTTGGTCTAAAAATAAACAGCATTCAGATTCTGTGTAGTTTTGAATGAAGTGATTTTTAATACTTAAAGGTGTTTCAGTTTCCAAGGGTATATTTTCAGAGTCTTTAGTTTGATGGTTGTTTTGATAGGTCTCATAGATAGTTCTTAACTTTTCTTTCGTCAAAGGTTTAGTCACATATAAATCGAACCCAGCTTCTTGAATTGCATGTCGGTATTCATCGCTTGTGTTGGCAGTTAGGGCGAATATCGGCGTTGAATTGTTGTTGAACCTGACCATTTTTAAAAATGCAAAGCCATCCATTTCAGGCATATCAATATCTGAGACAATAAAATGATATTGACTGTGACGAAGATCATCAAGTGCTTTTATGGCAGATGTATAGGTTATGGTTTGGGCGCCGTGGTCTTCAAATAGACCTTTAGATATAATATTATTCACTGGATTGTCATCTACCAACATAATCTTGAAATCATTAAATAAATTGCCCGAAGAATTTAATTTAGAGCGGCTTACCTTTTGAGTCACAAACAATGACGCAATTTCATCAAAGAGTGCCGGTCCAGTAAAGGGCTTAGGTAAATAACCATGGACGATATTTTTAATGCACTCAGGCAAACTATCTTTGCCATAAGGGGTAATGCACAGAAGTTTAGGCGCTGGCGTGATCCTATCCACTAGTTTAGATAAAAGCTCCATGCCTTCTAAATCACTTAAATTGCAGTCTGAAATGATTAAGTTAAAATCATTGTCGAGGGAGAGCAAATCTAAAGCGTGGTGGTAAGAGTTTGCAGAAATCACATCATAATTAAAAGTCCTTAAAAGCAATTCAGTATTAGACCTGGATGCTTCATAATTGTCGATGACTAAGACTTTAAGATGTTCTATGGTTTTTTGTCCTTGAGTCAGCAATTCTACTTCTTCTTGGGCAAAAGGTAGTGCAATTGTGATGGTGGTACCTTCCTTTGGTTTACTGTCAACATGAATACTACCTTTCATCATTTCAATAATCTGCTTGGTGATGGCCATGCCTAATCCAGAACTGCCATTAAGTCGTTTTTGATCCACTTCAACCAATTTAGGGAAAGGATTAAATAGACCGTGAACCAGTTCGGTATCCATTCCTACGCCTGTATCTGAAACTGTGATAATCAGTTGATAAGCTTCATGATAATCCTTGAGTAAGGCTACTGTCATGCGGACTTCCCCAGCATAGGTAAATTTAATGGCGTTGCTGAGAAGATTAGAAATGATCTGCTCAATCTTGAAAGAATCTCCTACTAAGTAATGAGGGGCGTGATCATCAATGAAGAAATTGAAATCTAAATATTTCTCGGCAGCTTCTGGACCAAATTGGCTGGTTAAAGCACTGAGCAAACTCATGAAGTTAAATCGAGTTTTTACCAATTCAAAACTACCACTTTCCATTTTTGAGAAATCTAAAATATCGTCCATAAGATGCATAAGTTGTTTTGAAGATTTATATATTTTAGTGAAGTAGCTTTGCATTTTAACGGGATCTGTGCATTTTGTTCCAAGCTGAGAAAGACCCACTAAGGCGTTAATTGGGGTTCTAACGTCATGGCTCAAATTAATGATGAAATTCTCCTTGAATTGGAGAGATTTTCTCTGAAGCTGTTCAATTTCCTTTTCTTCCATATAACGATTGGCAACATTATGGCCGATGGCACAAAAATAGGTATTGCCTTCTTCATCATCTACAGGGAAAATCAAGAAATCTTCAATATAGGTTTCTCCAGACTTAGAAACATTGATAAAAGGACCTCTCCAAACTCGACCCTCGCTTAAATTTTGCCATAAGTCACGTGCAATCACTTCATTGTCCAAGGTTCCCTTTAACATTTGAATATTGTGGTCCAATAGTTCGTGAACCTGGTAGCCCGTACGCGCCAAAAAAATGTCATTCATATAGACGATTTCTCCGTCAGTGTTGGTTAAAACAGCTGAAGAAGATAGTCTAGAGAGCATGGTTTTTAAGTGAAAAAGAGAACTTGTTTCACTGCTTATAGTGGTTTGTACTCTATTAAGCTTATAAATCAAGAAGCCGGCAAAGGCGGTCATCCCTAATCCGTATAGCATCCAGTAAGTATATATCATAGACAACACCTCAACTCTATTTTACCCTAAAAAAGGTAAAAAATATCATAAGTTTCAAGATAGACTAAAATTCGCAATTAAGCATCCGTATGCTATAATAAAAGCGATTCCTATAGTAAGTAAAAATGAAGTATCCAATAGAAGAAAATGTGAGGCATTAAGATGATAAATAAGAGGAAACCTTGGGTCGCAGGCATAATCTGCGGCGCTATTTTAATAAGTGCAGGGTCGCTGTTAGGCGGGTGTGACAGTAGCGAAGAATTGACTAAAGCTGAATTGGTCATTCAAACAGAAGCAAAAGAAAAGCAAAAATCTGAAATGGCAGAAAAAAAGATTTTAAGTGATTTTCAAAATGAGGCATATAAAATTTATACCCTAAAACAGATGACATCATTGACACCAGTTCTCAATGAAAAATTGCCAAAGCTGTCCAAAGAAAATGCCGTGAAAATGATATTGAATTTCGAACTATCTCAGAGGATGGCCCTGCAAAACGATCCCAAATATGGGGCGGTTAGCACTGCAATGACAACTCTCTTAAATAATTCAAATCAAATGGGCGCAATTGATTTTTCTACAATCACTATGCCCACTCAGGAGCTGAAGGCAGAACTTGAGGAAATTCAAAATGGCTATTTTGAAGTTTATAAAGACGAAAATGGTATTTATCGGTTGGTAGACTACAGCAAGCTTCAGCAGTTCAAAGGTTATCTTTCCGACGAATATGGTCAGTATATCGACTACATGGCCTCAGAAAATGGCACCCCCTCCATTAGGAACAAGGAGCTAAACGTTTCTAAGGAGGAGGCATGGAGACGGATTCTAATGCTGGACCAGTTCTTTACCGACTACCCAGTACCTAGTGATGATCTGATGCGGAATAATTTAGGAAGGTACTATCAGGACTTGATAAAATATATCATATACGGCAACGATCAAAAAATTAATTTTGACCCGACGACAAAACAAATGAAACCAGATGCACTGACATTTGTCACCACCCATGAGTTTAATACCACTTCAAAAATGCATATTCCATTTGAGAACTTTAAGACTCAGCTTATACTGGACAAGGGCATATTGACCCCGAGTGTAGGGACTCAAATTCAAGCCATACAGCGTTTATCTGAAGAAATGCTCACAGATTTGATTGATTAATCGGAGGAGGGGATCTTTTGAATACCGCCCATGAAAACAGTTTGGAAGAGACTCTTAACCATGTAGTTGAAGCCATCCATAACGTCTTTCGTGTAGAGGTCACTATAGTAGATGGTAACTATAAACGACTTGCAGGGACAGGCTTTTACGCTGGTCAAATTGGTAAAAAAGTAAGTAGTCAATCTGTATTTGCAGTATCTATGAAGACCAAGAAGAGCTATATTATAGATTCGCCTGGGACCAATCCTATTTGCGATGGTTGCGGGGAAAAAGAAAGTTGTACTGAAACGGCAGAAGTATGCTGTCCAATCCTTCTTGAGAACCAAGGTGTTGGTGCTATTGGACTCATTGCGTTCAACGAAGAGCAGCGAAAAAATCTCTTGGAGGGTCACGAGCACCTGCTTCCGTTTTTGGAAAATATGGCAAGCCTGATTGCATCAAAAATTAAAGAAATCAATCAGTCAAAAGAATTAGAAATGTTGACAGATGCTGTGGAAGATCCCTTGTTTGCCATTGCAGAAGATGGTTTGATTGTCAGACAAAATATGGCGGCAGAAAAAATTATGAAGGAATGGACGAGCAAATCTGAAGTAACTTTCCAAGAGATTTTTGGCAATGGGGTTTTAAATCGACTAAGAAGTGGAGAGTCTAATTTTCAGGTGAAAGCTTTGAAGGGACATCAAACATTTGAGCTAAAAGCAAGGGTGACGGAAGCCTATTTGCAATATGTCGTGATATTAAAACCTGTCAAAGAAGTAATTGGTTATGTGAATCGATATTTTAACCATGTGGTCACAACACAATTTGTAGATATTTGGGGCGAGCACCCCTGTTTTGTACAAGCTAAGCGGTTTGCTCAACAAGCGGCCCATTCCACGTCGACGGTCCTCATATTAGGGGAAAGTGGTACGGGAAAGGAACTCTTTGCCCGAGCGATTCACAGTGAAAGCCCTAGAAACAAGCAGGTCTTTTTAGCAGTCAATTGCGCTGCCATACCTGAAAGTTTATTGGAAAGTGAACTTTTCGGTTATGAAGAAGGGGCTTTTACAGGGGCTATGAAAGGCGGCAGAATTGGTCGTTTTGAACAAGCTCATAAAGGGACTTTATTTCTAGATGAAATTGGAGACATGCCCCTTCATTTACAGGCAAAATTATTGAGAGTTCTTCAAGAAGGTCGTATTCAAAAAATCGGTGCTTCTAAAGAAATTCCTGTGGATGTTCGCATTATTGCGGCGACCAATCAAAATTTAGAGCAAATGGTAAAGGAAGGTTCCTTCCGCAGAGATTTGTTTTATAGAATAAACGTTATTCCAGTAGAAATATGTCCCTTAAGAGAGCGTCTGTCCGATTTACCTCTATTGGCAAATACATTTTTGGTTAAAAATGCAACGCGTCTGGGCAAAGGGGTTTTAGATTTTTCAAAGGAAGTCATGACAGAACTGAGCAACTATGAATGGCCGGGCAATGTGAGAGAACTTGAAAATGTTGTAGAATATATGGTCAATATGTGCGATGGCAGTGTCCTTGAAAAGTCTCATTTACCAATGCGGTTTTGCAAGGAAATCAAGAGCAGTACTCCGCCTCAGCTGGATGAAAATCTATCGGAGAAAAGCATAGAACAAGCGTTCAGCAAATGTTTAGGCGGAGAAACCTTTTTATTGGAACGGATTGAAGAAGATACAATTCAAAAGGTATTAAGGACTTATGGAAAAGGCAAAGTGGGAATAGAGAATAGTTGTAAGGTCTTAGGGATTAGCCGCGCTACTCTCTACCGAAAAATGAAGCAGTATCAAATTGAAAAGTAGAAGCCATTTTTAGTTAAGCAGTCTCAAAATGAGAATAATCTCATTTTGAGACTGCTTTTTCTCATTTTGAGACTAAAGCAGGTTGAATAGAATGAATAACAAGGGAAATGAGACAAATAATAGATAGAATCACTCTATAAGAGTTTTAAAGTCTTTATTTTGAAGAATTCCACTTTGGCATGATCCTTGCGTATTTAAATAGACAATTGGTAACTTGAATTTAATTAATCTTATCACTTGTAGGGATATTGTTTAAAATATGGAGGAATATCATCATGGAAAAATTAATGCTAAAAATTCTAAGAGAAGAAGTTAAACCTGCAACAGGCTGTACCGAGCCAGTAGCCGTAGCATTGGCGGCGGCAGAAGCCAAAGGTTATTTTGAGCTTCATACTGGCGAAAAAATAAATGAAGAAACCTCTAAGCTGACTGTAGGCGTTAGCCCTAATCTTTTCAAAAATGGTCTTGGTGTAGGCATTCCGAACTGCAAACTTAGAGGCCTTGGCATTTCAGCAGCATTAGGACTTTTTGCCTGTAACTCAGCAGATAAACTTAAAGTTTTTGAAAATATGACACCAGGTCCAGTGGAAACAGCCACTAACTATTTCAATAACAACCGCGTTCAATTAGGGGTTTTAGACACTTCCGATAAAGTAAGAGTAGAAGTTGTATTAACGCAAGGGACTCATGTATTATCACTTCTTCTTTTAGGTACCCATGACCATGTAGAATGGGTAAAAGTAAATCAGAAAACGGTCTTTATCCAAGATACCTTAAGCGGCAATGGCGCGGTAACCGATAAAGAAGCTTTCTATGCCATGAGTATTAAAGAAATTGTTGAAATTATTGCAAATACAGATGTTGAACCTTTTGCTTTCTTAAAAGAAGGACTTGTTATGAACCGAAAAATGGCTACTGCAGGCCTTGATCAGTTTATGGGCATGGGTGTTGGCTATGGCATTAGTCAAGGCATGAAAGAAGGGGATTTTGGCAATGATTTGGTTTCAAAAGCCATGGTTCTCACAGCGGGAGCATCAGATGCTAGAATGTCAGGTCTTAATATGACGGTTATGAGTTCTAATGGCAGTGGTAACAATGGGTTAACGGCGATACTACCGCTTGCAGCTTATTTTGAGTCTCATGAAGTTAGTGAAGAAGATCAAATCAGAGCCCTTGCTATGAGTCATTTACTCAATTGCTATATTAAAGATCAAATTGGAAGACTTTCAGCAATGTGTAGCTGCGCTATCTCAGCGGCGGCGGGTTCAGGTTCAGCTATCGCTTGGCTCATGACCAAAGATGTTCATGTGGTAGAAAACACCATTCAAAATATGATTGGCAATTTGTCAGGTATGATTTGCGACGGCGCTAAAGAAGGTTGTGCTATGAAATTGGCAACAGGTGCAGGAACAGGGGTTCAAGCCGCAATCCTTGCTAAGCATGGGGTGATTATGCCTGCTCACAATGGGATTGTAGGCAGAACGGCAGAAGAGAGCATTCGTAACCTTGGAACCCTTAGCAAACAAGGGATGCAACTGACAGATGGGGTCATCTTAGATATTATGAAAGGCATGTTATAGTCATAATAAGCAAGAGACTGTCGACACTTAATGGTTGACAGTCTCTTTTTCTGTTGATAAGATATTAACAAATATAAGCTTCATCGGTTTGTAGGCGAATGCCTCGATCCCTTGTCGCTCTATTTTATTAACTTATATCATGGCGAACGAGTTAAAAACTCAAGGCCCGCAACCTGACAAAGAAGAGTTCATCTGACTTGAAAGGGAGACGTTAATATGAATACAGGTTCAAAATGGGTCGTAATCATAAGGTGATTGCGTTAAAACGTTATTCTCTTTTCCCCATTTTGTCGAAATGCCTATGTTTATTCACGACCTCCTTTTCAGTTTGAGAAAGGGAGGTTTTTTAATTGGCAAAAGTAGCAGTGATCAGCGCGATTCTTGAAGCGCCAAATGAGACGCAACACGAATTTAACGAGGTGGTCAGCAATTTCAAAGGCTTGATTAAAGGACGCATGGGCATCCCTATGGACGAATTTGGCGTATCCGTCATTTCAATTACCGTTGTAGGGGAATTGAATGACATCAACAGTTTGACGGGAAAACTTGGGAATATTGAGCACGTTTACGTCAAAACCTCAATTTCTAAAAAGGAAGTGTAAAAATGAAGGCACTGATCGATCAACTGGCATCACAACATGACCTGACAGATGATGAGCTCTTATATCTGCTAGACCATCTGGATGAAAAGAATCGGGATTACCTCATTGAAAAAGCCCATGAAACGAGAATGCGAGTCTATGGAGACCGCGTTTTTATGAGAGGCCTCATTGAGTTCACCAATTATTGCAAATGCAACTGTCTCTACTGCGGAATCAGAGCTGCTAATTCTGACGTGGAGCGGTACCGACTCAGCACAGAAGAAGTATTGTCCTGTTGTGAAACGGGCTATTTCTTAGGGTACAGAACTTATGTTTTGCAAGGGGGAGAAGACCCTTATTTTACAGATGAACGCTTGGTAGAAATGATTTCTGCCATTAAAAAACGTTATCCGGATACGGCGGTTACGATGTCTATTGGAGAGCGCAGCAGAGAGAGCTATGAGAAAATATATGCCGCAGGAGCAGACCGCTACTTGTTGAGACATGAAACAGCTTCAAAAGACCTATATGAGAGTTTACACCCTAACATGAGCCTAGAGAACCGTATGGCATGTTTGAGAACCCTTAAAGACATTGGATTCCAAGTTGGCGCAGGGTTTATGGTCGGTCTACCAGGGCAAGAGAACAAGCATATCGTAGAGGATTTAAGGTTCCTTAAAACCCTTCAACCGCATATGACTGGGATAGGTCCGTTTATACCTCATCATGACACACCATTAAAAGACGAAACAGGTGGTACAGTTGAATTAACTGTAACCCTCTTAGCTATTGTAAGACTTCTTTTACCAGAGGTGTTACTTCCAGCAACGACAGCTCTTGGCTCACTTGACGGACAAGGAAGAGAGAAAGGGATAAAGGCGGGGGCCAACGTTGTCATGCCCAACCTTTCACCAACAGAGGCAAGAAACAAGTATTTGTTATACGATGGAAAAATTTGTACAGGGGACGAAGCTGCCGAATGTAGGAAGTGTATAGAAGGCAGAATCAACCGTGCAGGTTTTACAATAGACATGTCACGAGGTGACCATACGAATTGGAGGAGAGATTAATGTTTATCAAACACGACTACATCGAAAATCTTTTAGAAGAAGCTAAAAATGCAACAAATGCTCAGGTGCAATCGGTTCTCGATAAATCAGCGAGACAGGAAAAATTGACCCACCAAGACGTTGCTATCTTACTTCAAATTTCTGATCATGACCAAATGGAAAAGCTCTTCGCACAGGCGGGAGAAATTAAAAACAGAATATACGGCAATCGTATTGTCGTATTTGCCCCTTTATATATCAGTGATTACTGCGTCAACAACTGTACCTACTGCGGTTACAAACGTGACAATACCTTCTCAAGAAGAAAGCTCACCATGGCTGAGATTCAAGAGGAAGTCAGACTCCTAGAAAAAATGGGACATAAACGTTTGGCACTTGAAGTTGGGGAAGACCCAGTAAACTGCCCAATTGACTATGTGACAGATGCCATTGATGCGATTTATTCGACACAAAATGAAAATGGTATGATCCGTAGAGTTAACGTCAACATTGCAGCAACAACCGTTGAAAACTATAAAAAAATATTGGACAAGAAAATCGGAACTTACATTTTATTCCAAGAGACTTACAATAAACCAACTTATGAACGCGTTCACCCTAAGTCAATTAAGGGAGATTACGACTATCACACCACTGCTTTTGACAGAGCCATGGAAGCGGGAATAGAAGATGTTGGCGGCGGTGTACTATTCGGTCTTTATGACTGGAAGTTTGAAGTTTTAGCTCTTATGCTTCATAACGAACACTTAGAAGAACGTTTCGGCGTGGGCTTCCATACCATTTCGGTACCGAGAATTAAAAAAGCAGAAGGTATGGAACTCAGTGAATTCAACTATCTCATTGATGATGAAACCTTTAAGAAAATTGTTACCATCATCAGAGTTGCCGTTCCATTTACAGGCATTATTCTTTCAACCAGAGAAAGTGCTCAAATGAGAAGAGAACTTATTAAGCAAGGGGTTTCACAAATTTCCGCAGGCTCTTGCACAGGCGTTGGCGGATACAAAGAAGAAGAGACAAAAAGCGGCAACCATACGGCTCAATTCAACGTTTCTGATGAAAGAACACCTCTTGAAGTTCTAAAAGAATTGGTTGGTGAAGGTCTAATTCCAAGTTACTGTACAGCTTGTTACAGAGCGGGCAGAACAGGAGATCGTTTCATGCAGCTTGCAAAAACAGGACAGATTCACAACGTCTGCACCCCAAATGCATTAATGACCCTTATGGAGTTCATTGAAGATTACGGAGATGCGGAATTGGCACAAATTGGGAAAGCGTTCATCCAACAGGAAACTGAGAAGATTGAAAGAGAAGATATTAAGCAATTGGTTAAGTTGAAATTGGAAAAAATTGAATCAGGAGAAAGAGACCTGTTCTTATAAAATTAGGCTGAAAATTATCTTCATATGGAGGTAGCACCTATGAATCAAACACCAACGGGTAACCGTAAGCATATTGCCATATATGGGAAAAGAAATGCAGGAAAGTCCTCTCTCATGAATGGCATTATTGGACAAGAAGTGTCAATTGTTTCAGATGTGAAAGGCACCACCACCGACCCTATCTCTAAAGCCATGGAACTGATTCCCCTAGGGCCTGTCGTGTTTATTGATACTGCAGGGTTAGACGATGAAGGGACGCTTGGAGAGCTACGTGTGGACAGAGCCTTAAAGGTTTTAGAACGCACAGATTTTGCCCTCTATGTTTTTGACGCTGAAACTTATGGAGAAGAAGCGGAGAAGGATTTCAAAGAAATTCAGAAAAAATTTAAACAATTCCATATTCCATTCTTAACCGTATTCAACAAAGCGGATTTGGTGACCTCTGAACATAAAGAAATTATTCAGAAGGTTCACCCAGATGGGATTTGGGTCAATAGCAGTGCTCTTTCCGACGTACATCATTTAAAGGATAGACTCATAGAGGCTATGCAAGACGAGGAAGATGATCCTTCTATTTTAGGGGACTTAGTCCCATACAACGGAACGGTTGTTATGGTAGTGCCTGTTGATTCAGAAGCTCCAAAAGGCAGACTAATCCTGCCACAGGCACAGCTAATTCGAGATTGTCTAGACCATGGCATTAAAGCTCATGTGGTCAGAGATACAGAACTTGAAAGTGCTTTAAAAGACTTGAAACACGTGGACTTGGTAGTCACTGACTCTCAAGCCTTTGCTGAGGTTTCTAGAATGGTACCTGAGGGAATGGCGCTAACGTCCTTCTCTATACTATTTGCGCGTCAAAAAGGGGACCTTTCATCTTTTGTGGAAGGTGCCAGTGCGGTAGATGTTTTAAAAGACGGTAGCCGAGTACTGATTACAGAAAGTTGTACCCACAACCATTCTCATGAAGATATTGGCAGAGTAAAGATTCCAAAGTTGTTGGGAAAATATACAGGTAAAGCCATCGACTTTGAGTTTAAAATGGGTCACGACTTACCTAAAGACCTTTCTGTTTATGACTTAGTCATTCACTGCGGTTCGTGTATGCTAAACAAGAAGACCATGCTCACAAGAATTGCCTATTGTGAAGCAGCGGGTACGCCAATTACCAACTACGGCGTGGTACTGGCTCTCGTGACAGGAATTATGGACAGAAGCTTGGAAATTTTTAGAGAAAAGAAAGTGCTTTAACGAAAAAGAGTATACTCTAATAAGGTAAATCATTAAAAGAGACTAATTCTTAAGTGGTATAAAATAACTTGAGGATAGTCTCTTTTTTTTGTCTTAATTAAGTATTAAATATTTATGAAAATATTTACAGTTGTTACAAAATCACATATCCTTTAATTAAATTTAACGTTATAAAAATACATATTTTAGTTAACTTTAAGGAGATGACATTTTGAATAAAAAGCAGATTTTGACCATAGGCTTATTGGTGGTTGGAACAATTATCACAGAAGTCCTTTTCAATGGCATGTATATGTTCTATAATTTCTTGCTGTTACCTCTACTAGGACTCGTAGCCTATGTAGGACTAAGGAAAAAGTGGTCAATGGTAATCTTAGGGATTTTCTTGACGACGGGTATCTGGCAATTTATGGCAATGGCAAGGGGTGGCATGTTTGAACAAAAAATGTATTTAGAAACTTTATCAGGCGCTCTTTCTATGGCATTTATATACTTGTTCCTCTGCCTCTTAGGAACGGCATTAGGGGCATTATTCACTTATGCCTTTTCAAAGTCCGATGAAAAGCAGAGCAAAAAAATCTTAAAAACACTCAGTGGGTTAGGTGGACTTGTAATTATTTTTGGGCTAGGGTCTATAACCAATGCATTTGTAGGAAACCCCGTTTCAGCAAACCTTGCCAGCAATGGGGCACAAAAATATATTGGAGAACACTACAAGACACTAGACCTAAATGTTGAAAGGGCAAGCTATAACTTTAAATTTGACAACTATGTGGTTCGTGTACAATCCAAAACCAGTCCAGATACTTATTTTTCAGTAAACGTAGACAGTTTTGGTCACGTCATAAGTGACAGCTATCAAGAATCTGTTTTAAGCGGATGGAATACCTATAGAAGAATCAACGAAGAATTTGAGACATTCGGGGAATCTTATATCAGAAAAAACCTCCCCTATGAGTTTGATATGATCATAGCACAGCTAGACGACAAAGACCCCAATACTATGAAAAGTTTGAAACGGGATATGGTTTACGATATGAAATCAAACCCAATGAAAGGTACAATCACAATCTATCTATATTCAGATGACCTTTCTTGGAAAAATGTAGCCAAAGTGACCTTGGCGCTTAACGAAATTTTTGATAAGGCGCACATTGAGGTTTCAGAATATACCGTAGTTCTTGAACCCCCAGTAAAGAAAACTGAAAAGAAAGGTAAAAGCTTCGGTATCTATGATTTTCCGAAAGAAAAGCTTAAAAGTCCAGATTTGGCAAAAGAAATGGAAACCTTTTTTAATACTTGGAATCAAGGAAAAAAGTAAGTCCAATCCCTGTTTTTTTAGTTGAGTGCTAAAGCATACCCATCAATCCACAATTTATTCCCCGTTTAACAAAAATGTACCGCTTTACGGTGGTAAAAAAGGGATATATAATAAACGAGAAAAAAATCCAGAAAGGTGGTTTTCATCCATGATTAAAATAGACTATCGCAATGCAGCTGTTAGTCCAGAAGAGGTTGGTTACTTAGCGCCCTTCATTAAAAATGCAGCAGATCTTTTACATAACAAGTCAGGCGCGGGAAATGAATTTACAGGTTGGGTTGAACTTCCAAACCAAATTAACCAAGAAGAACTTGGTCGTATTAAAGCTGCAGCAGACAGAATTAAAAAAGAAAGTGATATTCTAATTGTCGTCGGTATTGGCGGTTCCTATTTAGGGGCGAGAGCGGTTATAGATGGGCTGTCTCACTCTTTTAATGCCCTTTTGGGAGAACAGAGAAAGAACCCACTCATTGTTTATGCGGGGAATAATATCAGTGGAAAATACCTGAAGGAACTTTTTGAAGTGTTGGAAGGTAAGGAAGTCAGCGTCAATGTAATTTCTAAATCTGGAACGACGACAGAACCAGCAGTGGCCTTTAGAGCCATTAAAAAATATATGGAAGAGCGATATGGACAAGAAGGGGCAAAGACAAGAATCTATGCCACCACAGACAAGGCAAGAGGGGCGCTCAAAGTCCTTGCAGATGCCCAAGGTTATGAGAGCTTTGTGATACCAGATGATGTAGGTGGCAGATATTCAGTTCTGACACCTGTAGGACTACTGCCGATTGCTGTAGCAGGCATAGATATAGATGAACTTCTAAGAGGTGCTAAAGAGGCAGTGACCTTGTTCTCAGAACCTGATTTAGAGAAGAATCCATGTTACACTTATGCGGCGGTGAGAAATGCCCTTTACAATAAAGGCAAGCAAACGGAAATTCTAGTTAACTATGAGCCTTCAATGCATTTCTTTGCAGAGTGGTGGAAACAGCTCTATGGCGAAAGCGAAGGTAAGGACAATAAAGGGATTTTCCCAGCGGCAGTTGATTTCTCAACAGATTTGCACTCAATGGGACAATATATTCAAGACGGTCTAAGAAATATTTTTGAAACCGTCATTCATATCCAATCGACAGGAGTAGACCTTGCCATTGAAAAGGATGAAGAGGACTTAGATGGGCTGAATTTTCTGACAGGAAAGATGCTCAGTGAAGTGAACCAAAAAGCCTTTGAAGGTACACTTTTAGCCCATGTAGATGGCGGAACCCCTAATATTATTTTAGATGTGCCAGAACTGACACCTTACTATATCGGACAATTAATTTATTTCTTTGAAAAAGCTTGTGGGGTTAGCGGATACCTTTTGGGGGTCAATCCTTTTGACCAGCCAGGGGTGGAAGCCTACAAGAAAAATATGTTTGCCTTATTGGGCAAACCTGGCTATGAAGCATTGGCAAAAGAACTCAACAAGCGACTTTAGCACGTAAAGCTGACATAAGAACCCTAGACAGATACATGAGAAAACAAGCTTTCATGGGCTCCAGTATTGGAATGTTTAGAAAGAGGTGTCTCAATGAATCAGCACGCTTTTGCTCACGAGCCAAAAACACAGTTAGGTTTTGCAAACCCAGATGGCAGTATTACGCTAAGGTTTAGAACTGCTAAAGGTGATGTAAAAAAAGTTATTTTAATTCACGGCGATAAATACATTTGGAAAAATAAGATTGAAAAAGAAATGGATCTTCTTTGCAGTGATGAATGGTTTGATTACTACGAGACCACAGTCAAACCTATTCATCACAGATTGGCATACTATTTTAAAGTGGTTGGAAAAAACCACGAAAAATGGTATTTCACAGAGTGGGGGCCGACAGAAACAGTAGAAGAAACTGAAATTGACCTAATGTTTTTCAACTTCCCCTATGTGAATCAAAAGGATATTCAAGAAGTGCCATCCTGGGTGGAACAAGCCATTTTTTACCAAATATTTCCCGAACGGTTTGCAAATGGGGACCCGACCAATGATCCTAAAGGGGTTGTTCCTTGGGAATCTAAGCCTACCAGAGATAATTTTTTTGGTGGAGATTTAAAAGGCATGACAAGCAAGGTGGATTATTTATCGGAACTTGGAATAAACGCTATTTACATGACCCCAATTTTTGAGGCGCCTTCCAACCACAAGTACAATACCACAGACTACTTAAAAATTGATCCTGAATTTGGCACTATGGAAGATTTAAAGGAACTGGTAAAAAAATGTCATAAAAAAGGTATTAGGATTGTATTTGATGCGGTATTTAACCACTCGGGTTTTATGTTTGAACCTTTCCAAGATGTTCTTAAAAATGGAGAGCAGTCTGCTTATAAAAATTGGTTTCATATTAGATCTTTTCCCCTTTCAAAAGACCCTCTCAACTATGAAACTTTTGGATTTGAAGCGTATATGCCAAAATTAAATACGGGAAATCCTGAAGTGGTTGAATATTTATGTAACGTGGCGAGGTATTGGATAAAAGAAGCTGATATTGACGGTTGGCGACTAGATGTTGCCAATGAAGTAGATCATGGATTTTGGCGTCACTTTAGGCAAGAAGTCAGAAAGGTTAAGCCTGAGGCCTATATTGTAGGCGAAATATGGCATAATGCCAAACCTTGGCTCATGGGTGAGCAATTCGATGGGGCTATGAATTATCCATTTACCAGAGCTTGTCTAAACTATTTTGCCTACGGCAAGACAAATACAGAGACCTTTAAAATGCTTATAAATGGCACCTATATTAGAAATACGAAAGAGGCCAATAAGGCAATGCTCAATATCATTGACAGTCATGACACCCCGCGCTTCTTAACCAGAGCAAAAGAAAATATGGGGAGACTCAAGCTGGCGGCTCTTTTCCAAATGACTTTTGTGGGTGCCCCCTCTGTTTATTATGGCACTGAAATTGGCATGACGGGAGAAGCAGACCCTGATTGTCGAAAAGCTATGGTTTGGGACAAGACAAAGTGGAATCAAGATTTGTTGTCTTATTACAAAGAAATCATTGCACTGAGAAAAGCTCGTCCTTCTCTAAGATCCGAAAAAATAAAATGGATTGAGGAGAAAAACGAGCATTTGCTTGGTTATATCAAACAGGAAGGGAAAGAGAAAACCCTTATCCTGATGAATAACAGTGAGAAAAAAATAGGCTGTGAGCTTAAAAACTTGTCAATAAGCAAAGAAGACTGGTTGCTTGGAAACGGCACATACAAGGTTCATAATAAATATTTAGAAATTGAATTAAAACCATTCCAATATCTGGTTTTTAGCATCCATTAGAATACTTGTTGTATCGAATAGCCATGTGAAAGCATGGCTTTTTGTATTTCAGCTACATGATGGGGACCATTGGTTTCACAAGTCACCTCAAGAACGGCATTCATAAGACGGTCTAAGGACTTGAACTGGTTATGGTCCAGCTTAATGACGTTGGCATTTAATTCAGCTAGAATTTGAGAAATATTCGCCAGTTGTCCAGGTTTGTCGTGAAGTTCAACCGAGAAGCAGAAGAGGCGACCTCTTGAGACTAAGCCTCGATTAATCATAGAGGAAACGGTGACCAAATCAATGTTGCCGCCGCTGATAATACAAACGACTTTTTTATTTCTCAGGTTTAAATGCTTCAGAGCCGCCAAAGATAAAACCCCAGAGGTTTCACCAATCAATTTGTGCTTTTCTAACAAAAGGCAGAAGGACTCCATGATTTCTTGATCAGGAACGGAAACAATCTGATCTAAAAATGCTCGATTGGCTTCAAAAGTAAGCTCGCCAGCCCGTTTGACCGCAACGCCATCTGCAATGGTTCTGACTTGCTTAAGGTCCACCACTCTGTTTTCAGAAACGGCCGTCTTCATGGTCATCGCCCCCTCGGGTTCAACGCCAATGACCACAACCTTAGGGTTAATATGCTTAATTGCAGCAGCAACGCCTCCAGCAAGTCCACCGCCACCAATTGGTATTAGAACCACATCGGTATCTGGAAGTTCTTCCAGTATTTCAAGGCCGATAGTGCCTTGACCTGCCATAACCTCCAAGTCGTCAAAGGGGTGAATGAAAACACGACCTGACTCTTTTTGAATGGTAACGGCATGAGCAGCCGCCTCGTCATAACAATCGCCATGGAGAATGACGGTTGCGCCATGGCTTTTAGTGGCGTCGACCTTGATTAGGGGTGTCGTTGTTGGCATGACAATGGTAGCACTGACGCCTAGCATTTTAGAAGCTAGAGCAACCCCTTGTGAATGGTTGCCTGCAGAGGCTGCGACCACGCCTTTTAATTTTTCTTCAGCACTTAGGCTACAAATCTTATTAAAAGCGCCTCTCACCTTGAAGGAACCTGTTAACTGTAAATTTTCGGGTTTTAGGAAAACATCGCAACCATACAGGTGTGACAGGTCATTGCTGTAAATTAAAGGCGTTGGTTTTAATAAATCGGCTAGGCGTCCTCTTGCAGAAACAGTGGCCTCAAAAATGCCCGTGAGACCTTGGGGCAAATAATCCTATCAGTTACCTCTTTTGTCATGTGTGCTTCCTTTGAGTGTACGGCTGTCACGGACAGACCTCCTTTTGCAATGAATTAAAATAGAGTTAGGGCAGAGGTGTAAATTGGATACGACTATATCACCGAAAAAAATGTCTGTCAATTACGGAAAAGTTTTTTGAAAATTTAAAAAAATAAGCTTGACTTGACTATGCTAAGCAAATATAATAATTCAAAATACATCGAATTGCCATACAGAGAAACAATCTGTTGCCAATTCTACATATCTCCTAAAATGCAAAGACGGAGACGAGAGCTTAAACCCATTGAATTTAGAGAGCCTTTGATTAGGGTGAAACAAAGGTATTCAAAATTAAGCAATCTATCACTCCCGAGCAGATGCGGTGAACCGATTCAAATGATATTCTGGCAATTGCAATATTAACTATGTAATATGCAAGTATGAAATCATGAAATCGGATAAGCGCATACGTCTGTCCACGTTAAAAGACTAGGATTCATGAAAGTGCCTGCATTTTCACCGATCTGATAAACAGCAGTCATCAATTATTAATAATTAGGATGAGAGAAGCGTCAGCTTCCAAGAGCTTGTTTAAAGTTCTCGGTTACTGACGCTATTTTTATATCAAGAAAATGAAAAAAAATACAAATTTGTAAGATGGAGGTGCTGTATGCAAAGAACGATTTATGCAAAAACTGAAAGAGGATTAGATGGCTTTCTAAAAGTCATGACAACCCTAAGACGAAAAACTTTCGATGTACAGGATGTGGGACTGACCTGCGATGCAGACGGCGCAAATCTAACCATTATTCTCAATGAACACCCTGAAAGAAGCGGCGACTTGGCAGTTGGTTATCTTAAACAGCTCTACGAGGTAAAAGATATTGTCCTAGTCTAGATTTCTCAGCCTAAGTATAGGCTGGGAATTCAGGACCTTTGCAATAGCTTTTGAATACAATGTTATGAATACAATATTCAATATACAACAATTGACTAAACAGGAGGATTTTTTTATGAAAAAGGTTTATCACGAAGCAGAATGTACTCAGGATTTAATCAAAGGCAAGAAAGTTGCCGTTCTCGGTTATGGCAGTCAAGGTCACGCTCATGCTCTTAACCTAAAGGAAAGTGGTGTGGATGTTTGTGTAGGTCTATATGAAGGCAGTCCTTCAAAAGCAAAAGCTGAAGCAGATGGCTTAAAAGCTTTAAGTGTAGCAGAAGCTGTAAAGGCTTCAGATGTAGTCATGGTATTGCTTCCAGATGAAAAACAAAAGGCTGTACTAGAAGCGGAAGTTCTTCCAAACTTAACATCAGGTAAAGCCCTTGCTTTTGCCCATGGTTTTAATATTCACTACAATTTAGTGAAGCCTGGTGCGGATATTGATGTATTCATGGTTGCACCTAAGGGACCTGGGCACTTAGTAAGACGAGTTTATCAAGAAGGAAAAGGCGTACCTGCTCTCTTCGCAGTTCATCAAGATGCGACAGGAAAAGCGAGAGAGTTGGCAATGGGTTACGCTGGTGCCATTGGAGGCGCTAGAGCAGGTGTCTTTGAAACCACATTTAAAGATGAAACAGAAAGCGATCTCTTCGGGGAGCAAGCCGTTCTTTGTGGTGGTGTTACAGAACTGATCAAAGCGGGTTTTGATACGCTCACTGAAGCGGGTTATGAAAAAGAAATTGCTTATTTTGAATGTTTACATGAAATGAAACTTATTGTGGATCTTCTTTATGAAGGTGGCATGGAAAAGATGAGATACAGCATCAGTGATACAGCTGAATACGGAGACTATCAAGTAGGCAAGCGTATTATCAATGATCAGGTTAGAGCAGAAATGAAAACAGTACTCAGAGAAATTCAAGACGGTACTTTTGCAAGAAATTGGATTGAAGAAAATGCCACAGGCAGAGAGTCCTTCAACGCAAAACGTACTTCAGAGCTTGAGCACCCAATTGTTGAAACCGGTAAAAATTTAAGAAAAATGATGGCTTGGATGAAATAGAAAGGACGTGACACCATGAAAAGCAGACAGATGACTCAGGGTTACGAAAGAGCGCCTCACCGATCTTTGCTCAAAGCGTCGGGTTTCTTGGAAGAAGAACTCAACCAGCCCCTTGTAGGGGTCGTGAATTTTTTCAATGAAATTGTACCAGGACATATTGGACTGGGTACCCTGACCGATGCCGTCAAGCAAGGGGTCAGTTCAGCAGGAGGCACCCCTCTTGAATTCCCTGCCATTGCAGTCTGCGATGGTATGGCTATGGGACATGAGGGTATGAAGTACTCCCTTGTGAGCAGAGAGGTCATTGCCGACAGCATAGAAATTATGGCCATGGCTCATCAATTAGACGGACTGGTGATTGTGCCAGGATGTGATAAAACGGTGCCAGCTGCCTTGATGGTAGCGGCGAGACTGGATTTGCCTACGGTGATTATTGGCAGTGGTCCTATGCTTCCTGGAAAATTTAATGGAAAAGCCGTGGATTTAACTACCGTCTTTGAAGGGGTTGGAAAAGTTGCCGCAGGCACTATGTCGGAAATGACCCTTAATGCCTTAGAAAATGAAGCCTGTCCAACTTGTGGTTCATGTGCAGGGATGTTTACAGCAAATTCTATGAGCTGTATGGCAGAAGCATTGGGCATGGCGCTTCCAGATTCGGCAACGGTACCAGCCGTTTACTCTGAAAGAATACGTTTGGCAAAACGTTCTGGTAAAGCGGTTATGAAATTAATTCAAGAAGGTGTCACTGCCAAACAAATTATGACTGAAACTGCCTTTGAAAATGCATTGACCATAGATATGGCAATGGGCGGCTCCAGCAATACCGTTCTTCATTTATTAGCCATCGCAAAAGAAGCAGGGGTGGACCTTACCCTTGATAAGATGGACCAAATCAGTGGAAAAACACCGAATTTGGTGAGAATCAGTCCAGCGGGAGAGGCACATATGGTGGCCCTTCATGAAGCGGGAGGATTGAGTGCTTTAATGAAGGTTTTAGCCGATGGCGGTTTGCTAAACACCACTGCGAATACCATAGAAGGCGCTACAGTTAAGGAACGTTTAAGAGCCCCAACTGCAGGAACGAATTTAATTAGACCACTTGATAATCCATGGGATCAGTCAGGGGGACTTAAAATATTAAAGGGAAATTTAGCACCAGATGGGGCGGTGGTTAAACGCTCTGCTGTCTGTGAAGCTATGAGGCAGTTTTCTGGTACAGCGAAAGTTTTCAACAGTGAAGAATTGGCGTCTAGTGCAATTTTATCAGGCAAAATTCAGTCAGGAGATGTGGTGGTCATTCGTTATGAAGGACCAAAGGGCGGTCCTGGTATGAGAGAAATGTTAGGTCCGACAGCTTCCCTATCGGGAATGGGATTGGATGCCTCAGTGGCGTTAGTGACAGACGGCCGATTTTCTGGTGGAAGCCGTGGTCCTGCTATTGGACATGTGGCTCCAGAAGCCGCTGCAGGAGGTCTTATTGGTCTTGTAGAAGACGGTGACGTGATTGAGTACAACCTTTATGAAGGAACCCTTAACTTGGTTGTAGAGGAAGCTATGCTTCAAGAACGCCGCCGTCGATGGAATCCACCTGAGAAGATTCTTAAAGGTGTACTTAAAAAATATGCCAGTCAAGTAGCTTGTGCGAGTATTGGCGCTATAACAAATGGATAAAGGAGGTGTTGTCATGTCCAAAGGACAGATGAAAAATGGTGCAAGTATTGTGATAGAAAAACTAATAGAAATGGGAGTGACAACAGTCTTTGGATATCCTGGAGGTGCCGTTATTCCTCTGTACCATGAATGGGTAAAGTACGAGAATCAAATAAAGCATTACAGAGCGACTCACGAACAACATGCCGTCCATGCAGCGGATGGGTATGGCAGGGCAACGGGGAAAGTGGGGGTATGCTTAGTAACTTCAGGACCTGGTGCTACCAACACGGTAACAGGGATTGCAACGGCTTTTATGGACTCCATTCCGATGGTAATTATTAGCGGTCAAGTTTCAACACAGCTCATAGGAAAAGATGCCTTTCAAGAAGTGGATATTACTAGTATGACCCTAGCGGTTACAAAATCCAATTTTTTAGTAAGGTCAATTGAGGAATTAGAAGAATTGTTGGAAAAGGCTTTTCATATTGCCCAATCAGGAAGACCAGGACCTGTTTTGATTGACATTCCCAAGGATATTTTATTAGCTACAATAGAAGTTTCTTCTATTAATAATAAAGCTGCCTTAAATAAGAACGCTCTATTTGAAAAAACAGAAGATCATATCCATTCTAATGAAACCAAAAAATTAGCAGATTGGATCAATACAGCTAAGCGCCCTCTCATTTATTGTGGCGGTGGCGTTAAATCCAGCGGCGCGGAAGAAAAACTCCTGCAAATGGCAGAAAGGATGAACAGTCCTGTCATTCATTCTTTCATGGGGATCGGCAACATCGATAGGGATCATCCTTTATCTATTGGAATGGCTGGTATGCATGGTAGTCGTGCCGCCAATGAAGCCATTTCAAAATGCGACCTGATTTTGGCTATAGGTGTTAGATTCAGCGACAGAGTGGTGGGGAATCCTAAAACTTTTTGTATTCAAGGCAAAATGGTGCACATCGATTTAGACCCTACAGAACATGAAAAAAACCTTAGGGTGGATATGACC
>CAXXWB010000028.1:0-48777 GCA_963677505.2 uncultured Acidaminobacter sp.
GATGTCCAAGCGGTTTAAGGACACTAAAATCATCATTGATGGTCATTTTAATGCTGTCCCTGGGCAAAAAACTACTGATTTTAGAATTTCTCTTGCTCAAAACCGAGCAGAAATGGTGGAAGCTTATTTAATCAGCCAAGGAGTTGCCTCTGAGAGATTAAAGATCAACAATCTAGGTTGCACTGTCCCTGTCAACAAAGACGACTCATGGCAGGAAATTCAAAAAAATAGGCGCGTAGTGGTTTACTTTGAAACACTCTACTAACGAAATCTATTGACAAAGCCTTTTGTGATTCATTAACATAGGAAGAGGATTTTGAAGACTTTGCACTCGTAGCTCAGCAGGATAGAGGCAACCGCCTCCTAAGCGGTAGGTCGAAGGTTCAATTCCTTTCGGTGCGCCAGTCACCTTGTTCATTGTAAATACTGCGAGGTCTGGTATGGAAATTCATGATCATTACATGAAAGAAGCATTGTTAGAAGCCGAAAAGGCCTATGCAATTGGAGAAGTTCCTATTGGCGCCATTGTGGTTCAATATGGAAAGATTGTAGGGCGTGGACATAATATGCGAGAAACTGCAAAAAGAGCAATTGCTCATGCAGAAATCTTGGCAATTG
This sequence comes from uncultured Acidaminobacter sp., assembly GCA_963677505.2. Classification (GTDB taxonomy): domain Bacteria; phylum Bacillota; class Clostridia; order Peptostreptococcales; family Acidaminobacteraceae; genus JBGSUZ01. Next base: position 619 of record CAXXWB010000028.1, read on the forward strand.
AGGATGCTTGCAAAACTTTAGGCGGATGGCGATTGGTAGACTTGTGATTTATATGTAACCCTTGAACCCTGTATAATGTGCGGTGGGGCCATATATCAATCAAGAATCGTAAACTTGGTTTATGGTGCTAAAGATCCCAAATCAGGTGCTTTTGGCTCTTTGTACGACTTGTCACAAGATGAGCGACTGAATCACTGCGTTAAACTTACAACGGGTGTTCTTGAAGAGGAATGTTCTCAACTTATAAAATCATTTTTTAAAGCATTAAGAAGCAAGTAAACAAAAATGGAGAGATGTCCGAGTTGGCTAAGGGGCACGCCTGGAAAGCGTGTAAGGCTGTCATGGCCCCGCGGGTTCGAGTCCCGCTCTCTCCGCCATTAAAAAAAGTTTTGACTGTATAAGAATCTGTCTCAGAAGGCTAAGGTCTTGCGCAATGGGAAATCGTGAACCACGTCAGGTCCGGAAGGAAGCAGCGTTAAGCGAATCTTTTCATGTGCCGCGAGGGTGCCTGGTTTTTCTGAGACAGATTGTGTACAGTCTTTTTTTATTGTGGGGGTCTTGTAAGTAGCTTTTTTAGGTACACTATCATATAATGTAAGGTGAATGCTTAAATATTTACAAGGGGGTTAATTGAGTGTTTCGACGTGGATTTAAACAAAAAATAATGCTCTATTTGACCCTGACCATATTGGTCCAAGTCCTTTGGATCGCTTTCATATTTACAAGAGATGTGACAACCTATACAGATCAGTACCAACAAGATGTCATTGAATCTACCTTGGTGGCTCAAATTCAGTTGTTTGGCGACTGGATAGAAATACAGGAGAGTATTCTTCGAAATTATGCGATTGCTTTTTCAGGCATAGCCTCAGACTCCAGCAAGGTGGATGCCCTGAGCAATTTTGTCAATGTCCTAGTAAGTCAAGAGGACTCTTTTATCAACGTGTACTATACTTCAGAAGATGGTGTAGATGTTATATCAGGCGGACAACCACCAAAGGTGGATGGACGAACACGAGACTGGTACAAAGGTGCAAAAGTAGAGAGCTTTTATATTTCGCAGCCCTATATTGACGCTTTAACCAACCAATTTGTTGTAACGCTATCAATTGCTGTTACAGATTCAAATGGAAAGCTAGAGGGTGTTTTAGGTGCAGATCTTTTGTTGATTGATATGTTTCATAAAATAGACATTGTAGATAAAGAGCGGATAGCAGGAAGCTTTATTACCGACGAAAAGGGCCAGGTTATCTTCTATGATGGCATTGATGATTCTGATTTAAAAGAAACTTTGGAAAATCCGTATCAGAAAATATTCAGCAAATTTACCAATGAGAATGAAAGTGTTCGTGTACATTTGGGGACGTTAAAAGCAGATATGGTTATTTTCTTTAAAAACGACCATGCTATATGGCAGATGAGTCAATACAGCCAAGAATTTTGGATTTCCATCGTCGCAGGATTAGTGGGTTTGATGATTATTGTGGTCTACTTATCCAAGAACCTGTCAATGCCGATTACAAGATTGTCTCAGAACATCAAAAAGCTGATGCAACATTCGGAATCTTTAGATATTTCCCGGGAAAAATTTGACCGTGACTTGGAAGAAATTGTTGAATTGTTTGTTCAACTGGACACTCATATCAATGGGAATATAGTACAAATAAATCTCATGAATGACAATATGAAAGAAGCGAATTTTATACTTGAAAGAAAGAACTCGGAGTTTTTAAAGTCCTTAGACGAGCTTAACGCAGCCAATTCAAATTTAGGCAGTTTAGAGAGGACCTATCAAAGTCTCATCAACAATATTGATGATTTAATTTGGATAGTAGATTTAGAGGGTAAAATCACTTATGCGAATACTAGATTTTACGACCTCATAGGCAATTCTTTTTCTGCAGAGCATCCAATGTACCTAAAAGATTTATATTTTAGAAATTCAAGAGGCTCAAGATTTTACAGGCGTAGGCTTTTTCAAAAAGAGAGACTTTGCGGACTTAGACCTAAGAGTCACGTTGCCAAATCAGACTAAACTTTATGAAATTCAAGCCAATACTGCGATTATATACCTTAAAGACAATCCAATTTCGATTCAATTCATTTGTAGAGACGTGACAGAGGAGAAGAAACTCTATAGTCAGTATTATCATAAAAATAAGGAAATGATGATTCTCAACGATATTAGCAGATCGTTAACCATCAAAGAGGACTTAAAGAGTATTTTGCAGCTGATAACGGATCGCATCAGTACTTTGTTAAGCGTAATCGGCTGTAAGTGTGAGAATGCTTGATGGAGACGATTGTCTTAACATTGCAGCGTACTCAGGGATTGCCACTAATCGCATTTATCCAGAAGTGCCTACCCTTCACAACACCCATATGGGATTGGCACTAAGAGAAGAAAAGATTATCAGTGTCAAAGATCAGGGGGATCTCCTGTTTGAGGATGCTTATTTAAAATCGGTCCTTGAGAGACAAAATACTATTTATTATTTTCCTTTATTCAATCATGAGAACAAATTTGGTGTACTAACGGTTATTGCCAACGAAGCCTTAGAAGCAGATAAAATACGTTTGTTAAAAATCCTTATCAGAAAATGCAGCAACTGCCATTGAAAAGGCAACGCTCTTTGAAAGACTTAGACACAATTATTTAATGACTATTGAAGCACTATCTAATGCCCTTGAGGAAAAGGTCTTTAATTATAAAAACCATACAAAAAAGGGTTGCTGAATATTCTAAGCGAATTGCGGAACGTTTTTATTTAAGTCAAAAGGACTTAGATGATATTTATATTTCAGGACTCTTACACGATATCGGTAAATTAGGCATTTCTGATGGCATCCTCAATCATGAAGATGTTTTAAGTGAAGAAGAAGAAATTCTCATGGAGCAACACGTGGAAGTGGGCAAAAAAATAATTGATCCGATTGGATTGAACCAGCAGATTGTAGAGGGTATCTATTTGCATCACAAAAATTTCGATTTGACGGGTTATCCTGAAAATATTGAATTGGACCGTCTACCATTATTTGCAAGAATTATTGGTTTGGCAGACGCTTTTGATGCGGAAATGATTTCCATAAAGAGCAATGAACCCTGGAAATTGGAATTGGTGTACAATCATTTAGAAATGAGTAAGGATACACTTTACTGCCCAGAAGTTATGGCAGCACTATGGGAACTGATTAAGGAAGATAGAGATCGAATTATACAAATATCGGAAATTTAAGGGGAAATTCCATGAGTGTTTTTAAGACAACTTTTAAAAAAGCGCCTAGCGCTAGTAATGGTTTTTTTTCTCGATAGCGCCAATCGTTTTGTTTGGTGTTTATACTTATGAAGATCTTTCCAAAAAGCGTATGGAAACTTATGAAAATGGTTTTTACAGTGGGTTCAAAAATGATATGGAGCATATCAATCTTTGGATGGAAGGGAAGAAAATGAGTATATTGTCAGATGGCAAGCTCCATTTTTTATCGCCCAAGAGAGATCTTAACACAGGAACCATAGATGGCCGAACTTATGAAATTATAAGAGATGGCAGCGATGAATTTATCCGACTTGTAAATAGAATAGGCAGTATCAATAATAAACAAGTGGTTACAGAAGTCGTAAGAGTTAATGAAAATAATGAAATTGTAGATGGCAGAACCCTTATTAACCTTTATGTATTTGACCGAGATATACAAACCAATCAGCCCTATTTTATCAAAGAGGAAATTAGGCTCAATGATTTGATACGGGAAGTTGAGAAGGCCTTAGATGATAAATTTACGTCTTACAGCATACTTATAGATGACAAAATTTTATTTACTCAAAACAAGGTGGACTACTTAAATTCCATTTGACCCTTTTTACAATAAAGGTGCTTACTATACGACCAATCATGAGAATGAGTATTATTTAGGCATTTACAGTGGCGATTCTCCAATTGACGTTCACATTTCTGCTTATAGAGACTATAGCAGTGCAATGGATCAAATCCGCCAGTATCAAATCGATTTCCTTTTAAAAATCTTCTTAGTGGGATTTGTAGGGTCTGTTTTTTTCAGTATTCATAGCAAGACGGATGAACTATCCTATACAAAAGCTTAAAAATGCAGTGGGTGACATTTTAAACGGAGAGATTGAAAGCAGAATTCAAGTTGACAAAATGGACGAGTTTGGAGAAATATATACCTCCTTCAACCAATTGGCGGAGTTAGAAACCCTTAACTACAAAAAAATGGTCAAATCAGGCAATGAAATCGGTGATAAAAATAGACAGCTTATTTCTCTGAATAAGGAGTTGGAGTCCTCTTACGAACAGCTTCAAGAAGCCATCAATCAATTAGACTTGTTGAAAAACAAACAAGAAACGCTGATTAATAATATTGGTGAGTTGATTTGGACCATGGATGAGGAAGGGATTACCACTTTTGTAAATCGAGCCGTTACTGATAAATTAGGGTACAGCTATCCAGAGTTTGTTGGGAAACCGATTCTCTATTTTATTGCAGAATTAGAAAGTGGCGACCAGATTGAACCTGTCTTGGAGCAAGTCCAACTTTTTGATATAAATAATTTAGGCGTATACTTTCACAAAAAGGATACAGATGAAAAAGCCTTTATGGTTGTCAACACCAAGAGACTCTTCGAAAATAATGTATTTAAAGGGATTCAAGGTTTTGCAAGAACCGTAACAGATGATTGGATGATTCATCATATGACAATGCGAAGGAACAAGGAAATGGAGATAACGGGCCAAATCAGTTGGGTCCTTGCAAACAATATCCTTTTAGATGAGCTTTTAGAAGAAGTTGTCAAGAAGATAGAACAGCTCCTACATCCAGATCTTTGCCTGATTGGTCTTTACGAAGAGGGCGAAATCGCTATTGCAAAAATAGGCGGGTCCTTTGGAAAACAATTGGGTCAAGTTAAGTTGGCAATGGCGAACAGTTTATTTATAGATTTATTGGAAGAACAGAAGTTCATTCGCGGTTCGGATTTATCACAAAGTTTTAGAGTGGCCAACGAGTCTGTTTACGAAGCCATAAGAGATTATGTGATTTTACCCCTGCGTTTTGACCAGAAGTTGATAGGCTTCTTTGGTATTGCATCGGCTAAAATTTTTACAGATTCTGATCTCAGAGTCCTTCAAATTATTGCAAATCAATCGGCAATTGCCATCGATAAAGCTCAGCTTTACAAGACTTTAAAAGAGGAATACTTAAATACGATTCGTGTTTTAGCCACCGCAGTAGAGGCAAAAGATGCTTATACCGAAGGTCATTCATATAGGGTATCAAAAGTGGCAAAACACATAGCCGAAACCTTAGGCTGCACAGATGAGTACATTGAAGATATTGAAATTTCAGGAATACTCCACGACATTGGGAAAATTGGTATATACGATCAGATCTTGACCAAAAGAGGGCAGCTGACCGACAAAGAATATGGCGCGATTAAAGAGCATCCTAGCATTGGATACAAAATTATTGAACCAATTAAACTGAGCCAAGTTATTATAGACGGTGTATTATTGCACCACAAGCGCTATGATGGAAATGGATACCCGTCAAATATTCAGATTACTGAATTACCCCTTGCTGCAGGCATTATTGGCGTGGCAGATGCAATTGATGCAATGACCAGTACCAGGTCCTATTCAGAAGCTAAGCCTATGCATGTGGCTATGGCAGAAATACGAAGGCACACAGGCACACAGTTTCACCCTAAAGCTGCAGATGCAGCCTTGAAATTATTTAGTGAAAAACCAGAAATATTAGAGGCAATCATGAACGAGTAAGCAAAAAGAGAGGAATAAATCATGTCGACGTATACAGCGCTTTACAGGAAGTGGCGGCCAAAAGTATTTGAAGAAGTCGTTGGTCAATCGGATTTGATCCATTCAATTAAGAATCAGCTGAAAAACGGCAATATCGGGCACGCATATTTATTTTCTGGGACCAGAGGAACGGGAAAGACCTCTACTGCCAAGATTTTTTCTAGGGCGATTAATTGTCTTTCACCTCAGGATGGAAACCCGTGTAATGAATGTGAAATTTGCAAAGGGATCTTGGATGAATCTTTAATGGATGTGGTTGAAATAGATGCGGCATCTAACAATGGGGTAGATGACATTCGTGAACTAAGAGAGAATGTGAAGTATCCACCTTCAAGGGCTAAGTATAAGGTCTACATCATCGATGAGGTTCACATGCTCTCTACAGGTGCATTTAACGCATTGTTAAAAACCCTTGAAGAGCCTCCAAGTTACGTGGTCTTTATTTTAGCCACCACAGAACCGCACAAACTCCCTGCGACTATTTTATCCAGATGTCAGCGCTTTGACTTCAAGCGTGTCAGCGGCGAAGCACTTTTAGAGCTCCTCAGCTACATCTGTGAGTTTAATGAAGTGGTCTGGGAAGAAGAAGCCCTTGAAATGATTATTAAGAAATCAGATGGAGCGGCCAGAGACTCTTTGTCCATGTTAGATCAATGTCTTTCGGCGGGTGAGAAGGAAATCACTAAGGACTTAGTCATTAAATCTTTGGGATTGGTTCAATCAGAGGTTATCGCTTCCTTGGTAGACCAAGTTGCAGAGGGCTCTTATTTAGCATTGTTTGAGACTGTGGAACAACTTATACACGATGGAAAGAACATTAATCAGTTTGTTAAAGACATGATTGACTATTACAGAGACCTTATGATGACCGCCTCAGCAGGTGCGTCGCCGAAGGTGATTAAAACCAGAGCAGATATAGAAGTCTTTGAAGCTCAGGCTAAAAAGTTAGGTCTTAACCGAATTTTACATGACTTAGGACAGTTGATTGAGTTAGATCAGCAAATGAAGTGGTCAACCAATTCCAGAATTATGTTGGAAATGACTTTGGTAAAATTAGCCCAACCTATGACGGTAGTTAAACCGCAAGGACAACCAGCCGCAGTGCAGTCCTCAGAGCAGTCGTCAAGTCCATCTTACGGTCATTCTAACCGTGAAAGTAGCCCAGTGCCTAAGCAAAAGGCAGCCCCTGTTTCTGAAAATAGAGGGCCTGCAGAAAGCCACATGGAAATGATGGTGGAAGCCAAAGAAGGGGATGCAGATGGTGCGGTCATTCAAAGCAAATGGCAAGAGATTATTCAATATTTGACACGGAATAAGAAAGCAAGCGTAAGAGCACTTCTCGTTGAAGGGACTTTTGTAGGTGCTACAGGGAAAATCGTTCAAATTGGTTATCCTGAAATATATGGCTTCCATTTAAACGCCATTCGAAAAGATGAAAATCGTATGGAAGTAGAAAAAGCTATACTGGCGGTGACCGGTTTTTCGGTTCGGGCACAATTTGATTTCTTGGATGCGTTCCAATCAAAAAAGAGTAAGTCTGATGAAAGCGATGATTCGCTGGAGGCCTTAAAAACAGCTCTTGGAGAGCATGCAGAAAAGCTCGAAATCATAGAATGAGCCCCATTTCCGAGTAGGGCTTTAATATGCTATAATAGACAAATCAATAACATTATGGAGGGAAGAAACAATGGCTAAAGGAAAAAGACCAATGATGCCAGGTGGTGGCGGCTTCAATATGAATAACATGATGAAGCAAGTTCAAAAAATGCAAGATGATATGGTAAAGGTTCAAGCAGAACTTGAGACAAAAGAATATGATGCAAGTGCTGGCGGCGGTGCCGTTTATGTAAAAGTAAATGGAAAAAAGGAAGTTGTTTCTATTGCTTTAAAACCTTCAGTGGTAGATCCAGAGGATATTGAAATGCTTCAAGACCTTATCTTAATCGCTGTTAACGAAGCGATGAGATCTGCCGATGAAGCGACTAACAAAGCAATGGGTTCAATGACTGGCGGGATGAATATTCCTGGCCTGTTCTAGGAGCGTAATGATGCAATCTTTTCCCCAACCGATAGCCCAATTGATCGAGGCATTTGCAAAGTTGCCTGGAATCGGAAGAAAGTCAGCTCAGCGACTGGCATTCTATATTATCAACCAATCCGAAACTGAGGCTGTTAATTTTGCAGAAGCGATTATCACCGCTAAAAAGAAAATTACTTACTGTACCAAGTGCTTTCATTTGACAGATGTTGACCCTTGCTATATTTGTTCCAATCCCAAAAGGGACCAAACCATCATCTGTGTTGTGGAGGACCCAAGAGATTTATTGGCGATTGAAAGAACAAAAGAATATCATGGACTTTACCCACGTCCTTCACGGAGCTATTTCTCCTATGGATGGAATCGGTCCTGAAGATATTAAAATTAGAGAATTGGTGATACGTCTTCAAACAGAAGACCAAGTAGAAGAGATTATAATGGCAACCAATCCTACTATAGAAGGAGAGGCAACGGCCATGTATTTGTCAAAACTGCTGAAAGGTACGGGTATAAAAATCACAAGACTTGCTCATGGTATTCCTGTTGGCGGCGAATTAGAGTATGCAGATGAAATGACTCTGATGAAGGCAATGGAAGGAAGACGGCAACTGTAAGTTAATTAACTGTAAACCAATTTGTAAATAGAGAGACCTATAAAGGGTCTCTTTTTTTATGCCAAAAACGCAAATACAATTGACAAATTATGGATACTGAATTAGAATAAAATGTAAAAATATGACAAACAATGGAGGGAACATGAATATTCATATGATAGTGGAGCGGCCAACCGATCGACTTAATTGGCAATATCAACTGAATCATTTTAGAAGTAAAGTTGACTTTACCATAAGCGCCGCACTGCCCAGCCTAAATTATATACATAAGGACGCCTTAAGCGCCAATGACATTATTGTGATCGTACTCAATGACTTAGAGCAAATGGCCTTTGTTAGAGAAGGGATTAGTAGGCTCATTAAAGAGGTCAATATAGTCGCTGTCATTACAAAGGAATGTGAATCACATTATGGAAAAGCGCTCTCAGAAAAAATTTTAGAGGCAGAAAGTGCATCCTTTAGCGCAATCTATTTTGAAACGGCGGCAAATTTAGAAACTTTTTATCAATGCCTTTTTAAACCTAGAAAAAGTTGGAGTAAAGGAATAATCCCGCCACATTTAGAGGATGAAACTGTTTTCATTGGCATACCGGAATCTGAAGTTTCTGAGAAAAGAGAAGGTAGGAAACTTTTTAATCCTTCAAAGGAGAAGATTTCAGCTAAATTTGGAAGAAAAAAAAGAAAACCCTTAAGTTTCCCAGAAAAGCAGCCAAGAATGCGAATTTGTGTACATGGCAAGTCATCCTTAGTCTATGAACTTGGGGCTGTTTTGTCTTCGGTCTCTGACCAGTCGGTTCTTGTTATGGACCTTGACCGAATGACGCCAACCGCAGATATTTACTGCGGTTGTAAAGCCCATTGTAAGCGAAAAATATGATTTTTATTCTAAGGCAACGGCAACAGGGTTGAACATTCTTTTAGATTGTATGAAAAAGAGAGAGTTAGGAAGAGAAGCTTTTAGGCTGTGTACTCAAAAAACTAAGGGCTATCCTAACCTACATATTTTGACGGGCGTATATAAGTTAGAGGATTATGAGTACTACAAATTTGAGGAATTAAAAATGCTCATTGACAGTGCTTCCTTATATTACGATGTGGTTTTGCTCAGGACCAACAGCTTTCCTTATGACGGCTTCACCCTAAATGGATTTTTAATGTCAGATTGGATTCTTTGTGGGATAGATGCCACCATTGAAAATGTACGGTATAACCGTCAACTTATTCAGCTTATGGACAATAAACAAAAAATCCCTATGGAAAAACAGTTGTGGACCCTCTTCGAAAGCCCAGCTATGCAAGGTTTAGAAAAAAATTTTCTAATTGAGATGGGCTTGGGAACTTACTGTGGGAGTATTCCTTATAGCGAAAAAAGAGATAAATGCCAGCGGGTTGGTGAGGGCTACTTAGGAAAACAGAGCCGCGAATTAGAGGCGGCTTATTTGCCCATTATCAAAATGATTTATTCGGGAGGGCAGTAAGATGAGTTTAATCAGCAGCCTTAATGAACCTCAAATGGTTGACTTTCCTCCCTACGAGAGTCATGAAAGAGAAAAGCTCATCAGTGACTTGATTGGACATCTTATTTCTGAGCAAGCCGAATTACTGACCAAAATAGAGACTGGAGAAGTTTCAAAGGAAGTCATTGAAGTGGTCCTCATGAAATTGATTGATCAAAAGGGTCCTTACACGGGCAGAAGCGCTTTGATACAGGAAATGATGGATCATATGTTTGGCTACGGGATTTTACAAACCTATTTGGAAAACCCTATGATTACCGACTTGATTGGGACGCGGTTTGATACCTTCTTTATCAAAGAAAATGGCGAGACCAAAGCCATACCCGTTCGTTTTGCTAGCGAAGGGGTATTTGAGAACTTTTGTAAGTTGATTGTCATTCGAAATGGAGGAATGCTCAATGAAAATGATTGTCATGCAAGGGTTGCAGATGAGCATTTAAAGCTGAGAATCAATGCGGTAATACCGCCAAGATCGCCAAATGGACCATTTCTATCTATAAGAAAACATCGTCTGAAAGCCTACAATCTTTTAGAACTAAAAGAGATGGACATGTTAGATGAAAAGGCTTACCGCATGATTTTACAGATTGCCAAAGGCAATAGCCGATTTTTTAATTTGTGGAAAAGGGGCGGCGGGAAAGACAACCCTTCTTAGAGCCATGATCAATTCCATAGGCGAGGTCCAGCGGATTATGGTTTGTGAAAGTGATATGGAAATTTACCCAGACAGTCCTACTGTAGTGGTTCAACGTGTTATGGATAGAGGACCGTACGGCAAACCAGCTACTCTGAATCACTTGATAAAAGACGGTTTAACCATGTCTTTAGACGGTTATTGTATTGGAGAAATTACAGGTCCAGAGGCGTGGGAGTTTGTTAAAGCTGGCTATACGGACCATCGAATTATGGGTACGATTCATAGCAGCGGAACAGAAGAAGCGCTCAAAAGACTTTTGACATTGAGCGAAACTTCAGACATGAAAATCAGCCAAGGGGTTGCAGAAGAAATGATTAGCCAGTCTGTAGACTACTTGATTTACCTAAGAGCCTTCAAAATTATGCAGATTGACCAATTCACTGGAAAGGGTAAGGGTCGGAAAATGGAAAATATTTATCTGCGCGGGATGGAAGTGAATTCATGAAACTGTTTATAGTGACGAATTTATTAATACTACTGTCTCTTAGCCTGTTGTTTTATGTCTACCATAGTACGCAAAAGACAATTAGGTGGACGGTCCTACTAGATTTAAAACCCAAGGCGAAAGGGAGTTCCTATCAAAAGAAATTGGACAACATCCAGCAAATGGGCCTTTAAGCTGAATTTTATACAAAAATTAGAAAAGCGGTATATTTTTCAGTCGGGACTAGCTACGAAATTCCCCTTTGTGTCAATTGGGCTAATGTTAATCGCCTCATTTTTATTTGCATTGGTTCTCTCAAATTGGATTTGGTCGCTGTTTAAAATAGAAGGCTTAATAATAAGTACAGTTATTGTAGGCGTGGTACTGCCATTTCACTTGGTGGCACTCTACAGCGCTTGGAGAAATCGAAAACTGATCAATGGGCTACCTGGTTTTTATAGCGTCTTACAGCGGTGGGCTCAAATTCACGAGGATATCTACTTTTGTCTAGGACAACTAGAAAACAGCGGAGTAGACGAAAGTTTAGGCGGCCCATTCACTATGTTTGTCTTGGAGTCTAATGCAGGTCTTTCTAAAGGAGATGCATTTCTTCATTTAGAGCAAAAATTTCAAGGGACGCCATTGCTTCATTTTATTAGGTGTATAGAAAGAATGACCGAGCAGCGGGGCGACTTGGTGAAAATGCTTCAAGGTTTGAAAATGAAAGCTATCAGCTCCAAACTGAAATTACAGAGCGGCAAGATAGTCAAATTAAATATAATCTCCTAATCAATGGATTGAGCATAGCCTCCTTTTTCTTAATCTATTTGCTACTCAATACCAATCGAGTTTTATCGGATTTTTATATTGAAACAATCATGGGAAAAACCCTCTTAAGCGCTTTGGCTTTGTTGATGGCACTCTCTTTCTTAGGAGGGCTAAAATATGAACATGCCTAATGGCTCTGAGTCTATTCGTTGGGCAGTTGAATTTGGGTTCCTAATAGTCTTAGGGACTACAGCGGTGCTGTCCTATTTGCTGGTTCTTCATTATCAGGTTAAGAAAAACGCTGCCAGCTGGATAGGCGGAAAGCTTAACCCTAGGCGGAAAGTCCTTAAAAAAAATCCATTTGGGAAAGTTGCAAATCAAAAATCTGTTGTTAGGCAATATGTCCTTAAAGGAATTCAATGGTTCGGTCAAATCCTATATTGGCATGAAGGGCGTTTGATTAAAAGCGGAATGACTTCAGAGAAAGCTACAAAATTGTCCAAACAATGGTGTATCTCCATGCTGGGACTTGGAACCTTCTTGTTGATAAGAGATTTGAGCCATCCTGAGAGGACGGGATTGTTTTTCTTAATTCTATTTGGCTATTTTTGGGTCATGACGGGGTCAAAAATTAAAGAACGACAAAATACCTTTGTCACTGGGGTTTATAAAATCTATCGGCATATGGCGCTGCAACTGTCTTCGGGAATGTCCAGCGCAGAGGCGATCAAATACTTGCACGAGTCTGTGGAAGAGCCATATTTAAAGGAAGCCATGTATCGATTTTCGTCTTGTTATTTTAAAACAATGGACGTAGATTTAGCACTTGGGGAATTGACTCGAAGAATTGAGGGGGATGAGGTGCAAGTCTTAGCCACGGTACTGAGACAAGGGCTCCAAACTGGAGATGCCTATGAAATGATTATTAAGCAGGAACAGTTAATGGTTAAACGTTATTATGCGGCATTAAGTGCTGAGTCAGAGCGTATTCGAACCAAGGGTGTCTTAATTGCCATAGGGTTATGCGTACTGATATTCATTCTTTTAGCAGCACCAATGGTTTATGAAATGGCACGTGCCACACAATCCATATTTCTACGTTAAATAGGAGGAGAAAAATGAAATTATTATTAGTATTTCAATATTGCAAAGCTAAGGTTTTAGAACGAGTAGGGAATGAGAAGGGTCAGTTTGCTCTCGATATTGCCCTTGGAATGGCAGTCGTTTTAGTCATCAGTGCGTTCATTATCATGCCAGGACTTAAGAGCATCAGCAATAGTTTTATGACCTCTATGAGCAGTTGGTGGACGGACACAATGAGCGGTCAAATTTTTAAAACTTCGGGGAATTGATATGGACGTTGGCAAGGTGGTGACCTCTTTAATGGGAGCGCTTCTCATTATTCTCTCCTTGATGGCAGCGGTATTTTACTTAATTCCCCTCTATCAAAAAATCCAGTTAGATGAAGTTTGTAGAGAGTACACCTATATGATTAATGTTGGAGAAGGAATGAACACAACCCAGAGGGAGACCCTCAAAACAGAACTATCGGAAATTGGACTTAAAGATGTAGCGATAGAGTGTCCCGATTCAGGTGAACTAATGCGGCGAGAAAGAAAAGCATTTGTGGTTACTGGTGTGGTTGAATATAAAGCGGTTAATGGCTTTATAGATATTGGCACAGAGAAAGGCAACTACGAATTTAAAGGATGGGTCTATGGAAAACGTGTTATCAACTGAACGGGGCAGCGCAGGCATAGATATGATTTTGCTCAGTTTAATGGTTCTGGTTTTCCTGGCGGCACCAGTCCTCTTCGGTGTATTCGAAGTCTATTGCTATGTTATGCATGGTGCAGAGTGGAGTGCTGTGACAGAAAATGTTTTAGACCAAGTGCAGTGGCAAATGGAGACAGAATCCCTCTCTGAATGTGAACGAGATTTACTTCTCAACCAAACACAAGATGTCTTTGCAAAGGATTTTGATGCCATGATTAAAGATAAAACCGAGATGAACTGGTCTTTAAAGGGTTTGACATATATTGAAAGTGAACCGCCAAGGTTGGAAGTGAGGGTTAATGTTAAATACAAGCCTGTCACCATGGTAGGCGTTTTTATCAGCCAAGGCGGTTGGTTGGAACTGGAACTGAATAGGCGAAGAGAGTTTCCTATTGACCGATAGGAAAGTGGTGAGAAAACTGAACGATTGGGAAGAATACAATAGGTGAGGGATGAAATGTATAAAAAATGGATAGGCATTGCCTTAATTTGTGCCGTTGCAGCAATAGGACTAGAGTTTTATATGGTGAGTGTTCTGTGGGCAGAGAAAGATACTTATGGGGTCTATGTTTTAAAAGGAGATTTGAAGGCGGGCGCAGTTATTGAAACACAAAACCTACTAAAGTTAGAAATTGAGCAGGATAAAAAAGTAGATGGTGCAATTAAAGAAGAGGCTCAGTGTCTTAAAAAGCAATTGACTCGAGATGTTGCGGCGGGGAAAATACTAACAGAAATCGACTTTACAGAAGACTTGTCAAAACAAAGCATTGAATCGATTGTGGTGAAATTGGACCATGAGCAAGGGCATGCTGGAAATGTCGTTGTAGGAGAAGTCGTCAATGCGTTATGCTATCGTCAGGGGGATGTAAAAGTAGTAAAGGACTTAGTGGTTAGAGGTATAGAAAAAGATTTGGCAAATTTAGGAGAAGGCGCTTACTATATTACAGTAAGTGGTAAGTCGGAATCTTTAGAAACCCTTGTGCTGGCAAAAAGAGAAGGTAGTGTTTATGTATTGAAAAAAACAGCTGTTCACAACTGACTTCCAATTGGTATAATAAGGCTAAGGCGATGCGAATTAATAAATTGGCATTAGCTCTTTGTTATCAAAGCTTTGGAGGCCTTTCTATGGAAAAGAACAGTACGGGATGGCTCAGAATGAGAAGCAGGGACAAAGAAAACTGTCCTTCTGAGGATTTATCTAAGTTTGAAGCTGGTTTTTATAAAGAAATATTAGATGCTATGCCTGAACCCGTTTTAAAAATTGGCTCAGATTTCAAGATTATTTGGGCAAATGATGCGGCACGAAAATTGAGAAAAAATTTAGAAAATGTCACATGCTATGAAGCCTTCCATCAGACGGAAGAGGCCTGCGAAAACTGCCCTTGTAAACGTTGTATTGAAACGGGTGTAACTGAAAAAAGTGTTATTGCCATACCTGATCAAAGCGGTGAGGGCCTGATGTATCACGAAATTACTGGCATCCCATTGAAAGATGGAAAGGGTAAGGTTTATTCAGCTATTGAAATTAGCCGAGACGTTACAGAACGTATCAAGACAGGGTATGAGATTCAACACATTTCAGAGCAGAAGGACAAGGCGTTAAATCTCTGTAAAGAAGAATCGGCAAGACATTTTGAATTTATACATAAGCGCTCTCTAGATGTAAAAAGCGACGTGGAAGACATGTCTGATCAACTGAGCTATCTCCACCACACGCCAGAATTTAAAAATTCTGAGTGGTTAGAATCGGTCATGCGGTTGAACGAAAGGACTTTGAGACGCATTGGTAACTTGAACGATCTTTTTACCATGGAGGACACCAAAGTTCAATTGGTCTATGTACCTTTTGAAATAAGTGAGTTGGTAGATGAAATTTATAATCGTTTTAAACATCGGGCGAGAGAGAAAAATATTAGCCTGATCGTGAACCATTCAAAGGCTATTCCTAAAAAGCTCATCGGAGATATTTTTAGAATCAATGGCATTTTGATGAACATTTTGGAAAACAGCATTACCCATACTCAAAATGGCGCCATTAAAGTTCATTTTAATGCCAATGACAAAACAGAAGACGGCCTTGTCAAAATGCAAATTATTGTAGGAGATACGGGCCTAGGACTTACAGATGATAGACTTGAGCAGATTAAAACACTGCTTCTTGAAAAAAAGCCTTCAACTTTTTTAGATCAAGCGATTGAAATGAAAGGTTTGGGGTTGTTAAATGCCCACAATGTTTTAAAAGCTATGAACGGTGGCATAGAAATTGATAGTCAATTTGGAAGAGGGACACAGGTTAAACTGAATTTCCAAATTGGTTACCGAGGCGAAAAATCTGACGTAAGGCATCGAGATATAGTTCATGAGGATGAGTCAGAGGTTGTGAAGCGCTTACACAGTAAAACCATTCTGATTGCAGATGACGAAGTGGTGGGAAGGGTAACCTATAAAATCCATTTACAACAAAATTACCATTTGTTGTTTGCTAAAAATGGCAAGGAAGCAGTGGAATTATATCTATCTGAAAAACCAGATTTGGTTTTCATGGATATTATGATGCCAGTGATGGATGGGTTTGCGGCTTTTGACGAAATTGAAAAACATAGGCGAAAGAAAGTGCCGATGATTGCCTGTACGGCCAAGGTTATTGATGCAGAGCGGGACTACTTGCTGACCTACGGTTTTGACGATTATTTACCAAAACCTGTTGAACCCTCTAACTTACTCCGTATGATTGGAAAGTATATGAAATAAAAGTAATTATAAGCTGTTTGCAAATGCTGCAAGCAGCTTTTTTAGTTCAACGGGAAGGGGGGGCTAATTTATTCATTAGAAGTGAGGTTTGCACACACATTCTCTTAAAGGAGACATTGACAGTTTATGTTATAATAGAAGCGTCAGCTGAATAGGCTGATGAGCTTATTAATCGGTTAAAAAGTGAGGGAAAAAATATGGCAATGTATAGAATGATTGCGACAGCAGCATTTGGAATAGAATCAGTAGTAGCAGATGAAGTAAAGGCTCTCGGTTTTGAAAATGTCATTGTTGAAAATGGCAAAGTTGAGTTTGATGCAGACGAAAAGGGCATTTGTATGGCCAACCTTTGGCTTAGATGTGCGGATCGGGTATTTATTAAAATCAGCGAATTCAAGGCTACATCCTTTGAAGCTCTTTTTCAAGGGGTCAAAAAAATTGAGTGGGAAAAATACATTCCGATAGACGGCGAATTTCCAGTCAATGCAAAGTCTGTAAAATCTCAATTGTTCAGCTTGTCAGATATTCAAGCTATTTCTAAGAAAGCATCGGTAGACAGGCTCAGACATGCTTACAAAATCGACTGGTTCCAAGAGACGGGGGCAAAAGTTCCAATCTTGATTTCTATTTTAAAAGATGAAGTAACTGTTATGGTAGATACCTCTGGAGAAGGTCTTCATAGAAGAGGCTATCGGGAACACGGTAATGAGGCACCGCTAAGAGAAACCCTTGCGGCGGCATTGGTTAAGCTGAGTCGTTGGAATCCTAAAATACCTTTGGTAGACCCAATGTGTGGTTCAGGTACAATTTTAATTGAAGCGGCAATGATTGGTCGCAATATTGCGCCAGGATTGAATAGGAAGTTCGCTTGTGAACAGTGGCCGATTATTCCTGAAGGTATTTGGAAGCAAGTGCGAACAGAGGCTTATAATGCTGTTAACCATGAAGTTGAGATGAGTATTCAAGGATACGATTGTGACCCAAGGAGTATTAAGCAAGCGGCGATTAACAGTGATTTAGCAGGACTGGATGAAGATATTCATTTCCAAGTGAGAGATGTAGCCGAATTCAGCACCAAAGTAAAATATGGCTATGTGATTACCAACCCACCTTATGGCGAGCGTTTAGGTGATGAGGAACAAGTAGCTGCCCTTTACAAGCTAATGGGAGAAAAACTTCTTCCCAATGACACTTGGTCTTTTAATATCATTACTGCTCATGAGGGCTTCGAACGTTCTTTTGGAAAAAAAGCCACTAAGAACAGAAAGCTATTTAACGGAAAGCTAAAGTGTTATTATTATCAATACTTTGGACAAAGACCGCCTAGAATAAAGCCAATAGAGGACTAATATGGACGCTATTAAAAATATCAAAGGCAAAACCATTGGCTTTTGTGGCGCAGGCGGCAAAACCACCAGTATATTTTTTATAGCAAATAAATTAATAAATATGAATCAAAAAGTATTAATAACCACAACAACGAAGATGTTTCCAGAAGATAAATGTAAAAATATAGAAATTGTTATACGTGAAACATTTTCCGTAGATGCCTTAAAAGAAAAAAGCATAACCCAATGGTTGGCTTTTTTAGACTCAAATGGAAAGGGCGTATCGCCTCAAGTATCTGAAATTGAGAAATTGAATAAATATACAGAAATTTGGAAATTAATAGAAATCGATGGTTCTAAGCATTTGCCCATAAAAGGACCGAGAGAAGGCGAACCTGTTTATCTAAAGGGTTTAAATTTTATCTTTGGCGTCATAGGTGCAAGTGCCTTCAATGAACCTGCCAATGAAGAGCGGGTTCATCGCTTAGAACATTTTCTTAGAGTCACAGGGCTAAGAGAAGGCGAACTTATAAGTCCTGCCGCAGTGGTTAAACTTATAGAATCACCTGAAGGCCTGTTTAGAAATAAGCCCAAGGGTGTTCCTGTCTGTGTTTTGATAACCCAAGCGGAAGAGAGACACAAGGCATTTATTGAAAGCTTAAAAGCCTTAACCTCTGTACCGATAGAGGTAATGCCATGGATCGATTAAGGGATAACTTTAATACTATTGGCGTGGTCCTTCTGGCATCGGGTTTTTCAAAACGGATGAGGGACAACAAATTGTTGCTGCCTCTAGGGGAGCCCTCAAAGTCATGTGTAAGAATTGTGGCGGAAGCCCTTGTTCAATCTGGGGCAGGTCAAATTGTGGTCGTTTATCAGGATGAAGCCATCCCAAGTATCCTTAGTGGCTTAGGTCTTTCTTTTATCAAAAACGAAAATGCTCACAAAGGTCAAAGCGAAGCTGTGAAGTTAGGTGCCACCTACACTTGGAATGACCGTGTTAAAGGATTGGCTTTTGCAGTTGCAGATCAGCCTCTACTGAGGGCAACTGACTATCAAAAGATTTTTTCCGAATTCCTAGAAGGAGGAGCTAATATTGTTGTGCCTTGTGTGGAAGAAGAGACTTTTAGTCCAGTGGTTTTTGATATTTTGTGGAAAGAATTTTTCCAATCATTAAAGGGAGATGCCGGCGGGAAGGCCTTGTTTAACCACGAGAGAGCCGTAATTCGCAAGGTGCCCTTTGAAAGAAAATGTATTTTTATGGATATGGATACACCGGAAGATTATAAGACCCTTAGGGAATTAATCAATACCCCTGAGGCATGGAGGGATAAAGATTGAAGAAAAAGTCAGTGCCACCGGCAAGGAAGGCGGAGCCAGTTGGGAAGCTGGAGGAAATTAAAGCGCGGAGAAAGCGCCGAACCATTACGTCTTTGGTCATTTTGATAGTGTGTCTGCTTTTTACCTTTAACATCGAGACTATTTTTACATCTGTCAGAGGTGTTCTTAATCTTGGAGGCGCTGGGTTCAAATCGGTGACGACATTGGAATATAAATCTGCTGTGAAAATCAATGATGGCAAAGTGGTTCAGCTTGCAGGAGAGCAGCTTCTAAAGGCTGAGGGTGGGAAGTTACAAGCCTATCAAAAAGACGGAAAACTGGCATGGGAAAAGACTTATGGCGGGTCCAAAGCACTTGTAACTGCAGCGGGAGAGAACATCTATCTGGTTGAGCAGGACAGCGGGGATTTTTACATATTAGACAGCAAGGGAGACATCAAAGCAAAACGGGAAGCTCTTGGAAAAATTGACCGAATCATTGCCAAAGGCGATCAGTTTGTGATTCTCTATAAGAAGCTTGAAAAGAAGATTTTGATTATCAAAAGCAATGGTGAGGATCAGGCAACGATTGACTTGCCCTATCCTGAAATTTTAGACATGGACTACGCGCCTAAGTTAGACCTGATTGCCGTCAGTGTATTTTTTATTGAAAATGATAACTTCCACACCAATGTTTTTCTCTTTGGGACAGACGGCAAAATGAAGGGCGCTAGAAATTTCAACAATCAAATTTTATCAAGGCTCAACGGCTACGAAGATCACTTTGTAGGGGTCGCAGAGAAAGGTTTGATTGCCTTCAACGACGAGAATGACGACCTTTGGCATAAAGACATTGACCGATTAATCAATCGTGTCGACTTTAATCAGGGAGGGTATGGCGCTTTTAATTTGGTTATTGAAGATAAAGCATTAGAAGATATTCGAGAAGAAAACACGGTGACAGTTATATCGCCAAAGGGTGAATGGATTTTTGAAAGCAGTTTGCCAATGGTGGCAGACCGTATCTTTATAGGGCAAAATCGAGTGGCTATTTTGGGAGAAAATCAATTGGTCATTACGGACTTTAAAGGAAGAACCCTTGGCAGTAAAACCTTTGATAGCACTGTAAAAGAGGTGCTTTGGATTAGCGACCAGCAGATTGGCCTTGAGTTTGAGGACCGATTTGAATGGTACGAATTGTCTTACTAGGAGGTGTGACATGAATTGGATGGACATAGTGGTTCTGCTGATTATTGGTGGGGAAGTTTTTAGGGCTTTTCGTCAGGGAATGGTTAAAACGGTCATTGGGCTAGGTGCTTGGATTGTTGCGCTGATTGCAGCAAAAATATATTATAAAGCCCTAGCGGCCTATATGATTGTCAGGTTTGAACTCTTCTCAAATTTAGAAGAGAGTATTTACAACAGTTTGACTAAAAACTTTTCGACACAAGATCAATTGCAGCAAGCAGTGGCAAATGGGCAGTTTGGAGGTTCTTTGAACATGCCCAATATCCTCGGGAAGCTGCCTGGAGATGTGGTAGGTAAGGCTGGAGATAATATGAATCAAATGGTGTATGGTGATTTGTCTCATCGTATCTCCGATTGGATTATAAACGGGTCCAGTTTTATGATTATTGTATTTGGGGTTATTGTCTTATTGTCACTTTTGACTATGGTTTTAGACCAAGTGATGAAACTGCCTTTGCTTAAGGAAGCCAATAAACTAGGCGGTATTGCTGTAGGGATTCTTCGAGGTGGCTTCAGCGTTTTGGTTCTAATGACCATTATTACCTTTATACTTCCGTTTATGAAGGGAACGTGGCTGATTGATGTTATAGAAAATTCTCAGATCGCCATCTATTTTTACAATAACAATCTTCTATTATATTTGATATATTATTTATTGAGGTGATGACATGTTTAAAGAAGTAGATGCAAGAGGGCTAGACTGTCCTAAACCAGTCATTCAGACCAAAAAAGCCATTGAAGAACTTAAAGAAGGTTATGTGACTACAATTGTAGACAATTCCATTGCAATAGAAAATGTGACTAAGTTTGCTAAGAGCATGAATTTGAAGTATAACGTCAGAGAAGTTGATGGCTTTTTCTATATCGACATTTATAAAGATGAAATGTTCAGCGGTGCAGAAGCAGTTCCTCAGCCTAAGCACAAAATGGGAGAACAGGTTATTTTTGTAGGTTCTGACCGCTTTGGCGAAGGAAATGACCAGTTGGGTGAAGTCTTAATGAAAGGGTTTTTCTATACCTTGACTGAAACAGAGCCATACCCTAAAGCCATTTTATTTGTCAATGGGGGCATTAAAATGACTATAGAATCCTCTGCGGTTTTAGAACATTTAAGAACGCTAGAAATGTTAGGGGTTCAAATTTTGTCTTGTGGCACGTGTTTAGACTATTACAAAGTAAAAGAACAATTGGCTGTAGGTGGTGTTACCAATATGTACACTATTGTCGAACAGCTATACAGTGCTAAAAATGTAATTCGCATATAAGTTGAGAGGTTCGTTATGCTAGAGAAGGAATTTTATATCATCACATTTGAGTCAACCCATCTTGCCATCAGTACAGAAAAGTTTCTTTTGGCCCAGGTATCCGTTGAAATGGTGCCGACGCCCAGAGAAATATCTGCAAGTTGTGGACTGTCTCTTAAAATTAGTTTAACTCATATTGAACAGGTGAAAGCCATTCTGGATGAACGTTCTAAAGAGGGTCTTAAACTCTACCACATGCGTAGGGAAGAGGGCAAGAAAATACCGACGGACTGTCCTTGGGAGGTGTAGTCATGCCAATGGATTTAAAAGTTGGCGATATTGTGGAAACGAAAAAAAGTCATCCTTGCGGTTCTAATCAATTTGAAATTTTACGGGTTGGCATGGATTTTAGAATTAAATGCATGAAATGCGAGAAGCAAATTTGGATTGAACGACCTAATTTGGAAAAACGTATTAAGAAGGTGACCCACAAAGAAGGCGCCGAGTAAAAAATCCTTGCAAATAACTTAAATAATTCTTGCATTGGATTTCTATAAATGATAAAATACCAAGTTGTACGGTGGGCAATTCTGTCCGCAATACTCTCTGCTCTACCATAGGGGTAGGGCCACTAAGTCCATAGGGAGGTGTCATTCACATGAGAAATTATGAAACTATCTTCATCCTTAAACCAGCTCTTGAAGAAGAGATTAGAAAAGAATTGATTAACAAATTCACTTCTATCATTTCTGCAGATGGTCAAATTGAGAAGGTTGATGAGTGGGGTAACAGAAAGTTAGCTTACGAAATCAGCAAAGTTAAAGAAGGTTACTACGTATATGTAACATTCAAAGCTAGTCCTTCTCTTCCATTGGAACTTGAAAGAAACTTCAAGATTTCAGACGACGTTATCAGATACATCGTTATTAACAAAGACGAAAAGTAGTCAAAAGGACGTGGGAAAATGAACCATGTAATTCTGATTGGAAGACTTGTAAGGGATCCTGAGTTGAGATTTATTCCGAATAGCGGAAGAGCTGTTGTTAACTTTACAGTAGCAGTCGATCGGAACCTTAGTCGTGAAAAAAAGGCTGAGATGCAGGAGAAAGGTCAACCTACTGCTGACTTCATTCGAGTCATCGCATGGGGTAAACTTGCAGAAACTTGTGCTAATTATCTTAGCAAAGGCAAGCAAGTTGCAATTAACGGCTCTATTCAAACAAGTTCGTATAAGACCAATACCGGGGAAACTCGTTATGCGACTGACGTTCTTGCTAACAGTGTAGAGTTCTTGGGCAGCACGGATAAACCAAAGAATGAGTCTACGGACGAATTCAACTTCGGCAATTACAATCCAGACGATTTCCAAGCAATCGAAGATGACGAAGACATACCATTCTAAAGAAAAGAAGTGAAGGAGGGAAACGACCATGGCAATGATGAAAAGAAAAAGAAAAAGAAAAGGCTGTAGTTTTTGTCAAAACAAAAACAGCGTGATCGATTACAAAGATATCAAGAAACTCGAAAGATATCTTACTGATAGAGGAAAGGTTCTTCCTAGACGTGTTACAGGCAACTGTGCTAAACACCAAAGAACCCTTACAATCGCGATCAAAAGAGCTAGAATTATCGCTTTACTTCCATTCGTTAGCGAATAGTCGTAGTAAGAGCATAAAAACAGGAGTAGTTTCATTGGACCTCGGTCTATTGAACTGCTCCTTTTTTCTTGTCATTCGAAGGATTTAGAAATGTGGCAGTCTGAATTTATATTCGATAGTTTTGTCAACTAAGCGATATTATTGTATAATAAATAGGATTGGAATATATCGATCTAGAATGGAGTGACTTAATTGAACAAATCTAACAACTTAAAATTCATGATGGAAACGATCTTGCTAACAGCAGTCGCCATTATTATAATTTTGTTGACCAATATACCTGTTTTGATACTTTTATTCGTAATTGCCGCAGTCCCGATGACGGTATTGACTGTCCGACAAGGTATTTATGCAGGAATAGTAGGTTCCGCTCTGATAGGCATTAGCCTTCTTGTGATGCTTAACCCCCTGATTGCAGCAGCAAATACCGTCATATTTGGTTTGTGCGGCGTAGCGACGGGTTATATGATACGCAGCAAGTGGCATGCCTCAAAAATTGTTTTTGTAAGCACTATTTTCTTTTCTATTGGACTCAGTATGATGTTATATGTATATATTTCTCTCGGTGGTGTGGATTTCTTCAGTTTGCTATCGCAAGGGTTTGACCAAATGGTTACCATGGTAAGGGATAAGGCGGTAACCTTAAAGCTTTCACAAGAGGATATTAAAATTCAGACAGATGCCATTCGAAATATGAAGGCGTATGTTGAAAATACTAAGCCCGCAATTCTTATCAGCTATGGATTTGTCATAGGGGCCATCAATTATTTTATTTCAAGGCCAATTTTAAAAAAATCTGGCGTTCAACTGGAGCCAATGGCTAAATTTAAAGATTTTAAACTGCCATCTTCAATGTTACCTGGCATTTTGCTCATAGTAGTATTGACTTGGCTTGCAGACTCAATCGGATACCTTGACCAGTATGTGATTTACATGAACCTAGTGGTGATATTCAGCTACGTCTTTGCCTTTCAAGGGGCGTCTACGTTGGCATTTTTAACCACTGCGCGAGGGGGAAATGTAGAAAAACGTGCTGTGATTGTAGGTTTTGGAACTCTTCTGTCGGTGTTGCTATTTGGACTTCAGGTATTGTCTTTAGTGGGCTTAATGGATGCCACCATCGACATTCGCAAATTATACCAAAACCGCAAGGTTTAGAGGTGAGCATATGAGTAATCCCTTACTGAGCAAACTACTTAAACCAGAATCAGGACTGTCTTTATGGATTACAGGGGTCCTTGTTTTGATTGTTGTTTTCTATAACCCTATACTGGGATTTTTAGGAATTTTAGCCTTAGTATACTTACTTTTCCACAATTGGCAGTCTAATCGATTGCGCCAGAAAAAAATGCAAAAATATATAGAAGAACTCTACAGCGACATGGACTCAGCTGCACGTTATGCTATTTTAAACATGCCAGTACCTTTGACCATGTTAGATTTTGATGGCAGAATTTCATGGTACAATTCAAAATTCGCTGAAATGTTGGGAACGAAAGACTTACTTGGCGTCAATTTGGAAGAAATGGTACATCATTTTGATGTTGAAAAGATTTTACAAAACAAAGAATTAATCGATGTTAAAATAGGTGAAAAATATTATCGGACCTACTCCAATATTATTAAAATGGATTCGGATCAAACAAGATATACCATCATGCTTTATTGGATCGATACCACAGCTTCTAAAATTACCATGGAGCGCTATGAAGACGAAAAGCCAATCATTGCCATGATTCAAGTAGATAATTACGATGATGTCATGGCGGAAACCAAAGAAGATAAGCGTCCCTTCTTGGTCTCTGAGATTGACAGTAAAATAAATTTATGGGCTTCTCGAATGAATGCCCTGATTAAAAAATATCAGAATGACAAGTACATCGTCATCTTCGAAAATAGATATTTGGAAAATTTAGAAGTAAAAAAATTCAGTATCCTAGACGAAATTAGGGAAATAGAAGTGGGCAATAAGTTCCCCGTAACCCTAAGTATTGGCGTAGGCGTTAGCGGAAAGAACTTTACCCAGTCAGAAGAATATGCTTTTTCGGCTTTGGAACTTGGTTTAGGACGTGGTGGAGATCAAGCGGTTGTCCGAAAAATTGGGAACTTCGACTTCTACGGCGGCAAGACAAAAGCCGTTGAAAAGCGGAATAAAGTTAAGGCGAGAATTATTGCTCATGGCCTGCGACCTTTAATCGATGAAAGTAAAAGAGTTATCATCATGGGGCATAAGTATCCAGATATGGACTGCTTTGGTGCTGCAATTGGGATTAATCGAGCTGTTATGAGTCGCGGAAAAGATGTTTACATCGTTCTCAACCAAGTGACAGAGGCCATAAAAAACATTTATGAAGTCTTTAAGGATGAGCCAGCCTATAAATTTATTACTTCTGAAGAGGCGTTGGAGTTAGCAGAAGAAAATGTACTCTTAGTCGTCGTGGACACCCATAGACCAAGTATTACAGAGTGCCCTCAGCTTCTAGAGAAGCTTCAACGGATTGTGCTCATCGACCATCATCGCAGAGGGACGGAGTATATTGAAAATACAGCACTTAAGTATCACGAGCCCTATGCCTCATCGACTAGCGAGCTGGTAACTGAAATTCTTCAGTACATGGAGAATAAAATTTCAATTGAAAAAATTGAAGCAGAGGCACTGATGGCAGGCATTACCGTGGATACAAAGAGCTTTAGCTTTAAAACTGGGGTTAGAACCTTTGAAGCTGCCTCATTACTCAAAAGATTTGGCGCCGACACCACTCAGGTCAAGCAATTTTTCCAAGACGATTTGGCGACTTTTATCAATAAAGCCAGCTTAGTTTCAAGTGCCAAACTCTATGACCACGACGTGGCTATTTCAGTTTGTCCAGACATTATTCCCAATGCACCTCTGATTGCCGCTCAGGCAGCAGATGACCTTTTGAATATTAGAGGCATCTCTACTTCCTTCGTCATATCCATGAACGAAGAAAACATCGTCTTTATCAGTGGACGTTCCTTAGGAGAGACTAATGTTCAAATGATTTTGGAGAAATTAGGGGGCGGCGGTCATATGACTACAGCTGGCGCCCAATTCATAGACACCACATTGAGCGAAGTTCATGACTTGCTCATAGATTCAATTAACGACTATTTTAAGGAGAGTGAGACAAAATGAGAGTAATTTTACTGAAAGATATTAAAGGAACAGGCAAAAAAGGCGATGTTGTCAACGCTTCAGATGGACACGCTAGAAACTACCTCCTTCCAAGAGGTTTGGCAAAAGAAGCTACAGATGGCAGTGTTAAGGAAGTTCAGCATCAAAAAGAATCTGCCGACAAAAGAAAAGCTGCAGAATTAGCTGAAGCTAAAGCCCTTGCAGAAAATATTGGAACCCTTTCCATTGAGTTCAAGTCAAAAGCAGGCGAAGGTGGAAAGCTCTTTGGTGCCATTACATCGAAGGATGTTTCTGAGCTTCTTGAAAAGACTCACGGCATTAAAGTTGATAAAAAGAAAATTGAAATTGGAAATATTAAAGCCATTGGTACATTTACAGCTGAATTAAAGGTTTACCAAGGGGTTACGGCTAAATTAACCGTCGTTGTTAACGAGCAGTAGCAATATCTTAAAGGATAAATACTATAAACGACCTATGGAGAAGGATGCTTTTTTCTTTTTCCATAGGTCGTTTTTTACGTGTTGGGGGAGCCTCTGTATAGGAAAAGGTCAATATTTGTAAAATTCTTAAAATTCAAAATACGAAATTTATTGTATGATGGAATTATCATAAACTTTTCCAAAAAAAGATAAGGGGGCACTTTTAATGGATCAAGGCGCAGAAAATGAACTCAGAGCTAAACTGCACAATGTTTTAACAGATATGGAAAACTATTTTATAGGACACCCAAGTGTGATGCAACAGGTTCTAGGTGCATTTCTATCAGGAGGTCATGCTTTGATTGAAGACATTCCTGGCGTAGGGAAGACAACTTTGGTTAAAACCCTGGCAAGGCACTTAGAAGCTAGCTTTCAAAGAGTGCAGTTTACACCTGATTTACTGCCTTCGGATCTGATTGGCATCAGTATCTATCAATCGGATTTACAAACCTTTAGATTTAAAAAAGGGCCTCTCTTTACTCAGCTTTTAATGGCTGATGAGATTAACCGTGCTTCGCCTAAAACTCAGTCTAGTCTATTAGAGGCTATGGAAGAAAAGCAGGTTACCATAGATGGGCAAACCTATCCCCTTTCCGATTGCTTTATGGTCATTGCAACTCAAAATCCTATAGAGTTTGAGGGAACGTTCCCATTGCCAGAAGCCCAACTGGATCGCTTTATGATTCAAGTTCGCCTTGGTTACCCTGAAAGGGAACAGGAATTGGCCATATATAAGAAGGAAACAAAAACGGATTTAGAAGCCCCTAAAAGTATGATTACCGCTGAGGAAGTAAAGCAACTCAAGGAAATGGTCCGTCAAATTAGGGTATCGGATTTAATTTATGACTATGTACACCGTATTGTAGAGAAAAGCAGAAAGCACGAGTCCCTCTACTATGGACTAAGTCCAAGAGCGGGGATAGCCATCATCAAAATGGCTCAGTTCCAAGCTTTTATGGCGGGAAGAACCTTTGTAGTGCCAGAAGATGTAAAGACGGTAGCCCCTTGTGTGATGATGCACCGAATGATTCTCAGACCTGAAGCCTTATATAAAGAGCAAACCCCTGAAAGAACTGTTGAAGAGATATTAAACTGGGTGAGCGTGCCCAAGGGGACTTTTGATCATGGACTCTAAGTCGCTTAAATTTGAAAAGCCCCTTAAATGGGCTGTTCTCTTCCAACTCGTTTGGGTGAGTTTAGCCATAGGGACAGGTGCGTCGTTTTTCTATTTTGTATCTTATATTTGGCTCTTCTTTGTGCTAATGTCAGCCGTTATACATAAAATTAATATCCTTCGCCTCATCAGCCAATTTGAAATTGAGAAGACGGAGCTTACTGCAGGAGAATCTATTTCTATACGCTATCGAGTTTTAAACAATTCCATAGTGCCTGCTTTCAATGTAAAAATATACCCTATTATTTCTAAATCATTTGGATATGAGCAATTTGATTCTGACCAACATGGCTTTGACAGTTATGAAGTTAAGGTGATTGACAGGAAATTAGTGTGCCAGCGGAGAGGCTTTTATCATTTAGGAGAAGTGGCTTTTGAAGTCAAAGACCCGCTGGGCAACATGACGACCTCCTTTTCCAAAAGCAAAAGTATTGAAGTTGTGGTTCGTCCTAGAATTTATAAAGTTGAGGGAGACGTGTCATTGCCTCTCGAACGTTCTGGTAGCAAAGGTATGTCCCTTAGACACTTGTCAGATCGAACTTCTATAAAATCTGTAAGACCTTATCTAGAAGGAGATGCCCTTCGAGATATTCACTGGAAATTGACCGCTAAAACAGGAGAAATAAAGGTCAAAGAATTTACTCAGTCTGTTAGTGAAAAAATATACTTATTTATCGATGGATGTCGAAGCAGTTATATAGACGCGCCAGAAAGAGCGGATGACGCCATGGATTTAGCGGCAAGCCTTTGTCACCAATGGCTCAAAAGGGGCATTCCTGTGAAGGTAGTCTTTAGCGACGAAGGAAGAACCAACTTTTCCGGTCGAAATATGGCTTCTCAAGGAAAGTTTTTAGACCAATTTACTGCATTTAATCCTAATGGTTGGCTTGCCTTTGAAGATTTCCTGGAGGGAGAAT
Organism: uncultured Acidaminobacter sp.; assembly: GCA_963677505.2. Classification (GTDB taxonomy): domain Bacteria; phylum Bacillota; class Clostridia; order Peptostreptococcales; family Acidaminobacteraceae; genus JBGSUZ01. The sequence continues at coordinate 29,562 of CAXXWB010000028.1, forward strand.
TGAAAGGTCATAGAGATGGTGGCAGATGGTTTTCAATTTCAACAGGCGCTACCCCTAAAATAGAACAAATGTTGTTGACAAAACGGAGCCATCAATTCAACTGGCACTATTATGTAGTCACAAGTGGAGGGAGGAAGCTGCTATGAGAGAAGGACAAAGACTCAGTAGTTTCGTTTTTCTGTGTGGCGTGATGGTGTTGTTTCAAAAAATCACCCAAATGAAAATAGACTTTATCAGCTTAATTGTATTGGTTTCTTGTATCACCCTGTGGTGTCATGGACAACTAAAGAAACCTCTTTTTAGGTTGATCCACATCAGCGCAATGTCAGCACTGGTCTTATATACGATAATGGCCGTTGTTCCCCTCGGGTTAAGCACGCCTTTTGAGCCAATAGCATTAAATCTATATTGGCTGGATCATAGTTTATTTGAAAATATAGGAGCTTCTTCTTTTATTCAAGAACTCATCGATTATATTACAGACCCTGCTAAATTGGATTTCTATCACTGGGGTTATCTTTGGATGCTGTTTTTTGTGTTCCTCTCAGAAGTATTTTATTGGATTCGTCGGTTGAAAAAAATGGAAATATGTCTGCTAATAGCCATGGTTGCCAGCGCGTTGTTATGGTTCACTTATCTAGATGTATGGACGGTTTTCAGCTGTTTCTTCACAGCTTACGCCATAGAACGCCTTACCAAAAATGGGAAAGGGGCGCTGTTTGCCGTTGTCCTTCCACTTGGCGTGTTGGTAAGTGCTTTGTTGGCAACAAATTTGACGCCCATTGAAGGCATAAACGATTGGTTTTCGCCTCTGACTTCAGAAACAGGGTGGCTTCGTACCAGCTTGAACCTTTCTCCCAACACAGGTGGATTTGAGCTTAGAGAAATGGGGTTCTACCCTTTGGAGGACCGTTTAGGAGGACCTGTTAAGCTTAGCAAAGAAATTATTTTCAAGGTTAAATCTGCCAAACCAAAGATTTATCTACGCGGTCGTGTATTAACCCACTATGAGAACAACCTGTGGACGGTGAAAGAGGAAGCGCCAAAGAGCTTTTATCCCCTTACAGGAGAGATTTCAGATATATTTACTTACCAAATTTATGACTTAAAATCCAGAACCAACTCCGTATGGGTTCCTATGACGGTTTCGACGATAGATATTCCTGAGAAAACGTTGAAATATGGAAAAGATGGGATGGTTCTTTACCAAGGTAATTTGAAGTCAGACTTTAAAGCTGGATTCAATGTCAGTGGCTATGAAGTGTCCTATATTCCGCCAAAGGATCCTTCGGAATATTTGCAACTACCCATATCTTATTCTAAAAAAGTCACTCGACTGACAGAGGATATCATTAAAGACGCTAAGACGGACGAAGAAAAAATTAAGCTGATTCGCAAATTTTTAATCAATAATTACCAGTACGCTTTAGCGGTTTCGGTAACGCCTAAAGACCGAGATTTTGTAGAGTATTTTTTAACGGAAACCGACTCAGGGTATTGCGTCTATTTCGCTACGGCTACAGCGGTTATGGCAAGAATTTCGGGGGTGCCTAGCAGATACGTAGAAGGGTTTGTAACGCCAGAAATGTATGAAGCAGGGCGAGATTTCTCCGTCAGTGGCGAGAGAGCGCATGCATGGGCAGAAGTATACTATAATCACAGGTGGCAAGTGGTTGAATCTACACCAACTTTCACCAGTTTGACTTCTTTTGACAATGAAGATCCTAAATTAAAATCTGACTTGTTGGATTCGGAATTGGGAGACTTGCCAAACAAAGAAGAAAAGGATATGACAGTGGCAATATCAGAAGACGTGGCGGTGAATAGGGGGGCTAACATCGGCCACTTCCTATGGATTTTCCCTGTTTTGGGACTTGGAGTTCTCTTGCTAATACAGCTTGGCAGATTCAGAGCTTACTTTAGAGGTACCCATAAACAGGTCAGTGAAAAATATGTGTCCTTATTGCTGCTGGGCCTAGTAAAAAGATTTGACCTCAAAGATGCAGAGCACCTAAGCCCACGGGAAATTATAAAACTTTCAGACCGAGCAGCTCCTAGCCTTAACTTAATGAGTCTAGTTGAAATCGTTGAAAAATCCCTGTATGATAGTATAGAAATCACTGAAATTGAATTGGAGCGATTAACTCAAACCTACTGGCAAATCAACAAGTCCCATTTCAGTGGGATGGAGAGGCTACACTGGTATATGAGAATTGCAAGAAAGGGAAGAATTTTCAATGGACATGTTAGGAAAAATTCCACCTCATAGTTTAGAAGCAGAACAATCGGCTCTAGGTGCCATGATTTTGGACAAAGACGCCGTTACAGAAGTTGTTGAACTTATAGCAGACGACGACTTTTATAAAGAAGCCCATAAGGCCATATTTAGAGGCGTTATCGACCTGTACAACCGCAATGAGCCCGTGGATATTGTCACCCTATCGGAGGCGCTCTTAAAGGAAGGCACCCTTAGCGATATTGGTGGGATTGAGTATTTATCTGACTTGACTACAATGGGTGTAGTTACCACCAACGCCAAGCACTATGCAAAAATTATTGAAGAAAAATCTATGCTGAGAAGGCTGATTAAGGCATCTTCGGAAATTATTGAAAAAGGGTTTTCCGCAGAAGAGGCGGACCATCTTCTGGATTTAGCGGAGAAGTCTATTTTTGATATTTCTCAGAAGAAAAACCGTGAAGGCCTTGAGGCGATTAAAGAAGTATTGTTGAAAACTTATGAGCAAATTGAAAAGCTCTACGGTTCGGAGAATGCCATTACAGGTCTTTCTACAGGATTTATGGACTTAGATACTAAAACATCGGCTTCCAGAGGTCAGATCTTATTTTGGTCGCTGCCAGACCTTCCATGGAAAAACAGCTTTTTCTCTGAACCTTTGTCAGAATGCAGCCACCAAAAATGATGCTTCTGTGGCTATTTTCAGTCTGGAAATGAGTAAAGAACAGTTGGTACAACGGATGCTGTCCTCTGAAAGTCATATTCCCATGCAGGACTTAAGAAATGGAAAGCTCAAAGAAGAAGATTGGATTTCTCTTGCTAAAGCCATGAACGCCTTGTCTAATTGCAGTATATTTATTGATGATACCCCAGCCATATCTGTTTTGGAAATGCGCGCTAAGTGCAGAAAACTCAAAATGGAAAAAGGTCTGGACTTGATTATGATAGACTACCTTCAACTTATGAGTGGCAACGGCAAAAACGAAAGTCGTCAACAAGAAATCTCGACGATTTCTAGATCATTAAAGGCTCTAGCCAGAGAAATGGACTGCCCTGTAGTAGCCCTTTCTCAGCTGTCACGTGCCCCAGAACTTAGAGCCGATCACCGACCAATTTTATCTGACCTTCGTGAATCGGGTGCAATCGAGCAGGACGCCGACGTAGTTATGTTCTTGTACAGAGACGAATACTACTTCCCAGATTCGGAGAAGAAGGGCATCGGGGAACTGATTATTGCCAAACAGAGAAATGGTGAAACGGGTACTGTTGAACTGGTATGGTTAGGTCAATTTACACGATTTGCCGACAAGGCTTTGGTGGTGCCTCATGGCGCTTGATGAGATATTTGAGAAGGCCATTGATGTTGAAGTTCGGCCTATGAAGTTTAAAGATGTGGCTCAACTGGCAAATTGGGGTCAACATGAAGATATCAGATATGAGGGTTACAACTTTCCTTATAAAGCTCAACATGAGTTTTATCAATGGTACAGGTCTAAGAAACAGGCTTTTAGAAGGTACTTGTTCGGAGCCTTTTTAGAAGGTGAACTCATTGGGTATATTACCCTGAAGCAGATTAAATGGATTAAACGAGAGGCTTTTATGGGATTGTCTTTAACCCTGACAGAATGAACTCGGGGTATGGCACCAGCGCCTTAAAAGCCTATCTTAAAATTGTGACTGAAGATTATGGAATGAAGAAAATACACTTGAAAACAGCCTGCTTTAACAGCCGTGGACAACGTTGTTATGAAAAAGCAGGCTTTCATGTCGTGGAGACTAAATTTGAACCCTATGAAGATCAAAGTCAAAATTTTGAGTTGATGCTTAATTTTGGAGGTTTCAGATGGTAGGGGTCGAACTTTGGACAGAGTATATTTACATGGATTTGTGGCTGAAAAATAAATAATGTTCGGAACGGGGTGAACAATAAATCTGTTTTTTTGCTAAAACGAGTGAAAAACGTTTGACTAATTCCACCTTTTCTGATAATATACAAAATGTAAGTTCGGAAATAATCTAATGTTTAATATAACAAGTGAGGTGTCTTTTATGTCTACTATGGTTATAGTTGGGTCTCAATGGGGCGACGAAGGAAAAGGTAAAGTTATCGACTTCCTTGCAAGAAAAGCGATATGGTTGTAAGAGGTCAAGGTGGTAACAATGCCGGTCATACCGTTGTTGTTGGTGACAAGAAATTCTCTTTGCATTTAATTCCTTCTGGAATACTTAATGAAAATGCTACCAATGTTATTGGAAACGGTGTTGTTTTTGATCCAATCGGTTTTTTTGCAGAAATTGAAAATTTAGCAAAAGACGGTATTGATGTGAGTAAAATCAAAGTTAGCGATCGCGCTCATGTCATTTTCCCTTATCATAAAGAAATTGATGCCCTTTCGGAAGAACAACGTGGCGATGATAAAATCGGTACGACTAAAAAAGGCATTGGCCCTTGTTACATGGATAAAGTTGAACGTTCAGGCATCCGTGTAGGCGATATGCTAGAAGTAGAATTCTTTGAAAAGACGCTTAGAGCTAACATAGAAAGAAAAAATGCCATTATTACAAAAATTTACGGCGAGAGCCAGTAGATGCAGACGCTATCGTAACAGAATATGTGGCTTTGGCAGAAAGACTTCGACCTTACGTCATCGACGCGAGTTTAGAAGTGTACGATGCCATTCAAGAAGGTAAAAACATTTTATTTGAAGGGGCTCAAGGGGCTATGCTAGACGTAGACCTTGGTACGTATCCATACGTGACAAGCTCACACCCGACAGCATCAGGTTTCCCTGTAGGCGTTGGCATAGGTCCTGGTAATTTGAAAGAAGTTCTTGGTATCACTAAGGCTTACACCACTAGAGTTGGCGCGGGTCCTTTCGTGACAGAACAAGACAATGAAATCGGCAATTCGATTAGAATCAAGGGCAATGAATTGGAACCACAACTGGTCGTGCGAGAAGATGTGGTTGGTTTGACGCCGTAGTGCTTAAATATTCAGCGAGAATCAACGGCATGACTTCACAAGCCTTAATGCTTCTTGATGTATTAGGCGATTTCGATGAAATTCAAATTTGTAGTGGTTATAAATACAATGGAGAAGTGACAATCAACTACCCTGCAAGTCTCCACGTTCTCGAGAAATGCGAAGCGGTTTATGAAACGGTTCCGGGCTGGAAAACAGACATTTCAGGTGCAAAGACATTTGAAGAACTACCAGTCAATGCCCAAAAGTATATTGAGAGAATCGAAGTATTGACAGGGGTTCCGGTAAGTATTGTATCTGTAGGACCAAGAAGAGATCAAACAATTGTAAGAAAAGAATTATTCTAATTAATTAAAAAAGCGCTCAATCAGTTGATTGGGCGCTTTTAATATGTTTATTACTTGATCATTAAAACTTATTTAACTTTTACAATCCAGCCTTCAGGTGCTTCTACGTCGCCGTATTGGATACCTGTAAGTGTATCGTAAAGTTTGCGAGTGATTGGACCAACTTCAGTTTCGCTGTGGAAAACATGAAGTTTTTCTTTGTATGAAATACCGCCGATTGGTGTAATAACCGCAGCAGTACCACATGCACCTGCTTCAATGAATTCATCAATGTTGTCAATTGGACAATCTCTTTCAAGAACCGTCATGCCAAGATATTTATCCGCTAAATGAATTAAAGAGTATTTAGTGATACTTGGAAGGATTGAAGGAGAAACCGGTGTAACGAATTCGTTATTTTTTGTAATACCGAAGAAATTAGCAGCGCCGACTTCTTCAATTTTTGTATGTGTTGCTGGGTCAAGGTAGATGCAATCTGCAAAACCAGCTTTTACTGCAACTTCGTGAGGCATTAAGCTACCAGCGTAGTTGCCGCCGACTTTAGCTGCACCAGTTCCATAAGGAGCTGCGCGGTCATAGTCTGCAATTGTAAAGTTAACTGGTGCAAGACCTGATTTGAAGTAAGCACCTACTGGAACTGCGAAAACACAGAACATAAATTCAGGTGCCGGTCTAACGCCTAAGTTATCGCCTACACCAATCAAGAATGGTCTAAGGTAAAGCGCGCCACCTGTTCCATAAGGCGGAATAAAGTGTTCGTTAGCTTTGATAACTTGTGCACAAGCATCGATAAATTGTTCTTCTGAAATTTCAGGCATAAGAATTCTTCTGCAGCTTGCATTCATTCTCTTTGCATTTTGATCAGGTCTAAACATTTGGATTTCGCCACTTTTGTTCTGTAAGCTTTTAAGCCTTCAAAACATTGCTGACCGTAATGAAGTGCAGTTGAAGCTTCACTGATTAAAAGACGGTTGTCTTCAACCAATTCACCCTTGCTCCACTCGCCATTCTTCCAAGTCGCAATATAGCGGTAATCTGTTTTGATGTAACTAAAACCTAAAGTACTCCAGTCCAAATTAACTTGTTTTGACATTAAAATACCCCCATTTCGTTATGTGATGCCCACCACCGATATTGTATCATAAAGAATACAATTGTGAGCGACAAATTCTTGATAAAAATGCCTTCGAAATATTCAGAATATTTAATTTTTACTGCCGAAGGTTTGTTTTGGTAGATTTGTGAAACGAAATAGCAAAACCCTTTAAACTTCCCAACGTAAATCTTTTCCATAGAATAAATGAATTGATAGTGACCAAATAAACGAGAACTGATTCGCTCACTATAGGTTTCCTTCAACTGGCTAGGGCTTAGATTTGTGGAAATGACAGTTTTCTTCTTATTAAGTAACCTTGTATTAATGACATTAAAAAGTTCAAGGGTACTGAAGGTATTGACGAATTCAGTCCCTAGGTCATCGATAATGAGCAGGTCTGCATCAAATAAATATTGATAGCCAATATCATCTTTTGACCACTTTGAGAAAATCTTTGGTTTTCAAGAACTTTGATCAGGTTAAAAGCAGTTTGGTAGACAACGGTATGTCCCTTGTCTAAAAGGGATTTAGCGATACAGTTGCATAGAAAGGTTTTGCCTTGACCAGTAGGACCATAAAATAAAAGATTTTCCTCTGTTTCATTAAAATTAATTACATAACCCTCACATTCAGCCACAACATGGCGCATATTTTCTCTTGGGGTCTTGCCTTCATTTTCAAAAGGTTCCTCTGAGAAGAAGCCAATGTCGAATGTATCAAAATTTTCTCTGGCAAGGGTATCGTTAAGATTAGAGACCTGATAGGCGCGGTCGATCAACTCTTGGTGAAGGCATTTGCACATTTTACCACCTTCAATATAACCTGTGTCTTTACAGACATTGCATCGGTATTGAATTTCCAAAAAGCTTAAAGGCACGTTGTTTTCTGTTAGGAGTAAAGCTTTCTCACGTTTTAAAGTTTTTATTTTTATTTCGATATCTTTAAGGGCCTCATCTAAGGAACCTTCTGCATGAATTGCCAATTTAGCTAAATCCATTCCTAGGCGGGCAATTTCATTGTCAATAGCTTTGACCCGAGGGATAAAAGAATAGATTTCTTCAAGCCGATAACGTTGGTCTCTTTGGGACTGGTCACGGTGAAGCTGATACTGGTCCATTATTTCTCTAAAGTAGGGCTTCATACATTACCTCCGATTTCTAAGCAGTTTGTCTAGGTCTTTATCCGTATAGCCCGTTTTGCTTTGTTCAAATTGATGGAATTTATTTTTGTTAGGTGCTTTATTGCCACTTGCGGCGGCATCTCCTGACTTAGCTTCATTCTTTTGAGCCTTCTTTTGTGCAAGAGATTCTTGATGTTGTTTTAAGTCTTCTTGGAAGGCGCTGATGGAACGTACGCCCCTTTGGAAGAGATCCATAATGGAAGCATCCATATACTTCATACTGACATTAGAAGTTCGAGTTGCCCGTTCTTTCAAGACTTCTATAATAAATTCAAGGCTTAGTCCCATGTCGTTTAGCCATTTGTCGATAATTTCTTTGTCACCTGCATTGACAGTTCGATTCACAAAACCGAGGGTTTTGTAGACCGCTCTGTAGCTAGCATAGGATTTGCTGTCTGTAGCCATGTGATGGTCAGCGTCTTCTGGGGTGAGAATGCCCTGGTCGTACCAACTGGTGAGAATACTTCGAGTATAGTTAAGATTTTTCACGCCTTTCACTTCTATGGCATACATAAAAGCCTTCAAAATCATTTCAGGCGAGAAATTAAATTCATAGAACCATTTAAGGACTTCTTGCCGTTGGTTAGGCTGAAGAGGGCGACGCATCAATTGGTCAATATGATAAAACATATCTGTGAATTCGGGGTTTTTAGTGCTGTCTAGCAAATTATCAACCGTAACGGTCACGGGTTGCTGAACACCCAATTGGCTAAAATTATTGTCGATGTAGAGTTGTCTTAAGGAAAGAAATTCTACGTCGTAATCTCCAATGGCCTCGCTTCTTGGTGTTTTAACAATTACACCTTTTTTCTCCCAAAAATCCCATGCCCTTAACACATCTTCCATAGAAAGGGATAAATGCTTTGCAATGGTCATATTGGAAATTTCTATATCTGAATTTGCTTCATTGGCATATTTATAGCCTAAAAGGTAAATTTTCACGTCAGTTCCGTTGGCCATAGGCATAAAATCGTTAATAAATATGTTTTCTATGGAAATAGTACCAAAATCTATTAAATCAGGCTTGATTTTGAAGCTCATTTTTATTTCACCACTTTCTAGTGTTTTCAATGGTTTTAATTATCATTAAGTCTTACTGATACCATTATAGCAAATTTTTTTTTCGTTTTGTAATGATTTCTACTAGGGAAGTATGCTATACTGGGTAGTGAACATTAAAATTATATTAAATCTGTATGACATTTGGAACTATCAAGCCCTATAAAACAGGGTAAATGTCATATAAAAAATGAAACGTAGGAGCGTTATTATGAATCTTAGAGAGATCAAAAAGCACGCTGCTCAGGTACAAAAGACGATTGGTATGTCTTTTGAAAAGATGAGCAAATCGATGCTAGTAAGACTCGATGATTTCAGAAAATCATCCGTGACACAGGAAAATTCCATTGCTAATAAGGTTTTGACCGAATATAAACAATTGACTTCACTTACTTTAGCAGGTGCTCTGGTTTTCACATCGGGTATATTTGCTTATCAAAGAGTTGATTTCAATGTCACGAACTCAGAAATGGCAGTCGATACAACGAAGGTCATTGACAAAGGTGCGACAGTTGAATCTGTTCTTCCATCAGCAGAAACTAAAGAAGTAAAAACAGCTAATACAGGAAATCCACAGACCATCATTGACAATCGTTCAATTGTTAAAGGCAAACAGCCTTTTATTTTGAAAACGGCTCTAGAGCAAGTTTCGGAATATGGAAAAGTGGGAGTTGAAGGCTATTCCCTTCAGATTAACGGTAAAGAGGTAGGTTTCTTTGCTAAGAACGGCGAAGCAGAAAATACGCTATCTGCTTATAAAAATCAATACTTAAAAAATGCAAATATTCAATCGTCTTATTTTAAAGAGAAGGTCGTTACTACCTACTCAAGAAAAACAGCGGCTAAGTTTAATGGATTTGGGACGCCTGAAAGTGCTCTCAATTATATTGCTAAGGGAACTGATGTTGAAAAGATTCATACCGTTGCTGACGGTGAAAGTTTATGGACGATTTCTTTGAAATACAATATCGGCGTAGATGATTTAATTGCTGCAAATCCTAAGGTGACACCTGAGAGAATTAAACCAGGTGACAAAATCAGCTTGTTGGTTGCAGAATCGTTGTTGACACTATGCACGGTTGAAACGGTAAAATATTCTGAAGAGATTCCATATGCGGTGCGCTATACGGACAATGCGAAAATGTATAAAGGCGAATTGAAAGTAACTTCTCAAGGAAGTTCTGGTGCAAGAGATATTGTTGCAAAGGTTGTTAAGGAAAATGGTGTTGTTATAGATAAACAAATTTTGTCGGAAAAAGTGCTTGTGGCTGCAAAAGAACAGGTGGTTTCGAAGGGAACACTGAAAAAACCAGCCACAGCGGCAACTGGCAGATTAGCTAAACCATTTTCAAGAGGTACCTATTCTTCTGGTTTTGGTAGAAGATGGGGAAAAATGCATGAGGGCGTCGATTGGAGTATGCCAATTGGATCTCCAGTTTTAGCAGCAGATGGCGGAACGGTTGTCAGTGCAAAGTATGAAGGCGCATATGGGTACTGTATTATTATTAATCATGGTAATGGTTTAAAAACCAGATATGCTCATAACAGCAAGCTTCTTGTCAGCGTTGGTGATAAGGTATATAAAGGTCAAAAAATCGCAAACAGCGGTAATTCTGGTAGAACAACAGGTCCTCATCTTCACTTCGAAGTTATTAAAAACGGAAGTGTTGTGAATCCGATGGATTACGTAAATTAATAGTCAATCTATATAAAACTGCTTCTAGTCAACCTAGAGGCAGTTTTTTTACAATCTGTTTAAGCCAGTGGCTCTTTACTGGACAGGGTCTAAGAATAAGGATATTATAAACTTAAGTGCGCCATTTATGGCGACAAGTTAAGGACGAGAGGTGATTTTATGAATAACAAAAAAATACTCGTAGTAGATGATGAAAAACCGATCTCCGACATTATCAAGTTCAATTTGGTAAAAGAAGGGTTTACTGTTATTACAGCTTATGATGGCGAAGAAGCTGTGGCAAAGGCTAAACAGTCTCAACCAGATTTAATTTTGCTGGATGTGATGTTGCCTAAACTAGATGGCTTCCAAGTTTTGAGAAAAATAAGAGAGCAATTTGCCACACCAGTCATAATGTTGACGGCAAAAGAAGAAGAAGTAGATAAGGTATTGGGCCTAGAATTAGGTGCTGATGATTATATAACAAAGCCCTTTGGTATGCGCGAATTGATTGCTCGAGTGAAAGCAAATATCCGACGCGCTGAAATAGCCCCTGTTTCGGAAGATCAAGGACAGGCCATCATTGAAACGGGAAATTTGAGAATTGATTTAGACCGATATGAAGTGAAGAAAAATGACGAGATCATAGAATTGACCCTTAGAGAATTTGAATTGCTTAAGTTCTTAGTACTTCAAGACAACCAAATTTTTACCCGTGAACAACTTTTAAAAGACGTTTGGGGCTATGAATATTTTGGAGATATTAGAACGGTAGATGTTACGGTAAGAAGATTAAGAGAGAAGATTGAAGATGATTCGAGCAATGCGAAGTATGTTATGACGAAGCGAGGCGTCGGATACTACTTCAGGAGGATTTAATTGAATGTTTAACAGTATTCGCTGGAAATTTACCACCATTTTCTTTATGTTGGTTTTTATTGGCATGATCATTTCTGGGGTCTTTATCATAGGATCCCTTGAAACCTTTAATCTGGAAGATGTATCTGTAAAACTGGACAAGATCTCTGCTTTAATTCAGCCGCAAATAGAAAAGTTAAATGGACTAGAAGCGAATGAAAGTGAAATCCAAAAAATTATTGAGAATAATAAAAGCATTGGACTGAGAGAAGAAATATTTGTTATATCGGTCACCAATAATCGTATTTTGGCTACCAGCACTCAGAACGTGGACCGTAACGCAGCCGAAATATTGGATTTTGACTTGATTGTCAAAGGCATGAGCGGAGAAACTGGACAGAAAAACGTTACGATTGATCACGAGGGCATTTTGATTCGAACCATGGATCAAGTTAAGCCCATTACAAATGCTGGCGGTCAAGTGATTGGTCTCCTCTATTTGAGAAGTGATTTGTCTGAAATGTACAACAATATCAGCAATGCCAAGACCATCATATTAAAAGCTACTTTGCTAGCTTGTTTTATTACGGTTGTACTGGGTTTCTTTATAGCTAAAACCATAACTGAGCCTATCAATGATGTAACCGAAAAAGCATCTAAAATGGCCGGTGGTGACTTTGATCAAATGGTAGAAGTAAAGTCCAATGATGAGATTGGAAAGTTAGCAGAGATGTTTAACCATTTGACCAAACGCTTGAAAATAAGCGTCAGCGAAATTTCAAGAGAAAAGAGCAAACTTGAAGCCATCATTCACTATATGGAAGATGGTTTGATTGCGGTCAATACAGATGGCAATATTATTCACTTAAATCCAAAAGCAATGAAAATGCTTCAAATATCACCTAATACTAAGAATCTTGATGAAATTTTCATGAACATTAACGACGACCTCATGATTAAGAATATTGCCAAGTTTAACGAAGAAAGCACAGGCAAGCAGAACATTTATTTAGGGGAGACCATGATTAGGGTGAATTTTGCCCCTTTTCAAAATGATAAGGGCATGAAGTCTGGTTATGTGTTTGTTCTACAAGATATTACGGAGCAGGAAAAGCTTGACCGAATGAGACGAGACTTTGTTGCCAATGTGTCCCATGAGCTGAAAACGCCGTTAACGTCCATTAAATCTTATACAGAAACCATTTTAGATGGCATTGTAACCGATGAAGAGACAGTGCATGAATTCCTGACTGTGGTTAATGACGAAGCGGATCGTATGACTCGGTTGGTAAGAGATTTGCTGCAACTCTCTAATTTTGATTCTAAAAAGGTTAGTTTGGAGCTTAATGAACATGATTATATGAAGCTTCTTAGAAGTGCCATTCAGAAATTGGAGGTCACTGCAAGGCAGAAGGCTCAAACGTTAAAATTGATTAGCGACTGCGACTGCATTATTGGAACTTTTGACAGAGACCGTATTGAACAGGTTGTGCTCAATGTTCTTTCAAATGCTATTAAGTATACACCTGAGGGTGGCATGGTTAAAATTTTTGTTTCTCAAAATACAGACCATGTACTGATGAAGTTCCAAGACAATGGGATGGGGATTCCAGAGTCGGACCTTCAGAGAATTTTTGAGAGGTTCTATCGTGTGGACAAGGCCCGTTCTCGTGAACTTGGGGGAACAGGATTAGGATTGTCAATTGCAAAGCACATTGTAGACGTCCACGGGGGTACAATTCGGATTGAATCACAATTAGAAGTGGGGACTACCGTTTTTGTGAATATTCCTCTATGTACGGAGCAATATTTCATTTAAGGAATACACTGGAAAACTTGAGTTGCAGTCTCCTAGAAATGTTCCAAAATCTAAGGAACTGTCATGTTCTTGTAAGTAGCGTGTAACTTGTTTGTAACAATAATCGTTTATAATATTATTAATAAGACAACACAAAATATTGAGAATGGAGGAAGCCCATATGTTGAAACGAGGGTTCTCTATGGCGTTCATAGTACTGGCAATTAGCATTTTGGGTTTCGCCAGCTTTGGAACCGTAGTGAAAAAGATGTATTCTGATACAGAGATTGGTGACGGTATCACAATTGAGCAGCCAGGCGTCAAGGCGGTAAAGTCAACTTTAGCAGATAATCTAACAATTTCGGGCACGATTACCACACCAACTGGGATTAACGTAGATATGACCTTGGTCCGATTAGACGGCAAGCAAGCAGTAGATACAGCCAGTGGGTTAACTTCTCTTACAGCACCTAAATTTCTTTTAGAAAAGGACTTGAACAGCGAAAGAGAAAAAACGATTCTTAAAAAATTTACAAATGCTTACGAAGAGCGTGTTAAAGCGGGTTTAGAATATGAAAAAGCTCAAAAAGCTTATGATAAAGCAGTTGAAGAAAAGAAGGCTGCTACAAAAATAAAAGAGCTGAAAGATGCCCTTGATAAAACAATGACCAGTCTTAAGTCAGCAGTAGACACTTATAAAGAAGCTTCTGACGACTATATTGATATGACTACTGTTGTAGTTTTTTCAGATGTAAGTATTGGAAATAGTAAATTACCTGGGTTTAGCAAAGTCGTAAAAGATATTCAACCAGGATACTATAAATTGACATTCACACGTAAAGACAGTAATAAAGTGGTTAAGACATTAGAGTTTGAGGTTATTTTAGCAAGTGAATTGATTAAAGACATAGAGAGTGGTAAGAAGTAACCTGCGGAGGCCCGCTATGATTTTTGAAAAAATAAAATCTGGGATGCTCGCCATATTATTTACTTTGTGTCTGATCTTAGCAGGGCAACTATTGTTGGATTTGAAAAGCAGCTCATCGGAGAGCCCTTCGGCAATAGCGGCAAAAGAAAAAACCATAGATTATGAAACGTTACTATACCCCCAAAGCTGTTCAGTCGGTTTTGGGGGCGGTTTGTATAAAGGTTTTTTTTCTACTGAGACAAAACAAAACCTATGGCAAGAATCGCGGAAATATATTAAAAACTATGTAGAATATTTGGAAGTTGACCGCATATCACAAGCGGATTGGGACGCTGCCGTTAAGTCAAAGGGAGCGCGTTTTGTCATGCCCTTTTCTATGAGTATCCAACAGTTACAAGACATGCTTCTTGAAAAAGAAAATAGTGGCGGATCAGGGAGTATAATATTTGATACCATTATTGTTCCGGTTAACGACGATACACACATATTTATTGGTCTTTCAATGAAGGGCGAGTACTATCGTTTGGAAGGCGTAAAGCGAGATACCTATTTGGACACTCTGCTGACACAAATAAAGAACGAAGTTAATTTATACGATACGAAGACAATCGAAGAATTGTATGCACCTAGCAAGAAACTTGCAGTACTAGGAGAGCCATTTATGGCCAATCAGGTTTTCTTCCCAGTAGATCAGATTGAAAGCATTCCTTTTGTTCGTGTAAAAGATGAAATTGTACTTTCTGAACTCAGCGAGACGGAACTTAAAAACTATGTCAGTAAGGCATTTAATAACCGCTATGATTTTTTAAAAAGAATTGAGGACATTGATGGGTCTGTGGTCTATCTGTATGGCTATGGAGATAGAGCGCTTAAGATTGGTACCGATGGTGTCATTCGCTATAAGAACCTGTATGAAAAGGTGCCTAATGCATCTGCAGTGTCCTTTAAAGAAGGACTTGGCGTCGCCGTTAAAGAACTTCAAAATTATGGTGAAATGCCTAAGGGTTTTTACTTGTCCGAGTACAGCGAAAACAAAGACGCTGACGGGAATAATCTTAAGCATTATGGCTTTAGCTATGAAATGGAGAATTTACCAATTTTCTTAGGCAGTGACAATAAGGGACAGTCAATGACGGTTGAAATTACAGAAAATCAAGTGACAAACGTGGAGAGAAAGCTCAGCAGTTATGTCAGTACCTTTAGTATTGGCGAAATATGGGATGAGCCTATGAATGTTTTGGCCTTGGTAGAACTCAATTACGATGTTTTGAGTGAGAACTTTGTAAAAACAGATTATCACCCTAAACCTAGCCAAATACCTGGATCAGAGAAGGATGTTAATCTTGCCTTTGAAGTTCTGCAAAATATTAGAGCCGTTGATCTGGTTTATTACCTTAATGTCAACCAGTCAGAGAGTTTGATTCCCGCATGGCATATCGTTGTAGGTAGCCATCAATATATCATTAATATATACAGCGGTGAGATTTTGAAGTGGATTCCGCCGGAAGGAGTCGATTAGTATGGACTGGATTAAGTCAAAAAGCATTTTAATTATAGCCCTACTTTTGACCAATGCCATTTTGATTTTCAACCTCTTCGACCTTCAACAGATTTTTTATAACACAACAGAGGGTCCAACAAATCCATGGGAAGAAGTTTTAAAAATAGCAAGAGGGAAACAGGTAACATTAATTCAGGAGACGGTAGATAGTCCGAAGGTACTCCAAGGTCTGCGGCTTGAGTACCAAATGTACAGTCCTGAGCAGGTGGCTCAAAGTCTCTTAGGGAATTTTACGGTGGTTTTAGGTAAGTACCGAAATGAAATTGGAGATGAAATGACCCTTGAAAATGGGAATGAACTGTTATATGCTAAGAGCATTCCAAAAGTGAATATAAGCGCTGCGCCATTAACAAATGAAAGTGCTAAAGATAAGGCAGAAGAATTTCTCAAGGACATTCAGTTTAGTTCAGCGGATATGAAATACTGGGCGATTGAAACCGCCGAGGGTCAGTCTACTGTGGTATACAGACAGTATTATAAAGGTCTCTTTTTAGATGATGCCTATATGCGGATTACTTTTAAAGGCAATCAAATATCTAGTTTTGAGAGAAAATGGTTTAATCCCCCTGAGGTATTGGACTATGAAAGGGCGATTATTTCTCCTTCCAAAGCTGTTTTCTTAGTTTTAGATTCATTAAGTGAAGCAGAAGAGCCTGTTCCAGTGACCATTACTCAAATGGAATTGGGATATAGGCTAGATACAGATACATTAGTCAGCTCCGTTAAGTCAGGTGATGCCTCTCCCTATTGGAGATTTCTCACAGATAGTGGACGTGTTTATTATATTGAAGCGCAGCAGTAGAATCAGTGAGGGAGTTTGAAAATGGGTTTAAAATTTTGCTCTTTGGCCAGCGGAAGCAGTGGCAATTGTCAATGGATTTCTTCAGAGAAGACGGCAGTACTCCTTGACGCAGGATTAAGTGGTAAGTATATTCAAGCTGCAGTTTCCAGCTTGTCAGAAGAT
Organism: uncultured Acidaminobacter sp.; assembly: GCA_963677505.2. GTDB lineage: Bacteria > Bacillota > Clostridia > Peptostreptococcales > Acidaminobacteraceae > JBGSUZ01. The sequence continues at coordinate 46,247 of CAXXWB010000028.1, forward strand.
ATAGGAAAAGCCAAAGGGATACTGGTGACCCATGAACATATTGACCACATGAAGTGTATCGGTGTGATGATGCGCCGTTATGGCCTTCAACTCTACGCCAACCAAGCTACCTTTGATGCTTTAGAACCGAAAATAGGAAAATATGATATGAATCAAGTGACCATTTTTGAAAATGATAAACCTTTTGAAATTGGTGACTTGTTGATTAGACCTTTTGGAATTTCCCACGACGCAGTTGACCCTGTGGCCTACAGTTTTAGCCATGGTAATCGGAAGGTAGCCATTGCGACAGACTTAGGAACTGTGACAGAGACCATTATGAAAGAGCTTCTCGATGCAGATATTTTAATGATTGAAGCCAATCATGATGTAGAAATGCTAAAGGTTGGACCGTACCCTTACCACCTTAAAAGACGAATTCTTTCGGATATTGGTCATTTATCCAATGACCATGCTGGAGAAGTAGCTTTGGAAGTGCTAAAGGCGGGTAGATTACAAAGTATTCTTTTGGGCCATATCAGCAAAGAAAATAATCATCCTGAATTGGCATATGAGACAGTTAAAGGCGTTCTTGAAGCTGAGGGCGTTGAAATAGGCAGAGATGTGCAATTGGATATGACTTATCGTGACCGTGTTAGTCGGTTTTACCATATGAAGTAGTTCCGTGGAGAAATTCCACATCCCTTTTAAAAAGGCATCGAAACCCCTGTTGTGGGCATCGATGCCTTTCTTTTATGAAGTCGATTCACTATTTATCTTTTATTGGAATCTGCAATTCGGAAATGAACTCATCGTGAGAGTCAGAAAAATCGTAGTCTACAATATTCATTTCAATGGAGTCACCGCAAATTTGATAACCATTATCATCAATCCAGTCCATGAGCATATTATAGTGCTGATCAATTTCACTATAAGGCCCAATGAAACGAACACAGGCATATTGACCTGCTTCAATAATTGAAAGCTTGTCAGATTGGTCAGGCAGGGACAAGAGGGCAGACTGTTCTGGGAAGGACTCATGATGTGGAATTTCGAAGATATATTGGAAGGTCGTAAAATTTCGCTCTTCCAATTGTGATTGAGAAACAGAGGTGTAAATCTGTCCTTCAGTGACCCACGTGCTGAATTTTAAATATTGGCTGTAGGCCATCAAAGTGGATTTGATTTCTCTATGTTCTCTAAAATCAGAAGAGGCCATATAAAGGGCATACCGTTTTGGCAGTGGCTTGATAGTGACTTCCTTTGAATCTTGAATAGAGGATTCGAGCAAAGTTAGTTTTTGGTCTATTTTGGCCTGAAGGTTAAGGCAACTCTGAATTTTATAATCTAAGTCCATTTGTTTTTGATGGAGCATTCGAATAAGTTTCTCTGTATTCTTGTTCTCCATATATCCTTTGATTTCATCTAGAGGAATGTCTAAATCCTTTAAAAATAAAATGCGGCTGAGTTTAAAAAAACTGCGAATGCTGTAATAGCGGTAGCCGTTTTTTCCTGTAATGTCAGGCTTGATCAATTCAATTTTGTCGTAATAACGCAAGGTGTCGGTGCTGATTTGGAAAAGCGAAGCCAACTCGCCAATAAGGAACTGATCTCTCATAGTAGACTCCTTTAAAATGGAATGGTTTTATTGTACCATAAGTGTCCCTTTTGAAGTCAATAATAAAGCGCGCAGGGAAGTCCCACGCGCTTTAGAATATAACTATATAGGGATTTTCATGAATACATTGTTTTCCAGGTCTATATAGGTTTTGAAAGCCTACATATGTCTAAAAATCCAGTCCAATAGGTCAATGGAAAGATTAGCGGTTGTATCGTTTCTGTCTAATAGTACATTGAGTTCAACGAAATCCATAGACTTAAGTTTTCCTGTAGTAGCAATACTTCTAAGCATTGTTCTTGTGTCTTCTACGCCAATACCGTTGCCTACAGGTGTACCTGTGCCAGGAACGAACTTAGCGTCGATAAAGTCCAAGTCAAAACTTAAGTGAATATGATTGATGCCCTTGTCGTTGATTTGCTTGTTGATTTTTTCAAAGATAGCATCAATGCCACTTTCGTGGATGTCGTCAGCGGTGAAAACATTAAGGTTTTTTGCTTGGATAAGGGCGAGTTCGCCCTCGTCTAAATCTCTAGCACCGACAATATAAACATTTTCTGGAGAAACTTTTCTGCCTTCAAAATAAATATTCGTCAAATCTTCATGCCCGAAGCCCATAGCTTTGGCAAGGGGCATGCCGTGAACATTGCCACTTTCGCTAGTGTCGTGGGTATTGATGTCCCCATGGGCATCCATCCAAATGACTGCGAAATTATCTGTGGCTTTGCTGACGCCTGAGATGCTTCCGAGACCAATAGAATGGTCGCCGCCAACTGTTAGTGGGAAAGCACCCATTTGAAGGGCTGCGTTAACAGAGTGGGCTAAGTTTGTGTTGATTTCAGCAATGGCGTCGGAATATTTCATATTATCATGTGAATAGAATTTATTGTACTCCTTCACTTCTGGAATATGGAGATTTCCCATATCGTAAACT
>CAXXWB010000029.1:0-47749 GCA_963677505.2 uncultured Acidaminobacter sp.
GATGATAGGGCTCAACGTGAATAATAATGGATATCGCTTCACCGAATTTTGCTCTTAAACTACCAGCGACCTGATGCTCTAAAGCATGAGAATTAGAGACACTCATATCAGGATCAATCAAAATATGCAAATCAATATGAATATCGTCCTGTCTGCCTCGGCTTCTAATTTTATGACAATCTAAAACGCCTTCACAAGACATGACCACTTGGTAGATATCTTCTGTTTTCAATGCCGCTGCATCTGCTAAAACATGACTTGATGCCGTAAAAATTTCATAGCTGGCTTTGAAGATAAAGCCTGAAATAAGCAATGAAACAATCCCGTCAATGATTGGCGGAAACCCGAAGCGAAGTAATACCATGGTTACAATTACGCCGCTGGTAATCATAACATCACTTCTGGTATGCTCAGAGTCGGAAACAAGTACATCACTTGAAAGTTTATGACCTTGGGTGCTTTCATATTTAACCACAAAGATATTGACGACTAAAGTCGTGATCATGACTGCAAAACTCAAAATGCTGATTTCTGGAGTTTTGGGGTTAATAATATTGAGTACTGAGCTATAAGCTACCTTACTGGCTACTGCAAAGAGTAAAACCCCAATAAGCAAACTAGAGATTGTCTCAAACTTTTTATGACCGTAAGGATGACTTTCGTCAACAGGTCTGCCTGCAATAGATAAACCTACAATCCCAACAATGTTTCCACTGCCGTCACTGAGAGAATGGTACCCATCGGCTATGATACTACCACTGTTTGATATTGTTCCTATAATCACCTTAAAAATTGCCACCGCAAAATTAAGTATCATTACAATCCACAAAACTATAATTGCCTTTTTAGTGTTACTTCTTTCATTTTTTATCTTACTGCTTTCCTTTTCCATTGACTTTCCTCCTTAACATGATTAACTCTAAGTATAGCCGAAATTTTGATAATAAATATGCCCGAATTCCAATTTTTGTTTTGTTCCTTTTATTGCATATTGATTATCATTTTCAATTGACAATAAACCTACGCAAACCTTGATATTTAAAGATATATAGTGATTATTTCCAAAGATATTAATTATCATTTACAGTTGGCGATTGTGACTTATTTACATTAAAATAGAATCAAAAACTAAAAAGAGACAGGCTGTGAGTTCTAACACAAGGTCAGAAATCATTGCCTATCTCTTAGTAAATTCAGTTTTTATATCCAACTGCGTTGGCTTTTACCCCACATAGGTGCGCTCAACTTCTACTTCCATGGCCTCCGTCTCGTTGACAATTTGTTGAATTGTCGCTGTCAATTCTTCAGTCGAGGCATTGGTCTCCTCTGCAGAGGCTAGTACATTTTGAACATTATCAAGGACTCTATGAATAGAATCGTTGAGGGATTCAATCAAGTTTCTGCATAGTACCAATGCATTTCTCACTTGATCATAATTTTGATTTGTTTGCTCAACCACTTGTTTGGATTGGTCAGCCAGTTTTCTTATTTCGTCCGAAACAACAGCAAATCCACGGCCTGCTTCGCCTGCTCTCGCTGCTTCTATTGCAGCGTTCAGCGCCAAAAGGTTGGTTTGGTCGGCAATGCCAATGACGGATTTGCCCATCTCTGCGTATTGATTAAAGCTGGTTGAAATATCGTTTAGGCAACCAGTGACTTGTTTTGCAAGCCCTCCAACCTCAGACATGGTTTCAGTAATACCAGAAACTTCTCCTGTATTGCTGTCTGTCGCTTTGGCAATTTCCGATAAAACGCAATCGATATTGATGATTTTTTCCTTAAGCTCGCCAGCAAAGGTCTTTAGTCCCCCTGCTATTTGGTTGCTACGGCTCGCCGCTTCTTCAGCAGTTACTTTTGCCTCTAAAGCTTCTGCATGCTCAATATTTGCCTTAGCTCGAGCATATTCACGACAGCTGTCTGGTATGTTATAACCTAACACAATGCCAACTGCAGCAACTTCGCAATCTTTAAAGCCGCAAGCAGGACAATTGAATTGTTTTTCCATCTCTGTCTTTTTATGAAGCGCCTTAAAACCATCTTCTTTGCGCTTCTCAGCGGTTGTGATTGTTTGATAATACTCTTTTGAACGGTCTTCGTAGCTAACGGTATAATCCTCTAACTGAAGTTTATTGTATAGGGTTTTAACAATCTGCTTAGGAGATTTTTTCTTAATAGGATTAGAACGCTCTCCCTTTAAGGTTTCTGTTTTTCGGTACAAGGCTGCATCCATTTCATCTGTTGAAGGTAATGCACTCATTTGCTTCCCGAGGTATTCCGTTCCCGTCCCTACAGCACAGCCTTCTGTACAGTTTAATATGTCTATCAATAGAGGTAAACTTTTAGGTTGATGATTGATTTCTTTTAAATACTGCTGAGCAACTTTTGGACCTTCTACCCGTTTAACATGGAACCCTTTCCCAAAGACCTGTTCTACAGACTCTTTAAGCCCTCCTGGTGTTGGGTACCAAAAACCAACCAAAGATTCAGGGGAATCAAAATCCACTTCTCTTTGTTGATTGGCAAAACCACTTTTTCGATAAGCTTCCATAAGAACCTTGAATGATACATTTCCCTTAATAGCCTTATGAGCGCTGAACTCATCACTTTTAGAAATGCAGGGTGAGAGCCCCCATATGTTTTTTATGCCTTTCTCCTTAGACATATAAACAGCAGTACAATGCATTGGGCTACCCACAGGTGATAACAGCGGGAATAAATTAGGATAATAGCGCTGAATAGATTCTACAATCGTACGACAAGGTTGTGCAATAACAGTTTTTAAGCCCTTGGTCTTGATGGCTTTTACGTACAAAACAGTGGTAATATCTGCACCAAAGCTGACATCCCAAATATATTTGACACCTTTTTCTTTAAGCCATGCAAACACTTTCTTATAAGTTGTTGGGTAATTTAGCAAAAACCCAGGCGCAACGACAATCGCTTCGACCTCGCCACGATCGATTGCCCGAAAAAATTCTTCCGACTCGTCTACGTAATAACGCGCTTCATGACGACAGGCTTTTAAACATTCCCCACAAGCAATACAATTTTCAGAAATTACCGTCGTTTTAATTTGGTCATTCTCGTCCATTTGTATCTTGTTGGCGTATGCAACAGGACACGCTTCTACACATGCATTGCACCCTACACACTTCAATAAGTCCGTTTTGATCAGTTCATTTCTCATATTGCCATCCACCTTCGCGAAATATGCGTTTTCCCATTTTGTCAAAATGAACACGCTTGATAACATTATCGTCTATATTTCGAGAAATTGTGAGTATTTTCAGTCTATTTGAGCATTTTCATTAATTATATATAATTATTTGTATTTTTGGGAATTAAATTATTAGTGAATTTTGTTATAGATACATATATTTTTTACAAGTCTGCTTCTTTAAATTTGTGCTCGAAAAACATGTTCAACGTATGAAGTGGTTTTTTCAAGATCACCATCGCCAAGGAAATTCCTATGATGGTATAGAGCGCGCGAATATCGCCATTGACAGTGGTCCAAACAGGTCCCGCTATTGCCTCTCTAAAACCGTTAATGGCATAAGTAAATGGCCACAAGGGAAGAAGCTTCCCAAATATTTCAGGATTGGTTTGAATTGGGTAAATACCCCCTGATCCAGCAATTTGGAAGACCATAATTACAACTGCCGCCGCCTTTCCTACATTTCCCAGAAGAGAAACTAAGGTAAAAATTAAGGTGGTAAACGCAAGAGATGATAGCATACTAAACTTCATCATTAGCCCAAAATTAGCAGGGTCTACCCCTAATATATAGACATCTCCAAAAGTAATGATTGTGGATTGTATTAACGATAAGATTATAAACAGAATCATCTTCCCAAAGTGTTTTTGAATCAAATTCAGCCTGTAGCCATAGATTGTGTCATGGCATTCTACTGCTAACATAGCACAAAGTAGCAACGAGCCTACCCAAATAGCCAATACGGTATAAAAGGGCGTTAAGCCTACACCAAAGGTCTTAATATCGTAAATATCTTCTTGCTTGACCTCTAAAGGTGAGGCGAGGAAATCAGTGATTTCAGTGGGATTGTCCTCAATCATTTCCAATAGATTATCAAAGCGCTCATCTGAAATGTCATTCAGCTTATCCGAGAGACTGTTAATATCGTCCCGAAGCTCTCCAAGCATGTCGTCAAGTTTACTGCGTTGATGTACCGTTAATCGACTGCTCGCTTCTAAGAAGGACCCAATAACTTCCAACTCTGGTATGAGTGTTTTTGTGGCATCTAAGACGGCATTGGTATCATCTAACTTCATATTAAGGTTGTCTGATATCGTTCTCATCACTGGCAGTCCTTTTTCATAGAACACATTTGCGTTGTTCTGGACTTTCCAATTGATTTCAGCGCTGATGTTTGTCAAATCTTCTATAAGCTTTCCAATAGTTACTTCAGAATTATCTTTGCTCATAAGGGGAATCAATTGTTGTAATTTCGCCTTTTCCTGAAGCACTAAAATATCCATATAGGTCAAATTATCATATAGATAAGTTAAAGTACTGTATTCATTGCTTTCGTTTAAAATCAAGATGTTTTGCTTATCGTATTCAATAATTCCGTGCAAATCGCCACAGATAGATGACACTTCCGTAAGGATTTTTATATTGTCTTGTCTAAGGCCATAATTGCTGGTGTTCATATCTTTAAGCTCTTTTAAAAGTTTCTGATTTTGCTGGTTGTATTCTTGCATTTGAACAATATCCGTGTTTAAATCCTTCGAGATCGATTCTACAGTTTCGATGGTTCTGGTGTTTAAAGATTTGCTCGCCTGAATGATACTTTGTAAGCTTGTTATTTGCTCCGTCACACTTGGAATCAGTGCCGATGTGGTATTCAGATAGCTTTGAAACTCTACTGAATTGTTATTTTCTAAAGCAATATGCGCCTTGAGCTTTGCTATATCCCCTTCTGCATTTTTTACAGTCGTCCTTAAATCAGACAATTTCACGTTTTCCAAATTACTATTAAGCTTTTCATCGTTAAAAGTCGCAATGATTTCTTCATTAACCGTTTTTACAAAGTTACTTTTAATATTTGCAGCCAGTTTGTCTTTGGCAACATTTGTGATTTTAGCCGCAATGGCATTGAGCTTCTCATTGACACGGTATACAATCACTGGCTTTTGTGGCGTTGAAGTGGTTAAACTGATCATTCTGGTAGAGAAATTTTTAGGAATTTCTATCATGGCGTAGTAATTGCCTTCGTTTAACCCATAATTGGCTTGCCAATCATCTACAAATTTCCAGTTCATAACTTTATTTTCTTTCATCTCATCTATGATACTATCCCCTACATTGATAATTTTCCCACCCAAGGAAGTGCCTTCGTCATTATTGACAATAGCAACCGGCAAGTCCCCCGTTTTTGAATACGGGTCCCAACAAGCGTAAATATTGATCCACGCATAGAGGGAAGGCAATAAGCAGAGTCCTACAATGATGATGAAGGCCGCAATATTCTTGCTAATGATTTTAAAATCATGCACAGGCACTAAAAAAATAGGTTTTAGCCCAAACTGCCAAAAATGCTTTAATGTCTGTAGAATTCTGATGAGTAAGCCCTTTTTATCTTGTTTTTTCTTTTGCTTCATAAACATTACCTCTATATTAATGACTTATTCTCCAATACCGGAGGTTTTCATTTTACGCTCAAATCTGCGAACCCATGGTTCTAAACGACCAATATTGAAAAATCCAAACATCAGAAACGCCGCCCCAAATAGGAAAAGGGCAACAAAATCCTTTAGAACACTGATGGCAAGTGGTCCTGCTACTGCTTCTCTAAGTCCACCCACTGTGTAAGTGAACGGGAAAAGGGGCTGCAATACTCTAAAAATAAGAGGGTCTACTTGTATCGGGTAAGTGCCGCCGCTACCTGCCAACTGCAGAATCATATAGATGATAGCCAAAGCTTTCCCCATGTTGCCCATGGTTGCCATTAAAGTGTAAGTAATCATTGAAAAAATAATTGATGAAACCACCGCAAAAATAATGAATAGAGGCGCGTCTACCATATACACACCTAGCAGTAGTATATTGCCTACAGCAACTATAAAACCTTGAATTGCAGCAATCATAATAAAAATGAGCATTTTGCCAAAATATCTCTCTCTACTCGTCAATTTTTCTACACCTTCAAAATAGCCAACATTTGACCGCAAAATAGAGTTAAGAATCAGACAACCTACCCACAGGGCAAGGGTTGTATAAATTGGCGCCATACTGGAACCGTAATTAGGAATGCCATAAATAGATTCCGTCCTCATATCAAAGGGATTGGACATAAAATCCCCCATAAATTCAGGATTACTCTGTAATATTGTAATCATCAAAGATAATTCGCTATTGTCCACCGTTTCAAATTTATTTCCCATAGAACTGACAGTACCCTTAAACTCCGACAGCTTATCGCTCATATCGCCTGAGAAATCAGATGCCATTTTACCGCCCTCTTGAGCAAGGTCCAGTGAATTGGTTATTCTGTTGTTCAGGTCTTTGGCAGACAGAATCATTTTAGAAGCATCTTTTGTCGCCACTAAAAGATTGTCGCTAATAGCATTCAAGTCGTCCTTAGCACCTGTGTTGTACTGTTTTTTCGCAGCGTTTAGCTGAGTTTTAATTTTATAGCTGTCATTGTTAATGGCATCTACAATATTTTTGCTGATGGTGTTGGACTGGCTCAACTCTTTTTGTACATTGCTAAACTGTATTTTTTGATCTTTTATAGAGGGCTGAATATTTTTCAAAGACTGAATAATATTCGCCACATGAGCTCGTCTGTTAACATTGGTCTTTTTATAACTTTCAAGGAACTTGACTGTTGTATCAATCTGTTTATTAGCCGTATCTATCAGTTGAATCGTCTTAGTAATATCCTTGTCCAAGGTAATGACAAGATTTTGTAAATCTGCAGTAATTGCCTTAGCATTTGCAACCGTATCATTAAGTTGCTTCGTCATATCAGAATTTTTTATAGCCTTAAGCTGATTTATTAAGCTTGTAATGGTTCCATTGTTTAAAGTCTCATTGATGGATTCCAACTGGGCAATTGAAGTATCTAACGCCGTATTCATTGCCGTTACACTTCTTTCAATACCGGCAGCGCTATTGCTAAGAACTGCTTGCAAGTCTGCTGTAGACGCGGAAAATTTTTTCAAATCGTCTTGCAGCTTGAGAAGCTGAGTCTTAGTGGTTTTTAAATTGCTTTGCAAAGACTGGAGATTTGAAATTGTCGTATCGATTTTTTGGTCTCGAGAGGTGCTGTCTGCAGTATTGACCTTTTCTAAATAATCCACCGTGGCCGTTATAGAGCTGTTGAGGGCATCCAATTCAATGTTAATGCTCGGCAGAACCGTATTGATTTTTGTCTCATTGGTCTCAGAAACTGCTTGATTTAAACTTTTAAAAAGCTGATTGATTCTCTCATTCGAAGCTTGAGAATAAGAAAGGTTCGTGAGGATGCTGTCTATGGAATTGTTCATCACTTCTTTTGAAGTGACGAGCATAGTTTGCCTGTTGAAATTACTGTTTTCTATAGCACTTAGTTTATTTTGTACTGTAGGCATAAAGGTATTGCTGTCATTCAAGAATTCATTTAAATTATCTGAATTCATTTGAATGCTTTCCAACCCCGCTTGCACGAACTCCATGTTCCGATTAAGATTGATAATTGCATCCTTGAGCTTCAACAAGTTCTCTTTATTCTCGTCTGCATCCTTCCCAATAACGTTAAGGGACGAAAATATAGTTTCGTTAACGGTAGAGACAAAGTTGGTTTTAATCTGCTGAACAAGGGTGTTTTTAGCCGAATCCGTTATTTTGATGGCCACAGGGTTTATCTTGGTATCTACTTTATAAATGATATATGGTTTCTGTGGGTGTTCTGATAGGACAGACAAGAAATTAGAAGAGAAGTTTTTCGGAATCTGAATCATGGCATAGTAAGTACCATCTACCAGCCCTAAATTTGCCTGCTTCTCGTTGACGAAATTCCACTGAATACTTTTGTTCTTCTTTAGTTCCGCTACCACATCACTGCCGATGTTGATTTCTTTATCATCAAATGTTGCAGGCCTATCTTCATTGACAATAGCCACAGGAATGGTTCCCGTATTTTCGTAAACATTCCAACAAGCAACAATATTAATCCACGCATAGAGGGATGGCAGTATACATACACCTATTATGATTAATAATGTGATAGGATTTTTGATTATACTTTTTAAATCTCTTCTGAATACCTTCAATATATAATGGCGTCTCATAACATTGCCTCCAAAGCTAAAACGATTGACTATTCCAATTTGTCCAATGAACAGATAGACTCAATAAATTTACCAACCTCTTCCCAAGCGGATTTAGACTCAGGAATTAGCTCACCAGCCATTTGAAAATCATGAAACATACCTTCGTAAACTTGGAAATCCACGCTCACTCCCGAAGCCTTGGCTTTTTTTGCAACGGCAATAGAATCGCTTAAGAGCATTTCATAACTGCCTGCTTGAATCAACATAGGTGGAAAACCGTGAAAATCTCCAAATAGAGGAGATACGTATGGCTTATCTTCCCTCTCATCTCCTAAATAGTCTCTATTAAATAGTACGGAGTCTGTTGTTTTCCCAAACAGAGGGTCCTTCTCAAAATTTACATGGTAAGATTTACCACTCGCAGTCATGTCCGTCCAAGGGGACATGGCAACAATCCCACAGGGGAGTTTTCTTTCACGGACTTTTAAATACAGGCAAAGGGCCATGGCAAGGCCACCGCCAGCAGAATCACCGACAATAATAATTTGTTCTTCTTTATACCCCTTTTCCAGTAGCCAGTCAAACGAGGCAATTGCATCTTCTAGCGCAGCGGGATAAGGAAATTCTGGCGCTACTCGGTAATCTGGTGACACCACACAAATACCCCGCCCTAGGTCACTGTAGATTTTGGCCATATTTCTGTGCACATTTCGGAGTTTACCAATGTAGCCACCACCATGAAGTTGAAGTATTACATGATCCCAATTAGGTTTATTGCTTGTAAGTCGTTCTATGGTAAATTCATTTATTTGAAACAGTTGATGTTCAAAGCCTTTAGGACATTTCCACTTAGGCTCAACAAGCTTCGTGAGGTGTTCACCTCTTTGAATTTTTTTTCCTATAAGAGGATTGGAAGTCACTTTGCTAATTAAGTCTCTCACAATTCTGCCCATGATACTGGTTTCTCTGTCAAACATTCCTTCACCTCACGTGGAACCTTCTCTTAAGTTCTGTCGCCGCCCTTCTTCCGCCTACAATGACCGTTCCCAAGAACAGAAATACGGAGTAGGCGCAAGCAATCAAGCTCATATTGATATTGGTCAGCAAATCCATTTGATAAAGGACAAAGGAAATAACACTACCGAAAATCGTCAACAGTTCAATCATCATATAACTCTGCCAATTTCTAAAATTCACCAACATCAATACGATGATGGCTGTGTTCAGGAGCATAATCCCTCCTGGGAGAAAATAATTTAGCGACCAACCATGAAAACCCGTGAGAACATCAATGAGAATTATTCCCATAATGGCCGTCATTATTAGAATAATGATTTTGGTCTTGTACTCCATGTTGTCCTTAACCGTTAGTTTGAGTCCTACAAAAATATAGAGCAAAACCACACCTGTCACCACAGACCAAAAGGAGCCTTGAAAGGTTCTGTAATTAAAATACAAAAGGAGGGTTTCCACTACTATGGCTAGAAAAATGTAAACTCGAATCAGAAAATCGTGTTTTTTTACAATGACCCTGACGTTAGGGTAAACATTCTCTACCTTACCCGTTTTCTCCAGCACACTATTACACAAAGGGCAAAGACTTACATTGTCTTTAATTTCAACCTTACATTGATTGCATCTACTCATAATAAGCACCATTACTTTCTATAGACACCTCGATGCCTTCCTCTGCCAATTTCCTAAAAAACCTTCGTTGGATAGAAGGCTCCGATAAATAGGAGCTAAACGTAAATACCAAAGTATCCTGATAGGAGCATATTAAACCCTTCAAATTTTGACCTTTAGACATGGCCACAATCCCATTGAATTTTTCTACAAAGGGTTCATATTCCTCTTTCAACACAATATTCCCCACATTGGTCACTGTTGAAGTGTTGGCAAGGGCTGCCAGTCGATAGACATAGTAAATGGCAATTTTTTTGATTTCTAAGGGAATCGCCCGCATGAGAATATTCTTTTCATTGGAAACATTATAGGAAAGAATCTTCTCCAATTTTTCCTTAGAAATTTGTCCACGAAGGCTTTCTTTAATAATTTCAACAATTTCTTCAAAGACATAACTTTCATTTTCAGCCTTAAATTCTGCAGAAACCATGACGAAGAAATTCTTTGTGGTAATAGAATCGAAATAACCTCTTAGGTTCACAGGTACAGCTATGCGAATGGGCTTATCTTCCTTTACCCCACGTAAAAACTCCGTATAGATGCTCCAAGCAAATACGGCCACCATATACTCATTAATGCTGGCGCCATAACGCCGACAGACTTCTTTGAGTTGTTCAATTTTCATATACCCATGCATAATGGCAAACTCGCCGCTTTTTAGTTTAGGTCCTTTAATCAAATATGCCCGCTTAGAGTGGTATCTTTTCACAGGCATTTTTCTAAAGTTTCTCAAGAAGCTGTCTTCGCGGTTCATAGACGTGTTGCTGCTGAGTCCATCTCCTAATTTCTCACGAAGTTCAGGGTGGGTCAATCTTAAATATTGATAAGTCAGTTCTTTTAAAAAATTAATGCCACCCATGCCATCTGTCAGCACGTGGAAAACTTCTAAATTGATTTTCTTTTTATAATAACTCACCCTAAAAAGGTAATTTCTATTCTGATTTTGTACGATAAAACGACAAGGGTAAGCAGATTCTTCCTTAACCCGCGGCGCAGCTTTTCCATTTTCCTCAAAGTAATACCAAAACAAACCTTGACGAAGCCTTACATTAAATCCTTTAAACTGAGGTAATATAAGGTCCAGCGCTTCCTGTAATTTTTCAGGCACCACGTCTTCCTTTAGGAATACGCTGATCCGGTAAACATTGGACATTTTTTCCCCTGCAATAATGGGGAAAATATGGGCTGTATTGTCCAGTTTGTCCCACCAGACTTCTGCTTCATTGAAAAATTCTTCTCGAGCTAATCGGCGTTGTTCTTTTCTTTTTTCCTTTTCTGGCATATGCATCATTCCTATTTTGTGACGTCGTTCAGTTTTATCCTTTGTGACCCTGTTCTATTTATATCAAAGGATACTTCTCCGAAAGAGAAGTACCCTGATCTATGGCTGGTTGCCTTTGTTTCTATGCTCTCAACTCATTTTTAATACTCAAACACCGCTATACCTTCTTGCAGTTCCGCTGCAACGGTTTCAAGGCGAGCTGCTGCTCTGGCAATGTCCTCAAGAGCGCTGAGCTGAGCTATTCATCTGTTGACCCGTTTGTCTAAAGGCTCCTACCACTTCGTGAATCTGACCGATGGCCTCTCCAATTTGCGAATTTCATCTGCAACAACGGCAAAACCTCTGCCTGCCTCTCCTGCACGGGCTGCTTCTATGGCGGCATTCAGGGCTAGGAGATTGGTTTGTGTGGAAATAGCCCCAATCATGTCACTGGCTCTTGCCACTTGGTCTGCAATTTGATTGGTGCTGCCAATAGTTTCTCCTATCTGTTGGAGCGCCTTGCCGCTGACCTGATTACTACCTACCAGTTGTTGAACCGTTTCCACCCCTTCACGTTTGATGGTTTCCAACATTCTACTGGAATCCGTCAATTCTTGTTGAAGGGACTGTTCTTTTTCGATGAGTCCTCCAAGGGCACTGACTTCATGGGTTGCGGTTTCGGTATTTTTCACCTGATCTTCTGCACCTTTTGCAATTTCTTCAATGGTTCCAGCAATTTCGGTGTAGGCTTCATTGGATTGGCTTAAGCCCTGGGCTAAAGCTTTTGAAGCGTCGCTGAGATGGTCCGAAGAACTGGCAATTTGGGCAATACAGTTCATGAGACTGTGATTCATTTCCACAACATTGCCATACACCTGACCAAATTCATCTTTCCGAGGTTTTGGCGTGTGACTTAGTTTCAAATTCCCTTTGGCAATGCGGCGGGTCATTTGATTGATTTCCTCTAATGGTTTAAGAAGCTGACCGCTAAAGAGCAGTACACCTAAAAAAGAAAATACCATGGCAATGCCAGAAATTAGAATAAAGCGTCTCCCTAACGCATGGACATTGGCCTCAATTTCTTTTTGGTCCACTGCCACACCTAGGAGCCATTTTTCAGCGCCAAAGCCTTCAACCGATCTAAGTCCTAAATAGTAAGTGCTGTCGTAGAGTTTGGTCTCCATTCCCCGATAAACCTCTGTGGTTTGCCATGGGCCAAAACCATGCCCGAAGGGTCTACCAGAAAACCAAAGCTGGACGCCGCAAAGTCAATGCGCTCCACAATTTCAGCAATTCGGTCTAGTTCCAAAGTAGCATAAGCAACGCCTATAACACTTTCACCTTTGTCTAGTATGGGGACGGCAATAACCACGGCAACGTTCCCCGTGGTATTGGAAATAAGGGCCTCAGAAACTGCAGGGGCCTTTGCGCTGATGACTTTCTTGAAATAGTCCCTTGTAGCAATAGAACCTTTTTCCCCTTTGTAGTTCCAACGGTCCCCCTGTAAATTGGCGTAGGACAAATTGGCCACACCTTCAACTTTAGCTATGCAACTCACCATGAACTGTGAAATCTCGTTGGCATGAAGCTCTGCTGTGGTTTTCATGAGAGCCTCATTGGAGGCTTCAACCTGACTCTTATACGATAGATACCCTACCGAAGATAAGGCAATCATGGCAATGACAATGAGTCCGCCCACAATGGCAGACAATTTTTTACGAATACCCATATTTCACTTCAATAAAATATTTCACTTTCATTATATCATGTCCTTTGTGGCAAGGCATCTGTTGAGGGTTTTCGGTTTGAAAAAAAAATGTAATTTGACTTTATGTGATTAGACCGTTAATATGTAAATCAAAAGATTTACTATTTTTATTTTTAATACATAAGAACAATAATATTCTAAGCAATACTTTAGAACTTAAAAATATTTCTTAAAAAGGAAATGACTTAAATGAATTCAATTTTAATAGTTGATAATAACAAAGTTCACAGAGAGTATTTAATAAATAGGATGAAATCTATTCATTCTACAATAGATATAAAAGTCTCTAATAAAGTCGCAGAGTCTTTAAAAATAGCGCATTCAACTGATATATCCGCTTTCTTTATGGATATCCAATTAAGCGATGGCAATGGTTTAAATTTAGCTTATCAGCTACGTAAGATAAATAAATATAAATTTACGCCCATTGTATTTCTCACCGCTATTCCAACGAGGGAAATTGAGGCATTTCGTAATATACATTGCTATGACTATTTAATCAAGCCAATCTGCGAAAATGATCTTGATCTTGTATTGAAACAAATTTTAGTTGACTATCTTGACTTCTGTAATAAAAATGAAAAAGATAACATCTGCTTATGTTTTAATGGCATAAAACAAATAATTCAGCTTAAAGATATTTTATATATTGAGTTTAAGTTTAGAAAAATAGTCATTATAACCCAGTATGGTGAAATAATTTACAAATCAATTTCTCTAAAAAAATTCATTCAATTACTTACATCCCACTTTGTACAAATCCACCAGTCAATTGTTATCAATAAAGATCACTTAAAGAAAATTGATATGAAAAATAATAGCGTAGAACTTCACGGACTTACTTTAAATCTTCCGATTGGAGTAAGTTTTAGAAAAAATATAGATTCTTTACTATAAATCATACAAATATATTTTGTCTATTTATATGAATTTTGTTGGATTATTTTTATTTAAATATCCATAAATTACTTTTAATTTATCAAATAACCAATTTAAGTTTATTTTTACATTTTATTGTTTCATAATATAAATAGCAAGCTTGTTGCGCTCTAAACAAAATTATTGGGAGGTTCACTTATGCATAAAAATTTTAAAAAGCTCATTTCCACTTTTGCATTGACAATGTCTTTTTTATTATGCAGTAACACCACACTTGCATTCGCAAGTGCTAATTCTTTGAGCATTGGAAATAATTCAAAAGAAAATACTGCACGCGCTGGCTATACTGTAAATATTTTGCACGAAGACGCCAAAACAAGGATTGCTAAATCTGTTGATGCTAAAGAAGTCACTCTAGTTTCTTTCGATAAAATTACACAACAAAGCAAAATGATTATTCTTCCACTCAATGCAGACACCAAAAAAGGTTCTAATCAAGATTTCATAAATTTATTTAAAACTAGCTCATCTTCTCTATCGGATGAAGTTTCTCAAAAATTTGAACTAAAAAGCAATCCAGAGTATAATACAAACAAAAATATTTCAATTCAGAGTCTCAGCAACCAATCTGTTAATTTATTCTTCTCAGATCTGTCTTATGCATATTTCGGACAATACTCTCTAACCAATACAAAAAATTCAAATGTACGCATTGCTGGATCAGATGTCCAAAAAGATGGCTGTCTTATATACAGAAGTTAATAACTTCAGACAGCAGTTAAATGCCCTTAAAGGAATAGAAAGTGATTCTCGATTTGAAGCTGCTGGTACTGTAATTGCTACATTGTTAGCTATCCCTGACATAACAGTTTCTAAAATCGCAGCTGTATTAGTTGCTGCTGGTGTAGTGATAACTTCCGCTAATTTAATTTATAATTACGTTGTAGGAACACATGATGCCGATGGTTATTACGCTGATGTTCTCAGCAGATGCAAAAGTATAGGTGTTCGCTACTGGTAATAACATTTACTCTATATAACTAAATTTGAAACGGGTATTGGCAAGCCAATACTCGTTTCAAATTTCAACAATATTTACCTTCAAGGACGGTGTCTTTATGGAAATTTTATACCAAAGAACGCCCACTTTTAAATTTGTCGGCATTTTCTTTATACTGGTCGGTCTCGCTTACTTTTGTCATATGGATGCCTCAGTCACTTTGTATTCTTTTACCTGATTCCCATAGCCCTTTTGAATTTACTTATTGGGTGTCTTTCATTATTTTGTGCATCATAGATTTTACATCATCTGTAACAGCGATCAGTTGGTGATTCGTTCCAATCTACTTTTCATTACTCGTATTAAACGGGCTGACATTTTAAGCTTCGAAAAAGATAAGAGCCATTTTACTTTGTATTATGGGAATCATAAGAAAAAAAATATTTACTATAAATTTATGAGCCCAGAAGATCAGTCCCAGTTTGAAAATTATCTGCTAGAGAAGAATGTCACTACTAACAACAAAAGCTGATTCCTGTATGATACAGAAATCAGCTTTTATCAATTTGGCCAGAGTTTGTTTTTCACATACTTGAGAATTCAAGGCATTCTTCCCCGCCTCACTCCTTCACAACCGCCATACCCTCTTCTAAGTCCTCGCTAGGAGACAGAACCACTTCTTCTCCTGCTTGAAGGCCAACTTACAATCTCTACTAAATCTGTATTTTCTAAACCCTTTTCAACCACTCTCAATTTTGCTTTCCCATTTTCATTGACGAAGAGGCTGGCTTTTCCCTCATACTCAAACAAGGCTTTCTTGTCTACCAATATGGTGTTTTCTCGCTTCTGGGTAATAAACTTTGCCGTTAGCTCATAACCTGGCTTAAGGGTCTTTAAATCTCCCTCTAAAGAAACTTTTACCGTGACTCGTTTTTGGTTAATGCCAAGGTCCGAAACTTTGGTAAAAGCTATAGGGTAGATTTTCGAAACCGTTCCCTTTAAATCCTTAATGCCAAGATCTTCATTTTCAATGCGGACCTGAGTCCCCACTTGAATGCCCGCCAAATCTTCAAATAGTAAATCACAGCTTAAATGTAGCTTGCCACTGCTGCCTATTTCAAAAAGCATTTTCCCTGGTTGGGACATATTGGCCTGCTTCAACGTTTCTGGTCAAAACAATACCATTTGCAGCCGCTGTAATACCTAAGTCTTTAAGTTGTTTGTCCATTAACTTAATGCGATTATCAATTTCAGCAAGTTGGGCTTTATATTGATTTTTTAAGTTCACCGAGAGACCTTCCTTGGCAGCACTCAAGTTGCTTTTTGCATTTTGAAGGTTGCTCTCTTTATTTGAAAGTTCTATCTGAAAACTACGGTAGGCACTTTCCGAAATAGCCCCCACTTTATAAAGGGCGTCATTGTCTTCTAAATTTCGTTTGGCCTCATCATAAAGCAATTGGGCAGCGCTTAACTGAGTATTGAGTCTTTCCAGTTCCGAAGCCGTTGCAGGCTTTTTAGCTTCCTGATATTGAGCGTTCACGCCTTGGGCTTGAGCTTCTAAATCTTTCTTTTGGAGTTCCACGGACTGATAATCCATTTGAGCCAGCAACTGTCCTTTTTTTACAGAGTCTCCAACCGAAACATAGACGTGGTTCACAATGCCCGATGCTATATTGTATAACCCCTGACGTTCATCTAATTGAACTTCGCCAATTTCCTCTACATACTGTTCCATATTACCACTTACAACTGTAGACAACTCCACTTCCAAAGGTTTTTGTCCCGTCTTAAGTACTGCTGCAGCAACCACTAAGGTCAAAGCCACACCACCTATTCCTATCCATTTTTTATTCATAATTACGCCTCCTTGATGATTGCCTACCCCTTAGGAAATACGGCTTTTAAGAGCCTCAATGAAATCCATATCGTATATTTTCTTTCGAGCAGCCAACTGGGCAATCACTACAAATAGTAAGGTTGCCAGTGCTGCACTGATAAAAACTTTTGGCGGATAGATAACGGGCAAAGTTATCATATCTGAACTAAAGGCCACCGCCATCGCTCGAATCATTCCCATTCCTAAAGGAATCCCTGCCAGTATGGCCACAATAGCCAAGATGGCATTTTCACGGGTGACAATTCGAAAGACATCTTTTTTGTCAAAACCCATGACCCTAAGGGAGGCAAATTCCATCCGCCGCTCTGCTATGCCAATAATCGTAGCATTGTAGACGATGGCAAACCCCAAAATACCGCCAAAGAGCATATAGGCATTGGTTGCCACGATCATGGTATCCAAATATTCCAGAAAGGCATCACTTACATCTTTCGAAGACCGTACCGCCGATACATTCTTCACATCCTTAAGCCCTTCCTTCACATCGGCCTCAGAGGTTATAGTGACGCCTGTAATCATATTTCTGTCTAAAAGAAGCCTTTGCATGGTTTCTAAATCCATGTAAGCATTACTACCGAGGTATTGTTTAATCACTCGGGTCACTGGAAGAGTTACATCTTCCTTACCGGGTATGAAATTGCGAATTTTTATCAAATCTCCCACTTGTACATGCAAGGCCTTGGCAAGGGCTTCAGTGACTAAAATACCATTCTTTTCAGGTAGGCTGATATTGCCTTTTATATCTACAAAATGGTACATGGTCGTATTTCTGGGAACCCCAATAAGAATCACATTTTTCTTACGCCACCCCCTCATCATCTCAAAAGGATACTCTGCTTTAGGCTCGATCACATCGTATTTAATTAAATGTTTTAGAGAGGCTACTGCATTTTCACTGAGAGGTTTTGAAAATTCTACGCTGTAGTCCATTCGCTGATAGACCTTATATTGTTCTTCAAACATTAAAGGCATAGTCGTTCCCATATAGAGAGGGACTGTATTAATTGCGTATGCCAAGGCCAGTCCAAAAGCTAAGAAGATAAAGCGCTGTTTGGTTCTTAGAATATTTCGTATGACAATCTTCCAACTGAAAGCAACGTGCTTCCATATAAGTGGCACTCGCTCTAGTAAAATTCTCTTTCCAGATTTAGGCGCTTCTGCCCGCATGGCATCAGCAGGCATGATTTTAAGAACTGCTCTAGCCCCTAGTAGCCCTGACACAATGCAGAAGATGCTGGTCAAAACCACTGCTTTTAAAATATACATTGGATATATTTTAATGGCGACAAAGGGAATGTTAAAGTATGACACAAACACTTGACTGAGAGGACCTGAAAGGGCAAGTCCCAACAGGATGCCTATAATAGAACCCGTTAACCCAATCACCAATGCATACTTGGTATAGTGCATCAAAATATGACGGTTGTCATAGCCGAGGGCTTTTAACACGCCAATAGGTATGCGGTCGTTGCTGACAACTCTAGAGAGCATTATGACAATAATAATACCGCCAACAAAGAGGAACATCACAGGCAATACATTTGCCATTTTTTCTATGCCTTCAATCTTTTGAGTCAATACACTGTTGCTGAGTTGGTCTTCCAATTTAATCACACGCTTCACGCCATAGCGGTTGAGGCGATCATTGATCTGAGTTACCATATCATCAGGATCAGCCGAAGGATTTAAGGTAATTAAAAGTTCATTGTAGCTGCCTGTAAATCCGTAGGTGGACTGGGCAAAAGCTTCACTGACAAAGCCAATCCCAAATTTGTCTGGGTTTGGTAGTAAAGCTTGTTCATTTTCCATAAGATAAATAAATTCAGGACTGGCGGCAATTCCCGCCAATACCAAGGCGTGGTCACGTCCATTAATATACGGTGTCATCTTTTCGCCAAGGGTCAAATGTCTGGCTTTAGCAAATTGGTCCAGTATAATAATTTGATCATCGGTTATAGTTTTTAAAGGCGATGTCATGTAGTAGAGTTTGTTAATGCGTTCACCCTCAGGTGGTAGGGAAATAAGTCTTAGGGTCACTTTTTCCTCTGAATCTGACACTTTCAAAGGGACGTCAAAGCTCACTCTTCCTTGTATGGCTTTAATGCCTTTCATTCGGCCCAAATCCGTAATGGCGCTTTGAGGAATTTTAACGAGCTGAACTTGGAGGTCATTTACGTTGGACATACGATAGTACTTCTCAACTGCAGCATTAATGTTCACGGCGGTGATATTAAACAGCACATAAAGACTGAGAGCCGCCGCAACAATGGCGACAATGGAAAAAAATTGCCCTTTAGAATGGGAAATCATTCTGATAAGTCGTATATTCAGCTTTTTCATTACCACTCAATCCTTTCAGGCGGTACAGGATTTTCATTGGTTTTAATGTCTACAATGTTGCCGCTGCTCATTCGAATAACACAATCTGCCATGTCTCCAATCGCCGAATTATGGGTAATGACCACAACGGTCTTCTTGTAAGTCTTGTTAATTTTATGGAGCAACGAGAGAATCAATAGTCCCGTCTTATAGTCCAGCGCCCCTGTGGGTTCGTCGCATAGGAGGAGCAGAGGATTTTTAGCAACAGCTCTAGCGATGGCAACCCTTTGCTGCTCCCCACCACTCATTTGTGAAGGAAAATGTTCTTTTCTCTCGTAAAGACCTACTGCATCTAGAACTTCATCAATAGGTAACCCATCCTTACACATTTCCGTTGCCAACTCCACATTTTCTTTGGCTGTCAAATTGGCCATTAAATTATAAAATTGAAAAACAAATCCCACTTGTTCCCTGCGAAATCGGGTTAATTTCTTGTCATTGTAACCGCTGATTTCTTCTTCTCCGATGATAATTTTCCCAGTAGTAGGTAAATCCATTCCTCCCATAATGTTCAAAAGTGTGCTTTTCCCTGAACCGCTGGGTCCTAAAATAACCACAAACTCACCGTCGAACAAGTCGAAATTAATGTTTTCAAGGGCACTCACTTTTACATCGCCCATTTGATAGTCCTTACTCAGATTTTCCACTTTCATGAGGACATTTTTCGCCATGAGTTGTCGCCTCCTCTTCAAGAGATTTCTTCAAACCGCCTGCCTTACCTAGCAGACCATATTTTACAAAATCATAAAAGTTTGCCGTCAGTCGACTGATTTTCTCAGGTGTGCTGAAGTAATCCGTTTGGATAAATGTCATAGGCATATTCATAAGGAGGGTTGCAGTAAAATCTATGTCTAAGGGGCGTATTTCTCCCTTTTTAACCCCTTCTTCTAAAATGCGATGCCACATGTCCAATGTCCATTTTTGTTTGTAGTTACGGAGGGCCTCCATGATGGTGTTTCTCTCCATAATTTCTTTAATCACATAGTCTGGCACCACGTTTATATTACTCATGGAATAACTGTATAGGCATTCAATTTTGTCCATGGTTTTGTCATGTGTCTTAAGTTGCTCTTCAACTATGTTCCAATGGTAGTCCGTCATTTGAATAAGTACTGCAATAAAAAGGTCATCCTTTGAGTGATAATGCTTATAAATGGTCATTTTGCTGATGCCCGCCTCTTTGGCAATCTGATCCATGGAAACTGCCTTATAGCCGTATTTTAAAAAAAGCGATTCTGATTTTTGTAGGAGACGGTCATGTTTCGCTTTACTTTGTTTGCTCATAAAAACCCTTCTTTCGATTTGTACTTTTATACCTATTTAGTACAATAATATGATACCCAGAAATATATTGCAATGGACAAAAAAAGAAAGAGACCGCAGTATTTTTATACCGCAGCCTCCTTTTAAGCATCATACCTATTAAGTGTTATACACCTTATGTGTACCACACCCTAACTAGGCTGATATTTTAGAATCCTTTGATGCCTTCTTCGACCAGCACGTTGTATTTTTTAATCCCTCTATATTTTCAGCATAAAACACTGGATTTTTTCCTTGTTTTAATTGTGCCACATAATCATCCAATGCTCTAAAAGCAAATTTTCCTAGCAGAACAATTGCAATCAAGTTAATTATCGCCATAAGTCCCATGAATAAATCGGCTAAATCCCACACAATTCCAATTTTGCTGACAGAACCAAAGATTACCATGCCAACAACTGCAATTCTGTATAAGAATATTCCAAGTTTAGAATCCTTAATAAACTCAATATTCGTCTCACCATAGTAATAATTTCCTATAATCGAACTAAACGCAAATAAGAATATACAAACTGCAATAAACGTATTTCCCCAAGGACCAACCTGAGAACTGAGGGCATTTTGAGTTAATTGAATACCAGACATATCACCATTTTTGTAGACCCCGCTGATTAGAATCATAAAGGCCGTTGCGCTACAAACTAAGAGCGTGTCTGTAAATACGCCTAATGTTTGAATCAACCCTTGTTTAACAGGATGAGTCACCTCTGCCGTTGCAGCTGCATTAGGCGCACTCCCCATACCCGCTTCATTGCTGAAAAGACCTCTTTTAATACCTTGCATCATAGCCATACTAATACCTGCACCAGCTACTTGATTCAGGCCAAAGGCACTTTTCACAATCAACACAAAAATTGAAGGGATCATTTGTATATTCATTATGACGATAAATAACGCTATGAGTACATACCCTGTCGCCATAATTGGAACAATAACCTCTGCCGCCTTTGCGATTCGCTTAACACCACCAAAAATAATGAGAGAAGTCAGTAACGTAACGCCTATGCCTACGTAAAGTCTGTTAAGTCCAAACGCCTCATTAAACGCCAAGGAAATCGTATTTGCCTGTACTGAGTTAAACACCAATCCAAAGCAAATAGTAATCAATATTGAGAATAATATTCCCATCCATCTGGCACCAAGGGCCTTCTCCATATAATAAGCTGGTCCACCTCTATAATAGCCATTGTGATCCTTGACTTTATAAATTTGTGCTAAAGTAGACTCTACAAAACTTGAGCCGCCTCCAACAAGGGCTATCATCCACATCCAGAAAACAGCTCCTGGACCACCAATTGCTATAGCCAGTGCAACACCTGCCAAATTTCCAGTTCCTACTCTTGATGCTAAGCTAATACAAAAGGCTTGGAAAGATGACACCGAGTTTTTATCGTCGCTAGTCGTAGCTTTTGTAACCCCTTCTGCCAATAATTTGAACATCTCTTTAAGCATTCTGATTTGTACAAATTTTGTTCGAATTGTAAAATAACCACCTACAGCAATTAGTAAGAAAATG
Organism: uncultured Acidaminobacter sp.; assembly: GCA_963677505.2. Lineage (GTDB taxonomy): Bacteria > Bacillota > Clostridia > Peptostreptococcales > Acidaminobacteraceae > JBGSUZ01. Next base: position 21,990 of record CAXXWB010000029.1, read on the forward strand.
AGAACATAAGACCATAGTGCGTTGTTGAGTATGTTAATTATCTCTTGAACAGTTTGTAACATATACTGAATCATTTCTAACATAAAAAGCCTCCTTATCAATCCACTTGCTTTATATTATTAAGTTTCCGTAATATATGTTATCATGATTTTAATATAACTAAAACTATTACTTTAATATTTAAATTTAGTCGGAATATTAATAATATTGTGAATTTTTTGACGATGTTGCGAAATAATTCTAAGCATTAAAAAAGAGCCACTTCACGAAGGGGATTCCAGAAGTGGCTCTTTCTTTTAACACTTAATTCAATTAAAGGCTATTCGCCAAGTTGAGAAGCATTTGTGCTGCCTCGGCTCTAGTGCCAGTAGCTGACGGATTAAATTTACCATCTGTCGACCCCTTAACTAAGCCAAGCTCTTGGGCTTTTGAAATTTCTGTTTGATATGCGCTGTTTATTTGCTTCGCATCTTTAAAGTTCAATAGACCAGCGTTCACATCTAACCCGCTGCCATAAGAAAATGCCTTCGACAACATGTACGTCATTTCTTCTCTTGTAATGGCTTTGTCAGCATTTTTCCCATTTAGGAAATTTCCAGCTAATCCAAGTTCATTGGCTAACGAAATACTAGATGTCTTCCAATCCATGGTGCTAGAGTCATTTTCACCGAGCAAATTGAGAATTGCTTTTGCAAATTCAACTTTTGTAATCATCTTTTCAGGGTCGAATCGATTGTCTGAAACCCCTACCATTATGCCTCTTGCTTGAATTTGTTCAATGGTGCCTTTTGCCCAAGTCTTTGAAGTATCTGTGAATGTAGGTTTAACCTCTGCAACAATATACTGTCCATCGCTTGCATTATTAACAATCAAACTACCTGACTGCGTATCAATTTGGGATTTAACTAAAGTATATGTTTTTTTACCTTCGTCAAATTTGAAGACACCTAATTTTTTAGCTTGATTTGTGTCCACGGAAATTGATAATTGAACAGATTTAAGTTCAGTATCCAGTTGAACACCTGTTTTCACTGTTGCCATTTGTTTTGTAGCCTTAGCTTTTAGCAACATATCCCTTTCTACTGCTATTTCCTGAGACTTATCTGTGTTTAAAGCGTCGCCAGAAACAATAACAGAAGCTTCTTTAGTTTCTAACTTAATAGCTGCCCCGTTATCTTTTGCAGTTTTAAGATCTGTCGACTTCAAGCTGACACTAATTTTGTCTGTAGCTGATTCAAGAGTGACTACAGGTTTACTCATTTTTTCACTTACTCCAATTGAACCCAACTCTTTTTTGAGGTTTTCTATAGAACCTGAAATTGCTTTTGTAAGGGCTACAGAATCTCCAAGAAGGACTTGATTCGCCTCAATATTACCGTACATCTTATTGATAACTTCAAGGTTTTCTTTGAGTAGTTTTTTGTCTTCAATCTTTTTAGAATCAATTTGTTTCTTCATTTCTTCTTGGATATTTGCTTTTACCATCTGCTTTTCAGCATCTGTCAAAGCAATGCCCTCTTTTGCTTTACCCATTGCCGCATCTAATGCCTTTTGATCTGCAGTCGGTGCAGTAGGTACATTCGGCTGTGTTGGTTTCGCTGGGGTAACTGGAGTTGAACCTGACGCAGGTGTTGACGTCGCATCTGATTTCGATTTTGGTTCTTTCCCTGGTGTTGGTATTTTACAGACAATGTCTCCGCGGTCTCTGATACGAATACGCGCACCTTCGGTATCAATTGAAGATAGACCTATGGCTGTAATTTCAGCACCTACTTTAAGATTGGCTATTTTTGCATCTTTCGTAATATAGCCGTCAATAAATACTCTCGTTGTAACATTGCTATTATCGGAAACGTAAATACTTTCGATGACCCCATTGGATTCTTGAAGCTTCTGGATTATTCCAGTAATTGTAACCAGACTTCCTAGATTTGCTGACTTAGCTGCTTGAGCTGTTGTCAGCTTAATTGGTTTTGGTAACGGTTTGATGGTATCATCAACGATCGTTATTTTTTGAACATTCAGTTGTCGCTCTCCATTATAAGAGCTTGTAACTCCGGTTACTTGAACGGTTTGTCCCGCTCTCACATCTCCTGCTACTGGGAATAAATCTATACCCGCAGTTGTGTCTTGAACATATACCGTGTCAAAGAACGCCGTGTTCTTGTCGTAACCAGAAGCATTTGAAGTCACAATACCTTGAACGGTAAAGGTTTCTCCTTCTTTTGCAGCTTGTACTTTTGAAATGTCGGTTAAAACAATTGGATTGGCCAAACGGACTACATTCTCAAGGATGGTATAGTTACTGAATGCAGGTGTGGCGTAACTATCCATTGTCGCCTGAATTTCAAAGTTACTCATGAAAGCAGCACCCGCAACTACGATTGTCGCTGTTTTACCATTAGGGTAAACCACATTTTCAGAAGCAGCTACCATAAGCTTATCAGTGTATTTTGGTACAGCCACACCAGAACCTGATGCGACCGTTGTCCCATCTTTATCACTGTCAATAGATACACTTGTTGTAAAACCAAATACGATAGGGCTAACAGTTGCTGGCAATACTGCTGTTGGATTGTTGTCCTTGTCCACTGCATAGATAGAGGCACCGCCGTAGTTTGAGTAAACTTGCTCAGCAGGTACAATACCTTTTGCAAATGGGTTGTCTAAATTGTAATTTTTTAAGTACAATCGTTGAGCAGTTCCGCCATTAGTCACAGGGTCTTGAATTTCGTCATCTGAAATTCTAAGAGTTGAACCTAATGCTACCAACAACTTGTTTTGTTGTGCAGACATTTGTTCGTCCGCTGGAAGTTTATAAGTTGTTCCATCTGAGTACTTAGTGTAGTTTTCATAATTGTCGCTCCATCCTGTGACGATTACTGTTCTGCCAGACTCAGCAAAGGACTTGATTGCTGAAATTTCTGCATCTGTGTAATTCTTGTATCCAATAAGGAAGTCGATCCCATTACGTCTTGTTGGTGGTGTAAGAATCAACATTTTATATTTGCTGTTTTGTGTGGCTGCAATTAAAGCTTCACTTGTTTCAAGTTCAACGACACGAACGTCATAGTTCACTGCCATATTGGCGAAGTTCCCCATGCTCGCTTTGTAATTGCCTCGAACATATTCATTATAATGGCTTGCATCAATACCGATATAGATAAGATTATTGCTGTCTCTGACATTGAGTTCAATGTCTTGAGTGAAAATCTTCTCTTGTCCATCAATGACCATTACAGCTGTTACAGTAACTTTTACTTTTCCAGATGTGGTCGGCGTATAATCAAACGTATGCTTGTAAGAAGCTGTCGGCGCAATTTCAGTACCAAGGGCTTCTGATTTCAATACCGTTTCACCTAGTTTATATTCAATTGATTTTACTGTAACTGTTTTTTCTTCATTGTTGAATAAAGTTGAAGAAAGTGTTAGTTTTTCCCCTGTTACTGGCATGCTTGTACCACATTCAACTGCAGTGATACCTACGCGTGGTGCTTGTCCAATCCAAACAGGTGAAGTCACTGCCAAATTTTTGTCCGCTTGTGTGACTCTGACATAGTAATAACCTTGTGTTGGCGGAAGTTCCGTACTCCATTCAACAGAATTGCTGTCAAAAGTTTTGCTCGCTGCGATTCGACCGCTGTTTGTCACTATATCGATTTTTGAAATACTGTCCGTACTGTCAGGATCATCTACAATCACATTGAATTGTAGTGGCGTTGTTGGCACTTCGCTGATAATAGTGCCCAGCGCTTGACCATTAACCGTGTATTGAATATTTAAGTTTTTGTCTTCCGTCGCATAGGTTGACATATTTTTAAGACCATTCAATAAACCCTTTTCGCTTAATTCATTGGTAACAATAACCGTACGGCTTGTGTTTGCGTTCCCCCAATTTCCTTTGTGATTGTCTTGGTTGTTTGTTGGGGCAACGTGCCAACCTTTATCAAGTGCCTTTGTATATTCCGTGTAGCTTGGGAAGTAACCACCTGAACCGATAGCACCTTCACCATTACCAACTTCTACCGCAACCATTTTGTTGTCTATGGTTGGTGACCAGTAAGCAAAATCTGCAAAGGTTCCAAAAGTTGCACCTGGGTGATTGAACTGTGACAAGTTTCCAAGAGGATCTGTATTCTTGACCAATTCCGCATAGTAAGCTTTTAGTCCTGCGTCTGCAGTCTTGTTGTTAAGGCTTGTGTTATTTCTGCTGACAAGCCCTACAGAATTAAAGGTATTAATATGTCCAGGACCACCTGACCAAGTCATTTCATAACCTGGGAAAGCTACGATTGAACCTTGATGTGAATCATTGAATGTTCTCATAGACGAGGTATAAGTATCCCATTTAGCCAAACTTTCCGCTGTCATTTTGGTCTTATCATTCATTGCTTCAGCAGGATTTGCTGCAGCTGTTGTATCAAAATAGTTAGAGTGATCTGTAAAGGCTACAAAGTCCACTTTATCACTTGTGGGAATTGACTGAATGTAATTGAAGCCATCACTTAGTTTTCCTGATCCATCTGAGTATTCAGCCGTATGTGCATGGAGCTGACCAAAGAAAGCTCTTGATTTTGGCGTTCCTACGGTGAAATTCCAAGTCGAGGTATTGGTAATGCCGTCTTCTCTCTTTACCGTCACAGTAACATTATATTGACCGTCTGTAAGAGTTGGCGTCTTGTATTCAAAGGTATTGGCATTTGCGCCAGCCGTCATTTTTGTGTTTTCAGCAATTGCAGTTTTGTCTTTCTTGAGTGTCATTTTAACGTCTGGTGTAGTGCCAGCATTGGTTAAGGTTACAGCGATGAGTGGTTTCTTATCATCTCCTGTGATCCCGCCACGGGCTGGAACAAGCTTTGCAAATTGAGGTTTTGCATCAACGTTAATTGATTTTGCAACCGTCTCAGTTTTAAGACCTGTTATGTCCGTAGCAGTCACTTTGAATGAAATGTCATCTACAGTCATAGTGATTGCGCTACCAGGCACTACGAATTTATACTCACCAGTATCTGCTGCGTAGGTCATTGCTTGATTGCTTACTGTCTTTGACCCAATGGTGTAAGTTATTTTAACATCCTTAATGCCTTTATTGTCTTCTGCTTTTACAGTAATTGTATAATCAACGTTTGGTTTAGCGTCAAGATAACTGTCATTCAATGTCACTATTGGCGCTTTTGTATCGTTTGCAACATCATAAATACCAAAGCCATTAGCTTCTCGTGTCCCTGTATACAGTTGAATAGTCGAGTTATTCACCGCAATCATCCCGTAGAGGTCTACGATATCACCAGTCAACACTTGAACAGGATATGGGGTTGCCTTATAGATGTTTATTTTTTTTCCATCTTTGTCTGTAATTGGCGTGCTCCCCGTTGCACTAAATACGCCTAAATTGACGTCTTTAATTTTCACAACTTGACCCAACATATTTGAGCCATTTGCTAATATGTCTGTTATTGTCATTTCTTTTGGTGTTACCGAGGCACCTGCCTCCGCTTCAATAGAAGACGCTGTAATGCCACTGAGTTGAGGCATATTGTAACGCACTTCATATTTCCCTGTCACTTTGATCACATCGCCTATTTTAGCATCCTTTGGCGCTGAGCCAAACACATAAAGGGCATAGGTCTTTCCGTCAATAACGGAATAGATGACAGGATTGGAAAAGCTTGTCGCAAAGTATGCGAGTGTCCCTTTTACCGTTACGTTTTCAGTTGTACCCGTGAGTGACAATGCATCTTTAACCGTCATGATTTGATTAGGATCTTTTACAGTATATGTAAAAGTAGCAATGTCGCTGTCTTCTAAATCTGTTTTTGTAGCACGTACATAATATGTAGTATCAGCCGTTAGAGTAACATCACTTGCCAAAGTCCAGCTGTCTGGTGAAGTTGACACCGTATTGTATTCAATGGCTGCACCTGATGTTGTCGTTCCAAATGTTATAACCGAGTTAACATCGATCATACCAGATGGTTTGCTAGCTGTTGGTTTTGCACATTTTGTTTCAATGATAGGACCGCTTGTCCATGCACCATTTCGCGGATTAGGTGTTGCCGCTATAAAATCATTGAAATTATTATCTGTATCCACACCGACTTCTTTTCGAACAAGTGCTGCTGTTGCAGACAGTCCACTCGTTGCTTTACCTTCAAATACCGTAGCAACGCCATAACCAACTAAGTCCACTACACCAGGATCAGTCGCACCTGTAATTGCAGTTGCTATTGAAGCCAATGCAACTTTACCTTTTGAGCCGGATAAGTCTGAACCGCCCATAGCTTCTGGTGTCGGCAAGTCTGTTCCGTTAGCACCACCGCTCTTTAACTGAACAAGGTAATATTTGCCCGGTTGAATCACACCGTTTAGAGCCGTTACAGCATAAGTTTTCGCTATATCTTTAGTTGGGTCTGCATCTGCTGCTGCATATTGCACAGACCATGTACTTAAATCAACAGGGGCTCCCGTTGGATTATAAAGTTCAACAAAATCATTCTTGCATGTTGAACCTGCAAGACCTCCACTACCGTAGATTTGACTGATAATCACGTGATTAGCTTGCGTCGACGGCGCATCTCCTGCGAACGCCGGAACAACAGCTGTCACGGTCAAAAGAAATACCATGAATAAACTTAATGTTCTTCTCAAACTTCTTTTCATCAAATGCCTCCACAATTCTTCATTGTATTTTTCTTACTAGTGGTGTTCCAGATGCCTTGTTGATTATGAATCCAAAACACAGAATGAACTTTAACGCCAGATACCATCTCCTTTCAATTGAACGCTGACTATGGACCCCTTGTGGAAGCCCACTCTATTTTGCTTTTTTTGCTATATGTTTTGGAGCAAATAGTACCGCTGATAATAGTGCCACTAAAGGAACCGTCAATATAATCCCAATTGATCCCGCTAAACCCTGTATAATTTCTAGAGTCATTAAATCACTGTTGAAAATTTGCATGTAGGGATAATCAAATACTTTGAATAAGACCAGCATATTAAGAGATGCCCCTGCAAATGCCAATATCAGGGTATTGGCCATAGTTCCCATCATATCTCTGCCTATATTTAAACCTGCCCTAAATAGCTCTTTTGACTGGGCCTTCTCATTCATGTCGTGAAGCTCGCTTACTGCCGATGCAATTGACAACGCAACGTCCATGACAGCGCCTAGAGAAGCGATTAAGACGCCACATACAAGAAGTCCACTGATTCTTAAATTACTGTCAGTGGCTCTGAGGACCAGATCCTCTGCTTCACTCATATTAAACCCGTTGATGGGAGAAATAAGCCCTGCCGAATAAGCAATTAGCCCTGCAACTGTGACGCCACCCACACAACCTATTACAGCGACAAGTGTCTTCTTCGAAAACCCGTTCAGTGTCAAAAGCGAGACAAAGGCTGTTATCGCCACTAGCATAATCGTTGCAGGAATAACAGGAACGCCTCTTTTAATCAATGGAATTAAGAAGAACCATATGCTGCAAAGGGTAAACATTAATCCCACAATAGCAGCCAGTCCTTTTTTTCCGCCAACAATCACAAGGGCCGCTCCAAAGAGAAGGGCTAGACCAATCAGCATACCACTACGGTTATAATTCACAACACTGACGACGTAAGGATTTCCGTTCTCATCCTTGTCCATTCTGACAATGACTTTGGTCCCCAGTTTCAAATCTACGTTTCCATAAGCGCCTAAATAGTTAACACCATAAAGTTCTTTACCTTTATATGCTCCACTATCTAAATGTAGTTGAACTTCCTGTGTTCCTAACCTTAGACCTTCCGTCCATGTATCTGGGCTCGCTTGTTCGGACAACATTTTCACCACATGAGCCTTTTCAAAAATAACCTTGCTTGCCGCTGTGGGAACCTCGCCTTTCATTGGTGTATTTGCCCAAATTGTGATTCCAGCCATAATCAATAACAACACAGCTACACTTAACCATTGAATCCATTTGATCTTATTTCTCATATTTTCCCTCACCATAATCCATATTTATTGCTTAATACATTTTTATCATTTTTTACCTTTTTAACTTGTTTGATTAAAATAACAAGAATTATCTGACATTATTACCAAACCCTTTGAAATGACATTTCCAACATGTTCGAACAACTTGTCTGACGAGCAATTTGCTTTTAAGCTCATTTTTCATTTTATCCAAATTGTAACCATCTTACAACAACGAATAGAAATTATTTTTTTTGTAGAGTATATTCTTTATATAATTTATATACATACAAGTTCGACAATGCTTCAAACAGCTATTTTGATAAGATAAACTGTAGGATTTGCCACAATTAAAGACCTTTATAATAGTGAACCAAAACCGTACTGAAGTCATACTTTAAAAATAAAATCCAAAAATATGTGAATTAGCACCAAAGTATAGTGTTAAAATAGAATTAACTAAATTTACTACGAGGGGGGACTTATGACGCCAAGACTTGCCTTAGACAATTACTATGTTTCAGTGACCAGCTTAGCCACTGCAATTTTGATCATCATATATTGTGCCTCTTTATATCAACAAGCTAAAAAGACAAAGTTGCTGGAATATTTTCTCTTAACCATGTCCATGCTTCTTCTATGGTTGGTCTCAAAGCTTTTTAAAACGGCTTCACCAGATATTAACATTCGATGGTTTTTTATTATCACTCAGTATTTAGGAATTTGTCTTCTAAACTATTATTTTGTACAGTTTTCTTGGGTCTTTGCTTACAATCAACCCATGAAAAGAAAGCAGCAAATTATATTATTACTGCCAATGCTCATATCATTTTTAATGATTGCTACCAATCCCCTTCATATGCTTTTTTATTCAAAATATGATTTGTTCAGAGATAGCTTCGGCCCACTTTTTTACCCCCATCAAGCTTTGAGTTATCTTTACTTGGCTTACGGGGTCTATTTGTGCACTAAAGAATATAAAAACAGCTTCTATATGAAATATTTACAATCGCGAATTTTTGCCGTTGCTATATTTATTCCGATTGTAATCAATATTATGTATGTTGCAAAAATATTAAAAAAAATGTTCGACATTCGATTGCCAATGGACATAACACCTCTTGCCGCCATGATCTCTCTTGGTCTATTTTCAATTGCCATAAAGAGATATCGTTTTTTAGACATAACACCTTTTGCTTATGAAAAAGCTTTAAAACATGCAGATAAAGCCATTGCAGTCTTTGATGCGAATGGTCAACTTCAAGACTCAAACGACAAATTTAAGGCTTATCTAAACAATAAAAGCATTTTCTATTGCCTAGATGAACAATATAGCGAAACACAAATTTTATTCTTATTTACAGAAAGTAAATTTGAGCATCGGTACTTCGAAATAAAGGACAAAAAAGACGCTACAATCGGCATTGTTCATGAGTGGACCGATCAGACGCAAATACAAGATGCGATTGAAACATTAGAAAATAACAACGCAATCATCAGTGAATTCAACGAAAGCCTTAGAATACAAGGTGAAAAACTCAAAGAAATGGAAAGAATACAAACGACAAATAGAATTTCAAGAGATTTACATGATGTCTTAGGGAATACACTGGTCTTAACAAAAACGACTTTAGAAACGGTGAACAGCACAAATACGCCCCAGAATAACGCTCTCTTCCTTATAGAAAACGCAAAAAAGCTCATTCATACAGGTATAAATGAGCTTTCAACGGTTGTAAATCATTCTATTGTAACGATCTCTGATAGTTTGAATACACAATTAGAGCAGTTCTCTGAGCAGTTTAAAGGCACTCCAATTCACCTTGACATTCATTTTTACGATCCACTTCACGAAACATTGACATGTAAATCTAATGAAATTTTTGCAATCATTAGAGAATCGGTTACAAATGCCATTCGCCACGGTGACGCTCAAGATATTTATATTATTTATAGACAAAACAGTGGTTTTTCAGAACTTCATATTATTGACAATGGTAACGGTTGTGAAGAGATTAAGATGGGTATGGGGCTAAAGGGAATGAAGGAACGTGCAGCGTTAATAGACGGTGAAATAGAATATCACAATATATCTGAAGGTGGGTTTAAAGTCACATTGACGCTTCCACATGGAAGGCTATAAAAATTAAGGAAATGCTTTTATATAATTTTCTGTGATATAGCATACACAACAAGTTGAGTTCTGTCTTTCAATTGTAAATTGCCTAATATTTTAGTAATTTTGTTTTTTATAGTGCCTTCAGTAAAACCTAAGGCTTCACCAATTTCTTTGTTGCTCATGCCCTTGGCAATGAGCTTTATCATTTTAATTTCAGTTGAGTCCAGTTCAATAATTTCATCTATCACTTCATTTTTTACGCTTACAAGTAATGGTGTTTCACTTTGGCATTTCAAAATAAATTCTCTCTGAATATAATTTTTTACAGATTCACTCATGACAAAAAGACCACTGTACACACATTGTATGGCCTTAATGAGTTCGTCAGGCGAAAGGTCTTTTAATAAATAACCATCCACACCATGGCAAAATGAAGAACTAATTTCATTTGCATTTTCAAAGGTTGTTAATAAAATTACTTTTATTTTTGGCATATCTCTTTTAATTTTTTGGAGTGCAGAAACCCCATCCATTACAGGCATTTTAATATCCATGAGCAACACGTCAGGTCTATATATGTTACAAAGCTGAATGGCTTCTTCGCCGTTTGTTGCTGTACCAACCATTTCAAGCGAAGATTCCCTTGATAATATGGTTACCATCATTTCTCTAATCAATGCCTGATCCTCTGCTAATGCAACACGTATCATAATATCTCCCCGTCATTTGTCGAAATTAATTGAACGGTTTTTCTAACATCTTTAATAATGTCCTTACAATTTAGTATAGCAGTTTTTAGCAGTTGATTGAATGAATTCAAGTCCTCTTCTCTAAGGTTAATTTCCATCACTTGAAGTTGTTTTAGCAGGGTCATCATCTCATGCCCAATGATTTCGTTCATTCTTAAAGAAATTTCTTGTTCTGCCTTAGTACGTTCATAGTCTTCCACCATCTCAAGATAATTAACCAGTACCGTCTGTACCTCAATGAGTTCGTTTTGGCTCTCTTTTAACGCTTCATAGACCATTTGAAACTCGGTGATATCACTACCCGTCCAAACCTCACCAATAGCGTCTCCCTTAGCATTTACAATATTCTCCCTCTTAAATCCAATAACTTTTCGCACTTGTTCGGAATAGAACTTTATTCTGAGTTGTGGATCGTTTATAAAATCTTCGACATAGGCATTTTTTACACAGCCTTTTAAAAATCGGCTTTGCTCTGTATATCATTAAGCCACTGACAACTGTCAAACGTACCAAGAGTACTCTGGACAACCCACCCTTTACTATCAAAAATAAAACAGATATGTTGATTCTCTTTCAGTGCATCTTTTAATGAAATTGAGCTCAAATGCCATTTATTCCCCTTAATCGCAAACCCTTTAAACAGCCAGAGACTACCCGTTAAAAGAAGTGGCATATATTTTAGTGGGGTATAGAAACCGCCATTTACATTATCGGGCGAAAAAAGTATGCCTAATAGATACAAATACCCTGCAATGCTAATGCCCTCTAATAGGATATATACAATCGTCTTCTTGGTTCTTTTTGCCTTGCGAATTGTCATGACTAAATCTATTGAAGCCAATAAGGAAAAGGAGGTAAAGATTATACTCCACATTAAGTAATAGCCTGCCATGATGTTCTTTACCTCCTTAAAAAATTACATTTTAGTGATTTTAATATCTGCAGGCACTTCAAAGAAATGACTATCTGGTTTAAATGTTTTTAAATTTCTGATGGATAATGTCATCCCCACATTTGAAGCCGTATCTTTCATTTCTGCTTTCATCATAATGCCATAGTTCTTGCTCATCCAAATTTTACTTGTAGACGAGTCCGATGAGGCCTCTGATACGACTATACAAGGTTCACCATCAATCGTTTCTTCAGAAATAAATTTATAGTTGCCAATTTCGTCTTCGGTAATGTTTGGCATTTCCTCTTCATCTTCTTGAGGACCATCCGAATAAGCTACGCCTTGCTTTGTCGCTAAATCATAAGTGATGGTATCTTTTTCTGTGACGATTGTAATGGATTCATTCCCTTCAACCGTTGTTGAAATCTTCATTTTACCCTTAGCTTGCCAAATTTTTTGTACAGTTTCAACCCCTTGATAGGTTACGACATTCTCATATTGTATGCCTTCAAGGTTCACTGATTTCGCAATCATTTCTTTTAATGCCTCTTTCAACAGAGCTTCATTTGAATAGTCTACCTTAGCTTCTGTAGTTGTGCTCTCTGCATTACTAGATGACTCAGTTGCGTTCTCTGGCGTAGACGCCGATTGACTCTCTTGACTCTTATCCACTTGCTTTGTGCATCCTGCAGTTGAGAATACCAAAGCAAGGATTAACATTAATCCTATTTTTTTATTCATATCTTCAACCCTCTAATGAATCGTAACAGTTTTGTTTTCAACCGAGTAGTCAGATGTGCGACCACAAGTTTTCAAGACATCATCTAACTTAACGCAGACCTTTTTGCTAAGGTTATAGGTTTTAATGACAACTTTTTTATTGTTGATAGTCATATAGTAATTTTTCTTAACCTTATCATAGGTAATTTTAACACCCGTAATTTTGCTTGCAGTACCTATTTCAGCATAGAAAACACCATTGTATGCAAAAGGTGGGTTAGCGGTAAATGTTACTGCGGTGTTCTTTTTAGCATCAAAAATAGTTGGTGTAAAGAGTAACAGCTTATTTGCATAATGTCTTGGAGCAGTAGCAAAGGATCCTGTTAGATTCGTATTTTTTTCATCTATAAAGGTTTCTTTATGAGTCATTCTAATCGTATTAAAATGGGTATTTACTCTTAATTTTCCCTTTGTATCATAATTGCTCGGGTAATTAACATGAAGGGTTTGCTTTTTATTGCCTGAAAAGACTAACTCATTTGTACCACTTGCAACAATATTTCCCCGAACGCTACTTTTAACAAAGACATCTCCTTTTGCTTCAATAATTCCCGCTCTTAATTCAGTTTGATTTATTTTCGCATTGAAATAAATATTACCTAGGACTTCCATATACTCTTTACCTTTGGTCATAATCAAGTAAGCGTCTGTAGCATTCATTGTAAAGTCTTCTGCCACAAGTTGCTCATAAGTCAATTCAGATTTATTCTTCCAATCTTTAATGTCTCCCATATGGAAATTCTTCGTTACATGAAGTTGACCATTATTAAGATTAAGCTTACCACGGCTCAAGAACACATTGCCATCCACCGTTAACGATTTTCCATTGAAATCCAATTCTTTGTTATAATACATATTAAATATAACATAGCCTGTTCCACCTAGTTTCATATTAAAGCTTTCATCAAACTTCTTCACATCTATTGGTGACTTAAAAATCATAGATCCAGATGGTTTATTCACACTTAAAACATTAAAATAATTAACTCTTTTAAAATAGACCGTTTGATCCTTATCGCCTGTGAAAATTGTTTTATGAGTCCCAATAGCAGCAAAGCTCTCGTCATAAGCAGAAGTTGAGCTTATTAAGTCTCCCTTAAGTTCGAGTAATCCAGCTCTTAAAAAATCATCATTTCCATCTGCATAGTAGTTGCCTTCCACAAGCATATACTCTTCTGGTTTATTCATTTTAAGCAATCCGCTAGAAATGTTAAAGTCATCTTTTTTAAGTTGAGAATAATCTAATCCTTTTCCAGAATCCTTAATCTTTTGAATTCTAAAATCGCCTTTTACAATTAACTTTCCACCGTTTAGATCAATTGACTTTTCACTGAGAATAAGGTTCCCATCAATGGTTAATTCATGGCCGTTTAAATTCAAATCTTTCTTTATGACATAATCTCCTGTCCAAGTTTCATCTGCTTCCAAGGTTTTGATGTCTTCGATGGTTTGAGGTGCTTCTGCAAAAGATGCTCCTGCTCCAAAGATGAACATGCTCGCTAATAGCGATAATAAAATTCCCTTTTTCATATATACCTCCAATGTTTTTTTCCAACGGTAAATTGGTTATTGTCAGCATATATGATTTGCGCTTATTAATTAAGTGCCGAAGCTCATTGATAAAGTGACTAAAGTCACTCTAATATAAAAAAAAGAACCAGACACTCGTCCGATTCTTTTTCTTTGATAAATTATTTTGATGCCTCAACAAATTATTTAGATACTTTAAAAGAAGCCACTTGTTGAAGTAATTCTACAGACAAACGAGAAAGATGCTCTGCTGCGTTGGCAATCTCTTCCGAAATGGCATTTTGTTCTTCTGTGCTGGCGCTAACTTCCTCCGCACTTGCAGAAGATTCTTGAGCCACATTGGCAATGACATGAATTGAACGGGTCACTTCTTCAGTCTGCTGTTTAGTCTCTGTTACAATATCCACTACAGCTTTCATGCTGTTCGTGGTTTGCTCAATGGCTTCAATAATATGAGAGAAAGCTGACTGAGTCTCTTCAATAACTGCCACGCCTTTTGAGATTGATTCGCTCTCATTGTTAATAGCTTTTTCAGCGTGTCCAATCTCAGACTGAATCATTTGAATCAACTTTCCAATATTATCTGCAGATGCCATAGACTCACTGGCAAGCTTTCTGATTTCCTCTGCAACCACCGCAAAACCTTTGCCTTGTTCTCCTGCTCTTGCCGCTTCAATTGCCGCATTAAGGGCCAAAAGATTGGTCTGATCTGCTATCGAGGAGATCGCCGCTGAAATTTGACCAATTTGCTCAGACTGATTGCTGAGACTTTGCACAATTTCATAGGTTTTATTTGAACTGTCTTTTATTTCATTCATTTGTTTCATGGTGCTGTTCATGTGGTCTTGGCTATCTTTCGCCGTTTCCATAACCTTTTGGGCATCGCTTGACATGGAGACCGTTTCCTTGGTCGTCGTCTGTATCAACCCTTGCATATCACTTACTGTTTCATTTGTCTTCGCCACATATTCTGACTGCTCTTGAAGACCCGCAGTGATTTCCTGAATCGCTGCCGTGACTTCACCTGCCGCTTTGCCGCCCTCTTCTGCTGAGGCAGCCATTTCCTCACTGGTGCTGGTCATAATCTCTGAAGCATTAAGAATCCCACTAATTACCCCATTAAAACTCTCCAGCATATGATTGACCGATAAGCCCATTGCATCGATTTCATCGCCATTGTTTAATGTTTTTCCAGACACACGAACGGTCAAGTCCCCTGCCTCAGCTTGAACTAAAATAGCCTGCATGCGCTTAATCTTAGTGCTAATTACTCTCGATAAGATATACGATGCGATTCCTCCAAGAATCATAAAAATAGCACCAAACATCATTATACTAGTTCCCATAGCTTTTACCGAAGCCAAATATTCCGCCTGATCTGCATTGAGAGAAATACTGTATACATCAAAAGGTTTGTACATATTCAGTTTCGTAACGCCTTTATATGTATAAATTAATTTACCAGATTTACCTGATACGATGTCACCTTTGGCGGCTATCAATTCAGGAATTCCAAATTCTTCTATATTTTTGTTCACACTCTCTGGTTTCGGGTGAACGAGAACGGTTCCCTTATTATCTATCATATAAGCATAGCCATTCTTACCTTCTTTGATTGCCAATATTTTATTAGCAATAGGTTCCATTTTTACTGCGGCTGAGAGAACCCCAACAAATTGGCCACTTTTGTTCTTAATTGGATAAGCAAAAACTCTAACCTGTTTGCCCGTCCCCTTAGACAGTAATATTTCACTCCAAACCGTTTCACCTTTTTGTACCGCCTTGAAGTAATCTCTTTCAGCGATGCTAAGGCCCACATAACTGCCCTTTGAACCATCTATAACAATATTACCGGCAGCGTCTGCAATAAAGAGGGTCTCTAAGTAATCCTGATTATCTGCTAAGGAAGATTCTAAAATGGCCGCGACCGACCCTTTCCCCTCTGGTTTATCAGCAAAATCCTTAACCATATCCATTTTGCCAACCATAATCAGTTTTTCACTAATCAAGCGCATCTCCTGGTCAAGAGACGCTACTAATGCATCCAATTTCGCTTCTAATTTGCCTTCCACTTCCTTCGTAATTGCCTTAGATGATTGATAATAACTAATTCCGCCTATTGACAGTACCATCGCTAAAACCAACAAACAGCTTTGTAGAGTAAGTTTGGCTGCGATTTTCTTTTTGAATATATTCACGAAATTCTTCCTCCAAAGTAGGGGTTAAAAAGCTAAGTAAGTAACACATCATACAATATGACACAACTAAAAGCCACACGATTCCTTCCAAACTGCATTTGCCATTAAGTCTTCTATATAATCACCCTTTCTATTAATAAATATTTTTATATGGTTTTTATTATTTTTCTAAACCATGTTATAAATTTATCAAAATTTCTACAAAAATACTATAAAAACACTATATTTTGTTTTTATTTTTTTAATTATAAGTAAATTATATCTATTTTTTCCAATTGGGATTTATACACAAAAAAAGAACCCCATAAGGGATTCTTAGTCTATAAATCAGTTTTCCATTCATGGTACTGCACATACATATCTCTATGCTTTTCTAATTTTTCTTTGTCGGCACCTTCTAGGAAATAAGGCGCTATATCAATACTGCATTTTTCATTTTGAAAATCATAGATTACTTTAATAACCTCGTATTCATCTGGATCTTTAAACGCCGTATCCAAAATCAGTTCGCCCTTTCGCGGCACTAGGGTTGTTTCAAACTCCTTAAAGACACGATAACTTTCAATCGGCCTCTCTAAATTATTTGTAATGATTTGATTAATAGTTAATACCATTTCAAATCCCCCTTTAGTTTAAAACGATGTATTCATAATCCAGTAAATATAACTAATAGAAGCTTCAAAAGAGCCTGTACTTAAAATTTTGATTTAAAAAATCTTGTTCAATTAAAGCACTATCGAAGTCTATATCTTTATACCCTTCAACGCGCTAACTTAGACAAAACATACAAAGCTTATTTAAAACTTAAGAATACAATTTATCATTAATCTTTCGGTTTTAGAAGAGCTTGAACAGTCCAGTATATATAAAACATTTGTGTATAATTATGGTATAATATACAAAACACATCCTTGGAGGACACAATGGAACTCTCAAAAAAACACATCCTTATGATTCTACTTTTAACCGTCTTCGTATTTTCAAACCTTCTTTTACTAACTATAGAACGCTATCTAATAACCATTGAAGGTTTCGCGGAATGCGCCAGAGTATCTTATGAGGACTTTGGAAAGGAAATCGCCAAATTGGATCAACAAATGAAACCGCTGTTGAAAAATAAAGCTCTAACTGGACCACTTCATTCTGGTGACTATTTAGACCGAAACGTAAACAGTCTGTTTTCATTAACCCGCTTTAACCTCGAGAAAATTAAAAACCGCTACACGACTGGCGACATTACATTTTTTTACAGCGATTTGACACAACTGCTTAATGATATCTCTGCCGACCGTCAAGTTAGCGAAGCAGAACAACGATTTCTTAAGGACTTAAGTGCCTATACCTCAGAAGTGATAAAATTACATGACCACTACTCAGAGAAGATCACCCTTCTTGACTTTAATAGCTCTTTTATTAAAAAATTTACTTACAGCAATCAAGTCATCGATATGTACTATGGCTTTTTTAAAGATACAGATATGCTTATTAACTCAGAGCGATATGCTTATATGAGAGATTTCCAAGGTGACTATAGCACATTTGACTACGCTTCTGCGGAAAAGATTTGTCACGAGGTATACGCCCAACTAATTGGAGGCAAACCTCTAACGTATAATAACAAGAAGGAAATCTACAAAAGAGATCTTGTTTTTCAGACCATGCCATTAGATCAAGATTTATTCAGTCCCGAAGCTTTTAATAAAACAGATCATGACTATTTTGTTCGATTTTCAAAGGACTATTCTGGCATTTTTATCTCCATTAATTCTTACAACGACTCGGGTGAAGTCCTTAGTCCTAGTGTCTTAGGTCAAAAAGCAGAAGTACTTGCAAATAAAATTAGCACAAAAGCAAAGCGACTTGAAACCCATTTAGATGACGCCTATGCAAATCCAGACAAAAGTACCTTTAAATATACTTTTCTTGTTAACCCAAAAGGGCAAACCGATGAAGAGCGAAATATGAACATTGAGCTTTTGAAATCTGGCGAAGTTCTTAGCATTTGGTTGCCTATCCTTCCATAACGACTTTCAACTTCCTTTTCAAAAATGTAGAAAAGCACCTCGATGCAGTAACTATGCGTCGAGATGCTTTTTTGTATATACATGTAAAACTTAGGTTTAAGCGCTTTCCTATTCGAATTTTTCACCCATATAAGTTAAATTACTGGATTCATTAACGATTTTGTATAGACAGCCATAAGATTCCCCGCCACTGACATGGAAGTAGACATAGACACAGGTTTCAGGGTCCCGCTTGTCTCTTGTAATGTCTAAAGTGATTTGCTGAACCCCATTTGAAATGCCACCATAGGCAACCTTTGCCGAAGTCAGTGGCATGTTGCCCCATTGGAAACTATTTTTACTGCTGACATAAACCACGTTGTTATTGGCGCCATCACCGTAAATAACGCCTCTAGGCACATAAAGGGTTGTATTGTCCGGCACTGTAATATCAATAGGTGCAACCTCTTTTGTCCCTTTTAGATAGGCATCATATAAAGCTTTTTGGATTTTCATATAAGTTGCGTTTCCTGTTGGTATGGGCGAAAATACAGGTGAATTTAAAGGTTCATGACATCGTTTTCTGCAGTTTTAAGGGTCCACAGTACTAATTACTTTCGTATCAACGACATTAGAACGAGGATCAACCTTAGATGAAGGGTTTTCGTCAAAATATTTTATGGATAGTTTTTTAATTCTATAAAAGACTATCGGTAACTATCACAAAATCACAGTGGTTTTAAAATGTATATTCCTCAATTTAACACCTTTGCAGTGTTTAAACGCCCAATTTAATCTTCCGTTTATTATTATATATAGTATAATTTAGTAGGAAAAAGATTTTCTGCTAACTTTTTAACTCACTTTCATAGGAGGACAATTATGTCTGAAAAAATTCAAAAAACGAAGTTATGCAAACATTGTCAAACCGAAATTTCTGCTAAAGCTAAAGTATGCCCTAATTGTAAGAGATCACTTAAAAAGAGCGGCTGCCTCATTGTTCCAATCGTATTTATTGCACTCATAGGTAGTACTGCTGCAATAAGCCAACTTCAAAATGATAGTGTCCAAAAATCAATCTCTGGTGTTTCAGATGACTCAGAATACATAACAGCGGAAGAATATAACAAAATAGAAACAGATATGACTTATGAACAAGTAAAAAAAATTATAGGTAGTGACGGAGAAGTCAGTTCTCAAGTTGAAATGAATGGTGTAAAAACTGTAATCATTACATGGTATGGCAATGGTGTTGCTGGTTCAAATGCTAATGTTACTTTTATGAACAATAAAGTATTCGGCAAAGCTCAAGTTGGCTTAAACTAATAGTAAACCAGCCCTGTAAGCTTTAATTTTAAGTTTGCAGGGGTTTTATTGGTAGTGGTGCAATTTCAGGCGCAATTACTTTTGGCTCTCTCGGTGCGCTAATTCCTAAAAAGGCAAATAAAGTAAAACACAAAACAGTGTCCCCTTACTTCATCTATATCTATTTATATACTCAGCTAGTGGAGTCTGAAGTCTATCTTTATATAAGAACGCTTGTTATGAGGAAGATGAAAACAAGGCTTTCGATGCACTGCTAAAAAACAAGACTCCAGTTGATGTGTCTCACTCAGGAGAATATGTGTCTCTCCCTGTTCTTGAATCCTTATTCCTTAGCAGATTTAATCTTGAAACTATTAAAAAATATACGGCAAGGGATAATCGACGAAGAACGAAACATGACCATTCTTCTATATTAAAACGGCAACCCTTATTAGCATTCGGGTGCCACAATCTCAAAAAAACATTCTGACAATTTCAGATTTGTGTGATTATTATATAGAACCTTTCTGAATAAAGTATTATTATGGAAATAAGCATGAGTTTTTTGTCCTCATGCAAAAATTATCCTCAGGAGGTTGTCATGTCCCGCGCTAGAAAAAATATTCTTTTGCTAATGCTTATCGCTATTATTGGCTGCAGTGCCCTTGGATTTGGCAGCTGAACTCATTTGGAATAATCCCTATTTAGTTTTGCCATCGTCATTATTTCAGCGGTTGCTATCAGTACTGTTCTCAGTCAAATGTTTACCCAAAAGCTTTCTTTAGCTAATAAAACCATTGAAGACATTAACAATAATAACTTGTTAAGTGCACGCTTTGATTTTGAAGACCGCTTTTTTACAAGTTTCTTCACAGCCCTAGACCAAATGGTCAAAGATTTGAAAGGTGCTTTCAAAGACCAAATACAAATCTCTCGAAAGATGGCTACCGCAACGAGAAGCTTAAATGATATATCTGTAGAAATTACAAATGCCATGACCCAAATATCCAATTCCGCTTCTAAAACGGCGGACAACAGCGAACAACAATTAAAGCGGGTTTCCATCTTAAACAATCACGTCAATGAAACAACCCAAATTTTGAACACCCTTAGGTTAGATGCCTTAAACACCCATAAAAAAACAGAAGCTGCACTGAACCATACGATTGCTGGCGTTCAGGCTACACAGATCTCTGCCACTCAGGTAAGTGACATCAAAACACTCCTCAACGAAATGACCGCACAAATTCATTCAACAGCTTCACTTTCTGAACAAATCATGGCACTCAACAACGCCATCAATAGTATCTCTGAGCAAACCAACCTATTGGCCTTAAATGCTTCTATAGAGGCTGCCAGAGCTGGTGAACACGGCAGAGGCTTTGCCATCGTTGCAACAGAAGTCTCGAAACTTTCCCAAGAAACCAATACGGTTTCCGCACAAATTAAAGAAGTCATCGGACAATTACAAGAACAGCTCAATCGAACCAGTCAGCAGGCGATTGCCAACAATGATGCCATAGAGATTAGCTACGAAAGGATTCAAAGCACTCAAACTGACTTTGAAAACGTCCAAACAGCCATGGCTGAAAACCTAGAGCAACTCAATCAAATGGTGGAACAGGTTCTCCTCGCCAGCGAGAAAAGTGCTTTTATCACAGATGAAATGGCATCCGTCTCGGAGTCATCCCATATCATCTCTAATCAGATGGAAACTGCAGCTACCCAACTTGCCATCCAAAATAAGCAGACACTGGTCTTACACCAGTTGACCACTGAACTAAGTTGTGAATCGGACAACCTTATGCAGTTTGTCGCAAATAAAACCATGGCAGGAAAGCTTTTAGCCGATGTCAAAGCCATTGAGCAAATCTTAAAGACCAATCCACCAAGTACAAATGCCCTTGCTCAATTGGCCACAGATTTCGGCATAGACGTCATTTATGTTGAGATACCAACGGGGTAATCACCTACTGCAATGAAACTAGCGCCATTGGTCTCGACTTATACAAAATCGATCCAAGCTACCAGCCATTAAAATTAGGACGAGTTCCACATGTAGAAACCCCTATCATTTCTCGGGTTGAGGACGGACGTCTGTTTAAGTTCTTGGCAATTCTAACTGCAGAGAAGAAACTCCTTCAAGTGGGCATGTCTCTGGACAGCCTTATGAAAATATAAAACTAAAACACCCCTAATAGCTGATAATTGCTACTAGGGGTGCTTTTATTTTTGTATAAACTACTTTATCCCGTTACTTTACTGCCTGTAGTTTAAGGCTTAAGCACCTTTAACCGGTGCAAGGAGTACACGCCCCGTTCCGCGGAAAACATTTACCAGACCTTCCCCTGAGGCAGCTGAACCAATCAGAGACTTACCCGATCGCTCTACAGTGAAGTTGAGGCTCCCACTCCAAGCGATTGCCATGTTGCCATCGACCTTTAGAACATCGTCTTGTAAGTTGATTTCCACCAGCTCTTCTTTTGGACAATAAGACTCAAGACATAGGATGCCATTACCACTCACACCCAAGTTAAACAAACCTTCATTTCCAAGGGCCGCCGACGATAAATTTGAACGCATGACAGCTTTATACTTAAGACTAGACTCACAAGCGAGGAAAAGACCATCATCTAATACAATTGAGCCATTCCAATCCTTGAGATCGATAAGAATCAAGTGTTTGTATGTAGGTTCCAGTACAAGGGTTCCACTACCATTGTATTCAGGCTTGATGGCAGATTCGCCAGATACCTTGCCCAGTAACGCTTTACCTAATAAGTCGCCCATTCCTTTAACCCCTGTTGTCGCATTCACATCACCTGCTGACCATTGCATCGCCCCTGCTTGAACGGTGACACTTGATTTTCCTAATTCGCAAATGACCTGACGGCGTCTCACATTCATGGCTTGACTATAATACGCCACCATGGCTTCCCCAGGCATGACGCTTAAATCTCTTTGGTACTCGATGATAGTGAAGGCCCCCAGTGTGTCCAGTGTTTTGATGTCGGTCATTATCAAACAAATTTGATATTTTATACATTTTAATCTCTCCTTTCTAAATTTCAAGAGTGCTTTTTCTATATTTTAACATTTTATATTTGAATTCACAACTACTTTGTTTACACCCCTTGATCTATTCATTAGTGACAACTCTCCAAATTGAAAATGGCCATCTCATTGAAGATAGCCATTTTTCCTAACACTATTTGTCCATTAGAACTTTCAATTTTTCTTCAGTTTCTTCTAGATACTTAAGCAAATCTTTACAGATTGCAGAAGCTTCTTTATTCTCTTCTGTATCTTCATGAACACTACCCATTTTACAATTACGTTCGATTTCATTTTTTGCAGAAGCAACTTCGCTCATGACTTTGTCATAATATGTGTGTAACATGCTTAACACCTCCAACTCAATTAATATTTAATTTATTCCAGTTGTAGCGGTTTATAACATAGGACAAAAAATATAATCAAAATTAAAAAGTGAATTTGCACGTTGTTTTTATAGAAAATATGTAACTGAATTTTTAGATGAAAGGTTTTTAGATGAAATATCTGTAAGATTATGTTAAAATCATAGGTACAATTGTTTTTTTATACAATATATACTTTAGGAGGCTTTTTATGGATTCACTCGGCAACTTGATTTGTCCTATTTGTGAATCCCCATTTTCTGCAGATGAACAGTACTGCTATCTCGCATGTCCATCCCTGTCGTGAACGGGGATTAGAACGTCCCATCTCAAAGAAAGTTACTTTCTTTGTCATCGGAATTGTCATTTTCTCAATTTTAATGCTGTTTAGACTTCCCGCTTCTTTAACTGCTGCTATTCAATATGAAAGAGGTTTAGACTCTGCTAACAATCATTATTTTATTGAAGCCACTGAATATTTGAAGGCGTTCTTAAAGAGAATCCAAATGCTTCTAAAGTACTTGTGGATTACTACGAAGCTCAAATCAACAGCATGCAGTTGATAGAATCTCAAAAAACATTGGATCGACTCATCGCCCTTGATGATTCTCCAGAAAAATCTGTAGCAGATCGGGTTAATGCAGCTACAAGTAAAATGGAAACTTATTATTATGAGTCTGAAGCACTCACGGAAGAACTTAATAGTATTGCCAATCTCAGCTTAGCTGATCAAATACTTAAATTAAAAGGGTTTTTGAAAACCAATCCTAGTCTCAAAGGAACCGCTTATCTTTCTGAATATTTGTATGCCGAAGGGGATTACAAAGCCGTCGTTGCCCTATTAGAACCAGAAATCAAAACATATCCTGACTGGCTTGTTGGTTACAACAATCTTATACCCGCACTTAGAAATTTAAGGAGTACGATCAAGCTAAGTCTTATGCGCTTCAGTACATCGATCAATGTAAAGATAATACTCAAAGTTATATCGTTGCAGCAAAGGTTGACATTGCAAGATCCAACTATAAAGGCGCTCTTGATATCGCCTTGAAATCACCATATTCTAAATCGGATTCTTACTTGAATGGCACTTTGGCGATCATTTACTCACAGTTAAATGATACCAAGAATCAAACAATTATACTACAAGGCATTTAACGCTGCTGAGAATGAGGATCAAGCTTTCATAGCCTACGTCAACGAGCATATTAAAAAATCAAACTAGGAGGCTTACATGTTTATACCCGGACTACTTATATCTGCAATTACATTTCCAGGCATCATCGTCCATGAGTTAGGACATGAACTTGCATGCAAATTAACCAAAACCCCTGTATACGATGTTTGCTATTTCCGATTTGGAAACCCTTCAGGTTATGTGGTTCACGAGCCGAATCCAAATCTCCATAAGAACATGTTTATCAGCCTTGGACCTTTCTTCCTCAATACCATTCTAGGAATCCTTTTAACGTTGCCTGTCTCCATTAATATAATAACATTAGAAAACAGCGATGTATTCGATTTGATATTATTCTGGCTAGGCTTATCGGTTCTTATGCATGCATTTCCAAGCTCTGGTGATGCTAAAAACATGTTTAAAAGATTAAAACAAAACAAAAGGACATTTCTTAAGCAAGGTGCTTTACTATCCTATCAGCTCACTGATATTCATTGGTGCGATTGGTTCCGTTTTTTGGCTTGATGCTATTTACGGTGTTTTTGTTGCTACTTCCTTTCCAAATTTAATCGTCAAATTGTTTGCATAATATTAGCTAGAAATGTACTGTCACCAAGAATCTGGTCTTGATTCCACCTATGATCCGCAAATCGAGTAGGGGGAAAATGATTATTTCATTTTCCGACCTCTCACACCACCGTACGTACCGTTCGGTATACGGCGGTTCAATCGCATAAGTGCTTTAAGCGTAGTTGCTCGTACTGGGCTGGGAAAGTCATAATAGCCAGCCTGTACGAGCTTTTCATTTGTGATGGACCGCGAAAGTACTGCACTTCCAGCTATTCGCCAGTATCCTAGTCGGGTATTGCCCCATTGATACGCCTGCCATTCTGATATTCCAAGTTTCTTAAGATTCATCACCCTCGTTTTGGGTTTCTTCCATTGTTTCCAGATATACATGCGGAATCTTCTGCGCAACCACTCATTCCATGACATGATTGTCCGTTTGATGTCAGCTACGTGATAGTAACCAAGCCATCCTCGGATGAAACTCTTTACTTTCTCAAATACCACTCGCACATTCTTTCCCTGATTACGGCGTGTCAGTTCTTTCAGCTTCCTTTTCGCTTTTACCAAAGATTCACGGTGAGCTCTGATAAAAATGCCCTTTCCATTCTTGCCAAGACAAAAACCAAGGAATTTAAAAGTTTTATTGCTAAAACGCTGACATTTTTGCTCTTTTGGACATTCATTTTCAGTTTCAGTTTACCCTCAAGATACTTACGACAGGTTTCCAGAAGGCGTTTGCCGCTCGCTTGCTTTTCGCAAGTACCACAATGTCATCTGCATAGCGAATTACCTTCACATCTCTGGATGCCATCTCCTGATCAAATTCATTCAAATATATGTTCGCCAGTAAAGGTGATAGAGGCCCGCCTTGTGGTGAGCCTTCTTCGGTTTTGCTGATGATTCCATTTTTCATGACGCCACTTTTCAAGTATTTCTTGATGAGTTCCGTCACACGTTTATCTTGGATATGTTTGCGTAGAAGATTCAGGAGCAGTTCGTGATTCAAGGTGTCGAAGTACTTCGATAGGTCTATTTCCACCGCGTGGACATATCCCTGTTCTGCA
>CAXXWB010000030.1:0-37879 GCA_963677505.2 uncultured Acidaminobacter sp.
TCAAATCCGCTTCAGGTTCGAAGTCGATTTGACTCAAATAGCGATTGCTACTCTGACTATATTTTTCATTGACTTTGAAATTATTCGTTACTAATATGTATGCCATTCCTACCCCACCTGTTTGCTTTCCAAATAGTTTTTGTAAATTAACTTGTAAAATTTTCCATTTACTTTCAATAAAAAAGGAAAGAATAGCAAATAAAGCTACCCTTTCCCTGTTCTATACCTGAGAGTTTCTTTCGACCACTTGCGCCAAAATTGCCCCTACGGTGCTGATTGAACTATCAGCTTTTCAGAGTTCTGTCAAAATCCGGTCCTTTTGCCTGAGAAATTCGAATCTATGGGTGTTCATAGAAGCTTGTTCCTTCGGCGATCAATTTAATGATTCTCTCCCTGATTTTTCATCCAGTTTTTATATAATTAAAATAGTGAATTAATATTCTTAAAAAATTTACTATTTAAAATATTATCATTTTGTATTTTGATTATATAAAAAATCTATAGGAGAATCAATACTATTTTATTTTCCTTTAACAAACTTTGTTAACGTTTAAACGATATCGCTACACATCCTGGCCCTGAATGGGTTCCAACTACTGTTCCTACAGTAGATTTAATTATTTCTTTTGGCCATGTTCTTTTGAGTGATTTCCTGAATGAATTCTTCCATATGTTCTTCATCATCTGCATGGAAAAATCCTACTGTCTTATCCGTAAGATCAATTTTCTCATTTTCTAGGTAGTCCAAAATCCATTTGACGGCTTTTTTTCTTCCTCTTACTTTGTCTAAAGACTTTAATTTACCATCTTCAATAGTAATAATAGGCTTTATACTGAGTAAATTTCCAATAAATGCCTCTCCAGCACTTAATCTGCCACCCTTTTGAAGATATTCAAGGGTGTCCACCACGAAGAGATTCACCATTTGTGAAACCTGAGCGCTGATGGCTTTGAAAATCGTTTCTCGATCCTCTCCTCTTTCAGCCATTCGAGCCGCTTCAATAACGAGAAGACCATAGCCAAAACTAATGGCTCTCGAATCAATGACTGAAATTTTATCTGTTCCAATGTACTCAATTGCAGATAGTGCAGCATTATATGTACCACTCATATCCGAAGACATGAGAATGACTACCGCTTCATCTCCTTCAGCAACAATTCTTTCAAATATTTCTATAAAAGTTCCCGGATTTACTTGAGAAGTTGTTGGCAATTTGTTTGCCTCTTTAAGCTTTCTAAAAAAGTCCACTGTATTTAATTCAATGCCATCTTTAAAACTTTCGTTTTCGAAATTAACCATCAAGGGTAAAACTTCAATGTTGTATTGTTTTTGATAGCTTTCGGGTAAATCTGAAACGCTATCGGCTAAAATTTTTATCGACATGTAATGCACCTCATATTTGTCTCTTATTGGGTCTGAATTTCAAATTTCCATAGAAATCTAAGACCATTTTATACGAATAACACTAATATTTCAAATTAAATAAGGAAAATGAATGGAAGTCATTTTCCTTATTTTCCAAAGAAAAAAAGTCTGATTAAATCAGACCCTTAAAATTTAATTGCCTTAATGCTTCATACATAATAATCGCTGCGCTATTTGAAAGATTTAAACTTCGGGCAGCTTCATTTTGAAGCATTGGTATTTTAATGCGGCGCTCAGGGTACTTTTCGTGAATTTCCGCTGGTAGGACCGCTTGTTTCTTTTCCAAAGACTATGAAACAGTCTTCTGTATAGGAAACTTCGTGATAAAACTGCGTTGCCTTTGTCGATGAAAAGAACAATTCACGATCCCCATATTTCTTAAGGAAATCTTCCAAAGATTCATGAACTTCTAAATCCAGCAGATGCCAGTAATCCAGTCCTGCTCTCTTAACGTGCTTGTCATCAATAGAAAAGCCAAGTGGCTTTATTAAATGAAGCTTAGCGCCTGTGATGGCACAACTTCTGGCAATATTCCCCGTGTTGGGCGGAATCTCAGGCTGATATAAAACGATATTGAGGGGCATAGGTGTCTCCTAACTTATTTCAAATACACTCTTTCTTATTTTTTCTTTGACTAATTTCTATATTTGACCAAGCTCTATATTTGACCAAATTTTATTCTTTGACAGAAAGGTCAAGAATAATCTCTCCCAAGCCTTCTGCAACGATCGGAACACAAACCGTACGCATTGAACCTGAAGAAATCGAAAGTTTCTCCCCAACCATTAAAGAAGGCGGTGTAATATCTACATTAATGCCTGTATTGAACAAAAGTGTCGCTGAATTTCCCATAATCATGTTGCCTAGTTCTGAAAGGGCACTTTTAGAAAGCTCATCAAGCTCCTCAACTGGCATGCCCATCATCATCATAGACGCCATGCTCTTAGCAAAAGCCACATCCATGGTAATAACAGCTTGACCCCGAATTTCACCTGTAATACCAACGATGATAACCACATCTTTAGCAGCATATGGGCTTGCTTTGATGTACGGTTTCCCTGTTATAAAATCTATATTGGTCAATGTTTTCAGTACATCTGTAGTTGCTTTAATAAAGGGATTGATAAATTCTACTTTCATTTGTAATGACCTCCTAAACTTAATATATGCTACATTATACCCTGAAATCTGCCTTTAACCTACTTTTATTTAAAGTTTTGTAATGAACTTTAACAAGAACGGCCGACGAATTTCCACCGCTTTCTTAGGACATAGTTCTTGACAACAGTAAGCACCGAATACAATTATCTAAATTAACGACTGGGAATTTATCCACCATATCGATGGTATGCATCGGACAGAGTTTCGAACACTCTCCACAGCCTACGCACTTTTCCTTTATAAAAATTGGCTTAGGGCGAAGCAAGCGATCTGCTAAATCACGAATCCACTTTGGATAGCGCTCATCGAGAAAGGCTATACTCCTAATTTCAGGGGCATCAAAATGATCGACTTTAAAAGTCTCAATAGCATTGCCCATTAACTGGATAGGTCTTTTCTCAGGTTCTAAAAGCCCTCTTTCCATTGCTGTCTTTAGAGTTGGAACATCTTCCGATGGTATATTTACCAGTTGGACTGCTGTGTAATCTAATTCATGAGGGTTTTGTGCCCCAAGAACAACCCCAATCTCTACAGGATTTCCTGCTGAGGGACCTGCACCTTCCATGCCGATTATACCATCCATAAATGAAAGAACTGGTTTTACCCCTTCACAAATATCTACAAGAGCGTTGGCAAACTCATGGGTTTTGGGCATTTTAAAATGGTACTCCGCTTTGATCAGACCGGGGATTGTACCAAACATATTTTTAACAGCTCCTGTGAAGAGCATCATCCCGTGGGTTTTCAGCTTAGAAACTGAAATAACATGGTCAACTTGGTCCAACATCGCTACCAGTTGAACACGTTTGAGTACGACACCTTCCTCAAATACCCTTTCAATTTCATCAAAGTTCCAGTTGAGTTTTACATGTTCTGATTGGAGGTCATTATAGCCACAAGTTTCATAAATAGGCGTCAAAGCCTTCTGACTAAACGGTCCACCCGGACTGTCTCCAATCAATACTTCACATCCGTAATCTACAAGAATATCTGCTAGGGCTTTTACAAAGATGGGATGGGTTGTGGTAGCTTCTTCTGGGCGTTTCTTCATGAGTAAATTGACTTTTAAGAGTACTCGATCACCTTTTTTGATATAGGTTTCCAATCCACCTAAGTCTTCAATGCATTTTTCAAGAGATAAACGCACTTTCTCTAATTCATAAACCTTACAAGCTTGAAGCGAAACAATGCCCATAACAGCCTCCTATCCCAGTTATCTAAAGGTTATTTCTATGCCTTTCCCATAAGTTTCGACAATTTCATAGGAAGCATAATAGGTACCTATCGCTTCCCCTTCTATAGCGTGAATTAATTTTTCTAAATCGGTCTTGTTTTCATCGAGAAGAAAGCCACAAACCGTGCCACTATGACCACCTACTATGCCATAGCAATGATGTTCCTCGGCAAGCTTAATCAACTCTCCTAAAAATGGTTTTTCTAAAATATTTTCATTTTCCAACAAGGACAACGTACTTCCTTTCCCTATCTTTTTAATAGACGCTTCCTTTATTCCCTCTCTAAAAAGGTTGAGAGGAACTTCTGTTTTGAGTCTTAATTTCTCTGCATAGTTAGGGTTTGTTCGCATAGACTCAGTGATATAAGTCTCTACGGGTTTTAACATAAGAATTTTTCCCTCTGGATGAAAGAAAAAAGATTCCATCAGTTTTCCAGAAAGATGATCAATTAAAGCTAAGTGATTAAACATAATCCCATCTGAAGGTTCTATCTCACAGGCCATTTTCAACAAGCGTCTCACTGGATAAGGGCTGATCCATCAATGCTGCCAATCCTGCCATTATAGCGGTTATATCTGCAGTGCTGCTGGCCATACCTTTTCCAATTTCCAGACGTTCATGTATTTCAAAATGAATTTGATCTAAAATTTCCTGTGACAGTTTTAAATAGGCGCCTACCTTTTGAAAAGCTTCTTGGCTCTTTGACATGAGCTTCATCTGACTCTCTATTGCAGTTTCTCTTTCTTTAAAACTAATCTTTAATTTTGTAAAACGATTGATGGGTAAAGAAACTAAACACTCTCTCCCATCCGCTAGGGTTTGTATCCATTCGCCACAAGTACCAGGCACTTTAATGGTTACAACCCTTTTTTCTAACGAATTTGATATTAACATTATTTCAACACCTTTGACATGGCTTCAAGCAGCTTTTCATTTGAGTCGTGGGACTTGACTGCAATTCTAAAATAACCCTTTCCCAGACCTCTGTAATTGCTACAATTTCGAATCATTATCCCCTCTTTACGAAGGGAATTTTCTAGACGATCGGCAAGTTCCTCAGAACTTTTAATCAGCATATAGTCTGCAAAACTTTCAAAAATTGTTAAATTTTCCAGTTGATTCAATCGCCCCGTCATCCAGTCTCTTTCTTCCTGTACGATTTGGCGGGTATTCTTCTGATACGCTTTATCTTCCAAAGCACCTAAGGCATATTGTTCTGCCATTGAATTAATTCGCCATGGCACACCATAAGTATCAATGTACTCTCTAAAACCTTGATGGGAAGACAAAATAGCTCCCAGTCTAAGACCTGGTACGCCAAAGAATTTTGTGAAGGACTTCATAACAAATAGATGGGAATAAAATGGCGTTAGTAGCGCCATGCTCTTACTCCCCTCAGGCAAAAAATCAAAGAAGGCTTCATCAATTAAAATATTGCCATGCCACCGTCTTGTAAGCTCTGCTACTTTCTCAATAAAGTCTATAGACAGAAGTTTCCCAGTTGGATTATTGGGTGTACAGAGTACAATCAAATCGGGACGTTCTAACTCGATTGTGACTAAAAATCGTGTTTCATTGATTTGAAATTGTTCTGTCGCCCTCAAATCAAACCACTCAATTTCACATTGAATGGCATTCAAAGCTTTTTCATATTCTACGAAAGCAGGTATAGGAACCATGGCCCTTTTAGGATTTAAATAACGGATCAGTTCATGGAGCCCTTCAGCTGCACCATTGAAGACGCTAATCTGATTGTTTTCTACCCCATAATAACCACTCAATTTTTCTTTGAGCATAACGTAATGAGGGTCAGGATAATGGGTCAGCCCTTGAAGGCTTTCCAACATTTTCTTTTTGCCTAAGTCACTAAGACCTAAGGGATTTATATTTGCACTATAATCTAATATTTCTTGAGACGCTTTACCACTTTCTCTTATAAATCGGTGTATGTTCCCACCATGTTCATATGTCATTGTAGTACCTCCTAGACAAGAAGCTGAATACCGTAGCGTACCGAAAGGAGTATTATAAGCCCCGTAACCGCTGTTGCATATAATAAATCTACAGATTTCTTAATGTGATAGGGTCTAATGGCTTCAACATCATCACCAAATGTAGGTTTTTCATAAGTCACCCCAAAATAGGTCGCTTTTCCTCCTAATTGGATTCTGAGCGCACCTGCCGCCGGCGCCTCTGCAAAAGGAGAGTTAGGGCTTGCATGATTGTTTTTGTCTCTTATTAAGACAAATGCCGCACGTTTAAAGTCCATTCCAGTGAAAAGAGCCGCTATAATAACCAATACGCCTGTGATTCTGGCTGGTATCCAGTTGAGTACATCGTCAAAACGGGCAGATGCCCAACCAAAATATGTATATTTGTCATTTTTGTATCCCACCATTGAATCTAAGGTATTGGCGGCTTTATAAGCCATTCCAAGAGGTGCTCCCCCTATTAAGGCAAAGAACATGGGAGAAATAACGCCATCTATAATATTTTCTGTCACTGTTTCTATGGTCGCTTTAATAATATCTTCTTCTGTCATTTCAGACGTTTCTCGGGAAACTAAATACCCAATCAGGGTTCTTGCTTGTTCTAAATCGTTATTTTTTAAGGCTTTAAAAATACGCATGCCTTCAAAAGCAAGACATTTTGTAGCTAGCATTTGGTAGAGAACAAATATTTCTATCCCAAAGCCAATCATAGGGTGCCATATTTTAGCAACCCAAATCAATGCTGTGTAAAAAGCAAATACAGTTCCAACGGTTCCAATCAGCAAAAACACACCCATCATTTGCTGATTTTCACTTGTATCTTCTAGCTTTAAAAATTTAGATTCTAAAAATTGAATTAACTTGCCAATATAACGAACAGGATGAGGCAAATTTGCAGGGTCGCCTAAGAGTAAATCCAGCAAAAAAGCTATTGCTAGTGCCATATCACTGGTTCTCCTTTACTCCTACGATGTCATAGATTTGCTTCATGTCTAGTGTAGCTCTTAAAAGGTCAGCTAATTTGTCATACTCGCCTGATTTAAAATCTTCATAAGTCAATCCAGAATGAGCTCTCTCATCAATACCCTTTTCATTTCGAATTACGTTAAGAAACTTTTCAGTAAAGGTTCTTGAATCAAAAATACCATGTATATAGGTTCCAAAAATCTTACCCGTTTCGTCAGATGCACCATCTTCAACTTCTACAGTTTCCCCAAGGCGTTTGTGAATCATTGTGAGAGGCTTGCCACTTTTCCTTACGGTTTGGCCCATATGAATTTCATAGCCTTTAATATGACAATCGTTTAGTGTCTCTAAACTACCACTAAAGCCCTTGGTCATCGCATCAACTTGTGTGGTGGTTTTTATTGTTTCAAATATGGTTTCCACATCCAAAAGGCCAAGGCCATTAATTTCATCGATAGCACTTTCTGTGGCATGAGGGTCTTTGATTTTCGTACCCAGAATTTGATAGCCACCACAAATACCTACAATTCTAACCCCTTTTTTCGCTAATTTTACAATTTGTTCATCTAACCCTGCATTTTTTAAATAGACAAGGTCTTCGATGGTATTTTTTGAACCTGGAATAATCAGAACATCTGGATTTCCAATGCTTTCTCCCCGCATAACGTAACGTAGGTGAACATCTTCTTGAATTTCGAAAATATCAAAGTCTGTAAAGTTGGAAACATGAGGTAAATAGAGCACTTCGATTTGGATTTTGGCATGCTCTTCTCTCTCTCTGCTAAACCGTTCAGATAAACTGTCTTCATCTTCAATTTTTAAAACGCTATAAGGCACAACGCCTAAAACTGGAATTTGAGTCAATTCTTCAATCATTCTCAAACCTGGTTTAAGGATTTCAACGTCCCCTCTAAATTTGTTGATAATCATACCCTTAATACGGGCTCTTTCTTCTGGGGTCATAAGCATAATGGTGCCATATAATGAGGCAAACACCCCACCTTTGTCTATGTCACCTACCAAAAGCACTGGACTGTCTGAAAGCTCTGCCATGCCCATATTCACAAGGTCGTTTTCTCTCAAATTAATTTCTGCAGGACTTCCTGCCCCTTCAATGACCACAATATCATTTTCTGCGGCCAAGGCATCGTAAGTCTCTTTGACCATTTTTTTGAGCTCAGGTTTATAGACGTGGTATTCCATAGCATCCATGTGGGCATGAACCTTGCCGTTTAAAATAACCTGAGCTTTTCTATCCGTGGTTGGCTTTAACAAAATAGGATTCATCCGAACATCAGGTTTCTTATTACAAGCTTCCGCTTGTACCACTTGAGCACGACCCATTTCGCCGCCGTCTTCTGTTATAAATGAATTGAGGGCCATGTTTTGAGACTTAAAGGGCGCTACTTCATAACCCGCCTGTTGAAATACTCTGCAAAGACCAGCTGTGATAATACTCTTCCCTACCGAAGAACCTGTTCCCTGAATCATAATGCTTTTAGATGCTTTCATTTGATTTCTCCTTTGCTGTTATTGCCTGATCTAGCCAAAAATAAAGCCACTGCGGTTCAGAATAAAAATGCACATGGGCATATGCTCCAAAAGCACGTCCTTTTCTATAGCCACAGTGCCAAAGAATTTCTTTTTCACTGCCTTTGTTTTTGTACAAAGAATACTCAGGTTTCAAATGATGACCCGTATACTCAGAGCGATGGAATTCGTGGGCTTTAAAGGCAATCTCTTCACCTGTAAGGGTCTCAGAAGTAAAGACCTCATTATAGCCGAAATGCTTGAGTTTTCCCGTCATCCGTGTCTCTCCAGGCAAAATACCTGTCATGGTTTCACGCTTGCCTTCAAAGTTTGTAATGGCTTCTGTTAAATACATAAGGCCACCACATTCTGCATAAATCGGCTTTCCCTTTTGATGATAATCTCTGAGGGAATCTATCATGGTTTTATTTTCGCTCAATTTGGCCGCAAATACTTCTGGGAAGCCTCCGCCAATATAGATAAAGTCCAGATTTTCAGGTATCTTTTCATCGTGCATAGGGCTGAAATAGACACATTCACACCCTAGTTTTTCGATTAAGTCTAAATTGTCCCAATAGTAAAAATTAAAACTTTGGTCTAACGCAACCCCCACTCGAAGACCTTTGTAATTTCCAAATTTGGAAATCACTTCGTGCTGGATAGGACTTGGCTTTTCCGTTTCTGAGATTTTTAGAAGTTGGTCTAGGTCAACGGTCTTCTCAATCATCTGAGCAACGGTTTCCAATTGTTCTTCTAAATTGGCAACCTCATGGGCAGGTACAAGTCCTAAGTGCCTACTAGACAATTCTATTTGGTCATTGGTGCTCACATAGCCAAGGCAAGGAATACCTGTACTATGTTCAATAGCTTCTTTAAGGATTTCATAGTGCTTTTGTCCACTGACTTTGTTGACAATTACCCCTGCAATTTTACAGTCTGGGTCAAAGGTTGCATAGCCGTGTACAATAGCCGCCGCGCTCCTCGCCATACCCGAACCATCAATAATTAATACTACTGGCAGATTAAGAGCCTTTGCCAAAGAAGCGGTTGAACCAATATCTTCTGTACCGCCAAAGCCATCAAATAGGCCCATTACCCCTTCTACTACGGCAACATCTGCATCTTGACAGTTTTCTGCAAACAAATACCTGACTGACGTTTCACTTAGCAACCAGGTATCCAAATTTCTAGATTTTCTACCGACAACGAAGCTATGAAAAGCAGGATCAATATAGTCTGGACCAGTCTTATAAGGTTGAACACAGTACCCTCTCTTTGAAAGTGCTGATAATATCCCTGTGGTAATGGTGGTCTTTCCAGCACCACTATGTGTCCCTGCCAATACAAAACCGTAAAAACTCATCTGTTTCACTCCTTACCAATCATATTATTGATTTCAGTTAAAATAGGATAACTATGATCGTATTCTAAAACGGCATAACCGCAATTTTCTATTTTATAATGCCAATACCCTTCAAATCCAGCACCCAGTTCATGGGCAAGGATTGTACGAATAACCCCCGAGTGGCTGACAAGGAGTACATTGCCCTCCTCTTTAAGAAAGGACTCTTTTAGCAGTTCGTATCCTTCTACTACCCTTTGATAAAAAGTATATAAAGATTCGCCTTCAGGATAAACGACGTGAGTATAGTCTGCGTTACTTTGTTTAACAAGTTCAGGCATTTGGCTTCGAATTTCATCGTAAGTCAAGCCTTCACATTTTCCAAAATTCATTTCTTTAAGGGTATCATATTTTTCAATGGTTTCATGAGGCAAACAAGACCCTCCGCTAAAATCCACAGATGTGGCAATTTGTGCGGTTTCAAAAGCACGTTCCAAAGGACTGGAAAAGACTCTGTCAAATTCATACCATCCCATATACAAGGCAGCTTGTTCTGCTTGAGCTCTGCCAAGTTCTGTTAAAGGTGTATCCAAAAAACCTGCAAACTGTTTATTGACGTTAGCTTCAGATTGACCATGCCTTAGTAGTACAACTCTCATACTTTTCACCTTTCTAGAAAAAACGCAAACTTAGCACAAATAAAAGCAATGTCAAAATTTCTTGCAATTCTGTATTTGCGCCTAATGTATCCCCAGTCATGCCGCCTATTTTACCACTGCATAACTTACTAAAAAACCACGTGGTTAAAAGTGCTGGCAAGAGCATCCAAACAGCACTAGGAGAAAATATATAAAGCCAGGCTAAGGTTACACCAAGGCTAAAAATTAATTGTAGATTGCTGACTTTTCCAATAAAAAAGTTGCCCATGCCATTTTCTCTGGCATATTTTGAAATTTTAGAAGCAAAAACCGTCATCCCTCTGGAAATGACTGGCATAACCAAAATGGTTCCTAATAGACCATTGAGTAAGATTTGATTGAGTAACACAGTTTTAAATAAGAGGGCAAATATTAAAACCAAAACCCCATTGCTCCCAATTCTGGAATCCTTCATGATTTCTAGCATCCGCTCGCGATCCCTGTAGGAAAATAAACCGTCAAAGCTGTCAGCAAGTCCATCCAAGTGAAGTCCTCCCGTTAAAAGAACCTCTAAAAAAACCAGTAAAACCGCTAGGGTTAGTGTATCTATGTGCCCAATAAGCAAATTGGTCATGCCAAAAAGTAAAATCCCTATCAACATTCCTACAACAGGAAAATAAACCACACCTTTTTCAAAGTCCTTAGTCTCTGCTTCTATTTCAATTGGCAGAGGTATTCTGGTCAAAAATTGAATCATCAGAATAAAAGATTTCATGATTACGCCTCCTCCGCCATTATGCTTCTTTTCTCCTCGTTACCCTTCTATATTCCCTGACTTAATGGTCATAGGAAGACCACAAACTAATAAATAGACTTCATCTGCACGATAAGCTATTAATTGGTTCACTCGGCCTGCCAGATCTCTAAAAGCCCGTGCCATTGGATTTTCTGGCACAACGCCCATACCCAGTTCATTGGTAACAAATACCATGGTCATATCCAATGTTTTCAGCTTATCTAACAAAATTTCCATTGCTGCCAATAGGTCTTTCTGTAGTTCGTCCACAAGTATTGGACTAGGGTGATACCAGTCAATTGACTCTCTGTCCATCATCCAGTTTGTGACCATAATAGTGAGGCAGTCCAAGAGACACGCCTCACTGCTTAGATCAATTTCTGAAACCAGTTGATCCAAATCTTTATATTGCTCAAAGGTTTGCCAGTGACTAGGCCTTTGCACTTTGTGCTTGGCAATTCTAAGTTTCATTTCATCGTCGAAGGGAATGGCAGTTGCAATGTATGCCACCTTTTGAAATCGATCCATTAAATATTTTTCCGCAAAGGTGCTTTTGCCGCTTCTTGCGCCACCAGTCACCAGTAAAATTTTAGACATGGTTCACCCGACTACTCAATTTCACTGCAGTACCATAAACCAACATTTCTGCAGCCCCTTGCATAACTGAAGAAGAAGCATATCTTACAGCGATAACCCCATCTGCACCTAAGGCTTTTGCCTCTTGAATCATTCTCTCTTCTGCCATTTTTCTGGCATTGCCGATCATTTCATTGTAGCCTTGGATTTCTCCTCCTACAATGGTTTGAAGCCCTGCCAACAAGTCTTGTCCAATATGCTTAGACATAACCGAGCTGCCTCTTACCATTCCTAAAGTCTCTGTGATTTCGTAAGGAACAATATTTTCAGAACTGACAATTATCATAATTCTTTCTCCTTATTGGCTCTATAGGCCTCAGACACCAAAGCCCACTGACTTCTCACGCGAAGTTCTAAATGTCTTTTTTTCTTAATTTCAGGTATTTCTAAAGCCTTTGTAAACCAAAGGACAGATTCTCTCAAATTCCCCAATTGTCTGTGAAACTCTCCCAGCATAAAGAGCAAGGTTATTTCTTCCTCTAAATTTCCAGATAAGTTTTCTGAGGTATATGCCTTTTCAAAGGCATTCACTGTATGCTTGATAAAATCCTTTTCTTTAGGGTCTTCTAACTCTCTGTATAAGAAGGCGATCCTCATGGCAATTTTACCTAAAATCAAATTGCTTCCCTTTGTTAATGTATAGCAAAGTAAAGCCATTTTATAGACATCAAGAGCATCCTGAGTCGTTCGAATTCCACCAAAGTTTCTATGCTTCCACTGTTTGGTGATTTTTTCAAATATGATTGCCTTTGATTCATCAGATAAGTCTTTGTAGTCATTTTCAAAAGCAGCATACCCACAGTTTGGGCATACAGCGATTGCATAATACATTGGATTTTCACCATCGTATGTTGTAAAAAAATCTGCTTCTCTTTTAATTACCTTAGGTGCGTTTGCATGCATTTTGACCATATCAAACGTATATAGGCATATAGGACACGTCATATGACGCTGAAATATCCCACGAGTGGTCATCTTGCTACCTCCAACTAATATCTATAATATCCCCTGTTTTAATTTCATCTGTATATTTTGCGCGTTCGCCGTTTAATTTTAAATCAAGCATTCCTTTAGCTTGTTTCAAATCAAAATTGATGTAGTCAAAAATATCCACATACATCATTGTGCGATTTCGGTTTGTGACAGATACATTTTTGCCATTGACTATAAAATTATAATCCAAGCTCAGATTGACTTCTAAGGCTTTAAAATCAAGTGGTGGTGCTTTTTCCAAATGAAATTGAGGCGACTCTAATGAAGCTAAGGCTGTTTTTTCAAGAGAAGTTACTTCTTCAATTAACATTTCCTCTGCTTCGCTCTCGTCTATTTCATAGTTCGAAAACGCATCCTTCGATTTCGTGCTGTGCTTCGGCAGAATGGTTAAAACATCTCCCAACTGAACCGCTTGATCTCTGAATACCTCATGTTGATTAATGGTCACAGTTGAAGCGTCAAAATCTGTCCCAAATTGGGTCAGCCAGTCGCTCAAACTTTCTCTATAAAACAGGACAATTTCGTCTCCTGACTCAATAATCTTGTCCAGACTAGCGGTTTCACCGTTAATTTGAACTTCTTTGAACATAGTAACTGACACATCATTCACTAAGATTCTTTCATCCCATTTGGCTACTTCACCAACTTTTACAGTTCTTACAGCGCCTGGTATAGCTTCGTCAATAAATATAGCATCTTTGTTTTTCAACTTCGTGTCCAGACTTGCCAATACACCATTGACGTATATTTTAGCAGGCTCTCCATACTCGCCATAAATAATTTGAGGCGTCCCGTTTAACTTGTAGTGAACCGCTTCACCCCTTGGGGCAATCAATTTTCTAGCGCTAAAACCTACCAGAACCAGTGCGTCACTAACGTTTAGAGCCTTGCTGTTAAACAATCTAATCATACTATCATTTACAGAGACTTGAAGAAAATCGTGTTCTTTCTCAATAAACGCTGTTACGCCAATACCAATAGGTGTAATGTATTCAGGACCTTTGAGAGCGCTCCCTTCAAATACCAATTTTTCCAAATGTTCAGTCCCTTTAATGACAGCTCTTTCTTTTTGAAGACCTAAGGCTTTGGCAATCGCTTCCGTGAATCCAGGAATCTGACAGCCGCCACCTATACAAAATACAGCACTAGGCGCTTTATCATTGTAGGCAATAATGGTTTTAGCAATCTCTTCTGTGATGGTGTTGACCACTGGACTCAGTCTTTCCATTATTTCAGTGGTGGAATAGAGATGGGGCATACCGATTACATCTGTAAATTCGTGCATGTCTTTGTGACAAAGGTCCATTTTTAAGAGCTCTGCCGCGTTGAAATCCAACAAATATTCCTTTGCTAGGGTTTCCGTAATTTGGTCACCTGCAAGGGCTACCATGCCGTAAGAGGCAATAGCACCATCTTTTGTAATGGCGATATCCGAAGTGCCTGCCCCCACATCTACTAATGCTAAGTTCAGCAAGCGAACATTTTCAGGAATGGCCACATTAATAGCCGCAATCGGCTCAAGGGTCATGCTGAGGACCTCCAGTTCCGCCTTTGAAACAGCACTGTATAAGCCATCCACAACTATATGTGGTAGGAAGGTAGCAATTAAAGTCGCACTTAAGTTGTTCCCTCTATGACCTCTTGGGTTCATGATAAGGGCCTCGTCTAAATAGTAGTGAATGACTGAATACCCTACACAATAGTACTTAGGTTCATGGCGATTGCTCTCAGCCGCCAATTCTTCTTGAGCTTTTTGAATACCTTCCATTTCAAGACTGTCGATAATTTCTTTATTGACCTCTTTGGCATAGTCAATATCCATACTCACTTCAACACGGGTAGTTTTTAAGGCACGACCAGCCGCAGCAATCGCCACCTTTTTCAAGGTCATTTCATTGCGAATCTCCAAACTGTGCTTCACATGCTTAATCACTTTTGCCACTTTTTCTATATCGTGAATCTGCCCATCAAACATGGACCGCTCAGGATGAGCCATAATTTCATAATCCAGTACGGTGTAGACCCCATTCACTCGCTTTGCCAGAGTCCCCACAACATTTCGCGTCCCAATGTCTAATGCAAAGATGACTTCCGAATCCACCTCGTCATGATAAAATTTATTATCCGGCATTTTGTTTCCTCCCTATACCATAAGTTGTATGCCTGTTAGACAAAGATCCGCTAATTGACAACTTTCACATTCAGGTTTTCTAGCTTTACAAACTCTTCTGCCATGAAAAATAATGTTATGGTGTGTTTTTGTCCACATGGCTTTTGGGACTACTTTCATTAAGGCAACTTCAGTTTTTTCCACATCAGGCTCATGCACCAACCCCAATCGATTGGAAACTCTAAATACATGAGTGTCCACTGCAATAGCGGGAATGCCAAAAGCATTGCTCACCACTACATTGGCAGTCTTTCGACCCACACCCGGAAGGGTGACAAGGGCCTCAATAGACCCTGGAACTTCTCCATTAAAATTATTAATCAATTTTGAAGCTGTCTCTTTTAAATTCTTTGCTTTTGATTTATATAGACCACAAGGTTTTATGATTTCTTCAAGCTTTTCCAGTGGCATTTCGTTCAGTTTGTATACATCGGCCGCTTTCTGAAAAAAGTACTTTTGTGACAATATTAACCCGTACATCTGTACACTGAGCACTTAAAACTGTCGCCACTAGTAGCTCATAGGGGTTCTTAAAGTCTAGTTCTGCCTTAGCGTCAGGGTACATGTCTTCTAACCGCCTTAGCACTTCCAAAGCATCGGCTTTCGTCAATTTTTTTTTCATTTTTCGCCTCCATGGAAAGGCCTATTTTTCTGTCACTGTCCAATCAATTAGGTCAATTAGGCCCATCCATTATTATACTAAACCTACCCTTGAAATGCCATTCAAAAAAATTACATTTTTGATAGATGAAGCTGTTCATTCTGGTAGCCGATTTCAAGGTGGTCTTCATCTTGAATTTCGCCTGCAATAATGGCTTTCGCCAACATGGTTTCAACTGTTTTTTGAAGGTATCTTTTTAAAGGTCTGGCACCATAAGCAGGTTCATAAGCCTGACGTATGATAAAGTCCTTAGCTGCTTCGGTAAGGGTCAATTTAATTCGTCTTTCTTCTAATCGTTTTTCTAAATCTCTCATAAGAAGACCAATGATTTCGTGGAGCTGACTTTCATGAAGAGGTTTATAAAGGACCACTTCGTCTAAGCGATTAAGAAACTCTGGACGAAAATGTTTTTTAAGAAGGGCCGTCTATCATTCCTTCAACTGCCTCAGAAAGATTGCCTTCCTCATCAATGCCTTCTAAAATAAGACCCGAACCTAAATTGGAGGTCAATATAATGATGGTATTCTTAAAGTCTATGGTTCGACCCTGACCATCTGTAATGCGGCCATCATCTAGGACTTGTAAAAGCACATTGAAAACTTCAGGATGGGCTTTCTCCACTTCATCAAATAA
This sequence comes from uncultured Acidaminobacter sp., assembly GCA_963677505.2. GTDB lineage: Bacteria > Bacillota > Clostridia > Peptostreptococcales > Acidaminobacteraceae > JBGSUZ01. The sequence continues at coordinate 16,179 of CAXXWB010000030.1, forward strand.
GACCACACTGTAGGGTTTACGCCTTACCAGTTCCGTTAATTGTCCACCCTCTTCATAACCTACATAGCCTGGAGGGGCTCCAATCAGTCTGGAAACCGTATGTCTTTCCATATATTCACTCATGTCAATTCTTAGCAGGTTGTCTTCACTATCAAATAAAACTTCCGCAAGAGCCTTTGCCAGTTCAGTTTTCCCAACCCCAGTCGGTCCAAGGAATAAGAAGGAACCAATCGGTTTGCTTGGGTCCTTGATGCCCGCTCTCGAACGCAAAATAGCATCGCTGACTTTAGTCACTGCCTCGTCTTGCCCAATCACTCTTTCGTGAAGCTGATCTTCCAAATGCAGTAATTTCGAACGTTCACCTTCTACGAGCTTAGACAGTGGAATGCCTGTCCACCTTGAGACGATTTTTGCAATTTCTTCTGGGGTAACCGTTTCTCTCAACAAGGAACCCTCTGGTTTTTGATCGATATTTTCCTGTAGTCTCATTAGATTCTTTTCCAGTTCTGGAAGTTTACCGTATTTTAATTCAGCCGCCTTATTCAGGTCGTATTCTCGTTCTGCTTTCTCTATTGCATTGTTTACCGATTCAATTTCTTCTTTGATTTTATTAATGGCGTCCAGACCTTGTTTCTCTGTTTCCCATTTGGCTTTCAGTCCACTTAAAATTTCTTTTTTCTCAGCAACTTGTCCTTGTAAGGTATTTCGTCTGGTGGCAGTTTGTTGATCTTTTTCGTTGGACATGGCTGCCACTTCAATTTCTAACGTCATAATTTCTCTTGAGATTTCGTCTAGCTCTGTTGGCATAGATAGGAGTTCTGTCTTAATGAGGGCGCAAGCTTCATCGACTAAGTCAATGGCCTTGTCTGGCATAAATCGGTCGGTAATGTATCTATGAGACAATACCGCTGCTTGAATAATACTTTGGTCGGTAATTCTGACCCCGTGGAAAATTTCATAGCGTTCTTTCAGCCCTCTTAAAATAGTGATTGTATCTTCGACGCTCGGTTCATCTACCAAAACTGGTTGGAACCTTCTTTCTAGGGCTGAATCCTTTTCAATATACTTTCTATATTCGTCTAAAGTGGTTGCTCCGATACATCTCAGCTCACCTCTCGCTAACAGCGGTTTAAGCATATTGCCTGCATCCATTGCCCCTTCAGTTTTCCCAGCGCCTACAATCATATGGAGCTCATCTATAAACAATAGGATTTCCCCATCACTTTTCTTCACTTCATCGAGTACGGCTTTTAGACGTTCTTCGAATTCCCCTCTGTACTTGGCACCTGCAACAAGAGCGCCCATGTCCAGAGAGAAAAGTCGTTTATTCTTTAGATTATCAGGTACGTCTCCACGGACAATCCGATGGGCTAAGCCTTCTACAATAGCCGTTTTCCCTACGCCCGGTTCCCCAATAAGAACGGGATTGTTTTTGGTTTTCCGAGATAAAATTCTTATGGTATGGCGAATTTCTTCATCTCTTCCGATAACAGGGTCCAACTTCTTATCTCTTGATAGTTGTACTAAATCTTGTCCGTATTTTCCAAGAGCATCATAAGTGCCTTCTGGGCTATCGGTTTGTATGGTCTTGCCACCTCTAACTTCTTCAAGTACTTTTCTAAAGGATTTCTCGTTAAGTCCCTGATGTTCTAGACACTCTAAAGTAGACTTATTACCATGTTTCAAGATTCCTAACATCAAGTGTTCTACACCTGAGTAAGCATCTCCCATTTTGACCGCTTCATTTTGAGCCGTTGATAAGATTTGATTAAAGTCTTGGCTAGGGTATAGTTGGGACCCTGTTACTTTTGATTTTTTATAGAGTTCATTGGCAATTTCCGTTTTCAGACTGGAAGGCGAGCCGCCGAGACGTTCGATGAGCTGACAGATTAATCCGCTACTGTCTTCTATGAGAGACGTTAATAAATGTGATTGATCAATGACGCTATGGCCAGATATTTGTGCCAATTCATATGCACCATTAATTGATTTTATAGCATTCTGAGTCCATTGGTTTGCATTCATTGTCATTCTCCTCTCTTAAATATTACTAAAGATATTTCTTGTACAACGCCCCCATCTGTTGATCAATGAATTGCCAATTGCCAGAGGCATTAAAGTACATTTTAATGGATTCGTCTAAAAATAAAATATAGTTGGACAAATACCTAGCAATAGCTTCTGCCTCCACATCCTTTGTGGTCCAGTCACACTGAATTTCCTTAACAAACCGCTTTTCGTCAAAGGCATAACCTTCTGAAATCACTTGTCTAAAATTAATACTGGCTTTAGTCTGTTCCTCAAAATCATTTAAATAGCCAAAGAACATGACCAAGGATTGTAAGAACAGTTCCGATGTGGTTCGACTGTAAATTTTGAGAACCGCCATTGTGGGGTGGGATTTTCCAGACATTTCAACAACATATTTCAATTTAGGGTTGTATTTATATGCAACGGTGGTTCTAAGCTGCAAGGTGTTTCCGTGACTCGCACTGACCATTTGCATCGTTTCAATGTCTCTAAGAGTCTCAGACATTAAATCCATTACGCGGTTCATTTTCAGATCTGGGGTCCATATGCCAAATGTCTGGCATAGCATGTCATTGATAATTTGGGACCTATTGCTCCCTTTAATTACCGCTTCTCGGTCTACTTTCTCTATGACTTGGTCGCTGAGTACCAATGAATAAATTTGCTTGCTCAAGTTATCACCTCCAATTTTAATGTAAACCCTTCATCTTATTCCGTCAATCAAATTATTAAATCAATCTCCGAATAATTTCGAAATATGTATTATGGGCTTTAAGCTCTCGGCAAAAAACATTCACAGCGCTAGGACGCCAATAAAAAAAGTTGGAGCTCCATTTACTGGATACCCCAACTGCTTCAATTGATTCACTATTCTTACAAACCTTAACGTCTGACTATTTTTTTTGACGCTCTAAGTACTGGTCCAGACCCTTTTTTCTTAAATGACATGCAGGACAATTCCCACAGCCATCGCCAACGACACCATTGTAACAAGTCAATGTCTTATGGCGAATATAATCTAAGCGTCCCAGTTCGTCTGCCATCTGCCAAGTTTCAGCCTTGTTCAGCCACATTAATGGGGTATCAATGATAAATTCATAATCCATAGAAAGGTTCAACGTTACATTTAAAGACTTTATAAAAACATCTCTGCAATCAGGATAGCCCGAGAAGTCACTTTGGGAAACCCCAGTAATAATTTTTGAAATACCTCTCTGCTTGGCCATTACCGCTACAAAGGATAAAAAGAGCATGTTTCTCCCATCTACAAAGGTATTCGGAAGAGCCCCTTCTTCTTTAGTTTCGTCCACTACCATATCCGTTCTTGTAAGGGCATTTGGGGCTAATTGACCCAATAAACTCATATCTAAAATATGATGTTCTACCCCAAGTTCCTTGGCAATCGCTTTTGCACAGTCTAATTCTTGGGCATGTCGCTGACCATAGTTTACACTGACAGCAATAACTTCTTTGTACTCTTTTATGGCTGACAGTAAACAGGTGGTGCTGTCTTGACCTCCGCTAAAAAGAACCATACAAGCTGTTTTGTTAATTGTATTTTCCATTTTTATACCCCCTGAAGATTTGGATCCCAAATGTATTTGTGTAACTGTAGTTGTACTCTCACCTTTGCCAAACGATTGTCTTTAACAGCTTCTACCAATCGATTGGCTTCAATTTTTCCAAAAATGGGACTAAAAATAGGTGTCGCTTCATTTTCCCAAGTCTTTAAATGATTCAAAGCTGAGACTAAATCCTCTTCTGTGCCGATGACATACTTAACCACATCTCCTTTTCTGAGACAGGCATAGTTTTTCTTTACCATCTTTTCCGTCATGAGAGAACTTGGCAATTTATAGTCCACCGTAAAATGTAAACGGGGTTCGTGACCGAAAGCTTCAATATATGGCTCCAAATCCACGGCCCCAGAAGTTTCAATTTCCAGTACCATATTTGTCTCTTCCAGTATCCCTTTGATTAAATCCTCTACGCCATTTGAAGCTAAAGGCTCCCCTCCTGTTAATGTCACATGGGCGGCAGGAGATTGTTTTAAAAGCTCAAGAATTTCAGAAACCCGTGTTTCTTCCCCAACTGCTTTCTCTTGTGCCCATGCGGTGTCACAGTAACTGCACCTTAAGATACAGCCTGAGAGTCGAATAAAGTGTGCCAAATAGCCGACATAAAGGCCCTCACCATTGATACTGACAAATGATTCTGCTAAACGCATGCCCTACCTCCTGTATGTGCCTACATTGGTAGGGGTTTCAAAGACTCTGACTTCGTAAAGCCCTTCCACCGCCGAGTCCAACTGGTCAAAAAACCACTTCGCCATAGCTTCTGCAGTAGGTCTGACTGGAATCTCAACAAATTGGAAGTTCTCACCTCTCATAGCATTTAAAAACCCTTCACTTAGCGTGCCCTTTTCATAAATCAATTTATGGTCTAAAGGGTCAACCAAAGCACTCAAAGCAGATTTTAGGTCTCCAAAATCCGAAACCATGCCTCGCTTTGGACCTTCTTCAATTAGAGTTTCACTTGCCTGCGTGGCTTGAACAATCCATCTGTGTCCATGAAGATTGGCACATGCCCCTTCATATCCTTTTAAAAAATGAGCGCTATCAAAATGATTTTCTGCTTGTATGGTATACATAGTTTTCTCCCTTTTTTCCTATTTTAAGTCTATTATTCTTCTCTCTTTTTTAAGTCTATTATTTTTCTCTCTTTTCCAAAATAAGCCTGCCATACTCACAACAGCCAATGGCGCCGTTGTAAATAGGATCTGATACCGCCTCAACATTTTGGTAAATATCTTTTAAAAAATGGTGAAGGGCTGGACTATTGGCAACCCCTCCTGACAAAAAGAGTTGTCGATCTTCAAAGCCAGAGAGCATAGGCTCTAGCCGCTTATACAACGAACGATTGACCCCTGCCGCCAAAGCTTTTGTTTCATATCCCTCTGCCATTTTCCCAATCAGTTCTGACTCACAAAAAACGGCACATGTAGAAGAAAGGGACACTGGCTCATCATAATATTTTGTCAATTCAAGTAGGCTGATATCCAATACTTCTGCCATTTGCTCTAAGAAGCGCCCACAAGATGCTGCACATTTGTCGTTAAGATTCATTTCAACTAATTGTCCAGATTTTATTCGCATTACCTTTACGTCTTGACCGCCTACATCTAAAAGAACAAAGTTTTTCTCACCTGTTTGATATTGAGCCCCAATACCATGAGCCTTAATTTCATTAATGGGAGTAAATCCATTGAGATTGGTATTATTCCTGCCATAGCCTGTTGAAATCATAAGATCAGCAGATTCAATTCCCAATTCTTCCAATGTTAATCCTAAACCTTTTCCATCTTTTCCAGGTCTGCAAAATCTTCTATAAAACTGAGCCGTATGCCACGACTCTCTTTTCACTATTTTCCCATCTACCATATAGGCCATTTTTACCTGTCTGCTGCCTAAATCCAATCCGATTATGCCCATATGTCTTTTTCCTCCTTCAAGAGATCTAAAAAGGCTTCTAGCCTTAGCTTAGTTCTGCCGTCCAGCTCAGTAGCTTGGTCACCCTCAATTGTGAGAATGGGACACTTGAGCACATCTTTTAGAATCATATCGTCTAGAGCGCGGTGGCAAAAAGCTTGGGTGTAGTGGATAATGCCGTCCAATTGTCTCTCTTCAATTGCTTTCTCTATATCTTCCAGCCTCATTTTTAGAGCGTAAGGATAGGTATAGGCCTGATACTGATGGACAATGCTTTCTACTTCAAGACTGTGTGGCATAGCAAATTGCCTTTGTACTTCATTGAAGACAACGCGTGCGCCAAAGGCTTCTGTAAACCCATAAAGATCTGAAGTCATTGGTGGCACCCCTACATAACCTAATCGAATTGGCTGTTTCATAGGTTCTCTGTCTCTGGCCTCTTCTAAAAATGCCCTCAACCGTTTTTCAAAATCTTCAAGTTCACCGTCAAAGTCACTGAAGCTTACGAGCCAAAGGTGATTTTCAAAACCACTGACTTGATTGGTCTCATAGGTTAATCGGTCCAAATCTACTCCTAATTGACGAATAGGCTTGAGTATTTCCCATGTCTTTAGCACCTCTTCCCAAGGCACTTCCAAGTCCTCTGCAAAATTTTTAAGAGCTTTTTCTACATTTTCAAGACTGTTTTCCTGAGGATAGCCAAAGGTTTGTACCTTAATGCCACTATGCTCCAAAATGGTATTCAGACCTTTTGTATTGGAACAATCTCCTTCAGTAACGGCAATGAAAAGATCAGGCTGTTCTGCTAAGCAAGCACCGTGAAGCCCTTTAATCCATGCACAAAGACTTTTAGGAAAGCCCTTTCTTTCAGCTTGTTGAAGCCAGTCCGAAGCTTTTGGTGACAGTACAAATCTATTGTTCAAGTCAATGATTTGACTCCCAGTATTCAAGAGTATTTCTAATGGCAAAGTTGTTGAAATTGCAATTTTCTTCATATTTTCTCCTTAAATTTAGACACAAAAAAAGAGGGCCCTAAAGCCCTCAAAAAAACGCACATATAAAAAGGGGCATAAGCAGCCCCCAATTTTGTATTTTGATTGCCCTAGTTTTATTTATAGACAGGATGGATCACGAACTGTCTTATGAACTTGTCTGAATGTTACTACCAATGGATTGTATCACAGGCTCGTAACCCTTGCAAGTTCAATTTTACAACTTATTTCAATAACTCGTCAAATTCATCTACTAATTTGCTAAATAAGGCAAGGCAAGCCTCAACCGGCTGTCCAGATGCCATATCGGCTCCAGCTGCTTTAAGAATATCTACAGGGTACTTGTGATTCCCAGCCGATAAGAAACTCAAGTAGCGGTCAACTGCCGGTTTCCCTTCCTTGATTATTGCTTCGGATAAAGCAACCGCCGCAGAGAAGCCAGTTGCATATTGGAAGACGTAGAAATTGTAGTAGAAATGAGGAATTCTAGCCCACTCAATGGCGATGGTATCATCAATTTCCATATCTGGACCATAGTACTTCTCATTGAGCTTTCTATAGTGAGATTTAAGGACTTCTGCCGTAATAGCACCGCCAGTTTCCACCATTTGATGAATATCCCGTTCAAATTCTGCGAACATAGTCTGTCTAAATACAGTACCTCTAAATTGTTCAAGGTAATGGTTGAGGAGTAAGAGCTTTTCTTCTTTGCCCTTTACATTTTCCAGCAAATAGTGGTTGAGAAGTGCTTCATTGGTTGTAGATGCTACCTCTGCCAAGAAAATTGAGTAATTGCCATAGACATAAGGTTGGTTCTTTCTGGTTAAGTGACTGTGCATAGAGTGACCCATTTCATGTGTCAACGTAAACATGTTGTCAATATTGTCATGGTAATTCAAAAGAATGTATGGTTTTGAGTCGTACGTTCCCCAAGAATAGGCGCCACTTCTTTTGCCTGTATTTTCATATACGTCAATCCAATGAGACTCATAGGCACTTTTTACAGTTTCAACATAGTCTTCTCCGAGGGGTGCTAAGCTTTCAAGAACAAGCTTTTGCGCCTCTTCGTAACTAAATCTCATATCAACGGATTGAATAATTGGCACGTAAATGTCATACATTTTAAGGTTATCAACGCCTAGCATGCGTTTACGAATACCCATGTATTTGTGCATAGCGGGTAGATTTTTATTAACTGCTTCAATAAGCTGATCGTAGACAGAGACAGGTACATTATTTTCAAAAAGAGCCGCATGCCTTGCTGTTTCAAAATGTTTTGCTCTGGCAAAGAAGCTGTTCTTTTTAACTTCCGACTGTAAAAGAGCGCCCATGGTATTGATGTGATTGTCATAAACACTATAGAACGCCTCGTAAGCATTCTTTCTGACTTCACGGTCTTTGCTTTCCATTGTTGGTATAAAATTACCGTGTGTCAGTTGGAAAGCTTCACCTTTTTCGTTGTTGATAAAAGGGAATTTCAAATCTGCTGCATTGAGCATTTCAAAAGCGTTGTAAGATGTGCTGGCCAAATCTCCTGCCATTGCAAGGATTTGCTCTTCATTGCTGCTGAGAGTATGGGGTTTTCTTCTGAGAATATCGTCAATCATTTGGCTGTAGCCTGCTAAGCCATCGTTCTTAGACATATAGTCCATTACAATTTTTTCGTCAGAAGCTAAAATTTCAGGTATAATGAATGAGAATGCTTCCTGAATCTTAACTCCAATGGACTCCACTCTAGAGTGCATTCCTTGATGATCTGAAATTCTCGTATCTTCGTCTAATTTCATTTTAGCGTAAGTGGACACATTTTCTAAAATACGAGCAATTTCAAGTTGAGTGGTTAAAGCATTATAAAGATTCTCAGGGATTTGCATCAATTGACCCTTAAACACTTGGAGTTTATCAATTAAAGTGTCAATTTTTATAAATTCTGCTTCTAATTGAGTCTTTGTTGGAAACATTACATCAATGTCCCACTGATCTTTTGAATTAACATTACCGCGTTCTAACACATTAGCCATATTCAGCCTCCTAGCTTACAGAGCGCACACTATTGATTAATACTGACCCAGTATTGATTAATACTGACCCAGTATTTTCTATACTGCCACGCATAATTTTTTTCAACGTAAAAATATTTTGTATGTAACTTCATATTATCAGTTTGTTTTGGGATAATAAAGTAGCAAATAAATATTTTTTTGTGATATTTGAGGAGTGAATCAAAATGAATTTCAAAAAATTGCCCTTTTGGGGCTTGTAGTTATTATGACCTTCAGCCTAACGGCATGCAACCCCCATGGCGAAAAATCCCCTGCTCAAACCGTGGTCCTAAAAGATACCCACGGCACCCTTTCTGAAGAGGTGAAAAAGCTAACCCATTCTAAAGCCGATGTAGAAACCATTGCAAAGACTATTAAAGATGGTTTGGAAAAAACAACAACTGAAGATGCAGACAGCGCCGTTCTCATCTATGTAAAATACGCTGACAGCAAAAGTTCAGAAATGGCAGGAGAAATGCTCTATGCCAGCACAGAAATGTCTGACCGTTTTTACAAAATCTTTGGTGAACACTTCCAAAATAATTGGAACGAAGATTTAATCGCCACAGTAACTGACCAAGAAATTAAGGACAAATTTATACGCCTTCAAAACAGTTATATGAAAATTGATGCCTACGGGGAATACATGGGACCTGTTGTGGATTATAAGAAAATATCCGAGCTTCCAAACTTGTCAAAAGAGGTAAAAACATTTTATCAAAACGTCTCAGGTCTTTTCACTACTGGTCGGATGGCAAGTGACCTTCAAGGTTTAGACTACAGTGCCACTGCCCAGTATGCTGCTGCTATGGAAGATACTTATAAAGGCGCTAAGGACTTAACCCTCTACGAATCGGCTCAGTCTATGCTGTCCTATGCCCTTAATCTTTATTTTACGGGAACAGATGGCAGCTCACCTTTCGATTTTGAGAAGAAAACCCTTGCCGAGAACTTTGTAACCGCTACTAGGGAAAACAACGATAAATATCCAGATTATCACATTGGCAAATTAGGAAAAGCCTTCCTAAAGCTTTCAGATGATAACGACGGTCAACTCACTTCTGAATTTGCGGATTTGGTCATCAACTACAAAAAATTTGGATTTGACTCTGAAAAATCTGTTAATTCTAACAAGGTCGCTAAGAATGCCAATTATTTTGAAATCACGCCCATCTTCTCAGGCTTTGGCACCACTGCAGAAGAAAAAATTGCTAATGAAATTTCCTCTGCTGTAGGTCAAATTAAAGAAAATGTAAAGTGGGAAGAAACTGAAAATACCAATTATCATCTGAGCTATATCATAGACTTCGCAAATGACCATTATTTCAGCTTACAGCTCAGCGGGGTGTCTTACAATCAGGAAAACAGTACCAATCTCTACGACAACATCAGCATGATTTTTGACTCAACCACTGGCGATCGCATTAATTTAAAGACCATTTTCAAAGACAATTATGATACTTATATGAATGAGATCAAAGCTTTAGTGTTAAAAGATATTGTAGAAACTCAAAAATTAGATTTTAAAACCACTAAAGAAATTCTCTTAAACGACAGCAACGTTCTCCTCGATCCTAACTATTTAATGGTTACTTTAAAAAAAGGTAGTTACAGCGATGAACAGCAGTATGACATTGTCTGCTACGTAAAATACAGTGACTTATTAAACACCTTCGACATGGAAGACTATTTAAGAGGACAACAATAATCACTAACATGCAAAAGAGCAATTTCAAAAGCCCTGTTAAATCGGCTTTGAAATTGCTCTTCTTTATTTTGGGACAATTCCAGAAGCTATAACCGTCTCATTGGAACTATCTACTCCGTTTCTTCAGTCGCTTTCTCACAGCTTCCTTGAATACTGAAAATCAAAGAAGACTTACCCTCCACATCCACCATAGCTCTTTGGGCATAGATAATACCTTTTTGATCGTAAGTGTTATTGAGGAAGTAAACCGTTGCATTTTTTGGAATCTGGCGTTTTGCAGGCACATCACAAAAATTATGGTAGAAACAGTAGGTATTTTTTTCATGAAGAATACTGTACCCAAGACCATCAATATTTTGGAACTTCAAATTTTTACGAATTTCTTCTGCCGTTTGATTAAAGATACCTGTTCGTTGTCTAAAATCGATGAGGGCTTCAATGTACTTATAAAATTCGAAGTATCGCTCTTTATATGCCCAATCTACTTGATTCACATGATCTGGCGATCTAAAAGAGTTTTCCTCATGGAATTTTGTCCTGTAAAATTCTGTTCCTTCATGAATAAAAGGTGTCCCAAAAGACATGAGCATTAAGGTAAATGCCAAGCGGTTCGTTCGAAGTTGACATTCTTCACTGCTACCTTCGCTAATTTTTTCAATTTTATCTCTCAATATCAGATTGTCATGGGCGCAAATATAGTTGACCACTTCAATAGGCTCATCCGCATAGCCAATCAACTGTTTGTTATAGGCAATTTCTCCTGCAATACCTCGCTTAATTTGATTAATCAGCATGCCATTGCCAGATACTAAACCCTTGCTATAACCATCATTGTCACCTTTGACTGCATCTCTAAAATCGTCGTTGAAAACAGCAATGTACTTACCTCGCTGAGAGCCCTTCGTAAACATTTTTTTGGTTTGAAGACCTGAATGTCCTCCTACCCATGGTTCGCCATACAGCAAAAATGTTGGATTGGTCTTTCTCAGTTCTTTACAAATCATGTCCACGGTTTCTTGATCATAAAGACCCATCAAGTCAAATCGGAAGCCATCTACACGGTATTCGTCCATCCAAAATTTCAATGATTCCAATAGGAATTTTTGCGCCATGGGTTTGCTAAAATTAATCTCGTTCCCACAGCCCGATCCATCTGTAAACCGACCCCCTCTGGTTCTATAGTAATAGAACGGAGCCAGCCTATTAAAATTGGAAGCCTCTGTATAGTATGTATGGTTATAAACCACATCCAGAACGACACGAAGTCCCTTTTCATGCATTTTGTGAATCATCTGCTTTAACTGAGTGATCCGCTCTGCGCCTGTAGGGTCTGTGGCATAAGAACCCTCAGGTACATTAAACTGAATAGGGTCATATCCCCAATTGTACTCCACAGGGTTTAGCTCATCTACCGTGACAAAGTCAGAAATAGGCATAATGTGGACATGGGTAATTCCCAGTTCTTCCAAATGATCCAACCCCGTCTTTAACCCTTTGAAGGTTGTTCCTGTCTCTGTCAGTCCAAGGTACTTGCCTGCCTTCTCTACCCCTGAATTGCTATTGATTGTAAAATCTCTGACATGGAGTTCATAAATAATTGATTTCATAGGATGGATGAGAGGCAACTCAGGAAAGTCCCTAAAACCTTCTGGATCTGTCTTAGAAAGATCTACAATCATTGCCTTTCGAGCATTGGGTCCACTGGCTTTAGCATAAGGGTCCAACACTTCTAGCGTTGGACTCCCCTCTTCCATTGTGACTAAAAAATTATAATACTTGCCTTCATAATTACCTAGCAAATCCAAAAACCAGCTGCCATCTCCGACAGGGTCCATGTCATATTCCTGACGATAAAAATCATTCCATTCTTCATAAATAGCCAGCTTTATAGCAAAGGAACTTGGACTCCATACTCTAAAAGTGGTGTGTTCGCTAAAGTATACAGCCCCATAGTCTTTATGGGCTAATGCCTTTGAACTGGCTATAATCTTATTCATGGCTATCACCTACCTCACGCTCTTAATGTGCCATATATCCTTTGCATATTGACTAATGGTATTATCACTGGAGAACACGCCTGACTTGGCAATGTTAACCAACGACATTTCCGCCCATAAATACTTGTCTTTATAAGCTTCCCCAAGTCGCTTTTGAGCTGCTGCATAAGAGTCAAAATCTTTTAAAACAAAGTACTCATCTCCATGCCTGATTAATGAATCTTGAATAATAGAAAACTCACCGTCCATAACGTTAAAATGTCCATTATTCAGTTGATTAACCACCAGTTGGATTCGAGGATCCTTTTGATAGAACTCATATGCGTTGTAATTTCTATTGGCATAAAAATTATAAACTTCCTGTTCTTTAAGTCCAAAAATAAAGATATTGTCATTGCCAACTTGCTCTAAAATTTCAACATTTGCACCATCTAGAGTTGCAATGGTCACGGCGCCATTCATCATAAATTTCATATTGCCAGTGCCCGAAGCTTCTTTTGTGGTCGTTGAAATCTGCTCACTTACGTCTGCAGCAGGCATGAGAAGTTCCGCCAGCGAGACTCCGTAGTTTTCCATAAATACAACCTTCAGCTTGTCATTGACACGCTTGTCATTATTGACCACATCGGCCACCGAATTGATGAGTTTAATCATTTGTTTGGCAATGTAATACCCTGGCGCTGCCTTAGCGCCAAAGATAAAGGTTCTCGGTGCCACATCCAAATCTGGATTCTCAACAAGTTGGTTGTATAAGTGCATAATATGAAGAACATTCAGTGTCTGGCGTTTATATTCATGAAGCCTTTTAACCTGAATATCAAATATGGACTTAGGATTGACAATGATCCCATTTCTCTGAAGTATAACTTTAGCCAGTCGTTCTTTATTGGCCAGTTTTACTGCCATAAGCTCATCGAGAAAAGCCTTGTCATCTCTATGTTCTAAAAGTTTTTCGAGTTCAATTGGCTTCCTAATCCAACTGTCTCCAATGGTTTCCGTAATCAGATTCGTCAGCTTCGGATTGCTGTACATAAGCCATCGTCTGTGGGTAATACCATTGGTTTTGTTGTTGAACTTTTGAGGGAAAAAGTCGTATAAATCTTTCATCTCTCTGTTTTTCAAAATGTCGCTGTGGAGCTTTGCAACCCCATTGACACTATGACTGCCTACCACACAAAGGTTTGCCATATGTACCATTCCATTTGAGATAATAGCCATTTCAGAGATTTTTTGCAGATTGCCTTCATATTTTTTAACCCATAAATCGTGACAGAATCGTTCATTGATTTCATTTACAATCATGAATATTCTAGGGAGTAGGCTGTTAAACATATCCACTGGCCACTTTTCCATGGCTTCATGAAGAATGGTGTGATTGGTGTAACTGACCACGTTGGTCGTAATTTTCCAAGCATCGTCCCAAGTCAACTCTTCAATATCCATGAGAATTCTCATCAATTCAGGAATTGCAAGGGCTGGGTGAGTATCATTAATATGGATCGATACATATTTGTCCAAGTCATATATGCTTCTGTTTCGCTTTTTATGAGAATTAATAATGCCCTGAATACCTGCCGAAACAAAGAAATACTCTTGCTTAAGTCTCAGAAGTTTTCCTTCATCGTAGGAATCATTTGGGTAAAGAACTTGGGAAATAGCTTCAACATTATGTTTTTGCTCAAAAGCTCTAGAATAGTCCCCTCTGTTAAAATTCATAAAGTCGAATTCACGGTTCATGGTTTCAGCGCTATACAGTCTCAGGGTATTTACAATACCATTTCTGTATCCTGGAATTGGCGTGTCGTAAGGCACTGCCAAAACAGACTCACAGTTTTCTAAAATATAGACAACCCTGCCGTTTACCGTATCTTGTCTAACATAGCCGCCAAACTTAACCTCCACGGCTTTATCTGGCTTTTTCACTTCCCAAACATTACGGTTTTCAAGCCAGCGGTCAGGGTATTCAACCTGATACCCATTGACGATTCTTTGTTCAAACAAACCGTAATTATAGCGGATACCAACCCCATGGCCTGGAAGCGCCAAACATGACAAAGAGTCCATGAAGCATGCGGCAAGTCTTCCTAAGCCACCATTGCCAAGACCTTGGTCCTTTTCAATATTTTCAATATCTTCTAAATCAAAACCCAACTCGCCGAATACTTCTTCAACAACTTCTCGAATCCCTAGGGCGTTTAGGTTGCTCATTAAAAATCTACCTGTTAAAAATTCCATAGAAAAATAGAAGACTTGTTTACAATCTCGATTGGTATACTCTTTAATAGTATTGACCCAGTCATCGGTCAAATATTCTTTAGTAAGGCTTCCAAGGGCATGATACCGATCCCACGTTGAAGTATCTTCAACCGCTTTGGCACTTTCGGATTTTAATCTTTTAAGATAGTCACTGAGGAATTGCTTTCTTGTTAAATCCATATAATCACCTGCCTATAATAGGGACTGGTAGAGTTCGATATATTCATCCGCATGTTTTTTCCAACTGTTGTCAGACGTCATAGCTTGATACATAATTTTATTCCAAATATTCTTTTGCTTGTAAAACTCAATCGCTTCCTTGACTTTGAATAGCATTTCATGAGCGTTGTAGTTGCTAAAGGTAAATCCATTGCCCTCTCCTGTGAATTCATTGTAAGGAACAACTGTATCCCTAAGTCCTCCAGTTTCTCTAACCACTGGTATTGCACCGTATCTGAGGGCTACCATTTGACCTATACCGCAAGGCTCAATTTTTGAAGGCATTAAGAAAATATCTGCTGCGCCATACATTTTTTGTGCCAAACCGTGATTGAATTCTACTACCACCCGCATGCGATCAGGGTATCTTTGTGCATAGTACTTGAACATGTTTTCGTAGTGGCTATCACCTTTTCCCAGAACAACCATTTGAATGTCTTGGTCAAAGAACTCTTGAATAACATGCTCCATTAAATCCAGACCCTTCATATCTACCAGCCTTGAAACGATGGCAATGAGAGGAATATCCGGATTGACTTTCAACCCTAACAATTCTTGAAGTTTCAATTTATTTTCTAGCTTTCTTTCTAATGTTTGGGCATTGTAATTTCTAAATAGGCTTGGATCCGTTCCCGGATCATAAAATTCTGTATCTATGCCATTAGTAATACCAGAGAGCTTATGGTTAATTTGACTGAGTTCCCATTCTAAATTTTCTCCGTAAAAACTATCCAAAATTTCTCCAGCATAGGTTTTACTCACTGTCGTCACCTTATCGGCGTAGTTAATGCCCGCCTTCATAAAGTTAATTCGGTCTTTATAAGCAATGGACCCGTCATTGTAGGTATCCAAGTTCATGCCAAAAAGATCGTCCAGTATTTCTGGGTGGAATATTCCTTGATATTTTAGATTATGGATTGTAAAGACTGTTTTAATGTCCTTTAGCTGTTCATCATCATAGAATTTTCTTTTAATCAGCATAGGAATCATAGCGGTATGCCAATCATTCATATGAATAATATCTGGTTTAAAATCGATATAGCGAATGGCTTCTAAAACCGCTTGGCTGAAATACGCAAAGCGTTCGTAGTCGTCTTCATAGCCATAAAGATTTCCTCTTTTAAAATATTGCTCATTGTCTATAAAGTAATAATGAACGCCATCGTGTTCTAATTCACTTATCCCAAGATACACTTGGCGCCAGCCTAGTTTAAAATGGGTTTCGTAAAGTTTTTTCTCCTTTGAGGCCAATTCCATTGGTAAATGAAAGTCTTTTGGAATCATTACCCTTGTTTCTACATTTTCTTTTCTAAGGGCTTTAGGAAGGGCAAAAGCTACGTCGCCTAATCCTCCGGTCTTGCTAAACGGTACCGCTTCTGCAGCTACAAATAACACGTTCATTCTCATTCATCCTCTCTCATTCACAGGCTATAAGATCATGTTCTTCTTAATGACAAATGGATTCTGTCGATCGCCAAATAGCATTTTGTTGGAATTGATGACGACGTTTTTGTCTAAAATAACATAACTAAGGTTGGTGGTTTCGTTGATTGTCACATTTGGAAATACAATGGAGTTGCGTATGATTGCACCCTTTTTAATGTGCACATCACGGCAGATAATGGAATTCTCCACTGTGCCTTCAATAATACAGCCATTGGCAATCATTGAGTTAGAAACAAAACTATCTTCTGAATAATAGGTGGACGCCGCATCCATGACCTTTGTAAATATTTTTCCATGGGCATTAAACAGCTCATACCATCTGTTTTCATTGAGCATTTCCATGTTGGTGATGAAATAATTCGATGTGCTGTTGATACAGCTCAAATACCCTCCAAAGCCCCATCCCTTCACATCATAACTTCCAATGCGGTTCATTACAGCTTCTTTTAAAAATCTTGAGTCACCTTTTTGGATGGCATCTTCAATAATTTTAATGAGAAGTTCTCTTTTGAGAACATACATTTCCATTGAAATGTTATAGTATTTTTCTTTTCCTAAATTTTTTCCAATCCCAGTAATACAGTCATTGCTGTCAATTTCCAGAGTGTCACAGCCCATAAATCGGCCCACGGAGTTTTCCATTTTCTTATAAGCGATGGTAATATCCGCACCAGATTTTTTATGTTCTTTAACCATTTTTTTATAATCTATGTTGCAAATCATATAGCTTCGAGACAAAATAACGTACATTTGAGTGGAGTTTTTCAAATAGTCCACGTGGTTTTTAAAATAGTCAAGATCGCCTGCTCTTCGGTTATTGTCATCGGGATTTTGATCTGGATAGAAGACAAACAATCCGTCACGTTTTCTGTCTAAGCCCCAGCTTTTACCACTGCCGAGGTGCATCATTAGAGAATGACCTTTGGCATGATTGAAGATTGCCACATTGGTTATGCCTGCGTTAACCATATTGGAGAGGGTAAAATCAATAACTCTATATCTGCCTAGGATATGAATAGATGATAAGGATCTTGTAAGGGTTAAATCTTTAATGTTATCTTCTGCTTCGCTTAAATTGATAAGTCCCATGACATCATTCATCGCTGTCGCCTCCTTGTTCACCTGCATATACGGCAATCAGGTCCTTCGTTCCAATAATGTGAGTCCCCTTCGGTACTCTAATGCCGCTAATGACGATAGCATATTCTATCAAACAATCGTCTTCAATAATGACATCTGGCATAATGACAGAATGTCTAATTTTCGAATTTTCCCCCACATAAACATCTGTACTGATGACGCAGTACTTAAGATTCCCTTTGATCAGACAACCTTCATTGACCAACGACAACTCAACACTAGCAGTAGGGCTGATGTAGTGTGGTGGACTGACGGTGTTGACGCTGTAGTTACGCCAACTTTTGTCATGCATTTTAATGGCATAATCTAAATTGATTAAGTCCATGTTGGCTTCCCAAAGGCTTTCAACTGTACCGACATCTTTCCAATAGCCACTGAAGCGATAAGCGTAGACACGAGACTGATCCATTACCATCTTAGGAATGATATCTTTTCCAAAATCATGACTGGTTTCTTCGTTGGCATTTTCCTGTATAAGCCGCTCTCTTAAAACGGGCCAGTTGAAGATATAAATCCCCATTGACGCTAGGTTGGTAGTGGGGTTTTCTGGCTTCTCATGGAAATCAAAAATATTGTCATCTTCGTCGGCAGAGAGAAGCCCAAAGCGTGAGGCTTCTTCCATTGGAACTTCTATAACAGCAATCGTAAGATCTGCATTTTTTTTCCTTATGAACATTAAGCATTTTACTGTAATCCATTTTATAAATATGATCACCCGAAAGAATGAGTACATACTCTGGGTCATAAGATTCAATATAATTCATATTTTCATAAATTGCATTGGCAGTACCTTGATAAAACTTACCACCCTCTTTATCAAAATATGGCTGTAATATCTTAACACCGCCCTCGTTTTTATCTAAGTCCCAAGAGCTGCCTATTCCAATATGTGTATTAAGTTCAAGTGGCTGATACTGAGTTAATATCCCCACGGCTGAAATATTGGAATTTGAGCAATTACTGAGGGTATAGTCGATAATCCTATATTTCCCCCCAAATGGTACTGCAGGTTTTGCAATACAGTCGGTAATTTCTCTTAGGCGAGACCCCTGTCCCCCTGCTAAAATCATGGCTATCATTTCCTGTTTTTTATTAGCCAAGCTCATCACCCTTTCTATTTTTACTGAGTATAACAATGGACAGTGCAGGAAGTTTAATGGCAACGCTGTATTTTCTCTGCTGCCACGATTTTTTTATAGGCATTAAGGCTTCAGTCTGAACCACGCCAGCACCGCCATATTCAACAGCATCTGAATTGAACCGTTCAAACAACTCCGTTTGGTCCTTAACACCGATCTGGTAGTGCTCGTAAGTCACAGGACTAAAATTCAAAGCGATGATTAAATCATCAATCCGCTTACGGCCCTTGCGTTCAAACAGCAATACGCTTTGCTCCCGATTGTCACAATCAATCCATTGGAAGCCTTTGAAAGAATCATCTACTTCATAAAGGGCAGGCGACTCCAAGTAAAGATGGTTGATTGCTTTTGAAAACTCAGAAAATTTCTCATGCATTTCATATGTCTTTAAAAACCAGTCTAGCTCTCGTTTATAATTCCACTCAATGAAATGGCCCAGTTCTGTTCCCATAAAACTCAGTTTTTTACCAGGATGAGTCATATAGTAACCCAGAAGCAGTCTTAAATTAGCAAATTTCTGCCAATAATCCCCTGGCATTCTGCCAATTAAAGATTTTTTACCATGAACCACCTCATCATGAGAGAAAGGCAAAATAAAGTTTTCAGAAAAGGCGTACATCATTGAAAATGTCAGTAAATTGTGTGCATTTTTTCGTTCTCCATAATCCATAGAAAAATATTTAAGGGTATCATTCATCCACCCCATATTCCATTTGTAGTTAAAGCCTAGACCACCTTCATAGACTGGGTGGGTTACTTTCGGCCACGCAGAAGATTCTTCTGCAACCATGAGTACATTAGGAAATTCACCAAAGACCACTTCACTCATCTTATGTAAAAATTCCACTGCGAAAGGATTGCTCTTGTAACCCGTCACGCCATTAGCCCCAGGTCTGCCGTAGTCTGAATAAATCATAAAGGCTACTGCATCTACTCGAATGCCATCCACATGATATTGCTCTAGCCAAAACATTGCGTTAGATATCAGGAAACTCCATACTTCTTTTCTTGAAAAATCAAAGTTATTAGTGCCCCACTGATGGTTGATAGCAACGTTGGGATAAGCTGATTCATAACAAAAAGTACCGTCGAAGTAACTTAATCCATGGGCATCTCTGCAAAAATGGCAGGGTACCCAGTCCAAAATCACTCCAATGCCTTCCAAATGACAGGCATCAATCAGAGCCTTAAATTGCTGTGGGGTTCCATATCTGCTGGTGACGGCGAAAAAGCCTGTGGTTTGATAGCCCCAAGAGCCATCAAAAGGATGTTCCATTACAGGCATAAACTCAACATGAGTGTATCCGTTCTCTTTCAAATAAGGAATTAGTAAAGGCTTCAGTTCATCATATTCATGAAATGAGCCATCTGGCCTTAGCATCCACGACCCCAGATGCATTTCATAAATGTGAATCGGTTTTCGATAAGGTTTCGTCTTCTTTCTGTTTTTCATCCAATCCTTATCTTGCCACTCATAGCCGTTGTAAGAACTTATTTTTGATGCGGTGCCTGGTCTAAGTTCAGCAGAGAAGGCATAGGGATCTGCTTTAAACAGATGCTTTCCTTTTTGAGGTATAATTTCATATTTATAAAGGTCTCCTAATTTGGCCTCTTCTAAAATCAAGTTGTAAATACCATTGTCTCCGATTTTGACCATGTCATAGCCAAGACCGTTCCATTCATTGAAGTCTCCTACGATTCTGACGGATTTTGCATTGGGTGCCCATACTGAAAATGAACAACTGCCGTCTTCTTGGAGATGCGCTCCAAAAAATTCATAACTCTTGTAAGACTCACCCTTATGGAAAAGATATTTTTCCATTTCATAGTCTTCTATATGTTTTCGTTTCAAGATTGCACCCCTCCTCTCTTAAAAAAGTAATTATTTCAGTATTCAAAACGCTCATTCCTTGGAATTGATACCCTCTGAGACATTTTATAAACATCAAAAAAAAGTAAGACGGTCAAAATTGACCGTCTTTTTCTCAATATTTCTATTTATATATTGCGTCTTCTAATCCTTTCCCAGGAGGAACAATTGAAGAACCTGCTCATCTTGGGTAAGGGCCACAATGGTCAAAGTACTCTTTTCATTGTTCTTTCCTTCAACTAAAGCTTTTTTTAAAGTTTCACCATCTTTTGCATGAAAAGTTTTAAAACCAAAAGCGCCTGCCAACAAATCAAAGTCAAGTCCACCCTTTATTTCTGTTTCAGAATAAACGTGGTCTTGGAACAGAGCCTGCCACTGTCTAACCATACCTAAGGCACGATTGTCGAATAAAATTATGTCTACCTTTAGTTTGTAGTCCATTAGGGTGGAAAGTTCAGCCATATTCATTCTAAAGCTGCCATCTCCTGTAATGAGAACGACACGACTTTCGCTTCTGCCTACTTTCGCACCAATAGCTGCACCTAAACCAAATCCCATCGTACCAAGACCGCCTGAACTGATCCAATCTCTGCTGGAATGAACTTTTAATTTCTGAGCCGACCACATTTGATGCTGACCTACATCGGTGCAGTAGATGGTGTTCCGATCATCCGCTTCGTTGATTGCATCGTAAATCCACTCAACTTGTTTGGACTGGGGAAAGTCTTTTTCCATCCACTTAAGCTCTTCTATCCAATTTTTATGACAACTTTCTTCTATTAAAGGAAGTAAATCGGACAATACGGTTTTAATATCCCCTTCTATGGTCATATCCACCCTAAGGTTTTTTTCATGTTCTGTAGGGTCTAAATCGATGTGCACCATTTTGCCTTGAATACAAAAAGTTTTAGGATTCCCCACCACTCTGTCGCTGAATCTAACACCTATAGCCAAAATCAGGTCGCATTTTGAAATGGCTTCATTGGCGGCACGACTACCATGCATACCAGCCATTCCAATAGATAAAGGATGATCCTATCGATGTTGCCGATCCCCATGAAAGAATGAATGACAGGACTGTTCATCCTTTCTGCCATTTGCAGGAGTTTTTCTTCCGCGCCGCTGGATTTAACGCCACCGCCACAATAAATGAGAGGGCGCTTAGCTGTATTGATCCAATCTGCTAATTTTTTGGTTTCATTAGAATGGATATGATCTTCTGTTTTTTCAAATAGAGCGTTCTTATTTAAGGCAGCTTTATTATTAATAGAAGAAACTTCTATTGTAGCTAATAAAATATCCTTGGGAATGTCAATCAAAACAGGTCCTGGTCTTCCTGATTGGGCAATATGAAAAGCCTTTTCCAACAATTC
>CAXXWB010000031.1:0-15824 GCA_963677505.2 uncultured Acidaminobacter sp.
GGATCCTGTTTGGTAAAGTAGTCAATTTGCGCCTCAATTTCCTTCATGGTGCGTATTGAAAAATTCTTTTCTTTATACATGCTGCAAAACAGACAGGTGTTGTGGGCGCAACCTACAGTAACCTGAATAATCACGCTGTAAGCTTCGCTTGGCGGTCTGAACATTCTTCCTTTATACATAAATTCTCCTAGGTTCAAATTATTTATTGAGGGTTCTCGCAAAGCACTTATTCAAAGATCAATTCTCATTTCCAGCGAGAAGCGCTAATATTTTCGCCAATCGATTGACTGAAATTTGTCCCGGTGCAGAAGGTTTAGACCCTGCGCCAAAGGTCATAGCTGACCCAGTAAATTCACCGATGACTCTGCTGATTATTCCCAGTTCTGCCATCGCCATTGTCACCACAGGTACTCGGGCATACTGATTAGTCATTGTAATCGTTGCTTCCATAAGGGTCAATACATCCTGTTTGGACTGAGGCATGACGGCAATTTTTATTATATCCCCTTCCATGTCTTGCATTTGAATCAACTTATCCAAAAGCACCTCTTTGCTAGGGGTTTCTTTAAAATCATGGTTAGACAAAATAATATAAGTATTTTTTTTCATGGGCCAACTGAATCAAAGGACGAAGGGTTTCTTTTCCCTTTAAAAATTCCAAATCAACAATGTCTGCCAGCTCACACTCAATGACCTGTCTATTTAAGTTGATATAGTCTTCTGTTTCAATAAAAGCCTCTCCACCTTCTACAGATGTTCTAAAGGTAAAGATGATTGGCTTACTGGGAAAAATGTCTCTAAGGGCCTTTAAAACTTCATAGACCTTGTCAATATTGGCGAAGTCACCAAACCAATCCACTCGCCACTCCAATATATCAAAAGGTGTCTCTTGGGACTCCGAGGAAGTTGCTAACATATTCTTTGCCGTTTCCAAAATTTCAAATTTGGAAGACGCAGCTATCGAAACGCATATCTTGGGTATGCCCTTTCCAATTGCTACATTTTTGATGATTAATGGGTTCATGTCAACCTCCTATTCATATAAAAATCCGACTCCTAAGGATGACCCTCTGAGAGGCAGATGAATTGAATTTTATTCTATTATAGCATGACTTTTCAACCCCTCGTCGTGAATTCATTAACAAAATCCTATGCGTCGCGAGAATGGAATCTATTGGCACACACCAGTACCATAGCTAATAAAATTAAGGCACTGAGACCGCAGGCAATGAAGCCCCCCTTTGGTCCAAAAAACTCTGTAGTCAACCCTGCAAACATATTCCCAAAAGGTGTAGAGCCTGCAAATACGAGGGTATAGACGCTCATAACTCTGCCTCTGTATTCATCTGAGGCGTTGAGTTGCATGGTAGAGTTGGCGCTGGAAGCAAAAGCCACAAAGACAAAGCCTGTGAGTGCCAAGAAAAGTCCCGCTGTGACAAAATGATTCATCAGACCAACCATGGCCATAAGAGCACTTGCAATCCAAGGGAATACTTTGACTACCATTCGATTAGGTCCTGATTTGCTCAAAGTTGCTATAAACATCGCTCCGAAAAATGAGCCTATTCCCATACAAGCCATGAGAAGCCCGAAAGTTTTTTCACCTTGTTGAAGGGCTTCTTTTGCATATACAGGGACTAAAACACTAAAGTTCGGTATAAAAATACCTATAATCAAAATAATCAACAAGGTGCTGACCAATATTGGCGTTTTAAATATATACGCCAGCCCACCCTTGATTTCTTCAATGAGACTCCCTCTTATCTTTTTCTCTTTTTGAACTAAAATTGGTTTTACAAAGAATAACCCTATAATAACAGCCATATAGCTGATGGCGTTAATAAAAAAGCAAATGCCTACGCCGAAATACCCCATAATAATGCCCGCTATGGACGGTCCAATTACACGGGCCACATTAAATGCCATAGAGTTCATGGCGATAGCATTCATTAGATCATCTTTCCCCACCAGTTCAATGACAAAGGATTGTCTGGTCGGCATATCCAGTACGTTAACAAAGCCCAATAAGGTTGCTGCGACTAGAATGTGCCAATACTGAATTTGATGACTCCAAACCAACAAAGCTAAGGTCAATGCAATAAGACCTGAAGCTGTTTGGGTAAAAAACAGTATTTTCTTTTTAGGAAAGCGGTCTACATAAACCCCTGCTACCAAGGAAAATAACAAAATTGGCGTAAATTGAAGTGCGCCAATCAAACTAAGCAAAAATGGAGAATGGGTAAGACCATAGGCCAACCAAGGCTGGGCAATGTTTTGCATCCAAGTGCCAATCAAGGAAATACACATACCAAACCAATAGTATCTAAAATTGGGGTGCTTAAGTGATTTAAAGGGATGGTTCACCCGATGTTCTCTTTCAACAGATCCTGTACTCATGCGCTTCATCTTCTTTCACAATATTCTTAATTTTTATACTTAATTTTAACATATTTCGCCTACCGAAAGTGTATAATGGAAAAAATGAAGTTTTCATAACATATTTGGAAAGGACTGAAGCCCATGGCCATTGAAGAGGTCAAAGATTATTTAAAGAAATGGCAGCGTGATACGGATATTCTTGAATTTGAAGCGTCCACTGCAACCGTTGAATTAGCTGCTTTGGCAGTAGGTGTCATTCCCGCTAGAATTGCCAAAACCCTATCTTTTCGCTCCGACGTTGGAGGCATGGTAATTGTGACCGCAGGGGATGCTAAAACCGACAACAGTAAATTCAAGAAAGCCTTTGGCTACAAGGCCCGCATGTTAACACCTGACGAAGCATTGGAGTACACAGGTCATGCTGTAGGCGGTGTTTGCCCCTTTGCTCTAAACCCTGAAGTCGCCGTTTTCTTAGATGTATCCCTTAAGCGTTTTGACACCGTATACCCTGCCTGTGGCAATAGCAATTCCGCAATTGAACTCACCTGTGAAGAGCTTGAGACTTTTTCCAACGCCCAAAATTGGGTGGACGTTTGCAAAGACTGGGAATAGGGAGGTAAATCCATGCAACGGATTATTCCATACTTATGGTTTGACAAAGAAGCAAAAGAAGCGGCTATTTTTTATACCTCACTATTTAAGGATTCAAAATTACTTCACACCACCATTCTTTCAGATACCCCATCAGGAAATGCAGAAATGGTGAGTTTTGAACTTGCAGGACAAACTTTTGGTGCGATCAGTGCTGGACCTTATTTTAAGCTGAACCCTTCGATTTCTCTTATGGTTTATTGTGAAAGTAAAGAAGAAGTAGATTCCTTGTGGTCCCTTCTATCTGTGGACAGTTCTGAGTTAATGCCCCTAGGAGAATATCCATTTTGTCGTTATTACGGCTGGATTCAGGACCGTTTCGGATTGTCGTGGCAACTCATGTGGTATGAGAATCAGCCTGTGAAGCAAAAAATAGTCCCTTGTCTGCTCTTCTCTCAAATCCATTGTGGAAGAGCAGAAGAAGCCGCTCGCTACTACACTGAAGTCTTTGACAACAGCAAAATCACCTTTATTAGTAACTATCAGCTAGGGGAAGCTACCCGTCCTGAAGCCAAGGTTAATTTCCTCGACTTTACCTTAGAGGGCATTCGCTTTTGTGCCATGGATAACGGCTATCCTGCCGACTTTAGCTTTAACGAAGCCTTTTCCTTCATCATCAATTGTAAAGACCAAGAGGAAATTGACTACTTCTGGGAGAAATTATCCTTTACCCCCGAGGCAGAACAGTGTGGCTGGGTAAAAGATGCTTATGGTTTGTCTTGGCAAATTGTACCCTATGATTTAGAAAACATTCTTTTCTCGGGACCACCAGAAGAGAAAGAACGGGTTACCAAGGCCTTTTTACAGATGAAAAAATTTGATTTAGCTGAATTAAAAAGAGTGCGTCGGCTTTAAGCCTTCGCACTCTTTTATGATTAAGTCTTTTCAATTAACATAAGCTAAACTGCCAGCCAACACCAACCTTTTCGAAGTTCTGTTTCGTCACAAATACCGATTAATCTAAAAGATGCATTTACTTAAAAATAGGATCTGACATAATTGCATCTACTTCTGACGCTGTATAGCCTAAGCTGAGTAAATAAGACTTAATGACTGGTGCTTTGTGGGTTGGAAGTTTTGACTGTGGCACCTCAATTGTGAATAGATATAAATTACCATTTTTAACAACCGTCATTACTGTATAACAGTTCATTGGATCCGTATCATTATTGTAGACAATAACATTTCCTTGATCTAGTTTCACAATCGTTGCATCACTGAACTTCGTGTTGAACTCACTTTCTAACTTCTCCACAAATTCTTTGTTATATACAAAACAATTTAATGAATAGATACAATCTTTTAGTTTGCTCTGATATTTCAATGCGCCAGCTTGAGATGCCTTAACTTCGTATAGTTCTTCAGGCGAAGTAATTTTTCCTAATGCTTTCGTTCCATAAACAAAGCCCTCAGTTGTTTTAGAGGTAGCTTTAGCTACTACTGAAAGATCATTATTGGCTTTATAAGATGCCCAGAGTTTGTCTGCATTTGCTTTTTCATTGATCTCCGACTTGATGGTAATCATAAGAAAATACTTTCCTTTGTTAATCAGGTGAACACTTACATATTCAGAAAATCCCTTAGAAATGCCTTGAACTATATAATTGCCATTTTCTTTGTATTTTTCTATTTCGTACTTAGTTGCTACCGCTTCTGACATATCCTCTATATACTGATCCACTGCCTCTTTAGATTTAAATATCTCTGCTGATTTAAACATTACCAAATTCACGATTGGCGCTTTTTCAGTTCCTACACGATAGCCTTTAATTACATTTCCACTTCCACTTCCATCCGTTACCCACTCTGTGACGTTGTATGCTTTCATCTCAAAGTCCGCTTTAATAATACCAACCGCATCATCTCCATAGATGTAGTTGCCTGTGCTTTTCACCTTTGAAGCAAGCATTTGATTACTAGACACAAAATAAACTTCTTCCTTTGCAGAATCTTTCTGAGGGTACAACATAAAATGAATTTTTGCACCTTCTAGCTTTCCATTGTAGACCAATATGTAAACATATCCCGTCATGGTTACGGGTTTAGAAAAATTCACATCTTTAATCTTTTTTGAGTACCATTTACCTTTGTAAATTTTTCCACCTTCTAAATACTTCTCTACATTATTATTGAGTGCATTGTTAAACCCTGAGTAGGCTTGACCACCATTTAGATAAACACCGTTTGAATTAATTGCTCCAATCTGTTTAACCAATAAATTATCTTTTATTAAACTGTTCTGATTGCCTGAAAAACCACTAAAAATATAGGTTACCTTTACCTTCAATGCGTCAAATTGAGAAAGTACAGAATCTGGATAATACAGATTTTGCAGACTATTGTATTTTTTATAACCTACATTGTCGATTTGAACTTCCGAAACCTTAATGCTAGCATTTTTCCATGTGCCATTAGGTGTTTTCAAATCGGTTATTTTCATTTCGCTGTTTATTCCCAACGGATTAACTATTGTATAGCCCTTAATATCTGCTAATCCAGCAAAAGCCATGCCTGGCATGCTGACCAATAAGATTAAGACAAGCAACAAACTTAGTGCTCTTTTTTTCATTTTAATGCCTCCCACCAGTATTTTGATTGTTTTTAAATTAACTGCATCAGATTACTTCTATGTAAAAAATATTTTTCTCTGTTTATTATATCCAGTAAACGCTTAGCTTACAATCGACAGTTCCATAAAAGTTAAATTTTACTAACTTTTGTTGAAAATAGTCAATTTAAAAACATTTGTACACGTAAGCTTATCCACAAAAACTAAAAGAGTGCTCTGGACTCTTACCCAGAACACTCTTTTCAATATTACTAGTTTTAACTGGTCATTTGATTAAAAATTATTTAAAAACTGCAGAAGTTGCCATAGTCTCTGCCTGATCCTCTGTATACCCTAAACTGATTAAGTAGGATTTGATGACAGGTACTTTCTGAGTTGATAATTTTCTTATGGGCATTCCAATTATGAATGTATAAATTTGATTGTTTTTAACAGTCATCAAAACAGTAGTACAATTACGTGGATTAGAGTTATCCGTATAAACCGTTATATTGTCTTGATCTAATTTCCCTATCACTGCATTTGGAACCATTTTTTTAATGTTCGTGTCTAGGTTTTCCAAGCTTTGTTTATTAGAAGCGAAAAATTGTAATATATACCACGAATCACCCGATTCTGTTGCGTAACTTAGAGTCTCAGGGTTAGAATCGGCAGTATCATATAATTGTTCAGGCGAGGTGAAAGTACCGTATTGACTTGTTCCGTAAACAAAATTTCCTGTTTCCTTTGTTGAAGTCCCTTTAGGCGTAGTTGGTTGATCATTGTTTGCCTGATTAGAATCTTTTTCTTTGCAAGAAAGATCATTGCTTGCTTTATAAGACTCCCACAATTTCTCTGAATTTGATTTTTCATTAATATCACACACAATCATAAACATATAGAAATAGTTGCCTTTGTTAACTAAATGAATGCTTATATATTGCGACAGTCCCTCAGAGATGCCTTGAATTACATAATATCCATTATCTTTATACTTTTCTATTTCATATTTATCAGCGAGTTTTTCAGCTGCATCTTCAATATATTGATCCACAGCCTCTTTTGTTTCAAATGTATCTACCGATTTTGTCATTACCATATCTATGATTGGATCTTTTTCAGTTCCAACTCGATAGCCTTTAATTACACTTTTAAACGCCTCTTCATCAGAACCATTATTGTAGTATTGATTCATTTCAAAATCCGCTTTAACAATACCAACTTCATTGTCTCCATAGATATAGCTGCCTGTATTTTTAACCTTTGAAGCAATCATTTTGTTATTGAACACAAAATAAACGTCTTCCTTATCTGAATCTTTCTGAGGGTATAAATTAAAATTAACTGTAGCGCCTTCTGTCTTTCCTTTATCAAGTACTAAATATACATAACCTGTCATGGTCACGGGTTTAGAAAAATTCACGTCTTTCATCTTTTTTGAGAACCATTCTCCCTTGTAAACTTTTCCGCCAGTTGAATATTTCTCAACTTTGTTGTAAAGGGCATTCGTAAATCCTGAATAGAATTGTCCACCATCTTTATAAAACCCTTTTGAATTAATTGCATCAATCCGTTTAGCCAATAAGTTATCTTTTATTAAACTGTTTTGATTGCCCGAAAACCCGCTAAAAATATAGGTTACCTTTACTTTCACTGCATCAAATTTGGAAAGTGTAGAATCTGAATAACGTACTTCTTGCAAGCTGTTGCATTTTTTATAACCGACATTGTCGATTTGAACTTCTGAAACTTTAATGCTGGCATTTTTCCATGTGCCATTAGGTGTTTTTAAATTTGTTAATTTCATTTCGCTGTTTAACCCCAATGGGTTAACAGTTGTATATCCCTTAATATCTGCTGTTCCAGCAAAAGCCAGCCCTGGCATGCTAACCAACAAGGATAAGACCAACAACAAGCTCAACACTCTTTTTTTCATAAGATTCCTCCAACTAGCATTTTTGATTGTTTTTAAATGAATTGTAGCCTAATATTTCTATGGTAAAAACTATTTAAAAATTGCAGAGGTTGCCATCGTTTCTGCCTGATCCTCTGTATACCCTAAACTGATTAAGTAGGACTTGATAACGAGTACTTTCTGAGTTGACAATTTTCTTATTGGCATTTCAATTATAAATGTATAAATTAGATTGTTTTTAACGATACTCAAAATAGTAATACAGTCACGTGGATTAGAATTATCAGTGTAAACCGTTATATTGTCTTGATCCAATTTCCCTATTTCTGCGTTTGGAACCATTTTTTTAATATTTGTATCTAGGTTTTCCAAACTTTGTTTATTCGGAGCGAAAAATTGTAATGTATACCACGAATCCCCTGACTTTGATTTATATTTTAGGGTCTCTGGATTAGAAGCC
This sequence comes from uncultured Acidaminobacter sp., assembly GCA_963677505.2. Lineage (GTDB taxonomy): Bacteria > Bacillota > Clostridia > Peptostreptococcales > Acidaminobacteraceae > JBGSUZ01. The sequence continues at coordinate 7,954 of CAXXWB010000031.1, forward strand.
TGTCTGTCTATTAATTCTTCTGACGATGAAAACATGCCGTATTGGCTTGTACCATAAACGAAGTTACCAGTTTCCTCTGTTGAAGTCGTTTTTGGTGTACTCGGTTGACTACCCGTGTTTTCTTTAGGAGAAAGATCATTGGAAGCTTTGTAAGACTCCCACAACTGATCTGCTTTTGTTTTTTCGGTAACAGCCGATACGACCATAATAAGTATTAATTTCTTACCATTATTAATGACATGGGAATTAACATAACGATTTACCTTATTTGATAGACCAACGATACTTCCTATGTTAGCTTCTTTTTTTGATTCAAGATCAAACCCAGTTGACATTGTTTGAATCCACTGAGTCATCTTCTCTTCATTTTCTTTAGCAGAGAAATTCGATATATCTGTAGTTACAATACTAACAGACATAAGCATATTATCTCCATCATTATAATAATATTTTAAATCAGTTTCTGTTTCAGCTTTCCCTTGCTTCAGTTCAAAAGTAGTGTTAAACGTTCCAATATCGCTATTCCCGTATGTATAAGAACCCGTTTCTTTGATTTTAGAAACGGTCACTTCCTTAGTCATTGCAAGGTAAACATTGTTCAAATCCGAATTTTTTTGAGGACTCAATTGGAAGTTTGCACTTACATTTAAAGTTTGTCCCTTTTCTACAATCACATACACATAACCACTCATAATTGTAGCTTTTGAGAAATTGACGTCTTTTATTTTTTTCTCATACCAAGCCCCTTTGTATACTTTCCCACCTAAACTGTATTTCTCAATGATATTGTTAAGGGCATAAGGGAATTTAGCGTAGAGTTGGCCACTTTCTTGATTCTTAACATCCTCATTTGCCTGTGTTGCCATAATTTTAGTTGCTACCATATTGTCTTTTATTAAACTATTTGCATTTCCTGTAAAGCCGCTAAAGGTATAAGTTACCTTTACTTTAAGGGCATCAAATTTCTTTGTATTTTCACTATTTGCCTTTTGACCATTCGTCAAAAGTGCCCCTTGATACCCAGCATTGTCTACTTTCATTTCTGACACTTTAATGCCTACGTTTTTCCATGAACCATTTTTAGTCTTTACGTCCTTGATTTTCATTTCTGTGTTAAATGGTGTGGGGTTAAGATAGCTATACCCTGTAATACGAACATCATTTGCAAAGGCTACCCCAGGCAAATTTAATAGCATACTTAGAGTAAGCAACAAACTCAATACTCTTTTTTTCATAAGATTCCTCCAAAAATCAATTTATGATTCATTTCGACTGGTATAGCATATTATTTCTATGTAAAAAATATTTTACCTTGTTTATTATATCTGCTAGTCAGAGGACATTCAACATTTTTTTACATTAAAAGTAATATTTAACCGTTACTCTTTCGCAGCCCACAGGCAATTACGTCCTTGAAGGAAATGAGAGACACATCAAAAATGGAGTTGCCTCAACATTTTATGGTTGAAGCAACTCCATTTTGAATAAATTTATAGCCAAATTAACCTATTTTCCTTGTCTTTTTTGTATCTGCTGCATTGGAGGCATCATATCTGGCGGTTGCTCCATTTCAGCCTCTTGGAAATTGTTTTGGAACTGAACACTTCCATTCTCTTGGCTTGCTGTAAGGATTGCCTTAATGGCATTGTATTGAGTCGTGGTTAATATGCCGTTGGTTTTAAGGGCATCTAAAGCACTGGTTGTACTTAGAGTCTTTTCACCTGCCATATATGCTACTAATTCTTCAATGGTCATGTCTTCAAGGCTATCCAGATCAACCGTGGAAGTAGTTTGATCTGCGACAATTGCTGTGTAAGCTGCATTCGCTTGAGCCTGCGCTAATGTCCCCTTTGTTACCATCGCCGCCAGTTTCGTTTTTATGGTCGTCAGCGAAGTTGTTGCCTTGATCTTTGTATTGGTTGCCGTAGTAGCAGACTTAGTCGTACTAGCGGTGCTGCTGTTTGGCATTAAAATTTTCTGAACAGCTGTATATTGAGCAGCAGTTAATTCGGCGGAAGTCATGTCAGTAATTTTTTCTCTCTCGTCAGTCATGGTTTCTTGATCTGATACGATGGCGACATACACTTTATTTGCTTGGGTTTGCGTCAAAGTACCTTTCGTTACAAGTGCAGATAACTGTGTTTTAATTTCTGCAAGCCTTGTGGCTTCTGTGGTTGCAACGGCAGTCGCAGAATTGGTAGTTGCGGCTGTTCTAGTCGACTTTATTAGATTTGTCGTATTGACGGCTGTATCACCTAAAGTTTCAATATCACTGTCTAAGTTTAAAAGAGCTTTGATTTTATTGTACTGTACTGTCGTTAAGGTCCCAGCCGTCTTTAAAGCATCTAATTCGCTGGTTGCACTTGTTTCCTTTAATGCCTCTAAGTAAGATGACAATTCCGTTGTGGTCATAGCCGCCATTTTGACTCTTTCAACTTTTGCATTTTCAAGGTCTGCTACTATGGCTAAATATGCTGTATCCGCTTTACCTTGTGTTAAGGCTCCTGACGAAACAAGGGTTTGGAGTTCACTTTTTAGCGTAAGCAAATTGGACGCCTCACTTTTCTCTAAATAGGTGTCCATTTGCGCCTCTGTTATAAGGCCCTCTTCTAACATTAATTCTAAAATACTCTCTGGAATCGTTTGGGCGCTGGTTTTAGTTGCGCCTGCAAATGCAGTGCCTGTTGAAAGTATAAGTGCACTTGTCGTCATCATAGTGATACCTAATTTCAATTTTGGATTCATAAATTCATCTCCTTCATCAATAAGTAAACTTATTCCCCCTTGGATAAATCTATTCTAAATTTATATTGTGAAGGCTTTGTGATAACCCTTTGGCAGTTCTGCGGCAAAATAAAAAGGATAGGCAAGGCGTAAAATTTTTGTTATATTGGTTTAGGAGGTGCTTTACAATTATGTATACAGAATCCAACAAAACCAAATTAAGAAGTATTGGCTATGGTATTATCAGTATATGTTTTATTTATTTTTCGTTAGAACCACTTTTCGAAAACCTACAGTCAGGTCTACTGTACAACTCGAGTGGACCCAATAAAATAATACCGTATTTTCTAATGTTCCTTTACATATTTATTTTGATAGGTGCCACGCTTATCAATTACCACAAAAATCGCAAGTTGCCACTTACTGTTATGGCATTCACCCTGCTGCTAGGCTTACCCTTCCCCATCCACGGACTGTATTCTCTCAGCCATCCCCGAGCAGAATATATGCCTGTTCTTTATGAACTATTTGCAACTGCTATCCTATTGGCCATAACTTTTTCTTTGATTTATGAGAAAAAAGTCTACAAGATAATAGCTTTGCTGATGTTCTTTGAATGGTTATTCCTTGACTATTGGATCGCTATGAGCGGTCAATATATTTTCTTAGGATTGTCTTCAGTACTTACGGATATGGTCTCCATTTTAATCGTTATCTATTGTGTTCTCGAAATAATTCTAGAGAAAACTTTTAGCGAAATAGCCATATAAAAAAGAGAGTAGGATGTACAAAATGACGCTGTACATTCTACTCTCTTCTATTTCTTTATTTCATGCCTTATTTTGTTACAACTTTACCTTTAATCACTCTTAACACATTTTTGACATTAATTTTCAAAGCCTTTTGAAGTTCTGCAATAAGTTTGTCACTGATTTCAGATGCACTTCCCGCAATATATATTTTAGAAGGATTGATTTCTTTAAGGGCTGCAATGGTCGCTGCCGTTAAACTGTCTTTCTTTACATATAGAATCGGGTAACCATTCTTTTTACAGAATTCAAGCAACAATTTGCTGTCGCTAGAAAGCTTGTCTCCGTTTACCAATACAACGGGTGTGCCTGATTTAGGGCTCATTTTCTCTGCAATCAATTTTGCTGTTTCATATTTATCCGCTCCGCCAATTCTGATAACATTGGTGTAGCCTTTGGCTCTAAGGGTCTTTCCAATGTCGTTCTTGACCGCTAATTGTAAACCGAAGATGTATACCGCGTCTTCCTTTTTCAGGTTCTTCGTCACGTAATCTACAACGGTTTGAATCTCTTTAGCCGTATTTCCTAAAAGAACAACTTTCCCGTTTAATTTTTCTGCAAGAATTTCTCCTGCAAAAGCATCTGTAAAGGAACTCTTCGTTGCGATGAATACTACGGTCTGCTTAACTGCCGCCTTTACAACAACTGCTTTTCTAGTAACCACTACCTTGTATACTTTTACAGTTTTACTATCTTCAGCAATAACCTTAATGTAAGCCGTGTTACTACCTACAGCAAGCTTAAGTGTTTTATTAGGAATTTCAGTTTTACAAGCAGCATCTTTGTATAGTTTCCAAGTCGCTTTTGCACTGGTTGTTACTTTCACTGTCAATTGGCTTACTTTATTCTCTACCGTTTGACTGACTGTCGTTCCACTAATTTTTCCTTTACCTGCTAAATCTACAGAAGCAAGGCTACATGCATTTGAAACCGTAACGGTTGTCGAAGCAACTTTGTCCATTTTGACAATCGTAAAAGTACTGAACTTGCTGATGGTAAATTTAATGCCCATTACACCTGATTTGTACTCTACTATTTCACCTGTCAACAGCTCTTTTTCACCATCGCTGTGTTCAATAAAAACAGCAAGGCTATCTAAATAAGCTTTTCTTTCAACAGGGTTTTCAGGTAATTTTACATCTTTAAGAGGAAGAATAATATCAACAGGTCTAGATGTCATATTGGTTTCAATAACCATTGGTGTCCCAACGACTGAAAGATTGTTATCTTTAGCCATCAATTTAACTTGACCATCTTGTTTTGCTCTTTCCTCAACTAACGACTTTTCTTCTTCCGTTTTAACTGGTACTACTTTGAAGAACAACTGCTCACCGGTTTTGCTATCGATGTTGACCATTGATTCTTTTGAGATATTAATTCGTGCATTTTCCGTGTCAATTTCTAGATTGATTTTACCTTTTTCAAATAGCGCTAAAGTTGAATCCGGTAAATCCACTTTCACTTCACTCACTTCGTTCTTTGCATCTGGAATGACAATTCGCGCTGTATCGCCACCCTGCTGCTGTAATTTTTCAATGGTCTCTTTGGCTTTAGATTCTTCATAAACGACTAAGTCCTTTTTAGTGCCATCTGTTGCCGTTGTTCTGCTGATACTGGTTTGAGAAATACTTTCCGCTACTTTTCCATCTGTAACATCTACAGAAATTTTTTCGCTAACGGCTGGTGTGGCTCCAGAAGTTTGAGCCTCTGTTGTTTTTGGCGTCTCTGCAGGAGTTACCTTGGCAGGTTTTTCTTTGTCAGCATTCCCACTACCACCAGTGCCTCCACTGCTAGCAGGTGCCGTTGTAGCAAATGAGATTGTGATGAGAAGTTTATTCCCCTCTACATCTCCACCACTGACAGTGACGTCGGAAATAGTCCCTGTATTGACAGTAAAAAGATTCCCGCTCGGTTTGAATTTATAGCCTGCTGCCGCTGTCAATTCAAGAACGGCTACATAACTGGAACTACTTTGATATACGCCGCCTGTGCCTAATGTAGCTGGTGTGCCATTGGCATTTTTCCAAGTCATATTGGTTAAAGTATAGGTTGCTGCTCCAGTTGTCAGGTTCCCTAAAACGCTTGGCGTTGCACCTGTTACAGGTGCAACTAGACCCAATGCGCTAGACGTTGTAATTTCAATTGGCAAGATTGGTTTAACGGTTAGGATATTGGTATTGGCTATACTGCCATTACAAGAAAGCGTAACCCCTTGACCATTATGAGTTGCTACTGATAAACTTGCGCCATTTGCAGGGCTTACTGTAATACTATTTGCTGCAAATTGTCCCGAAGCTACATCTGCAGTTGAACTGTCGCTGTATGTCAGTGTCGCCTCCAGTCCTGTTAGGTCAAGAGCTTCCCCTGCTGTGTAGATTAACTTTGTTGGCTGTGTTTTTACAGCAATACCACTAACCGTCTTATCTGAAGTCGTATTAAAGGTAATCATAAAGGTTATTTTGTTACCAATGACATCGCCACCACTAACGGTTCCCGCTCCTGGCGTTCCCCCATTCGTAAATGGTGTGAAACCACCGGCTGTAAATTTATTTCCAGCAGTTGTTGAAAGTTCAACAACTACTCGGTAGTCTGAACTTCCTTTGAATGCACCACCGGCTGTAAAGGTAGCTGGAGATCCATCACCATTTTGCCATATGAGGCTACTGACCACATAAGCACTTGATGCTGGTATCAGGGTGCCTGCCGAAATAGGCATTGCACCTGTGGCAGGTACGACAACCCCTGTTACACCTGCGCCAACGATTTCAGTTGGTGGTGCAGGATTTACTATTAATGTATTTGTACTGGCTATCTGCCCGTTACAAGTCAACTCTATAGCTTGTCCGTTGTGAGTTGCCATTGATAAAGTTAAACCATTGGCAAGACTTGTGCTGATACCATTGGCTGCAAATTGACCTACACTAATATCTGCTACTGACGTGTCACTATAGGTTAAAGTGACCTCTAGACCTGTTAAATCAAGATTTTCTCCGCCATTATAGGTTAGTTTAGTCGGTTGTGTTTTAACGGCAATCCCGCTAACCGTCTTTGCTGAAGTTGTAGAGAAAGTAACTGTAAATGTAATTTTATTCCCTGAAACATCGCCACCGCTAACGGTTCCAACGCCTGAAGTTCCTGAATTTACTGATGGTGTAAAGCCCGAACCTTGGAATTTATTCCCTGGGGCTGAGGTAAGTTCTATGACGGCTTTGTAGTCTGAACTTACTTTAAATTTGCCATCCCCTGTAAGGCTAGCGGCTGTACCATCACCATTTTGCCATGTGAGTCCAGTCACTGTATAAGTACCATCTGTCCCAGATAGCCCCCCTACTAAAATAGGTGTGGCTCCAGAAGCAGGTGCTATCACACCTGTTACATCTGCTGTGGTTAGTTCCGCTGGTGGTATTGCATTAACCGTCAAAAGACTTGTTGTTACAGTATGACCATTACAAGTCACTGTTACAACTTGTCCATTGTGAGTTGCAACAGACAACGAAGTCCCTGCTGACGGGTTTGTTGTAATACTATTGCCCGCAAATTGTGCCAAAGCTATGTCCGCTGTGGATGTATCGTTATAAGTCACGGTCACTTCGATTCCTGCTAAATTAAGGGCTGCGCCTTCGGTGTAGACTAAAGTCGTAGGTTCAGTCTTTATTGCAACGGAAGATGCCGATTTTGCGTCTGTTGTGGTAAAGGCCACTGTAAAGGTTATTTTATTGCCTTCAACATCGCCACCGCTCACCGTTCCTGCGCTAGGCGTTCCTGCATTTGTTGAAGGGGTGAATCCAGCAGCTTGGAATTTGCTCCCTGTCACCGACGTCAATTCTATAACAGCTTTGTAGTCTGAACCAGCTTTGAATTTGCCGTTGACGAGTGTCGCTACAGATCCATCGCCATTTTGCCATGTTAAGTTGCTGACGGTATAGGTTCCAGCCCCCGGTGTAAGCGTTCCCAGTACAACAGGCGTTGTTCCAGCGGCAGGCGCTGTTAATCCCGTAATGCCCGCTGAAGTCAATTCTGTTGGTCCCGCAGGGGTTTCAACAACTGTAATGGTTATTGTCTGTTGACTGCTCTTTGTCATGTTGATGGTTAAACTCGTCGTCCCTACTGGAAGGGTTGATAAGTAAGCTTTTTTCAAGGTTATCAGCTTATCATTAACGATATAATCAGTACCACCGCTTAAAGTCGCTGCACCATTTTTGATACTGCTGATGGTATCCTCAACGCTAATGTTGAAAGGCACATCTGCTTGCAAAGTTGTGTTCTTATCAAAATTTGCAGTTGTCGTATCAATTGCCGGAACTCTCAAATAGAGATATGGTGTTTTAGACGGAGATT
>CAXXWB010000032.1:0-57849 GCA_963677505.2 uncultured Acidaminobacter sp.
TTCTCTTCAAGGTACTTAAGAGTCAAGCCCGAGTCAATAATATCTTCCACAATCAGCACGTGCTTGCCCTCAATACTGTAATCAAGGTCTTTTACAATTTTTACCACGCCTGAACTCTCTGTTGAACTACCATAACTTGAAGCTGCAATGAAGTCAATTTGTATTGGCAAATCAATTTTACGAATTAGGTCACCCATAAAAATATTAGCACCTTTTAACACGCCAATTACTAAAAGTTCCTTATCTTGATAATCCGCTTGGATTGCTTGAGCTATTTCTTTTACACGTAAAGCCAAGTCATTTTCCGAATATAAAACTTCTTTTACATCATTAATCATGTTATTCCTCCGAATGTTTTTAGCCGTTTCGATGACATCTTTCGTATTTCACTTTCATTATACATCGTCTCATTAAAAAATTCTAGAAAAACACTCATGACTTATAATAAAAATCCAGTTTATACATCCTTTGACTAAAGTTCAAATCTACCCACTAAGTTGCTAAAATATAAATCCATCAATACCTTCACATCCGTGTCAAGTTGATTGATGTCGTGGAGACCATTGTAAATAATTAAGTCTGTCAACCCATCAACGACACTTTTACTAATTACCTTAGAAATCATCACTCTGTCAAATTTTTTATTTTCTATTTGAATCACATCGCCAACGTACTTACTGACTTTACCTTCAATAATTTGAGCAAATTGACTCTTTGACCCTTTGTATCTTGTTCCATCAGCACATTTTATGAGTATGATAATTTCCTCTTTGTTTTCTTTTATAATTTCCATGAAATTTCGTGTAAATTCATTTCTGAAAGTCACATATTCTTGTCTCTCATAAGTTTCAAATTGATCAAAGTGCATATTCTGAATCAAATCTGTAATTTCCATAAAAGTAGGATCCACTACTGCTTCAAAAAGAAATTCTTTGCTGTCATAATAACGATAGATATTACCTACCGTAATGCTTGCATTTTGAGCAATATCTCTCATTGAGGCTTTGGCATAGCCCTTGCTTAAAAATTCCTTACGTGCAGATTCTAAAATATTCATTCTAACGTAATCTTTAAGTACTTGCATGTAAACCCCCGCCTTCGCATTTAATACAATGTTTGAATGTTGTTTTGTTCAGTCCATATGACTGCGTTGAGTAATCACTTCAATAAAAAAAAGATTCTACACAAAATTATAGCGAAGCCTTTCACAATTTACAATATTTTGTATAAAAATAAAATATTTAGTATTTTCAACGAATAAAAAAATCTTAAAATTCTATTTCGCTTTTCGTAAAAAATGCCTGTATATAGTAAATCGGCAATTATATTTACTATATACAGAAATTATTGGTTTTTTTGACAATATGTTAAATTTTCTTAACATATTGTCTTTTTAGATTCTAAGTGCAAAAATGCAAAATCCAGGAATTAAACTCCAGATAAAAGGCATTTTGTGCAACTCAAATTTTTTGGGTATCTCTAGTTTTCTATTTACAATGCTATCAAAAAGTTTTTTTCCAATATAGCCGAGGACGAAAAGGGCCATCGCTAGTACCACAACTTTAAATAAAATTTCTGCAGATATAATAGGAGATATGGCAATGAGATATTTGCAATCGCCTCCCCCGAGGGCATTGATATAATACAAAAAGTAAGATACTACTGCCACTAAAGAAATGTCCTTTACGATTAAGAAGGGATCTCGTTCCTTTATTAATAGAGCGGCCACTAAAAATACACCAAATGCACCTACGTTGATGATATTGGGAATTCTTCTAATGTAAAAGTCCATAACGCTGAGGGATATGGTGATGAGCAAAATAATCCATTTAATTTCAGTTATGTTGATGAGTGTTGTAATATCCATTAGGTAAAAATCACTTCCTTGCTTCCAATTTTTATTTGGTCTCCTGTTTTAAGCTCAAAATACTGATTGCTCGGTATTTTTCTACCGTTGACATTAGTGCCGTTTAGAGACTGAATATCTTTGATATAATACTTATCTTCATTTTTGTGAATTTCGGCGTGAATCCTTCCAACACCAGCTTCGTCAATCATCACATCACACAGGCTAGGATTTCTTCCTAGGGTTGTAACCTCTTTGTTCAAGGTCACAAATTTACTGCCCAACTCAGAACGCAGCATAAGCACCCCGTTCTTGCTGTTTTGATCAATCCATACGGTTTCTTCTGCTTTTACTAAGGCAGGTGCCTCAGGGTTGTTATTATAAGGACGCTCTTCTCTTGGATATTCTCCTGTCATTAAACTGGGTACATCCCTTTGACCATAGGCAGGACCGTGTGTATAAGCTCTAGGCGTTGGCGTTATAGCACTAGAATCTCTATCAGTTTTGCTCTCTCTGGCTAAGTTGTTTTTCTTTTTTGATGGTTTTTCCTTTGACGCAACTTTTTCTTTTGCATTCTGATTGAAACTAAATAAGTTGAATTTTTGTATGCACCATGCACTTCCAGCAGCAAAAATCAGGCTAAGACCTGCTTTTGTTTCCAATGCCACCGGTGAGAGCAGTATGGCTATTATGGCTACAAGGCTCACCACCACCGCTAATATGCCTTTTGAATTCACTGTTGAAAATCCTGGAAGTTCTAGTTTAATGGCTTTTTTAGTGCCTTTTTCCTGCGCCACAGGAATTTCTCGCTCTAAGGGTTCTTTTGTCCATTCTGTCGGTGGGTCTAAATAATTAGAAGGACCCCTAAAGGCTTGCTCATAATTGTGAACGCCATAATCTTGGCAAATATTTTTCGACTTCTGTCCCGTTTCTAAGCCCAGTTCACCCATAATATCTAACAAACTGTTAAAGCTTGTGGTTTCTTGCTGAATGGCCAAAAGAAGCTTCATCATCATTGGGTTAAAATCATTGTTATTATGTTGGTTTTCATTGCTCTGATTCACATATTGGTCAAGCCACTGTCTGAGCAATGCAACAAGCTTGCTCTTGGCTTCATAAACGGTTGACTTAAGAGGTATGTAAATTACATGGACCTTTCTGCTTTGAAGGTCCAAGAATATATACCGACTGTCAAAACATATATTTTCAGGAAACAGCTGATGTGACATCAGCTGTTTCACTGTATCTGCTAACCCTTTCATAATCCAAGAAAGATGGACGACTCTGTTTTCATGAAGATACCGCTCCACGCTTATTAAATGACCCGTCTTATAATAAACCGCTTCACGATTTTCTACATAAGTACATTGCAAAGGGATTGCTCCTATATGAAGATTGGTTGTCAACATGCCAATATGAAAACTTTGAATGACTTCTGCATCGTTTAGCAAGTACAAAAGCCCTTGTTCTCCGTTAATGTCATGTTCTCTAAACATGGTGACCTCCTATTTAGAATTCTCCTACTTTAGTATTAATTTTGCCTAATATTGTTCTAAATGTAGATTCTATACCATCTTTAAACATGATTGCCAGCCCTACCAAAACCACGATCAAAGCGACCATTTCAATAGTGCCCATTGCTGTTTCATCTTTCCAAAACGATTGAATATTTCTTTTCATACATTAAATCCTCCTAATAACATGGGTGCCATAAACAACACCATCATAATCAGTAAATTGATGACGCTAGGGAAAATCACTTTGATCCCCGCTTTATTGATTAACTTAATCTGATGGTTGTGATTTTCCAAATAGAGTTCAGATAAATCTTGATCTATTTGAGTGAGTATCAATTCATTTCCTGTTTTCTCGTAAAGGGCTATGCGCTGCAGTGCTTTCGTCAAGGGCTTATACCCTGATGCAATGCCAAAGACTCGTATAATTCCCTCTGTGGGCATACCCGCTTGAAGGGAATTAATCACATCCATGGGCTGCATGGATAAATGCTCGTGGCTCGGCAACTCTCTAAACCCTTCAATGATTGCCTGTCTTGGATGACTGCCACTATGAAGCATCATGACGGTCCTATTGAGTAAGGTTGGCGCCGCCTTCATCCAAAACTGAGTGTTGCTTTTTTCTAAGGTCTTTTTCTTGAAAAGCAAATTTTCTATTTGGCTTTCCTTTTTTTCTTTTTGCTCGTCGCCTGCTTCATTTCTAAAGAAAAAATCACAGGAAAAACTGTACATTAGGGTTACTATAAAAAGAAGCACCAGACCTGACGTTGATTGATAAAGCACCTCAAAGTAATCACCCATTGTACCTCGAATACCTATAACAGCTAAGACAGGCACCAGTAGCATTATTTCAAACTCAGAACGCTTTTCAGAAAGCTTCTCTTTAAACAAACGTCTAAACTTTTGAAGCTCTGAAAGCTGATCCGCCACATAGGTCAGCAAACTTTCTATGGAGCTGCCAGATTTAATACTCATATCTAGCAAATCGCTAAACTGATCCAGCATTTTCATTTTAGAAAATCCATTGAGTCGATCAAAGCTTCCCCCTGAAATCCAGCCAATTTTTGCTTCAAGAAGCATCCTATTTATAGAGCTTTTCAAAGCTTCTGGCACTGTGTTACTGGAGACAACGTATTCAGGCAATTCTGTTAACCCTTTTTGCAAAGACATGCCACAACCGATTTGAGCCGCTAAGGTTTCATAAAACACTTTGATATGGGTTAAAATCAGCTCATAAGTTTTCTCCGTCTCATGCTTCATCATCCAATACAAAAGAGGGGTTAATGAAATAAGGGTTAACGGAAACAGATACCATTTAGACATCCATGCATAATGAACTATTAACGTCCAACCAAGCCATAGAAGTCCTTGTTTGATAAGCTGTTTCTTTGGGACTTTTAATAAATCAATTTCTTGTCTGAGGCCACTAATTATATGTACCACCCCCCTTCAATGTTATATATTGGTTCGGTTACCAATGCTGACGAATGTTCATTTTTCATTTGAATGATTTCAATGATTTTACGCTGTCCCGATTCTGTCCTCCCCATATGTATGACGTACTGAATGCCTGACATAATTTGAGCACATACAGCCTCTGGCGTAGTCAGTCCCGAAGACAGTGCCATTAGTTCAATACGCCTGAGCATATCTTGGGCTGAGTTGGCATGACCCGTAGACATGGATCCTTCGTGGCCTGTGTTCATTGCCTGTAACATGTCGTGGGCTTCTTGACCTCTTATTTCCCCGACAATGATTCTGTCAGGTCTCATTCTCAAAGATGCTTTAATTAAAGACGCCGTGTCTACCGGCGGTAAATCCTTTTGTCTGACGGTACGGGTTTCCATGGAAACTAGGTTAGGGATACCACCAAGGTTTAGTTCAGCGCTGTCCTCAATCGTGATTACTCTATCTTGTCTGCCAATCTCGCTGCAAAGGCAGTTTAGTAAAGTCGTTTTTCCAGAACTGGTTGAGCCACTTACAAAAATACTCTTTCTAGACTTTACAAGACCGCTTAAAAACCTTCTCATTTCAGCGTCAATGCTCCCTGTCACTTCTAGAGATGCTAACGAGCATATAGACGACTTAAATTTTCTAATGGTAATAATCGGTCCGTTTAGGGCTATGGGTTTTAAGACGATGTGAACCCTCGAACCATTAGATAACCTAGCGTCAACAATAGGCTCTTTTAAATTGACCGCACGGTTTACCGAAGACACCATTTTTTGGATTAATCCATTCAGGCGCTGCTCTGATACCATCAATTGGTAATGGATTTTTTGAGTCCCTTGTTCGATAAACAGATCTTCTGTGCCATTGACCATGATTTCACTGACTTCTTCGTCATCTATAAAAGGGGTTAAGAAATCTAGTTCAAGCACTCGATTCACCAGCTCTTTAACCCGATTCATTCGGTGCCCCAGACTGGCTGTACTTTCGACTGCTCTGTTGACCCATTGATTAGCCAGTTCTTCAAGGCTTTCACGACTTAAATCAGCGTTTTTTATTTCAGAACAAAAACTTTCATATTCCTCATCTGTTGTCCATACACAATTCACGATATTCTTCCTTTCTCAAGGGCTCTGCTCATAATTTTAGTTTTTAATGCTTCTCTTCGACCAGGGTCACTTCGCGTATGCAAGACGGAAACTTTATCTCTCGGATCAATTTCCTTAATCCAAGCCTCAATCTGATACAACGGGGTTTCATAAATATCCATTTGATCTGAGATGATAAAAATTTCTTCTGTATACCTCAATATACTTTTGGCTATGGACTCGTTGGAAAGAGCAGAATACAGGTAAATTTCTTCATAATTCCCGCCGAATTCCTCCAGCAAATATTGAACGAACTCTGGTTGAATCATTTCCAAATCCATTGGATGATTGATGGCATCCATGATTAAGAATTCAGAAGATCGTTCCTCCGTTAATGTTTCAGAACCCGTAAGAAGCCAGTCAAACAATAAGCTACTTAAACTATGACCCGATGAAAAATTTTTATCCCTACTCAAAATCCCCATTCTTGAAAAGTCTAAACACAGAGCTTTTTTTCCTGCTTTATATCTTGTTTCTATCCAAGCGTTGTAAGCATTTTTTCCCCATTCGCTTTCTGTTGGGTCAATAAACCAAGTTAGCCTCCTTTCCTTATCCATCAACCCACTACTTGTATTGTTTTGAAGTCCTCCATGCCAAATAGAAATTCTGCGTTGTATTTCGATGAGAAAGACTTCCATGTTCATATAAATGAATATTTCATCCTTTGAAGAGCCTTGCTCGGACAAATAGACTTTATGGAGATTTTTATCATCTAATCCTTCTCCTAAGTCGAACTCTCTATCACACAGAAGAAGGTCGGGCATACCCGATTGCTTCAGTTGTTGCTTGAGCTGGCTGACATTGCTAAAAAAATAGAATTTTAAATTCCCCACGTTATAGTTGAGAATCGCCATGGGCAAGCTCTCAAGGAAATCGGTATTTTTGCTGAGTACAGATACAATATACATAGTCACCACCATTTGGAATTATTTAACATTTGTTTTTACTTATTTTTACATATTTTAAAATAAATATCAAGCACTAATTTTCTTTATAGCTTGTTAAATAATTTAAAAAATATTTATTGGCATTTACAACGATATTAGTTATACTTAAATTGAGATACCACCAGATCTCATTAATTTAACCAGTAAATCCTTAGAACAAAAAAAGCCCATTGGGCTTTTTTTGTTTCACCCAATAGGCTTTCATGAATTTAATTTATATATAGCTAAACAGGCACAGCATTTGCACTTTGTTGTAATTACTTGCTTTCTGTTTTGATTTTTATGAAAGACTGGTATCTTTTCTCAGATAGTTTCCAAGAAAACAAACCAAACAAAGTTCCCATCCCAATAAAGATCACAATCATTTTTAAGAAATACATCAATATTTCTGTATTTATTAAAAATTTATTGGTAATCATAGTGAGTATAATAAATATGCCCCCTGTCAATACGCTCCAAGCAATTGTCCCTTTTAAAAGGACATATTTGAATTTTCCCATAGCTCGCGTAACTTCCCATTTTTTCATTAAATCTAATTCTTTGATTTCTGTCTTACTTAACTTCACTTTAGGTTCAGACCAAACCTTACCCGATTTTTTCTTCTTTCTCACACCCATAATTTCCATCCTTTATTCGCTATAGTATAAAAGGCTTTCCAAAAGTTATTATACTTTACTTTTGGAAAGCCTTCAAATTCATTTGATTTTTAAACTGGGTGAACCTGTTCTTCTTTTTTTAGGAGCGTTGAGTCAATTTTATACTTTTGAGCCTGTCTGAATTTAAAATACTCAATAGCAGGTTGTGGGAACAAAGTGTAGGTTAATACGTCTTCTGAAGCCTCAAAGTATTCGCCCATTTCTGCTGCCATTTTTTCCATCATTGGTTCTAATAAATCTGCTGGTCTACAAGTAACCACTTCTTCATCTCCAATAATTTTTCGGATGAGTTCTTCTTTCATTGGCACAGCCGACTTGCCATACATACCTTTCACATAGGCTTTTACTTCGTTTGGAACCATTTTGTAGCGCTCTCCTGTAATTACGTTAAGAACAGCTTGTGTCCCAATAATTTGACTTGTAGGCGTTACCAAAGGTGGGAATCCCATGTCTTCTCTTACTCTTGGCACTTCTTTTAATACCTCACCGTATTTATCAAGGGCATTTTGCATTTTCAGCTGTGATACTAAGTTTGAAAGCATGCCGCCTGGAACTTGATAAACAAGGGTATTTATATCCATTCCTAAAATCTTAGGATCGAGTAGTCCTGATTCAAGTGCCTTCTCTCTAATAGGTGCAAAATGCTCGGTAATTGGATTAAGCTTTTCTAGTGAAATACCCGTGTCATAAGACGTGCCTTGAAGCGTTGCTACCATTGCTTCTGTGGCAGGCTGAGAGGTGCCAAGGGCAAATGGCGAAATGGCCGTATCAATAATATCTGCTCCCGCTTCTATGGCTTTCAAATAAGTCATATCTGCTAAACCACTTGTACAGTGAGAGTGAACCTCTACTGGTACTGAAATAGTTGATTTTAAACCCTTTACCAAATCGTATGCAGTGTAAGGTGTCAGCAACCCTGACATATCCTTAATACAGATGGAGTCTGCACCCATAGATACCATTTCTGAAGCTAATTTTACAAAAGTATCTATTGTGTGGACTGGGCTGATGGTGTAGGAAATTGCTGCTTGTGCATGCGCGCCTTCAGCTTTTGTTACTCGTATTGCCGTTTCTAAGTTTCTTAAGTCATTGAGGGCATCAAATATTCTAATAATATCAATGCCGTTAAAAACTGAGTGTTTGATAAATTCGGTCACCACATCGTCTGGATAATTTTTGTACCCAAGAAGATTTTGACCTCTTAAAAGCATTTGAAGCTTTGTATTTTTCACGTTCTTTCTAATAGTTCTAAGGCGTTCCCAAGGATTTTCGTTTAAGAATCTCAAAGAAGAATCAAATGTGGCACCACCCCACATTTCTAATGCGTGGTACCCTACTGCATCCATTTGTTCCAAGATTGGAATCATATCTTCAGTTTTTAAACGTGTTGCTATAAGTGATTGATGTCCGTCTCTCAGAACCGTTTCAGTAATTTTAACTTGTCCCATAAAAAGTCCCCCCATATCTTGCATTACCCTATGAGAAAAGTCTAACATTCACCCAAAAAAGTGTACAGGTTGGAAGAAAAGTGTTAATATTAGCTTAGTTTACTAAATAAAGAAATAGACATATTTAACCTAATATGCTGAGGAGGATTCAAGTGGATACGACAGACATTAAAATTCTCGAAATATTGCAACACAATGGTCGAATTTCTATGAAGGAACTTGGGAAGTTAGTTGCCCTTTCCCCACCGGCGGTTTCTGAAAGAGTGAAGCGACTTGAGGATCATGGCGTCATTAAAGGCTACATTGCTGTAGTGGACCCTAAAAAATTAGGCAAGAAGGTTTTTGCTATTATTAATGTTTCTATGAAGGTTAGTAATCACAAGGCTTTCTTAAAATTAGCTGGGGAAGAAAATGCCATTGTTGAATGTCATCATTTAACGGGAGAAGATTGCATGAACATTAAGGTTCTGGTCTCCGATACCAACGAGCTAGAGCATCTTTTGGATAGAATCCAACAGGTTGGCAATACGAAAACAACTATCATTTTGTCTTCTCCTTTAGAATTTAAACCTATTCTACCGTAATTAGATGTCGTTAAATTGGTAATAAATATATTTATTTTGCCAAAGAGGCAAAGACCCGAGACGAAGAACAGCGTAGAGCCTATGAAAACAATTTGTTCATCTCATATGAATGAATTGTTTTCGAAGCTAGAATAGAGGTTTATGATGAAGTTGAATCAATCCATTATGATTATCCTAGCTACTGTGCTTCTGATCAGTTGCTTAGGAACACCTGTTTACGCAAATTGTGTCTACCGAGATAACCCTTCAGATGTTGTTCCTCATATCCAAAATAATCTGGTTGTGATTGGCAGTCTAGACGACTATCCTATTATGTATGCCAATTTAGAGGGCGAGGCCTCAGGTCTTGCCGTTGACTTACTAAATGCCTTTGGAGATACCTATGGTTATCGAATGCGTTATGAACTCTATCCAACAGCAAAAGTTGATGCTATTTTTAAGGATCATGGGGATATTCGCTATATCAGCGCACCTTTGGACTCAACGGATGGTATTTCTAAACAACTGACCTTTTACTACAAAGATTACAGCCTCTTTACACGAAATCAAATCCTTGGCTTAAATACGTCTTTTGAGAGAATTGCCCATCAACTTCAGTCTCAAAGGAATGATGATGCTCTAATTGGCTACAAAGGTCAGGATAGTCACAAAACTTTTTTGCAGGAAAAACTGGATATTTTGCCATACAAAAACTATGATACATATGCTTCCCTTTTAAAAGACCTTAACGACGAAAAAATTGCATATGCCTTGATTCCAGATGATTTGGGACTAAAACTTCTCAAAGAGTTTAATTACAGACAAATACAATGTTTGCATACAACCATATTTACAGAGTCTTCAAGCTTTGTTCTTTCAAACAAATCCAATTATCTTTACTACGACCTTAATCAATTCCTTTCTGGCCTTAAAGAAAATGGTCAGCGCAGCCAGATGATTTCTAAATGGTTTGACGACCAAAGTGAATCCAAACAAATGTCTCGATTGATCATAGGTTTTAATATTCTAGCGGTGCTTTTGATTATTTCAATTTTATTGATGGCTTATCGTAATTTTGTTATGCAAAAAATAATTGATGGGAAAACAGCTGAGATCATTGAGCAAACCCATGTGAATGAACAACTATACAGCAAACTTCTAAAAAGGGAACAATATAAAAATAGCTATTTTCTCAACCTTTCTCATGAACTTAGAACACCTATAAGTGTTATTTTAAACGCAGCTCAGATGATTAGTAACAATAGCTACTTCAATAAAGATTCTGATGCAAGTGAATCTTCCGATTGTACAAAAGCACAGAAATATAATGGGATTATTAAAAACAACTGTTATAGGCTGCTAAGGGTCATCACCAATCTTATTGATGTAAATCGTTTAGATACCAGTGATTTTTCACTCAGGCAACAACCGTTAGACCTTGTTGACCTTCTCCATAAGCTCCGTCAACAATTAATGGACCAAGAATACATTCCTGCTGAATGTCTTACCATTGAAAGCAATGAGGAACCTGTCATTGTCATGGCCGACGCTTATGAACTTTCGAGGGTATTTTTGAACCTTATTTCAAATTCTTTAAAGTTTTGCGATCGAGAACCTGAAATAGTCATTCACATACAAAAGGAACAGGAATCCGTGGCTATCTCTTACCGAGATAACAGCACTGGTATCACTGAAGAAATGCTACCAGAACTGTTTACACGTTTTTACTTTGAATCCTCTGTGCTTATAAAAAAACACGAAGGCAGTGGCCTTGGCCTTTATCTGGTAAGAGAACTGCTCGCCATGCATAAAGGAAAAATTGAAGTCATTACAAAACCTCATCATTTTTCTTATAAAATTACTTTGCCTCTTTCACCTACTAAACTGAGTGCGCCGTTAGATTTAGAATTTAAACTCGGTGATTTTAATCAGCTCATGCGAATGGAATTCGCATCTATAGGAAAACGAAAATCTTAACTCTCATAAATGTTTAAATGACCATGTTGTTGTATATTTTTTTATTCTTATAATCTTCAATTTCAACCACTGCTTTTCTAAGCACAGGCTTAGCAGGTATACCTACCGCAGTGGTATTTTCTTTGACATCTTCAAGAACTACACTGTTTGCCCCTATTTTGCTATAATCTGAGATTTCTATTGGACCTAAAACCTTGGCACCAGACCCTACAACGACATAGTTGCCAAGGGTAGGATGCCTTTTTCCCTGATCTTTACCTGTTCCGCCTAAAGTAACTCCTTGATAGAGAGTCACATAATCCCCTATTTCTGATGTTTCTCCAATAACTACACCCATGCCATGGTCAATGAATAACGCCTTCCCAATAGTTGCTCCAGGGTGTATTTCAATGCCTGTAAAGAATCTTGAGGTTTGAGAAATCAGCCTTGCAAGAAAATACCGATGGTGTCTATGGAGCCAGTTAGAGATTCTATATGCCCCTACAGCATGAACCGATGGGTATAAAAGCAGGACTTCTAAATAGCTTTTTGCAGCTGGGTCCCGTTCTTTAATACTATCTAAATGTCCTTTGATTGATTTAAAAAGTTTCATTTGAGCCTCCAATCTATTAATACCCAATTAAGTCCAAATGTCTCACTTAAGCCCCAAACACGCCCATGGACATGTATTTATCGCCGCCGTCTGGTGCCACCGTTAAGACTTTGCTACCTCTTGGCATGTGTTTTGCAATTTCAATTGCCATGAAAACATTAGCACTGGCTGAAATTCCTAAGAATAGCCCTTCTTCTACCACCAATCTCTGAGCCATTTTAAAGGCTTCTTCATCTTCTACTACTTTGACTAGGTCTACAACAGCATCTTTATAAAGTTCTGTAATGAAACCAGCACCAATGCCTTGAATTTTATGTGCCCCTGGTTGATTCCCACTGATAACAGCTGATTTTGCAGGTTCAACTGCGATTACTTGAATATTTTCAAAGTGTTCCTTTAAACGCCTTCCCACTCCAGAAATAGTGCCGCCTGTGCCCACACCTGCTACAAAAGCGTCTAGTTTATCAAAGTCCTTAATAATTTCTTCTGCAGTCACTTCATAGTGAATTTTGCTGTTGTTTTTATTGCT
Organism: uncultured Acidaminobacter sp.; assembly: GCA_963677505.2. Classification (GTDB taxonomy): domain Bacteria; phylum Bacillota; class Clostridia; order Peptostreptococcales; family Acidaminobacteraceae; genus JBGSUZ01. The sequence goes on from CAXXWB010000032.1 coordinate 12,670, forward strand.
AAACTGTTGGGGTACAAAATAGTTGGCGTTGCTTTTTTGAAGTTCGTCGGCATAATCAATTGCTCCTTTCATGCCCTTTGAACCTTCTGTTAGAATCAGTTCAGCACCATATGCTTTGATGATATTGCGCCTTTCAACACTCATGGTCTCAGGCATAACAATAACGACTTTATAGCCTTTTAAACTTCCAATCATAGCAAGACCAATGCCTGTATTACCGCTGGTTGGTTCTAAAATCGTCATTCCTGGTTTTAATACGCCTTCTTTTTCAGCCTCTTGAATCATGCTGAGGGCTGCTCTATCTTTAATGCTTCCCCCAGGATTTTTTCCTTCCAGTTTGATATATACGTCGGCACCCTTAGGGTCTGCAATACTATTAAGTTTCAAAACTGGTGTGTTTCCAATCATTTCGAGTAAGTTGTTATAAATCATCTTATTCTCTCCTTTTCAATGTGTAAGGTTTGTTTGCTACTTAAAGACACAAAAAAAGCCCCGTCTCTTATATACATAAGAGACGAAGCTTGTACTCCGCGGTTCCACTCTAATTGATCTTTCGATCCAACTTTTTGACACTACCATGTCTCATCTCTATAACGGGAGATCCCGATGCAGCCTACTTGATTCGGTGCATTGCTCGGAAGGGCACTTCATTTGAACACACGTAAGGGATTCTCACCAACACCCTCTCTCTTGGACGCATCTTTCAGACTACTTTCCTTCGTCACCGCATTTCCTACTTAATTTGTCAGATTTAACTTAAGCTCATTCTATCAGCCAAATTATCATCCGTCAATACTATTTATAATATTTTTTTGAAATGATTACAATGCCCAAGGCGCGCGGTTAATCCTATCAATTAAGAAAGCAATAAAGCCTTCTACATCAACTTCAAGCCCCACATGAACATTAGGTTCTTTCTTCCAGCGATGTTCAAAATCGCATACGGTTTGTCCATCACAATATTGACTTTGAGTCTCAACCCCTACAAATAAGTGCTCTGTTTTTACAAACTCAGGTGCTATTGTCATAGTCACTGCAAGGGGGTCATGCATGGAACAGCCGTATATGCCATTGGCTTTAAAATAGCGCTCCATGTAATCATTGGTAACATTCATGACAAATTCTGCAATAGGAGAATCTTTCCTTAAGCCACTAAAATGTTCTCTTCTCAAAAGGGATTTTTTTGTCACATCCAGCCCAATCATGGTAACCTTCATGCCAGACTGAAAAACGATTTCAGCTGCTTCAGGGTCTATGGCAATATTAAATTCTGCCGAAGGAGACTCATTGCCTTTTTCTTTTACTGCGCCGCCCATCACGATAATTTCTTTGAATTGTAACTTCAGTTCAGGATACCTGTCCAAGGCAATTGCCAAGTTTGTTTGGGGCCCTGTCATAACTAAGGTCACTTCCCCAGGGTACTTTAAAACCATTTCTTGATAGAAAGTCCATGCTTCTTTTTTCTCATCATGACTCACTTCAATATTTTCAAGTTGCCCCGCCATGCCTGATGCCCCATGAATTTCAACTGCATAACGGATTTTTCTTTTCAGTGGTGACTCGGCACCTTTGTATACCTTAATTTGGTCCATACCCAACATTTTTAGTACCCGTTGGGTATTTTTAGTCGCCGATTCTAAATCAATGTTGCCTGACACTGTTGTTATTCCCAACAAGTCAATTTCAGGAGCTGTTGCCGCTAAAATTATGCCTATAGCATCATCAATGCCTGTATCTACATCCAAAATAACTTTTTTCTTCATTTTACACCTCTGTCATTATCATTTATTTATGAGTTAACAATTACAGCGTTATCTTTTTTTCATGCATCTTTTTCATAATGCTGGCGAAAAGTTCTTCTGTATTTTTACCTTCATTTGGGAATTTACATTGTACAGTTTCCAAATGGTATTGGATACCATACTCCATAGACTCAATTTCACAACAATTGGCAACAAATTGTTTAAGTTGCTCTTCCACAGATTTGCTCATCTATTTCACCGCCAAGTACTACAGCAAACTCATCTCCAGATATTTCTTGCAATAAAAGAACCTTCAAAAGTTTTCTTTAAGCGATTGGATAAATCTTTAAGCACCTGATCACCTTGAAGATAGCCGTACATTTCATTGGTCTTTTTAAAATCAACAATATCCATGTAGATAACTCTGCCCCACAAGTGGTTGCTAAAATACCGATCTAGCTCTCGTTCAAAGTTTCTTCTATTGGCCAAACCAGTTATTTGATCAAAGTAAGCCATTTTTAAGATTTGATCTTCATTGTTCTTCTGCTCGGTAACGTCTAAATGGGACCCTGCAAAGGTAACCATTTCTCCAAAGGTATCAAATTCAGCCTTTCCTCTACTTTGAATCAGCCTATAAGCGCCATTAATATCTTGCACACGATAAACTTCATTAAAATAAGGCGTCTCTTTATTTAAATGTCTTTCAATGCCCTTTGTAAAGCGACCTCTATCCTCTGGGTGAATTCGTTCTACCCAATCTGATAAGAGAACGGAAGAGGCATTTTCAAAGAAATTTCTAAACCATTTGCTTGAGAAAAAATACCAGTCTGCTTTCTGTATTGATTTCCCATAGACCTTCATTAGAAGCATCAAATACCAACTTATACCGTCGCTCACTCATAGCAATTTGATCTCTGTTTCGAATGAGTTCATCATACTGATCCTGTAAAGTTTCTTCTGACGCACTGAGTTCTTCATATAGCGCAGTCATCTCTTCTCGAGAGCCTCTAATACTGCTGGACATTTGATTAAATTGGCGCATCATAAGGGCAATTTCATCGTTTCCTTTATCCGATACTACAACCTCATACTCACCCTCTTCAGTCTTTTTCATGGCTTCAATTAGGCGGTATATTGGACGGGTTAATCGATCAGAGAAAAATATGATAACGACTAATGTAATGAGTGCGAAGATTAAAGATATTTTTTGTACATTCTCCATTTGCTTCTGTATTAAAGTATTGATTTCATTGCGATTAATCACCGTAATAACAAAGAGATGGTCCGTTATTTTTTGCGCACGAAAGTTATAATGCTCTCCAGTAAAAGATTCTGCTTCAAGGGCTTTGTTAATGCCCTCATCTAAATACTTAGTGTATCTAATATTCAGACCTTCAAAGCTAGGGTTGCTGTGAAGTAGAATTTCACCTAAATCGTCAATGACAAATATTTCACCCATGGCCCCAAGCGACTCTGCCTTCAATACATCTCGCATATTGCTCATGCCGATGTCAATGCCCACGACACCCTCTTTATTTTTAAACTTATAATATTTAGACACAGTCAGTACCAGTTGTTTTGAACCTTGATCAATGTAAGGACCAAACCAAATGCTCTTTCCTTTTTCCAAGATTGCCATCTGATACCAACTTCTTAGCCTTGGGTCATACCCTGCAGGTAAGATATCATCAGGGTAAAGGTACATTTCGCCTTCAGCTGTACCCACGTAACAATTTGGTGTCACTCCAGAACTTTCCTGAAGGATTCTTACCAATTGTTGCATATCCCCTTTGACAATCTTCATATTTTCATCGTAAATGTACTGGACATTATTGGCCAAGCTGTTGATATTTCTCTCATTGCTGGTGAGTAAATCTTGCACATATCTCAGTATGGACTGGGTTGCAAATTCAGCTTCTCTATCATACTTTTCGACGACCATGACTTCAAGCTTATCCACAATAATTTGATTGATAACGATTTGAGGCAGCAAAGAAACTCCAAGAAGTATAATGAGCAACTTATAGCGAATCTTAAACATAATAGGCCTCCAATCACTTGCTTAAATGAGAGAAATTTCATAAGAGTTATATACCCAATTAGCCATTCAACCTAACCCTTTGACAAAGTCCATCAAAATTTCTCGTTCATTTTCTATGGTCTCAGATATAACGGCCTCTAAAACCTTTTTCAGTGTCTCTCCGATGACAGGGCCTTCCATTCCTATATTTAACAAGTCCTTACCATTTATTTTTAAGTCTTTTAAAGAAAAAGCCAAATTTTCTTTGAGAATCTCGTTACAGAGCCCTTCCATAGTATCAATTTGATAAAGATGCTCTACACGGTTTCCAAGGCACGCACTAGTGTCCGCCCTTTGTAGCATAAAGAACAGTTCTAAATGACTCTCTCCAATTTTGGATAGCAGTCTTCTTGCCGAAGCTCTCGTAAGAGATTCATACATTCTCATATGTTGAAAGACCAAAAGCTCAACTGTTTCAATCTCTCTATTGGCGTATTTTAACCGCTTCATAAACTGCACAGTATATTCTGCAGAAACCTTCTGATGTCCGTAAAAATGGCCGACGCCTTCACTATCAAAGGTCAATGTGTGGACTTTGCCTAGGTCATGACAAAGTGCCGACAGTCTTAATTGTAAAATCACATGGCGATCTTTAAACTCGGTTCCATCTGCTATATTTTTGGTGTAAGGCCATAACTCACAGGCATTTTTAAAAACCTTTAAAGTGTGTTCAAAAACATCATCAGAATGGGCTGGATGGTGCTGTAAAAAACCTTTGCAGTTTGTCAGTTCTGGAAAAAATTGAACTAGAAGTCCCAAGTCATCAAGCTTTCTAAGCCCTTTTTCAGGAAAAGGACTCAATATAATTTTGTTGAACTCTTCTCTAATCCGCTCGGCGCTAAGGTTGCTGATGTTTACCTGATTTAGGGCTGCCAATTCCATTTCACTGTACACTGGGTCCTTTAAATTATATTCACACATGAAACGAACATATCTGAGAATCCGAATTTTATCTTCTCTGATACGCTCTGAGGGACTGCCTACAAATCTGAGAATACCTTTTTCAAGATCCTTAGCCCCATCAAAATAGTCAATAACATGTCCTTCAAGGTTCATTGCCATGGCGTTTATGGTAAAATCTCTTCGTTGTAAGTCATCCTTAAGTTCTTTAGCAAAAGCTACGGTCTTAGGCCTTCTGCCGTCGTAATCTGACTCTAATCGAAAGGTGGTCACTTCAAAAGCTTCACCATCTTCCATTACGGTAATCGTCCCATAATCTTTCCCTGTTGGTATGGTCTTTTCAAATAAGGCTTCAACTTGGTCTGGTAGGGCGTCGGTAGCAATGTCAATGTCCTTTGGTTCACGTCCCAAAAGAGTGTCTCTGACACACCCCCCTACAAAATAAGCTTGAAAACCTTTCAGTAATAATTTATGTAAAATACTCCCGCCACGCAATGTCATATGTCTCACGCCTTTCAAAAGTTTCTAATCTCATTATATAACAATTTTTACTTTCATGAAAAAAGAAAGGGCATGCATCTGCACACCCTTTCTAACGGTTATTTAAAAATCACCTTAATCATGTCTTTATCATCAACTCCTTTCACACGAGATTGACCGGTCATGTTTATTATGCCATGAATAGTGGTATATAACTATGTTGAGAACAGCTATAAATAAATTCGCCTCTGAGCTATCTTCTTTTTTTGCTCAGCGATAATGCGACGAATTCTATCTTCGGACAAAAAATACTGTTGAGAAAGCGCAATTACCGACTGCCCACTAAGGCTTGCTTCATAAATCAATAAGTTGCGTTCTTCTAGCATTGCTTTTGTTCCTGACTGTTCTCCCCACTTGGCTTTGACCGATTTCCTGCAAGGAATGTAAACTATTTCTCCATTCACATATTCCTGGACTTCTTTTAGCAACTTAGGCGGCAGCACCACCAAGCCATTTTTGTACTGCATCAATGAAAACCTCCTGTTCCTTACGTTGTCCGTAACCTACCTGATAGATTGTTTTCATTAACTCACCTCCTTTATGATGATTGTCATTGTTTCCAATGATATACATATTGTACTGCTGGTTGAGAAAAAATGAAATCTTTATTTTTAATTTTGTAACCAATATTGCATCATGCTCATTTTTTATTTTTTGCTTTATTTTTTTATTCAAATGGAACTTTCTTTTGACTTAATGCGTCTAAATCATATAAAACAATTATTGGAGGACTATTATGAATAAAATTGTAAAATTACTAAGCTTAACAACACTCTCTTTAGCACTAATGACTACAGGCATCTTTGCGGCTACACCAGTAAAAGGGGCCACTACAGGGAAAACAGCCACCACCGTAAGTGTTGTTAACAAAGCTGAGGAAATGAACATCAACAACACCGGAGAATTGATTGCTAATAAAATCACTCAAACAAACAATTTGCTAAACACATTAAAAGTCAATGGCACTATTCAAACAACTGTTTATGAAAATCCTACAACTGGTTATGTTTGGCAGTTTGAAATTACAGGTGATAAAAATGTAATCAGCTATACCTTTGAAGCTCCTGTTGTGAAAACTACAGATTTGAAAACGCCATCTGCTACAGCACCAGTAATTTGTGGCGCGGGCAGTGATAAAATACTAACTATAAAGGGCATAAAAGCCGGCAGAGCCACTCTTAAAATGAAATTGGTCAGACCTTGGGAAAAAAACACTGCTCCTGCCAAAACAATGGACTTTGAAATTCTAGTGAAGTAAAAAAACAATTAGGCATGGGTTTAGCATTCTACAACCATGCCTGTTTTTATATATCCAATTTTGTCATTTTTGACTTTCATGTATTCAAAATTTTCTGCACCTGTACAGTGGCACGTATAGTACTGTTTTACCTTTTTAGCAGTAAGTTCTGTTGAAAGAGCATCTAAATAAGCTTGGTCTTCAGGAACCTTTGGGCTAATCCCTAAAAGATGAAAACCGCCTACAACTGTATCAATTGACTCTGCTGTGTAATCTCCCGCTCTGTCTATAATATTTCCAATGCCATTGTGAGCACACCCGCAAATTAAGTGGGTTTTAGTTTCTTCTGTAATCAACAAATTAATTTCGTGTTCAAAATCATCAGGAACATATTTTTTATTTAAGTCTTTCATGAGTAATTTTTTATTGCCCTTTGGCAATAATTTTTTTCCAAATATGTGACCAAATAGAACCAATTCTTCGTCTATGACCATTTCCTGTTTTACAAACCTTAATCGGTCTGAGTTAAGTAAAGATGCCTTAAGTCCAATATTTTTTCTAATTCCCTTATATATGCTTTTTGCATGTTTATCAAAAGCACCAACGCCAATATATATTTTTGCAAATGTATTGATTTTAAGAAAAGCTTTTAGACCCCCTCCATGGTCATAATGACCATGAGAAATAACAACGGTATCCACCTTTCCTAAATCAATGCCCAGTTTTTTTGCATTCTCTATAAAGGCCCCATTACTGCCTGTGTCAAATAAAATCTTATGTTGCTCTGTCTCAATATATAGCGATAAGCCATGTTGATGCTTATAATCCTTAGATATACTTGTATTTTCAATTAACGTCACTATTTTCAATTAACTGCACCTCCCATTTTGCCTAATAAATTCAGTAAATCAAAATTCTAAAGGTGTGTAAATATGTTATACTCAAATAGAGTGAATATTAATAAAATTTTACAGGGGTATGCTATGAAAGCTGGGAAAAAAATATTTAGAAAAGATGAACCGTCACAAGAGCACAGTATCACTTATAGCAATAGCCGAATTGAGCGCATATTTTTAAGCGACAATTTTGATATTGGAAGATACCGTTTCCAGAAAGATATCATCCTGTATATCGACCCTATTGAAGAAGAACAAATTGTTAAGTCTTATCTCGTTTTGGAAGGCCAATGTATGGATTTAGAAGACAGAACGGTCTTAGAACCTGGTGATCTTATTGTTATTGAGAATTCCGATGAGATGGTTTCTCTACATATGTTAGAGAACACAGCTTTATTGATTCACGCTCAACGTTCTACCAGCATTGATAATTTTAAATCCAGTTCTGCGGAAATGATCCAACTATTAAACGAACTCCAAACAAAAGACCATTATACAAAAGAGCATTCTGACAGGGTTTTTCACTTAGCAAAACGCATGGGCCTTGCCTTAGGTTATCATTCTAAGCAAATCTATAATCTTAATAAGGCCGCTCGCTTTCATGACATTGGAAAGGTCTACATAGAAGATGAAATTTTAAACAAACCTTCTAGCCTTTCAAGAGAAGAGTATATTGCAATTCAAAAGCACGTAGAGCTTGGACAAGAAATGATTCTAGAATCCTTCGACCCCCAAATATACGATATTATTTTACAGCATCATGAACGAATAGACGGCTCTGGGTACCCTTACGGCCTTTTTGAGGATGCCATATTGGAAGAATCAAAAATTTTAGCTATATGTGACAGCTATGATGCAATGACGACGGATCGAGTCTATAAAAAGGGCAAATCAAAGGCTGCCGCCTTAGCAGAGCTTAAGTCTCTTGCGGGTATTGCTTATGATGAAAAATTGGTTCACTTGTTTATTGATTTGAATATTGAAGGGGAACAGTTTGAGTAGAAGACTTGAACGGCATCAACCTCCTGTAATTTTCTTGAATTAGAAATATATTCATGTTATACTCCTATATAAAGTAATTTTGACAGGAGTATAACATGACCGATATCTTGCAATTTATAAAAAAACAATTTTCATTTAAGGGACGAGCAGGAAGAACTGAGCTTTGGACCTTTTTTATGGTTGTGTGGGTTATTATTTCCTTCTTTAACACACTTGAGGACTCTACTTATACGTTTTACATCTTGAGTTCTATTTTTTCTCTTAGCATAATCATACCTTTTATTTTCATAAATATCAGAAGACTTCATGATTTAAATTTGAACGGTATTTGGCTATTATTTTTTGTAGGATATACGTTAGTAATGCTTCATATTTCCTTACATATACAAATCTTCAATACAAATTTAGGAATTTTTATCGCACTAATTTCCTTTGTCCCATCATGCTATTTGGCTTTTGCGCCTGGTAAAACCAATGATAATCCTTATTAATATACAGAATTGAAGAAGTATTAAAATCAACTTTTAGTACAGATATCAAAACAAACGCCCTGCTCTAAGTTGTATGCATCTATTTTCCATTGATGTCCTTCTACGACCTTCTTAACAATGGCTAATCCCAAACCAAATTTTCCATTATTGTCTGTTACCATATGTCCAAACAAAGACTGTGGGTCATCTGTTTTGAAAGGCTCACCGTCATTGCTAATCTTTATATGGTCTGAAATCATTTCAATTTTAACCCTCTGATTGGCAAAACGACATTGATTGTCCATCAAGTTTTCAAAAGCAATTAAAAGCGCTTCTCTATTGCCTTTAAACTCCTTTTCCTCCAAAGAAAGTTCCCATGTCAAAGTTGGTGAAACTACTTTAAAGCGTTCCACCACACTTCGAATTAATCTGTCTATACGAATGGATTCCCACTCTCCAGAATATCCCAATGCTTGATCTAAGGTGTTAAGTCTAAGTAGTTTAACCACTCTCTTCTCTAATTTTTCAGCTTCAGTCAATATAACATTTGCCTTAGACTGCTCTTGGTCTACATCTACACCATCAACAATGGCCTGAGCGTAGCCTTTTATAACCATCACAGGGGTTTTTAAGTCATGAGAAGTGGATTGAAGGAATTGTCTATCTCTCTCTTCTGCCGCACGTAGGGCATCTCTCATTTTTTCTAAAGAGTGGGCCAACAGGCCAATTTCATCTTGCTCTGTCTTTGGAACTGATGCATTCCAATTACGCTTTGCAATTTCTTCAGCAAAACGGTCCAGACCTTTGACTTGACGTGCAATGTTATTGGCAATCAGTTTAGAGGTGATAAATGCAATAATAATTGATGCCCCTAGAAACATTAACATTTCCTTGCTAACAACGTTATTGTTAGGAGGTGAAACAAAGTAGACAACAGCCTCTTCATTTCTTTCAATCCAGTCTCTGTAAAAATAATATTCCTTGCCCTCAATTCTTAGTTTACCCTCGTCGATGCCATCTCTTAGCTTTACAGCATCCACTGCCAACTTACTAATGATTTCGTTGTCATGATAAATTTTCATTGTACTTCTATCATTCGAAAGGATATAAGCACCGTCGTCAAATTTTATAAAGAAATGGGCTGCCCATAACGCTTCAGCAAGTTCAGAGTCCGATTCTTTTAGAACATCATGCCTCTTCTTAGCTTCAGCAGACTCCCTTAACTGTTGAAAAATCACGTCTTCCTTACTGCGATTAAGCAAAGTCATATTGACTAGTAGTACGACAACAGAAAAAATGCTGATGGTAGTCAGCATGATCAGCATTATTTTTCGGCTAATTGACTTAAATTTTCTATTCTTCATGAATTTACCCTCAGAATATAACCGAACCCATAAACCGTTTCTACTGGTAGCTCTGGAATTTTTTTTCGAATTCTTCTCAAAGTGTCATCAATGACTCTTTCAGATCCAAAATAGTCCACGCCCCAAATATGGTCCAAAATATCATTTCTACTAATGGCAACATTAATATTCTCAAAAAAGTATTCCAGTAAATCAAATTCCTTAACGGTTAAATTAATTTCAGTTTCATGATTTTTAAGCAACCGCTTAACGCGGTCAAACTCAACCCCTGGAATTGTTACGATATCTCTGATTACCGCTGTTTTTAAAATTCTGTTAACCCTAAGTACCATTTCTCTAGGTAAAAAAGGCTTTGGTAGATAGTCATCGCTTCCCATTTCAAGTCCAATGACTCGGTCCAACTCCGCACTTCGAGCCGACATAAAAATAACAGGAATCTGAGGACAGGCCGCCTTGATTTCCTTAATCAAGGCGTAACCGTCCAAACCTGGCAACATAATGTCTAAAATCCAAAGGTCAGGCTTCTCTAAAATGGCCCTTTTGGCATCCATTCCATCGTTAAAACTCTTAACCTCATAACCCGCTTCTCGTAGATAGGTTTCTAATAAATGTGCCAATGAAATTTCATCTTCAACAAGGTATATTGTTTTCATAAGTACTCCTACTTAGTTTTTTACTTAGCTTTGCTTAAGGCATCCTTTGCAGCACTGATTATCCCTCGAGATGAGTACGTTGCTCCTGATACGGTGTCAACGTTTGTACTTTGTGCTTGGATTATCCAGTCAGGGATACTGTTTAACGCTCTATTAAACCATTTTCTGTCATCGCTATTGCTTAAGACTTCTATGTTTGTAATCTGTTGATTCTTTACCGTTACAGCAACGGTCATGGGGCCTCTAAAACCTTGACCTTCTCCAGTATAGGTACCATCCGCAATACCTGCCCCATCACCTGTCGGAGTTACAACACTTGCTTGAGTTGTAGATGTCACCTGAGCTGTCGCGGTGTTAGGTGTTGTCGTGGTAGTTGCCGAATTTGCGTTTGTATTTTGTGTTGTTGTGGTACTTGATGACGCTGTTGTCGTATTAGATTTTGTTGAGGTGCTAGATTTTTTTGTCCCACCGGATGATGCAGTTACTGATTTTATAGGAGCAGATTGGTTACTTGTTGCGGTGCTAGTGGTGCTTGAATTCGTAGTTTGAGTGGCTGTTTCAGCTGTGGTTACACTTGCTTCTACCGCCTGATTGGTTGTTTTAGAACTGACCGTATTAGAGGATTCCGTCTGTAAAGCCGCAACTGCCGCTTCTTTAGCAGCTTGTTCAGCTACTTGATTGGCTGTAAATTGAAGTGCCATGGCCACTGTACTGGTTGCTAATATAACCGCTACTGCTAAGAAATAGGCCGCAGCCGACTTACGGTTTAGCTTTAGTATACCAAATTTCAAAGCCCCTTGCTTAGGACAAGCAGATACACAGCTCATACAATTAATACATTGAAGTGACTTTACATTGTTGTGATTCATAATGTCAATATTCATTGGGCAAACCTTATTGCATTTCCCGCAATCTACACAGAGCTGAGAATCCCTTACAATTCTGAAAGGTCTAAGAGTACCCATGAGTCCATATTTTGCACCTTGTGGACACATATAGTTGCAAAAGGGTCTTTCAAAGAAAACCCCAATTATAAGGTATATACTTAATATAATATAAGCACCTATTGTTAAAATTTTACCATCTAATATACTCAAAAAATTGATCCGAGCATCATACTGTAAAATTGTAAATACAAAATCTGCCGTCAATAGAGTGGTTACTGCCATCAAAATATATCTTGAAAAAGCCAAAGCTTTTTGGAGCCCTTTTGGCATTTTTCGTTTTTTAATACCTTTTGTCAACTTACTGACAATGTCCTGTAAAGTCCCAAAAGGACAAATCCATCCACAGAAGAATGGTCCTGCCAAAACAGTTGAAACTAAAATTATTAGTAGGGTTACTGGAAGGTTAGACAAACCACCTGCCACCAGAAGAGCTCCCGCCCCTAATTGTATTGCTATTCTAATTTTACCCATTTTCTTTTTCATATCATTGTCCTCACTTTCTTTTGTCAAACCCTATAAGTTCATAGGTTCAAACTACTCTATGGTCTGATTTTACGCTTATAACTTCAACCATTCTGCAAGAGACTCGTGGGAACATTATGTGAAAGTTGTGAGAAAAATCGTTTGTATAAAAAAATTTATAGAAACTTCGTTAAAAAAATGTTAATATATATACATATCTGCTTAAATTACTCATAAATTCTAATACTCGGTTGCTATTATAAATATTGGATTTAAGCAGATAAATAATAGGATAAGGCGGTAAGAAAAATGAATTATTATTTAGATGTACTGAAGAAATACGCAACATTTGAGGGGCGTGCAAGAAGATCAGAATATTGGATGTTTGTTTTAATCAATGGACTTATCAATGTAGCATTCAAAATCTTGTATATTTTTATACCTCCTATTGTCTTTTTGTCGTTACTATATAGTTTAGCAGTACTAATCCCAAGTATTGCAGTTACCACAAGAAGACTTCACGACGTTGAGAAAAGTGGTTGGTGGCAGCTACTTGCCTTACTTCCTATCCTCGGTTGGATCCCGCTTCTTATTTGGACTTGTACTGATAGTACTCCTGGCGACAATCTTTATGGTTCTAATCCAAAAACAGTAGAATTTACTGATAGCGCTTCAGAAAATTATTAGTAAAATCAATAAGCAATGTCACCCAGCAGGGGTGGCTTGCTCAGCCCCTAATAGGGGCTTTTTTTTTCACTTCTATCAGTTTATTCGTAAATACTATTTTCTGCAAGTTTTACGAATAATATCAAAAAAGCAATACTGAAATTAACCAGTATTGCTTTTTTGATACGTTTAAATATTATTTCGTGAACTTTGGTTCTAGTACCATTAGTTTTAGATTCTTGTATTCGTATACCTTCACAGGACTGGTCGTCCCAATTCTGAAGCCTATATTTTTACCTGTGAAAGGAATGTCCAAGTTTAGAACTTCACCTGAAATTATATGTTCAGTTGCAATGACACTTTCGCCATCTTCATCTGAAGAGACGACAATGAGGGTAAGATTATCTTTGTCGTTGATAAACTTAGTACTGGGTCAAATCCTCCATTATTTAAAAGAGGTCCATAGCTAGTAGTTTGATAATTTTTATTAGTAGCAAACCTTTATTCACGGCGACTTTAGCCTTTTCTAATACACTGACTGGAACATATTCCAGGCCATTATAGCTGATTGAATTTAAGTTAATTCCTTTGGTATCTTTTAGATTTTGTCCCTGATAGAAAATTTTTTTGTCCAAATTCAGAATAGCTTGAACCGCCTTCTGACCTGCAGGTAATGCTGCGAAGCCAGTCAATGCCGAACTCCCCACTAAAACGCCTGAAACAAATACATCTACGAACATTTTAACATTTTTCATTTTAATCCTCCATATTTCAGCTTAATATTACAATATATAGTAATATTAAGTAATAAATAATAATTAGTCAGAGTTATCTGATAAAATTTTTGTAATAAAATAAAAAATCGATAAAAATCTAAAATAGTTGGTTGGCAAAAACAAAGAAAGCGCTGAAACCCTAAGGTTTCAACGCTTCTGTGTTTGAGTAAGTCTATAAGCCGAGTTCTGTGTTAAACAATCATCTATCTACGCCGGCAGTTGCCTGACGGCTCTAGCGACCTACCATTAGGACAGGAAACGAGCAGCCTCCCTTTCTAGGTCCGTTCTTGGTCTTGCTCCAGGTGGGGTTTACAGAGCCGCAGAGTCACCACTGCGCTGGTGAGCTCTTACCTCACCATTCCACCCTTACCACCCTTACGGATGGCGGTATCTTTCTATTGCACTTTCCTTGGGGTCACCCCCACTGGGTATTACCCAGCACCCTGCTCTACGGAGCTCGGACTTTCCTCACGCCTTACGGCCCGCGATTGTCTGGCTTACTCAAAAATTAGAAATTTGCCTAAGCAAATCTCAGACTAACTTATACTATACTATTTCCAGTAAAATTGCAAGGCATTGCTTACCAATTCCTATAAAAACTGAACTGGATTGGCATTGACTTCGGAAACAATAATTTTCACTTCATAACCCTTATGGTCACATGCTTCTCTTAAAATCCTAGCCCACTCCACCATAAAGGGTCTTTCTGTTTCATAGTGGCCTGCATCTATAACCGATAGTCTTAAAGACCGTGCAAGTTGTGCTTCATGGTATTTTAAGTCCCCAGTAATAAAGACGTCACAGCCATGTGCCGCCGCCTCTAAAATATACTCAGTCCCTGCGCCAGGGCAAACTGCCACTTTTCGAATAGGATGATCCGTGGTCTTAACCGCTCGCACATACTCTATATCCAGCAAATCTTTAACATTATCTACCATATCTTCAAAGGACTGAGACTCATCTAAATAGCCTACAACGCCAACTCCATATTGTTCAATAATATTATCTAAGGGGATTAAATCATAAGCTGGCATTTCGTAAGGGTGGACTTTGAGCATTTCAGTCACTACGTGCTTTGCCTGTGATTTTGGAACAATCATTTCAAGTCGATGTTCTTTGACACGAGTCATTTCATCGATTTTACCCACATAGGGTTCAGCCCCTTCAATGGGTTTAAAACCTCCCATGCCTTCTGAATAAAAGTGACAGGCTTCATAATTGCCAATTTCTCCACCGCCAGCTTTACCAATCACATCAGCAATCAGTTCTGTATGATCTACAGGTGTAAACACAACCAACTTCACATACGACGTACTGCTTGTTACAGATAAAGGTTCACATCTTTCAAGCTCTAACATCTCTGCAAAATAAGCCCCTGTTCCCCCTTCACCTGCATCAAGATTGGTATGGGCCGCATAGACAGTCATCCGATGTTGCATAAGGGTTTTAATCATTTGACCCACTTCAGTCTCGTCGGTGATTTCTCTCATAGGCTTAAAAATAATAGGATGGTGAACACAAATTAAGTCCACGTTTTTCTCTACCGCTTCCTCAACCACTTCTGGCGTGAGTTCCAAGGCCATCATAACCTTTTCTACTCTGCCATTTGGACTGCCTACAAGGAAGCCTACATTATCCCAGCTCTCTGCCAGTTCTTTTGGAAACTGCGCTTCTATTAACTTTGCAAGGTTTTTACCGTTGACGAACATCGTTTTAAAACCTCCTCAATTTTGTGAAGTTTTTGAGTGGCAAGTTCCAGTGTTTCCGCAGAACCTGCTGAACCTTTGCGGGTAATTTCTCCAATAATTTTATGGTACTTATTTATTTTATGTTGTAAAAAAAGCTTCATATTCATGTAAATCTTCTGTTTCCATTTCTGGAAGTGGACCTTTAAAACCGATTTCATATTGGATGGCATCTAACACTTCTGTCTTACCAGATTTCACACAAAAAATCTCGTAATATTTATTGCCTTCTCTCACATTTTTCTCATTAAAAATCTCAAATCCATTGGCAATAAGCCATTTTCTAAGTTCTGTTTGTTGTGTCATAGGCTGTAAAACCAAAAATTCTAAACTTTTAGCAAGGGTTAGTCGCTGTAAAATAATATCTCGAATCAGCATGCCACCCATTCCTGCAATGACAGCAATATCAATTTCTCCATCCTTATAAGGTTCTAAACCGCCACCCAGTCTAACGTCCACTAAGTCTATCATGTTGTTCTCTTTTAGTGTGCTGATGGCATTGTCTACAGGTCCTTGGTTAATATCTGTGGCAATGGTTTTAGATACCCAGTGATTCTCAACCAAATAAGCGACCAGATAGCCATGATCTGAACCTACATCGCCTACACGGCAATCTTTGGGCAATAGTTCTGCAATTGTTTGTAGCCTTGGTGTCAATTTCATAATGTACCTCCGAAATGTAACCTCGTAAAGAAATAGAGATTTACCGAAGTAAACCTCTATCATATGTCTTTTATTCCAAGTAATCTTTTAATTTCTTGCTTCTGCTTGGATGTTTTAATTTTCTGAGGGCTTTTGCTTCAATTTGACGAATTCTTTCTCTTGTTACATCAAATTGTTTGCCCACTTCTTCAAGAGTTCTGGCTCTGCCATCTTCAAGACCAAATCTGAGCTTAAGAACTTTTTGTTCTCTTGGTGTTAAAGTTTCTAAAACTTCCATCAATTGCTCTTTCAGCATAGAGAACGCTGCTGCATCCGCTGGTGCTGGTGCGTCTGTATCTGGAATAAAGTCTCCTAAGTGACTGTCTTCTTCTTCACCAATTGGTGTTTCAAGTGAAACTGGTTCTTGAGCGATTTTTAGGATTTCTCTTACTTTTTCAACGCTCATGTCCATTTCTGCGGCAATTTCTTCAGGCTTAGCATCTCTGCCAAGTTCTTGAAGTAACTGTCTTGAAACACGAATCAACTTATTAATGGTTTCAACCATATGCACTGGAATACGAATGGTTCTAGCTTGGTCGGCAATTGCCCGAGTAATAGCTTGTCTAATCCACCAAGTTGCGTAAGTAGAGAATTTGTAACCTTTACGGTAGTCGAACTTTTCAACTGCCTTAATAAGACCCAAATTACCTTCTTGAATTAAGTCAAGAAACTGCATGCCACGACCGACATAACGTTTTTGCAATACTAACAACCAGTCTAAGGTTGGCCTCACAAAGTTTTTTCTTAGCTTCTTCGTCGCCTTCTTCCATTCTCTTAGCAAGAGATATCTCTTCTTCACCGCTAAGAAGTGGTACTTTACCAATTTCTTTAAGGTACATACGCACAGGATCGTCTATGCTAATCCCTTTTGGCAACGAAATATCGTCAAAATCTACATCGTCTGCGTTTTCTTCGTCTTCATCATCATCGCTGGCAAATCCGTCGTCATCACCATCTTTATCACCAATAACTTCAATACCCATAGATGCTAATGAATCATATATGTCTTCAATTTGTTCTTTGTCAATGTCTAATTCTGATAGGCCATCTTCAATCTCGGAGTAAGTCAAATTACCTTTTTTCTTACCTTTTGAGGCGAGTTCCCGTACCATATCAATTTGTTGTGAATCTATTTTACTCATTTACTTTCACTCCCCTCGTCGTTTGCTTACCCTTCATTGCTTCGCTTTTCATCTGCTTCAATTCAGTTTCCTTTCTAATGAACATCAGTTTCGTCCTGTTGGCATCTTCTGGTGTCATGTGATTTGCTTCAGTATTTTCAAATATCATACGCTGACTTTTGATATCATCTATTTCCTCATCAAATAAGAGTAACTGATAAGTTGCAATAGTGGCTTGAAGATCTTTGTCGAATTGGTCTGAAATCACTCTGGCGTTGAAATATTTTTCCAGTTCTTGTGCCGATTCCAAATCAACCAGTTCTGCAACCATTGCAATTTCAATTTCTGCATGGCTTTGATAGTAAGCTTCCAATAAAAACATCAATCGCCGAACTTCTTCATTTCGAATGTGCTGAACAGATAATTTCGACGTGACTGCTAGAAATCCCTGCTTATTGTGCATGGATAATTCTAATAATTTCTTTTCAATATCGTGGAGCTTGCTTCGTCCATCGGTATTGATACTGACTTTTTCAATTTTTTTAAAATCGTTGCCATAACCATTGCCTTGATTATATGCACTGCCAGTATTCTGATATTTGCCTTTTGGCGCAAATACCGATTGTCCACTGACTTCCTTGGCAATAGCCATTCTGTCGTACTGCATATCATTTGCTAAAAAATCTATATAATAGCTTTTTTCAACTTCACTTTCAATACCTTTAATCATAAGAGCGGCTTTTTTTAAGTAGTCGAGCCGTCCTTGCTGTTGATTTAGATTAAAAGATAACTTCTGAACTCTCAGTTGATAAGCAAAGCTTTCTTCTGCCTCTGCTACTGCATTTAGGAAGGTTTCTTTACCCTTTTGTCTGATGTATTCGTCTGGGTCCATGTTGTTTTCCAAGGTTAGTACTTTCAACTTGGCACTGATACCCTTTAACACATCTAAACTTCGAATTGCCGCCTTTTTACCAGCTATGTCCCCATCAAAACACAAAATGACGGTCTGAGCATAACGTTCTAAAACCCTTCCATGTTCTGGCGTTAGAGCTGTACCAAGAGTTGCTACGGCATAGGGAATTCCCTGCTGATGAAGTGCAATAACATCCATGTAGCCTTCGACTACAATGACGAGTCCCATTTCCTTGATCTCTTTTTTACCGTGGTAAAGGCCATACAGAGTGTTGCTCTTGTTAAAAACAGGTGTTTCCGATGTATTCAAATATTTTGGTAAGGTCTCGTCCATAACACGACCGCCAAAGCCGATAAAATCACCTTTAACGTCTCGTATGGGAAACATTACCCGATTGCGGAACCGATCAAAATAACCATTGCCATCTTTTTTTTCAGACAATAACCCTGCCTTTACCATTTCCTTTTGCAAAATAGGCGTTGTTCCAACCGATTTAAGCAGTCCATCCCAAGTATTTCCGGAATAGCCCAGACCAAAATGGTTCAATCATATCACCTGTAATGCCTCTCTGGCTAAAGTAGCTCATGGCATTGGCAGACCTTTTAAGATTCTTATAATAATAAACAGCCGCCTGACGATTAACAAAATGTAGTCTTTTTCGAAGTTCCGATTGATCAGGTTTACCACTTGTTATTTTATAAGGTTCTAAGTCAATGCCGAACTGATCTGCTATGAATTCCACTGCATCAATAAAATCTAGGTTCTCCTTTGCCATAACAAAACCTATAGCATTTCCCGAGGCTTGACAGCCAAAGCAATGATACAGTTGTTTTTCTTCTGAAACGGAAAAAGACGGCGTCTTTTCATTATGAAAAGGACAAAGACCCATATGATTTCTACCGCCACGCTTGAGTGGCAAATATTGTGAAATCAAATCAACGATATTGACCCGTTCTAAAATCACGTCCGAGATTTGATTATTGTATTTCGACATTTTTTTACCGACCCGACTTTCACATAAATATAGGCTTAATAGATTTCGACAAAAAATCTTTTTATTCCTTCTTAAAAATTAAAGTTTAAAAATACTGACAATTTAAACCCAAAAATTCGGGACAAATATTTCTTTGTATTTTTGAACTGCATATCGGTCCGTCATACCTGCAACGTAGTCTTTGACCGCTATTGCATAATCTCCTTCTAAATATTCCTCATAAGCTTCCTCTGGCATTGCCTGAGGATGATCTCTAAAATACTCATATAGAGTTTTAATCAGCGCCATAGCTTTTGCTTCTTCTCTTTTTGCTTCTAAGTTAAGATAAACCCTGTCAAACATAAAATGTCTCAGGTCGAGAAAGGCGCGGTCTACATCTGGTGAAAATTTTACACGATTACTGCCAATGGACTGTTCGATCATATCTACAATTAAGTAGTTAATTCTTTGACTGTGTCCGTAGCCTAAAAGTTCCAAATGTTTCTTCGGAATATCGTCAACAGCAATGACGCCTGCCCGAATAGCATCGTCTATATCATGATTGATGTAAGCAATGCGGTCACTCACTTTGACCACCTGCCCTTCCATTGTGAAAGGGAGTTCTGATCCTCTATGATTTAATATACCGTCTCTGACTTCATGACTTAAATTTAAGCCCACTTGCCCTTCTCCATGTTTTTCTAACACATCTACGACCCGAAGACTCTGGACATTGTGCTCAAATCCACCAAGGTGAATTTGATTTAAGGCGTATTCTCCGCAATGACCGAAAGGTGTATGCCCTAAATCATGACCTAGCGCAATGGCTTCTGTTAAGTCTTCATTGAGCCTTAGGGCTCTCGAAATGGTTCTTGAAATTTGAGAAACTTCAAGGGTGTGGGTCAGACGCGTTCTGTAATGATCCCCTTCAGGTGATAAAAAAACTTGTGTTTTATGCTTAAGTCGTCTAAATGATTTTGAGTGAATAATTCTATCACGATCTCTTTGGAAGATTGTTCGAATCTCACAATTTTCTTCTTCAAGAACTCTGCCTCTGGACTCAGAAGCTTTAGTTGCCCGTTCAGATAGGATTTGGTGCTCAAGGGCCTCTGTTTTTTCTCTAATGGACATGGTCAACACCCCCTATTAGCCAATTCAACATAAAACCGTATAATCCTTCTTATATAATTCAATTGTCATAATATCGTCATTCTAGTTTGGTAACTGGCACCAAAACTAAAAAACGGGCACATTCGCTGGCCCGTTTTTCAAGTCCTATCTATTATATACGCTTTTTATTAAGGTTTCAACCATTATTAATCACGTTGTTTTTGAACGGCACCAGATTAGCCTATAGTTGATCTTGAATTGCCGCTTGTGCTGCTGCTAATTTTGCAATTGGCACTCTAAACGGTGAGCAAGAAACGTAGTTGAGTCCAATGCTGTGACAGAAGGTAATGGATTTTGGTTCGCCGCCGTGTTCACCGCAAATACCCATCTTGAGGTCTGGATTGGTTGACCGCCCAAGCTCTACAGCCATTTTCATCAATTTGCCAACGCCGGACTTGGTCTATAGTTTCGAATGGATCTTTTTCGAAAATGTGTTTCTTTCTATATTCTCCAATAAATTTTCCTGAATCATCTCTTGAGAAACCAAGGGTCATTTGAGTTAAGTCGTTTGTGCCAAATGAGAAGAAGCTTGCATTTTCCGCAATTTCATCTGCAGTAAGAGCCGCCCGTGGGACTTCAATCATAGTTCCCACATCAAATGGAATTCTAAGTTCCATTTCTTCAAAGATTCTCTCAGCTGTATCGTCTACAAGTTTTTTTAGAATTTTAAACTCGTCGTTGAAACCAACTAGAGGAATCATAATTTCGGGCTTCACTTCAAAACCTGTTTCTCTTGTAACTCTAATAGCTGCTTTGATAATAGCTTCTACTTGCATTTCATAAATTTCGGGCCATGTAATAGCAAGGCGGCAACCACGGTGACCCAGCATTGGATTAAACTCTTCCATACTTTCAACCACTTGGGTCAAATGGTCTGCGCTCATTTTCATTTCTTTGGCGAGGGCTTCAATATCGTCCTTTTCCTTAGGTAGGAATTCATGCAGTGGCGGATCTAGCAAACGAATTGTAACCGGTCTGTGTCCCATCACATTGAAAATACCATAGAAATCTTCTTCTTGGAATGGCAAGAGCTTACGGAGGGCGTCCAAACGTTCTTCTAGGGATTGAGCAAGAATCATTCTTCTAACTTCAAAAATTCTTTTTTTCATCGAAGAACATGTGCTCTGTACGACAAAGACCAATTCCCTCGGCGCCAAATTTAACGGCAACTGCCGCATCTCTTGGATTGTCTGCATTGGTTCTGACTTTAAGTTGGCGAATTTCATCTGCCCAAGACATAACCGTTGCAAAGGAATCACTAAGTCCTGTCTCTTTTGTTTTAACTTGCCCTTTATAGACGCCACCATCATTACCATTAAGTGAGATAAAATCTCCCTCGTTGATGATTTGATCCCCTGCAATAAATCTTTTATTGTACTCTTCCACTGTAATTTCGCCACAGCCTGCAACACAACATTTGCCCATACCTCTTGCCACAACTGCTGCATGAGAAGTCATACCGCCTCTGGCTGTTAAAATACCTACGCCAGACACCATACCCTCAATATCTTCTGGAGAGGTTTCCATTCTAACCAAAATCGCCTTAATGCCCTTTTCTGCTGCCTTAACAACATCTTCCGCATTAAAGAATACCTGCCCCTGTAGCCGCACCTGGTGAAGCGGGAAGACCCTTGGTAATAAGAACAGCTTCTTTAAGAGACTTGTCGTCAAAGCTCGGGTGAAGCAATTGGTCTAATTGTTCTGGGTTAATGCGCATGAGAGCTTCTTCTTTAGTAATCAGCCCTTCTGCTACTAAGTCAACGGCAATTTGAATGGCTGCTTGAACAGTCCTCTTAGCATTTCTGGTTTGAAGCATGAAGAGTTTGCCCATTTCAACAGTAAATTCAATATCTTGAACATCTTTATAATGCTTTTCAAGAATATTTGCAATGGATACAAATTGGTGGTAAACTTCTGGCTGAACATTCTCTAAAGCTTTAATCGGCTGAGGGGTTCTGATCCCTGCAACAACATCTTCGCCTTGAGCATTCATTAAGAATTCACCGTAAAAATCTTTGTCTCCATTAGATGGATTTCTTGTAAAGGCAACCCCTGTACCGCTGGTATCTCCAAGATTTCCAAATACCATTTCCTGAACATTCACTGCCGTACCAAGGTTGTGTGGAATATCGTTTAGATTTCTATAAATAACCGCTCTAGGATTGTTCCAAGACTTAAAGACACTTTCAATAGCCAATATTAATTGGTCAATTGGCTCTTCTGGGAAGGCTTTTCCCGTCGCAAATTTAACTTTGTATTGAAACTGTCCAATGATGTATTTCAAATCTTCCGCATTCATATCCAAATCAAATTTATAGCCCTTTTGTGACTTATAGTCTTCAAAAATATGGTCAAACTCATATTTAGGAATTTCCAAAACCACATCTGAGAACATTTGAATAAATCTTCTATAACAGTCGTAGGCAAATCTCTCGTTGCCGCTAAGTTTCGTAAGACCGTCTACAGTCACCTGATTAAGACCGAGGTTTAAGATAGTGTCCATCATACCCGGCATTGAAAATACTGCGCCTGATCTAACCGAAACCAATAGAGGATTTTCAGGATTTCCAAAAGCTTTACCCGTTTCCTTTTCTAGTGTTTTTACAGCCTCTAAAGTCTGTGCTTTTAATTCTTCGTTCAAGAATTCTTTTGTCTCAGTATATTTTTGGCAGGCTTCCGTAGTGATGGTAAATCCATTAGGGACAGGAAGTCCAATGCGTTTCATTTCAGCCAATCCAGCGCCTTTACCACCTAGGAGAGATTTCATCGATCCGTTGCCTTCTTCAAAAAAGTAAATCCACTTATCCATTTTTAAACACTCCTTTTCATATGAAATTTCTTATTTGCACCTATTCGTGATGTTGCTTGTGCATAAACTCTAAAATAATACCCGCCGTTTCTTCGATGGCCTTTGAGGATACGTCAATAATCGGGCAGCCTATTTTCTTCATAACAGACTCTGCATAGTCTATTTCTTCAAGAATTCTTTCCATGTTGGCATATGTAGCAGTATTGTGAAGACCTAGAGCCTTTAACCGTTCTATTCTGATTTCCTCGAGTTTATAAGGATTTGTGGTAAGTCCAACAATTTTTCTGAGTGGTACTTTGTAAAGTTCGTCTGGAATTGGAACTTCTGGGACTAACGGTATATTGGCAACCTTTATATTTTTATGAGCCAAATACATGCTGAGTGGTGTTTTCGAGGTTCTGGAAACACCAATGAGAACAATATCAGCCTTCGTTACCCCTCTAGGGTCTTTTCCATCGTCATATTTTACTGCAAATTCAATGGCTTCAATTTTTTTAAAGTAACGTTCATCGATTCTATGAATGATACCCGCTTCGTATTTAGGTTGATAGCCAATCAGTTGTTCAAAACTACTCATTATTGGCGAAAGTAAATCTACATAAGGAATGCTATGGGCTTGACATTCGTGAATCAGTTGATTTCTCAAGTTTTCTATAACCGTTGTAAACACAACAATCGAATGACTATCTGAAGCCTGTTCAATCATTTCTTTAATTTGCTCTTCATTGTTGAGATAAGGGTAATTTTTTTAATTCATACTCCCGTTTCACTGAATTGTTCTGCTGCTGCTCTTGCAACCATTTCTGCCGTTTCTCCTAGAGAATCCGAGGCTACAAATATGTTTATTTTTTTAATCATGAGCATCCTCCTATTATCGGTTTGCCATTTCGACAAAAAGCTTAGTGATGTTGGTCTTGCTGATTCTGCCGACGACCTTGTAACAAGGTCTCCCTTCTAAAATCAATTCCTCTACGACAGGCAGAGAATCAATTTCATGTTCGATGATTTTCTTAGCCGCTTCATAAATCGGTGTAAAGGGAGATGTCATAACCACGTTAGGCATCCGTGTCATTATCATTCCAACTGGAATGGTATTAATTTCAGTTCTGCCAATGGCGGCCTTTAAAAGGTCTTTTCTCGAAACCACACCTACTAGTAAATCTTCTGATGTTACACATATCATACCCACATCTTCGAGGAACATCATCACAATCGTATCGTAAACCGATGTTTTTTCATCTATAACCGCTGGTCTTGATTTGAGATCGTTTACTTTGATGTTTTTTTAAATAGTTTCCCACTCTTTCTCGAGTTGAATCTTCTATAATACAATATCCAACCTTAGGACGGGCTTCCAAATGTCCTGCCATGACCAATAAATTTAAATCTGCTCTTATAGCAGACCTTGTTAAACTAAGGTGTGCAGCGATTTGTTCACTGGTGACAGGTTGATTAGCCTTCACTATTTCTAGTATTTCTTTGTGTCTACTTTTTAGCTCTATTGCACTCACCTCTTTCTATATGTGATACTCTATTTACATATTAGTGCATCACATTGACTTGTTCAAGTGTTTTGTTAAAAAAAATACATGTTTTTTTAGTCAACTTTCCACTTTGGAAATAAAATAGCCTCTGCGTAAACGCAGAGGCTATTTTTAGCTAAAGACTAGAACTCAAGTCTAGCTTCAATATATGGGACCAATTCATCAATTTTAACCCGTGTTTGTTCCATTGTATCACGGTCTCTGATGGTTACGGACTGGTCTTCTAATGACTCAAAGTCATAGGTAATGCAGAATGGGGTACCAATTTCATCGTGTCTTCTATAACGCTTACCAATACTACCTGCATCGTCATATTCCACGTTGAATTTCTTAGAAAGCACTTCAAAGACTTTAATAGCGTCGTCATTGAGCTTCTTTGCAAGTGGGAAGATGGCAGCTTTAAACGGTGCCAGTGCAGGGTGGAGTTTAAGAACCACACGGCTGTCGTCCCCTTCTAATTGTTCTTCGTTATAGGCGTCAATCAATAAGGCTAACGCCACACGATCAGCACCAAGTGATGGTTCAATACAATATGGAATATATTTTTCATTGGTGATTGGGTCTACATAACGAAGGTCTTCGCCAGAGTGTTCCATGTGTTGTTTGAGGTCATAGTCCGTTCTATCTGCAATACCCCAAAGCTCACCCCAACCAAATGGGAAGAGGAACTCAATATCGGTTGTGGCATTTGAATAGTGTGATAACTCTTCTTCACTGTGATCTCTGAATCTGACATTTTCAGCTGTCATGCCAAGGTTAAGGAGCCAATCCATACAGAATTGCTTCCAATAAGCATACCATTTAAGGTCTTCACCTGGAGCGCAGAAGAATTCAAGTTCCATTTGTTCAAATTCACGGGTTCTAAAAGTAAAGTTACCTGGTGTAATTTCATTTCTAAAAGATTTACCAATTTGTCCAATACCAAATGGTACTTTCTTTCTAGAAGAACGTTGAATGCTTTTGAAGTTTACAAAAATACCTTGAGCGGTTTCTGGTCTTAAGAACAATTCAGTTGATGTGTCTTCTGTTACACCTTGGAAGGTTTTGAACATCAAGTTGAATTGGCGAATATTTGTAAAGTTAGTTTTGCCACATTCTGGACATTTAATGCCTTTTTCTTGAATAAAGTTTTCCATTTTGTCATTTGCCCAACCATCAACAATCTCGTCTAAGTTGTTTTCAGCAAAATAATCTTCAATCAATTTGTCGGCTCTGTATCTTGTTTTACAATCTTTACAATCCATAAGGGGGTCATTGAAACCACCTACGTGACCTGAAGCCACCCAAGTTCTTGGGTTCATTAAGATAGCTGCGTCTACACCCACGTTATAAGGTGATTCTTGAATGAATTTTTTCCACCATGCGCGCTTGACATTGTTTTTGAATTCAACGCCTAAAGGACCGTAATCCCACGTATTTGCAAGGCCTCCATAAATGTCAGAGCCAGGAAATACAAAGCCTCTGTTCTTAGCTAATGAAACAATTTTTTCCATGGATTTTTGAGTCATCTTCTTATCCTCCTCTATTTTTATAGATCGATCAGCCTTCGCTGGATTTTGGGCATAAAAATAGCCCTTTCATCCCAGCTAGGGACGAAAGAGCTAATCTTCCGCGGTTCCACCCTAATTGATGCCGAATAAAAACGACATCCTCTTTGGCTAAGTGCTCAAAAGCGCCTTTCATTTTTTATTTCTATCGGTTTCCACCCTTCCCGACTCTCTAAAAGAAAATTAAAAACTACTTCTCTTTCTCAACGCACTGTATCAATTTGTCATCAAATATAGCATAGAATTTTATGCTTGTAAAGCTTATTTTGTCTCATCTTCTTCCGTGCCATGTTCCATAAATCTAGCTTGGACAACGTAATCGTCGTCCTCTTCTTCTTTTTCATATTTGCTAGGGTCAACATCTATTTCTACATCATCGTCATCGACTTCGGTTTTAGCTTCTGGACTATCAGTTTTTGAACCTCTGCCAGTAAAATTATTAATTGTGTTTTCAGTGGTTTCAACCACGTTTTTAAATGCATCTTGGGTCATCTCATTTAAGTTCATAGACTCGCCATCGTGTTTAACGATTTTTAACACACAACCTGTCGCAACTGCTGCAACAATTGCTGTCACTGTTGCAGGTGCAAACACAAAGGCAGCGAGACCGCCGGCAATCACAGGAATATCCATAATGATTTTGCCGTTTCTTTCGATTAGGATTTTTGTTACAATACCCTTGTTAATCAACTCTTTAAGTTGGCCAATAATCTCATCTGTTTTAGAAGAGAAACTCCCTTTACTACGTTCATCTCGGGTTTTAATGTTATCTAAATAGACAATAGCTTCTAAAACGTCACCTTCGTATAATTCGAGGGCTTCTTTAGCTGTTTTGTAATCTACACCGGTTCTGTTAATGACCTCATCTACCATCTCTAAAGTAATCGTTACCATTTTGAACACACTCCTTATAGTAGTCTTATGCTTTCCAATAGTTCTAGGCTCTTTGCGCCAGAAAAACCAGCGTGCACTTGCATATAGCGCTTCATCAACTGACTCATTTTTTGCAAATAAACAGGATTAATATCTGTTTTTGCTATGGTCCGAATGTTTTTGCGCATCATGTAGTCAAGAATTTTAGGGACTGTCTTTCCAACCATCCAAAGGTCTTCAACATCGTCCTTACACTTATTACATATTATACCGCCATTTTCGATGGATAACCACAAAAATTCCTTGTTCTCAGCACCGCAGTTCTGACAACGGTCTACCATGATTTTATAGCCGCTGTAGGCCATAATTATGATTTCATAGGCCGTCTTTATAAGTTCTAAGTTTGCACCCTCCTGAGTGAGCAAATCTAAAGTGTCCACTAAGTTAGAAAACACTTTATGATTGACCACCCCTTCGGGCATAAGAAAATTGGTAAGTTCTAAAATATAGGAGCCGTAGGTCATAGGCGTTAAATCATCATGAAAGGCCCCATAAGGATCCAGCACTTCCACTGAGCGTATCTTGTTCCAGTCCTTTTCGACGGAAAGTACAAATTCTCCAAAGACAAAGAGTTGTGTTGCAGCAGCCAAATTAGAACGTCCACTTTTTGCTCCCTTAGCAATGGCTTTAAGCTTACCACCACGGTCAGTGAGCAAAGTCACTAAGACATCGTTGTCCTGGAGCTTCTGTCTTTTAAGAACGACAGCATTAGTAGTCAGAAGCACGCAGAACACCTCCTTACAGCATTACGCGCATTAGGTAGGTCGCCAATGAAAAGTAAATGGACAAACCTGTAATATCTATAGTGGTACTGATAAACGGTGCAGAAGCCACTGCTGGATCCACTCCGATTTTTTTAAAAGTCAATGGAACCAATGTACCGATGGTAGCTGCCGTTACAATATTGGCAAACATAGAAAGGCCCACAATGAAGCTAAGGAGCATTTCTCCGTGGGTAACATAAGAAACTACCCCTACAATCAAACTACAAACCGTTCCTACAATTACACCGACAGCTATTTCTTGAAGCAAAGTCCGAACAACATCCCAACCCTCTATATAATTGATAGCAATGCTTCTAACTGTTATGGTTGACGACTGAGTTCCTACATTACCGCCCATCCCAGCCAACAAAGGCATAAATAGGGCTAAGGTTGCATTGGCAGATAAAGCCCCTGAAAACTTACTGATGATACTTGCGGATAAAAGGCCTCCAAATATGGTAATAATCAGCCAAGGTAGTCTTGATCTGACTGCATATACAATCCTTTTAAGGGATGAGTCGTCATCTTCAAAATCTTCCAAATCCGAAGAACCCGCAAATTTCAAGATATCTTCTGTGGCTTCTTCTTCAATGACATCGATGACGTCATCAATGGTGATAATCCCTTTAAGTCTCTTTTCATTGTCAACAACTGGTACGACTAGGAAGTTATACTTAGAAACAATTCTGGCGACTTCTTCTTGGTCGTCGTCTTCATGAACAGCTATAACGTGGGGGTTCATGATGTCGGCAATCATGGTTTCGCCTTTTGCGACAATTAACTCTCTAAGGGAAATAACCCCTTGGAGAGCATCGTTTTCGTCTGTGACAAAGACGTAGTAAATGGTTTCAGCATCTGGCGCTGTTGCACGCAGTTGACTGATTGCCTGATCTACCGTAATGTTTGCCATTAGAGTCACGTACTCTTTAGTCATTTTACCGCCGGCAGAATCTTCTTCGTATTCCATCAGTTCGACGACTTCTTTGGCATCTTCCAAATCTAGGTAAGCTAAGATTTGATACTTTTGATCGTCTGGTAAGTCATAGAGTTTGTCCGCAATGGCATCTTGAGACATAAAGTCTAAAATCTGCATCCTCTGATTATTTTCAAGGGTCTTTATCAAATCACAGAACGACTCGGTACTCATTTCTTCTAAAACTTCAGA
The DNA here is from genome assembly GCA_963677505.2 of uncultured Acidaminobacter sp. GTDB lineage: Bacteria > Bacillota > Clostridia > Peptostreptococcales > Acidaminobacteraceae > JBGSUZ01. The sequence goes on from CAXXWB010000032.1 coordinate 41,791, forward strand.
AGCCTCCTCGAAACCGAGCAGGCTGAAATATATATTTCTATGTCTTTCTTCAAGTTCTCTCATGATGAGAGCCATATCTGCAGTGTGCAGGGTTTCATTTAAAGCCTTTATTTCATCGTAATCACCGTTGTCTAAATGCTGTATCAACAGTGCGACATACTCTTCCAATTTATCATCGAAATCCGTATGCATGAAATCACCTGCCTTTGCTATTTTTAAAAGTTATTGCTTTTTATAGCCAAAGTTTTTGAGGAACGTATCAGAATCTCTCCAACCTGGACGGACCTTAACCCACAATTCTAAGAATACCTTTACACCTAAAAGATGTTCAATATCTTCTCTGGCACTTTTACCAATACCTTTAAGTTTTCTGCCATTTTTGCCTATGATAATACCCTTGTGAGAATCTCTTTCGCAGATGATTGTCGCACGAATATCAATCATTTCTTGCCCACGTCGTTCCTTGAAGGACTCTATTTCAACCGCTACACCGTGAGGAATTTCATCATCTAAATAATGTAATAATTTTTCGCGAATAATCTCTGAAACAACTGCCTTTTCAGGTTGATCGGTTAAAATATCCCCTGGGTAGTACATTGGGCCCTCTTTCATGAATTTTTTAATCATATTCAAAAGAACATCAACATTGGTATTGTTAAGGGCAGAAATATTAATAACTTCTTTGATAAACGTATATGGCTTATAGTTTTCAACAATTTTTACGTAACGGTCAGGGTCAATTAAATCCACTTTGTTAATCGCTAATATAACAGGTGTTTTCACTGCTTTAAGCTGTTCTAAAATGAACTCATCTCCAGCACCAATTCTATTAGAGTCGTCTACCATAAAGACAATGGCATCTACTTCTTTAAGGGTATCAAGGGCAGAAGACACCATGAACTCTCCAAGCTTAGTTTTAGCTTTATGAAGTCCTGGTGTATCTATGAAGACAATTTGGCATTCTTCATCGGTGTGAATGGCATTGATTCTATTTCTTGTGGTTTGGGGCTTGTCCGACATAATGGCGATTTTTTCACCTAAAATGGCATTTGCCAATGTGGACTTACCTACGTTTGGTCTACCAATAATGGTAACAAATCCTGATTTAAAACTCAAATTCTGGCCTCCAGTCTACTTAAGATCTTTGCTTGTAAAAGAATGTGGCAGCATTTCGCTGAGCGTAAATACTTTATACACCATATCTTTTGCTAATATAATTTCCATGTTTTCATCGCAGAACTCTGCAATGACTTGTCGGCAAATGCCACATGGATAAGTGTAATCCAATGAGCTACTTACAACTGCTATAGCTGCAAATTCTTTTTCGCCCTCAGAGACTGCTTTAAAAATTGCTGTTCTCTCCGCACAATTGGTTGCACCGTAGGCAGCATTTTCAATATTGCATCCCATATATATTTTACCACTCTTTGTCAAGAGGGCTGCACCTACATTAAAATGCGAGTAAGGTGTGTAAGACATTTTTGTTGCTTCATAGGCTGTTTTTACCAATAAATCGTAATTAATTTCCATAAGTTCACCTCATTATTTTTCCCAACTGATTACCATACTTTTAGGTATAATTTGAATCCAAACATTTCCAGGATTTAGCTCAACGGTTGATCCCCCCAGAGTCCTGTATGTGGTATAACCTGTTCGACTGTCCTTTTGCCAAGTGACTGGCACTTTGACACCGTCACTCAACCACCAGCCATCGCCACTGCCTACTAGTTCTAAATCTAGGCGGCCAGCATTGTCAACGACTTTGGTTGGCACATATTGGATCAGAAGATTTTTGGCTGTAAGTGCTGAATTGTCATTTTCGTCAACATGGACTTTGCCGTTAACATAACGTTGATATGCCTTTAAATCGGCTAAATAGCTATAGGAAACGACATAACCACCATCCGTCTTTCGATAAGGCAGTTTTATAAATTCTGCAGGCGCTCCGCCTTCTGGGAGTGCATCCACGTCTGCATAAATTTCATCTGTAAAGGTAGGGCTTTGATTGTACTTCCGATTAGAGGCTTCATCTCTTAAAATTTTCAAACTGGAATACAGGTTATGAGGCACTTTTTTATGTGATTTTCTAAAAAAAACTTTTTTACTGCTGGTCAGACCATCTAAATCAGCGACTTTCATCTTTTTAATGTCACTTAGCGCTTTTGGTGAACCGCCTACATGAACATAAATAGCATTGTATTCCAATGCGCGGTCTAAAAAATAGGGCCTTGCACTGCGAATAGGTCCGACGGATTCTGGCATACCTTCAAAGAAAAATGCCATATATCTGGTAATATTGCCTTCTGCCAGTGCTTCTATCACAATTTCAGCGTCTTTCAAACCAGCTTGAGGTCTTGCTCCAGCGTGATTGTCTAACATAATTGCTAAGGGTCTGTTATTGCTTAACTTAGCGTTCCAAACCTGACCTTCACTATCTAAATTAATTGGCCCTTCACTATTTGAAAAACTCCCTGAAGTATTAGTCGCTGAACCATTTCCATCCCGTTTTTCAGTCAAAGCCCTTTCAGGTGAGACTTTACAGCCCGCCATAGTCATCATCAAAAAAATACTTAAAACAATCAGACTGGTTTTACGTCTCAAATATTTCACCTCACGCTCTAGTGATTCCCATATTTTCTAAGATTGTCGTTTGCAATGCCTTCATTTCCAACTCTTCTTCTGGAGTCATGTGGTCGTAACCTAAAAGATGAAGCATACTATGAACCACTAGAAAGCACATTTCTCTTTCAACGGAATGACCATATTGCTCTGCTTGTTCAACAGCCTTTTCAACGCTGATGACAATGTCTCCTAAATAAAGATTTTCCTCTTCGAGTTCTTCTAAATCTTTGAGACATTCATATTGAGGAAAGGAGAGGACATCTGTCTCTTGGTCTTTATCTCGATGGTCCTTATTGATTACCCTTATGCCTGCATTATCTGTTAAACTCAGATCTACTTGAGCATCTACTTCTTCAAAACCTTCAAATATGAGGGTTTCAAGAGCTGCCTGTTTCATTTTATTTAAGATTTCATCGCTGACTTGTACTTTCACTTGTTCGTTTTCAACATCAAATGTGAACACGTGCTTACCTCCACCATTTTACAAATACGCTTAGAGTGCTTTTCTATTATACGCTTAGTGCTTAATAATATCAATGAATTTAAGGTCTCTTCTACTTTTCAATTAAGACTTCTTAAAATAATTTTCTGTCCTTTTTTCATCTTCTTTTTCAGCCATTTTGCGTTCATACTTGTCATACTCTTGTATGATTCGTTTGACCAAAGTATGGCGAACGACATCTTTGTCAGAAAATTTGTTGATGGCAATACCTTCTACATCTTTTAGAACTTCAAGGGCATTAATAAGACCTGATCGTTTGCCTTTTGGTAAATCGATTTGAGTCACATCACCGTTGACAACGACTTTCGACCCAAAGCCAAATCTGGTGAGAAACATTTTCATTTGCTCTACCGTTGTGTTTTGTGCCTCATCTAATATAATGAAGGAATTGTCCAAAGTTCTGCCTCTCATATAGGCTAAAGGGGCCACTTCTATTAAGCCACGGTCTTTAAATTTAAGATAATTTTCAGTACCAAGAATTTCATAGAGGGCGTCATACAAAGGTCTTAGATAAGGGTCTACTTTCATTTGCAGATCTCCAGGAAGAAAACCTAAATTTTCACCAGCTTCTACGGCAGGCCGTGTAATAATAATTCGAGAAACTTCTTCGTTTTTAAAGGCTTTTATAGCCATAGCAACCGCTAAATATGTTTTCCCAGTTCCAGCTGGACCAACTCCAAAAGTCACGTCGTTATTGCTGATTGCTTCAACGTATTTTTGTTGCCCCAAAGTTTTAGGTTTTACCATTTTGCCACGAGATGTGACACAGACAATCGTATCGGTAAGGGCTGCAAGCTTTTCACCTTGTCCCTCTTTGAGCATCATCATGGTATATTCTAGTTTTTGACGATCCAAAGGCTCGCCTTTTTTAATCTGATGAATGAGTTTATACAGAAGGGTTTCTACAACATCGACCACAACTTCGTCGCCAACAATAAGAACTTCCCCTTCTCTAGATGTGATTTTGACCTTGAATTCACTTTCGATTCGGATCAAATTTTCATCTAAATTGCCGAATAATTTATATAGGATCTCTAAATTTTCTACCAGTATTTTACGTTCAAAGGTTTCTGCCACAACATCATTCCTTTCACTTGATTTACTCAATAGTGTATCATAATTTATCACAGGGCGGGTTTTAGTTACACAAAAAAAGCCGTCCATTTCTGGACAGCTTTCAATCTATTTGCTGAGCATTTCCTTAACGAGGGTAGCAATGTGCTTCCCGTCAGCTCTACCTGTTGTTTTTCCAGAAACCAAACTAATGACTTTTCCCATCTCTTTTGGAGTAGTTGCGCCAGTTTCAGTAATAGCTTCTTTTATAACTTGTATGAGCTCTTCTTCGCTGAGTTGTTCAGGCAAATAAGCTTCGAGTACTTTGATCTCTTGATGAGCTTCGTCAACCAAATCTTGTCGACTTGCCTTCTCAAATTCCTCAATAGCAGCACGTTTCTGCTTAATTTGTTTAGCAATGATTTCGATGACGTCCTCATCTACGAGATCAATTCTCTGATCCACCTCCACTTGTTTAACAGCTGCTCTTAACATAGTGATTGTGGTTTTTCGAACGACGTCCTTCTCTTTCATTGCTACCTTGAGGTCTTCCATCAGCTGATCTTTGAGGAGCATATTTGTTCACCTCTTTTAGGTATTTTATGAACTATATACAGTTAAAGCCAAGTTGACCTCGGCTTGATGACTGCTTAAATTCAATTACTAGAAAGATTTGCTTTTATTTTTTCTTCTTGCCGCTTCTGATTTTTTCTTACGCTTTACGCTAGGCTTTTCATAGTGCTTTCTCTTCTTAACTTCTGCCAAGACACCTGATTTAGTAGTCTCTCTCTTGAATCTGCGAAGTGCACTATCAATTGTCTCGTTAGCTCCAACTTTGATACCTGCCACAGCTATTCCCTCCCCCCGTGTCAAACTTGCGCATTCTGATTACGCCACTATTTTTCTGTGTCGTAATTACAGAGGAACACAGAATACTAAGATAGTATACATTAAACAGAGATAAAAAGCAACTCTATTTGACGAACTTTTTAACCTGGAGGCCACTGTAAATTTCTGCCGCCTAGTAGATGATAATGAATGTGGGAAACCGTTTGTCCGCCTTCTTCTCCGCAGTTGCTAACCAATCGGTAACCACTGTCTTTAATACCTAAGGATGCTGCTATTTCAGGAACTTTTTGCATCATATGTCCTAAAACCGCCGCCATTTCATCTTCGATTAGGTTCAGAGAATCCAAGTGCATTTTTGGCACAATGATTACATGAACTGGAGCAGCGGGGCTAATATCATTGAACGCATAAATCAATTCATCTTCATAAACTTTTGTCGAGGGGATGGACCCTTCAACGATTTTACAGAATAAACAATCTGACATATTTTTCACCTCCATTATTTAAGTTCTCCAAATACTAAATCTCCTTGTACTAAACTAAATTGGACTGAGCAAAGACTCCCTATCAATGTTTCATTATAAGGTACCGCCACCCGAACATAACGTTCTGAAAGTCCTTCGGCATAAACCTTGCCCGTTTCTTTAAGCTCCAACTTAGTTTCAAATAAGACAGAATAACATTCACCCATCAAAGATTGATGATAAGCTTCTTCCATCTGATCCGAGACCATTATTAAACGCTCACTTCTGCTGTGTTTTACATCTCCATTTACTTGACAGCCCATTTCTGCGGCCGGGGTTCCTTTTTTAGGTGAATACTGGAAGACGTGAATTTTAGCAAAACCAACTTTTTGAACAAAATCTAATGTTTCTTCAAATTCTTGATCCGTTTCACCTGGGAAGCCCACTATAACGTCTGTGGTAAAAGAGGGCTTGTAGAAAGCTTTTTTGATGGCTTCAACCCTCTCCAAGTATGTTTTTGCATCGTATTTTCTATTCATACGCTTTAATACGGTATCTGAACCACTTTGTAATGACAAATGGAAATGGGGACAGAATTTATCCATATTTTTAATGGCTTCTATAAAATCATCTGAAAGGAGTCTAGGTTCTAATGATCCCAAGCGAATTCTTTCAAGACCGTCTATTTCATGTACTTCCTTTAATAAGTCCAATAAAGAAATATTGCCAAAATCTTTTCCGTAGGAAGCGATGTGAATGCCCGTAAGAACAATTTCTTTAAATCCATGTTCCACGAGACGCTTAACTTCGTTAATGACTTGCTCTGGTTGTCTGCTTCTGATAGGTCCTCTGGCGTAAGGAATAATACAATAACTGCAGTACATATTGCAGCCTTCTTGTATTTTGATGAAGGCTCTGGTCTTTTCAGTAACATGGTCGATCTGAAGTTCTTCAAATTCTTTGACCTTCATAATGTCGCCGACGTAACATACTTTGTCCCAAGGCTCTAAGTGCTCAACAAACTCCACGATACGACTTCTCTCGTTGGTGCCTATGACCAAATTCACCCCTTCTATTGCCATGACTTCATCTGAAGCCACTTGAGAGTAGCAACCTACAACGGCAATAATGGCATTGGGGTTAAGTCGCTTCATTTTCCGAATATATTGTCTAGATTTTTTCTCGCCCAGATTGGTAACCGAACAGGTATTGATGACATAAATGTCTGCCCGTTCCTCTGAAGAAACGACTCTGTATCCTTTGGCCACAAAGAGTTCGCTCATGGCTTCTGTTTCGTATTGATTGACTTTGCAACCGAGGGTGTACATAGATACGGTTTTAGGTCGCTTTTTTGTTTCTACATTTATTTCTTCTTCGTTAATACTTTCATATTTTACTGTGTTGTCTATTTGTCTTACAAAACTCATAATTAATCCCTTCTAGTGAAAACGTTTGTAAATAAAAAAATTATAACACAAAAAAAAAGGGAAAAGTTCTATTCCTATCATACTAATTCTATATTTTTTGTTTATAAAAACATGCAAATAGCATATAGCCCGATATAGTCGATATTGCATAATAAAATACATCTGTACTGCTTGCCAGATATTCTGGAAGACTATAAATACCCAAATACCATAGACTCCTCGCCAAAATCAATATCAAACATGGCAAGGCAACTAGAACCAATTTTGGAAAATTAATTTTCCACTTACCTTCTTTTATCTTCTGGTTATATAAATAGTCTATGGAAAGAATTACACCAAGTAAAAAAAAGATTGTGTAAATAGAAACCCTATTTATTATTTGTGAAAAAGTCTCATGCGATTTTGTAATTTGAGTTATTTTATTAATTGCCATTAAAAAAAATGCAGCAAATACCATATAGAAAACACTAAATTTTTTATTTACCATAATAGCTTACCTTCCTTTTTGTTGGATTCAAGAAATCAAAACTGTATTTTTATTTGCATTTTACCATAATTTAGTTTAACACATAATTTTAAGGTAACCTATACTTTGTACTTCATGATATATTGTATTATTATATATTGTATTATTATACATTGGTTATATGCATAGAGGATCAAATGCTGTACGATTATTTTACAAATAAAAACACCTCTAAGACAGTATGAACACATACTACTCTTAAAGGTGTTTTATTATTTATTGATCTGTTGTCACTTTCCCTTACGCTACTCTATCAAAGCGCTAAACGCCGCCTTCACTTCCGAGAACGACATGCCATTGTCTTGACAATAAGTTCTCACACTCAGGTTAGTGGCAGGCATAGGAGCGCCTATGACTTCTTCAATTTCAGCTTTGGTAACGTCTAAATCCAACAGCCCTTGGAAGGTAATTTGTCCGTTGACTGCAAACTCTGCAGTTGTCGTTGTTTGCTCTGTCGTTTCAGTGCTTACAGGCGTCCCTTCCATCTTATAGGTATGTTCTTTCAAATAGTTTTTTTGTTCCTCTGTCAATAAAGGATTATTTTCTATAATCAAGTTCACTGCTGATTCAGGTAAATAGTCATCGGCTAAAAAGATTGGCAGGTTTTTATAAAGAGCCACAAAGACTTTTAATGAGCCATTGCCAATTTCAGTACCTGCATCTGCATAAAGGCTCTCTAAATCTTTAGACTTAAAGGTGTTTAGGTCTGTTCCCTGTGGCAATTGGAAGGCTGTTATTAGTGCCTCTTCTGGAATTCCAAATAAGTCGGAAACTTCCTTTAGGGTATAAGACCCTTTAATGTCTTCAGGATTATAACTGCCACTTCCCACGCCACTTTCAATGCGATTAGGTTGCTTTTGATTTTCTGTAGAATACAGGCCTAGTGCAGATGTTGCCGCAATCCCACCAAACATGAGAATCACAAGGGTAACCGCCAATATTGGCCCTTTTACTTTTGTCTTAGCAGGTTCTGCGGTCTTCACGCTAGGCATCAATTGAACGGTATTACCCACTGGGCAACTGCTGTCAGAAGTACAATTAAGACAAGTGATACACTGGTGATCCTTCACTGCTTCTTTTGAAGAAACTTCAATATTCATAGGACAAGAATTGTTACATAAACCACAGTCAATGCAAGTGGATGATTGTCTTCTAATTTTGAAAATCCTGATAGGGTTAAAGAGCCCAAGCATAGCCCCGTAAGGACAAGCATATTTACACCAAGCTCGCTCTACAAATAAGGAAAGAACCAGTGTGATACCCAGAATGACTAGGGCAGCGATAGCGGTTTCTCCAGTCCAGAAGTGGAAAAGCGCAAAGTATGGGTCTATATTGGCAAATAGGAGCATGCCCGATCTTGCTGTGTTATAAAGAACCAATAGCAAGAGTACATATCTTAAATATCTCAGAGCTGAATCTAATTTTTTAGGTATAAAATGGTTGTATCTTTTTTTGAAGAGTTTCTTACCCATTTTGCCAATCCACTCTTGAATACTGCCTAGAGGGCAAATCCATCCACAGAATACTGGGCCAAATAAAATGGTTAAGGTAAACACAATCCCCATTAATACCAATGCCGATGAATGGATCTTTTGAATATACCCTCCAGTGGTCACTAATTGATAGAAGGTCTCAACGCCTCCAAAGGGGCAGATGGCATGGACGGAAGCCGACGCTAAAAACGGAATGGAAGAGCCCGCTTCTGTTAATGTGTGGTTTACGGCAATAAAGCCTACAAGTATGAAGAATAATATCTGTACTCCTAAACGTATTTTTTGATCTTTTGTTTTCATAAGTTCCCCCTTCTTTATTTGAGTTCATTCTACTGCCAAGTTATGAAGAACTTATGAAGGTGATGTGAATTGAATGCGAATTTTTGTCCCTTCTCCAAAGATGCTAGTAGCTTCTATTTGACCGCCATGGGCATGAACCAATCGTTTAACAATGGCTAAACCAATGCCTGCACCTCCTGTTTCGCGACTTCTGGAAGGGTCTGCTCTGTAAAATCTTTGAAAAATAAAAGGAATATTCTTTTCGTCAATGCCTATACCTGTGTCTTCAACCTCTAAAACCAAATGCCCCTCTTCCATAAATAGCCTCACAGAGACAAACCCCTCCTCTGTATATTTAAGGGCATTGGTAAGTAAATTGACGAGAATCTGCTTATAGCGTTCAGGGTCTAGTTGCCAATTGACTTGAGCTTGTGTCTCGCAGTTAAGTATAAGTCCTTTAGATTCAAAGACAGGTTGAAAATCTTCGGTGATTTCTGCGGTGAGGATTGAAGCGTCAACAGACTGTAATTGTAGAACATAGAGGTCATTTTCAACTAGGGTCAGTTCGCCGAGATCATCAATTAACTTAGTCAGTCTTAAAATTTCACCATTAAGCCTTTCATAACGTTCAGGTGTTGCTTCCAAAACCCCATCTGACAATCCTTCCAGTTGGCTTCTGAGTACCGCCAAAGGACTTCTGAGCTCATGGGCAATATCTGTCGTCAGCCGTTTTCTGAGGAGCTCTTGCTGATCCATTTGGAATGCCAAATTTTCCATAGCCATGGCCAAATCATCTAATTCAACAGTTCCACTTCTATCTACGATCACGTTATGATAGTCTCCTCCATGAATTTTCTCAGTCGCCCTGTGAATTTGAAGGATGGGCTGAGACAATCTGTTCGACAACCATTTACTAAAATACCAAACCGTTGGTACGGCAATCATCAGAATAATGAGGTAGACCAGATTTACCCCCATGAGAAAGGCAATATCTTCCTTGTTGATTAGCCATCCCTTTTGCTGACCTATTTCACAGTTGATCTCTTTGGTCCCCGTTTTTACTTTGTATTTTGTATACAGCATATCTGAAGGCTGTATGACTTCCTTTTGTTTGGACAATAAAGGACGTTTATTGCCATTTCCTCCAATGGTTGAATCAAATATCACCGACTGAGAACCTTTATATACGAGTAAATGGACGCTGCTTTGATTGGCCGTCTGCCTCAATATAACGGTCTCCGCCCCTTCCAAATTGCCGTCTGCAAATACTTCTGAAACGGCTTCTAGAACCAATTCAACCTCATTAGCTCTGATCTTTTCTATGTATTGACTGAACATCCAAGTGAAACCTATATTTGTGAGTAAAAACACGGCTACAATGACTAAAACAGCACTGCGAACCAAAGCTTTTCGAATAACCGCCTGTATACTCTTCATAAGTCCCGCACCCCTTTAAATTTATAGCCTACACCGAAGACCGTTACAATATATTGAGGGTCCTTCAAATCTATTTCTATCTTTTTACGTATATTTTTTATGTGAACGTCTATGGTGCGGTCATAGCCCATATAATCAGGTCCAAAGGCAAATTCTATCAGTTGTTCTCTAGTAAAAGTACGGTCTGTGTTTTCTGCCATAATCAATAGCAAATCGTATTCATTTTTAGTCAGTTCTACAATAGTATCATCCACTCTGACCACCCGCTCTGTTTGGTCAATTTGGAGCTTGCCATGATTAAACCTTAATAAACGTCTTTCAACTTTTGTAGAATGGTATACCCGTCTGATAATCCCATGAATTCTAATCATCAATTCTTTCGGACTGAAGGGCTTTAAAAGATAATCGTCTGCCCCAAGCTCTAGGCCTGTAATACGGTCCTCTTCTTCTTTCTTAGCGGTTAACATGAGGATAGGTACTTGAGACGTCTCTCTAATTTTTTGACAAATTGCTTCACCTGACAAATCTGGAAGCATTAAATCTAAAACAATAAAATCAATGGGCGTTTGATTGAAAATCAATAACCCTTGCTGCCCAGTTGTGGCGGTATACACTTCAAAGCCTTCTTTCAATAAGTAGGCTTGAACCACTTCCAAAATACCAAATTCATCATCTATCACTAACACTTTATACAAAATGCCACCTCTTTCATTTAACCTTATCCATGACCCATTCCAAGAATGTTTGACACGCTAAAAAGCCTAGCATTTTGATTTTACCCAATTTGCTAGGCCTTAACGATAACTTAATGTTGATTGTAATTATTTTTGTGTCTTCTCAATTTCTTTCAAAAAGGCTTCAATCGGTTGATTGCCAATTAATTCGTACTGATCATTGATAACGATTTTCGGTACACTGGAAACATTGAACTTTTCAGAAAGATCGCCAAAGGTTTCAGCCTCTACCATGATACCTTCAACCTGTGGGCTAAGAAGAGCCAATTTGTGAGCTTTTTCAACAGCACCTGAACAATGAGGACAGCCTAGGGTGACAAATACCTTAATGTTTACTGGCTTTTCAATCGCTTGAACTCTTTTCATAAGGGCTTCTGGCAAGTCTTCACCTGTACCTGAAACTTCCATGACTGCCGCCACAAAAGAATTAATTTCATGTCCTGCTGGAATCCCATAAAATTTTACGCCTTCGTATGCCCCTGCTGCATTTAAAAATACAGTACTCGGAACCATTTCAACATTGTATTGTTTAGCAATATCTGCATCTTTATTAATATCATACAATTTTAAATTGATTTTATTGCTTAAAGCTTCAATTTCGCTCATATAAGACTTTGTTTCCTCACAAGTATAGCAATCTCCTTCTTGAGTGAAAACTGCCAAAGTAATTTCTTTGTTCATGTTTTCAAAGACTTCGCCTAATTGTTTTTGTAAATCCTCGTTAAATAATTTCATGTGATTTCCTCCTATTTTCTCATCGTTATTATTTTTTTATAGACTGATGTTTCTTATTTCTATCCCAAATGAATGGGTTTGAAGATATTCATTAATTGAAAGAGCAGCTTTTGCCCCCTCTGCCGCCGCAATGACGATTTGTTTATAAGGTACATTGGTCACGTCCCCTGCTGCAAATACGCCACTTATATTGGTTTTATTTTTACTGTCGATGTCAATTTCACCCTTAGCATTGAGGGTCACAGAATTTTTAAACACACCTACATTCGGGACGTATCCTATTTCAACAAAGACCCCATCGGCTTCTACGATTCTGCCTTCGTGGATTTTAACTCCAGAAACTCGTTCACTTCCTAAAATAGCTTCAATCTTAGTCTCTAGCAAAACTTCAATATTTTCCTTCTGCTCTAGTTCATCTATTAAAATTTGATCGGCTCTCAATTGACTTCTGTGTATCAGTTTAACTTTGGAGGCAATTTTACCTAAGTCTAACGCCGCCTCTACTGCCGCATTGCCACCCCCAGCAATAATGACTTCCTTTCCTTTAAAGAGAGGACCATCACAAATAGCACAGTAGGCTACACCTTTTCCTAAAAATTCTTTTTCCCCTGCTACCCCCAGTTTTCGTGGTGTACTACCCATCGCCAGAAGAACGGTTTTACTCTGATAGACTTCTCCATATTCCAAGGTGAGTTGATGGATTTCTATTCCTTCTAAAAATTCATACCCGACCACCATCTGCCCCTCAGAGACAGGCACCTCTAAACTTTTAAGATGGTCTACAAAATTCTCTACCAAAGTTTCTCCACTAAGAGATAGGGTTCCCAGATAATTTTCAACAGAGGAAGTGTCCTTAACTTGACCTCCGAGAGACTTAGCAATTACCCCCACCTGAAGACCTTTTCTTTTGGCATAAAGAGCAGCGTTTAAACCTGCAGGTCCTCCACCAATCACAATTAAGTCGTACAAGACTTCTGTTTTTAGTCCCGTTGATTTTGAGACGTTAGCACTTTTTAAATTCATTGATAAGTTAAAATTCATTTGGAACCCTCCTTCAATACCGCAGGGACGATACTTGAATTTACTATTTTAAGCAAAGCCACTTATTCAGTGGCAATCTTTAATTATTTTACAGACACTGGATTCTGAAATGCCTCCGAAAAGCTCTCCAATCTCTTTTAAGGAGAGGGTGGACGTTTTTCTGATTTGAAGAATCCAATCATTTCTGAGGGGTTTGTCTTTCATTACTTGAGTAAATGTCAGCCGATTTTCTTGGCACTTCTGGTTAATCCAATCCAGTGCCTGATCCATATTTTTAACGCACGCCTTACAAGGAGAAGTATTTTTCACCAATTTACAAAACTGATTCCACTCACTGGTGACTTTGTTCTCACAGTGGAGGGTTGATAAAAGCCCGTTAAGAGCTTCTTCGCTTTCAATCCACTGGCTTTTATAACGATCTTTGTAAAGTTGATGGGTTTCTTTTCGGTACATGGCATAGCTGATATTTAAGCTTTTCATAATTTTTGAAAGGTCGGATCCATTTAGCTTTAAAACCAAATGATATTCCTTATCAGAAACCACACAATAAGAGATCAATTCAAATTGAAAGTTTTGAGACCCTTGTTGAATCAAGTCTACAAAATAATTCCTGTCTTCATCATTTCTAAAGAGCAACTGGTCCTTGCCGCTGATTTGCTGAATATAAAATACACCAAATTCATTTTTTACTCTGGCTTGTCTAGCCATGGCATTCCCTCTCTTCAAAATTGGTTTTCCTGATCTTTAATCTAATGGTATCACAAACCTTTTTTAAATTCAAGTACCGTCCCCACTGTTTTTGAAGATTATTTTTTTACAACTGAACTTTTTTTGACAATACGTACTGGTGCATCATTTCTGCCACTTCTTTGGAGTATTTCACAGCCTCCACCACGGTTTTGGCTCCAGTGACCACGTCTCCTGAAGCAAAGACACCTTCGCGAGTGGTTTTGCCATCCTCATCTGTAATGACCAACCCCGCTTCATCAATTTCAATGCCTTTGCTGTTCGAAACAATATTAGCTTTTGGTCCTTGGCTAATAGCAATAATCACTGAATCACTTTGGAACAAAGTTTCTGAACCTTCTACTTCCTTTGATTTTCCAGTGGTTTCATCTAGCATTACCTCTTTGTACACAACACCTTGTCTTGTGATTTCGACTGGAGATTTATAGTATTCAAATTTAACGCCATCTATTTTGGCATATTCCACTTCATAGGCTCTGGCAGGCATATCTTTTTCGCCTCTTCTCGCCATAATTGTCACAGTTTTGACCCCTTTTCTAAGGGCGGTTCTCGCCACATCCATGGCCACATTCCCAGCGCCAATAACGGTTAGACTTTCACCCAAATCATAGACTTCAGGATTTTTCAAATAATCAATAGCATAGTGGACATTGCCTAAGCTTTCACCTTTAATGCCTATTTTCTTTGGGTTCCATACACCCGTTCCAATAAAGAGGGCATCAAAGCCATCTCTGAACAAATCTTCCACAGTTATGACTGGCCCTATAACTATGTTAGGTCGAATGACTACGCCCATTTCCACCAATTTATTTTTAAGGCGATCTAGAATTTCTTTCGGCAATCTGAACTCGGGTATACCATATCTTAAAACGCCTCCAATTTTGTCGTGACCCTCAAAGATTGTAATGTGGTAACCCTTCAGTGCTAACACGAAGGCGATGGTGATTCCCGCTGGTCCAGAGCCTATAATTCCAATATTGCCACTGGCCTCTTTCCCTGATTTCAGAGGTAAAAGGTCTAAACTATAGTCCGATATATAATGTTCAATGTCACTGATATGAACAGGATTTCCTTTGTTGGCCAAGATGCAATGACCTTCACACTGCTTTTCATGAGGGCATACTAAACTACAGACCACAGATAAGGGATTATTATAAAACAACATTTCTCCTGCTTCTCCAATATGACCATCCAACAACATTTTAATCATTTCTGGTATTTCAGTGCCTATAGGGCAACCTTCTTTACATTTTGGGTTTTTACATTTTAAACAGCGCTTGGCTTCATCTACGATATGTCTACTCATATTTTTACCTCTTTCAAAGATATATTCATTTTGGGATTAGAGATGGGGGGGTATTGATTAGAAATATACTACATTAGGACTATGAAAACTGTCAACATCAGTTATATAAATAACAAACCTAGAAATCCAAATCAATTATGCTATACTTCTAATATCAACCCCTCCCTAAGAGGGGTATATTGGAGGCTATATGAATTCATTACCAAAGTACAGAAAACCCATTCAAATTCTATTGGCAGGTCTGGTTTTTTATGTGATTTCAAAATACAGTTCAGGGATTGCCATCGTATTCGGCGTGTCTATTGTTTTGGGTGCCATCTTAGGAAAAACATTCTGCAAATGGATGTGCCCCGTAGGACTCATCATGGAATTTATGACCCGTGGAATGAACGAAGATCAGCAACGGCTTCACATGTATAATTATTATAAAGTTGGCTGTCCTATTTCATGGGTTCAGGGCTTTCTGAACAAGTATTCCCTTTTTAAAATTCGTCGAGACGAAAAAACCTGTATCTCTTGCGGTCTCTGCGACAAATCCTGCTATATTTCAACTCTCAACCCCAACATGAGCTTATACAAAAAGGACAAGCAGACTCCTTCCACCGCATTCAATTGTTCTAAATGCATGGCTTGTGTCTCTGCTTGTCCTAACGATAGTCTTCATATTTCCAAATAGCCTAAAATTAAACTGCCAAAACCCTTTCACGGGATGGTAGCGCCGGTATTGCCCCATAGCCTTGTACGCAAAGGCCTGCGGCAATATTGGCAATTCTGATCATCTCTTTTACTTCACTTACGCTCAGCGTATCAAGGGTCTTTTCACTGCAGACAATCTGCTCCATTA
>CAXXWB010000033.1:0-35587 GCA_963677505.2 uncultured Acidaminobacter sp.
AAAAGTTTACACCTGTCCAGTTGTTTCTCTCATACTATTTATTCTTTATGACTTCTACCCCACCCATGTATCCTCTAAGCACCGTTGGTACAATAATAGAACCGTCTGCTTGCTGATAATTTTCCAAAATTGCCGCCACCGTTCTGCCAATTGCAAGGGCTGATCCGTTAAGGGTATGCACAAAATTAACCTTGCTTGTTTCCTGATCTCGGTAGCGAATGTTCGCACGTCTCGCTTGGAAATCTTCATAATTGGAGCAAGATGAAATCTCTAAATAACGGTCATAACTTGGCATCCAAACTTCAATGTCATAGGTTTTCGCCGCTGAAAAACCAAGATCTCCCGTACAAAGCTGAACCACACGGTATGGAAGTTCAAGGCGTTTGAGTATTTCTTCCGCCGACAAAAGTAGGGTTTCTAACTCATTATAAGAAGTCTCTGGCTTAACAAACTTAACCAATTCTACTTTGTTGAACTGATGCTGACGAATAAGACCACGGGTATCTCTTCCTGCAGAGCCTGCTTCTTTTCTAAAACATGGCGTAAAGGCCGTATGGTAAATAGGCAAAAGACTTTCGTCCAAAATTTCGTCCATGTACAGGTTGGTCACAGGAACTTCTGCCGTTGGAATCAAGAAAAAGTCCTTCGCAGGAATGCCGAACATATCCTCTTCAAATTTTGGAAGCTGACCCGTCCCAGTCATCGCCTGGCGATTTACCATAAAGGGTGGCATAATTTCTATATAATTGTTTTCTACCGTATGCAAGTCCATCATAAAATTATAGAGGGCTCTTTCAAGTCTTAGCACCAAGACCTTTATAGACCGTAAATCTAGCACCTGCTATTTTTGTTGCTCTTTCAAAATCTAATATATCTAAATCTGAGCCAAGATCCCAGTGGGCTTTGATTTCATGATCAAAGGCCGTTGGCTCTCCCCATTTTCTAATTTCTAAATTATCTTCATCTGTATTGCCAATTGGAGTTTCTGGATTCGGTGTATTGGGAATTCCCATTAATATTTCATGTAATTCCACTTCAATAACGCTGACTTGTTGATCTAAGGACTTAATATCTTCAGAGAGTTGTTTCATCTCATTCATGAGCTCTGTAGTGTCTTCGCCCTTCTTCTTCATTTCTGGAATTTTTTTAGAAGTCAATTTTTGATCATTTTTCATCTTCTCAACTTTGACTAAAATATCCCGTCTATCTCTATCCAATTCGGCTACTCTAGGAAGACCATAATCCCCTTTTCCCCGCATTTCCAGTAATTTTTTAACTTCCTCATATTGCTCTCTAATCTTTCTAATATCTAACATCTTATCCCTCCCCTTAAGTCCTAGACAAAGAAAAAGCTTGTTTTATCAACAAGCTACACCCTGTTCTTTAAATAATTAAATACCAGTCGATCCACTTCCTCGACATCTTTTTTTAGCTGCTTAGGTTTGACCTTCAAAACTCTGACCATCTCTTTAAGTGTTGCAGGCGCCTTGCCGTCAAGACCGTATCTTAATCGGATGAGCTTTTGCTTATCATCTGTCAGTTTTAAAGCTTCGACCATATGGCCCATTTCCAAATGTAATTTCTCATTTGCCAGATCCATCTAATCCTCACTTCTTTCTATATCTTTTTCCTGTTGTCTTTGAAATATGTCCGCTGACTAAGTAACTTGAAAGATCCAAAGACTGCTCTTCCTTTGACCCTAGCAACCATTTTAAAATATTTTTTAAAAACTTCATTAAAATTACACACCTATTCTCAAATTATTCATGAATGACTCATAGTGGTTTATATATATTCAACAATTTTTGCGATTGTAGCACAAGGGGCATCCCGCCTGAATTGATAATCTCAATTGTCGCTTCATGCTTCGTCATATCGTGCTCTCCCCGAGCTTCCAGCAAATCTAGCAAATGCTTGACAGTGCCATAGTTGCCATCAAAAATACCTACGTGGCTACCTACAACATTTGCAACGGCTTGACGTAAAAAAACGAAATGGGTACAGCCAAGAACAATGGCCTTCACATGGCTTAAATCAACCCCACCCAAACAATCTTTAATCACCCGTTCAGCTTCTGGTCCTTGGGTAATTCCCTCTTCTACTAAGGCCACAAAACTTGGACATGCCAACTTTAGCACTTCTCTTTCCTTAGCAATGCGATCACACAAATTGAGGAACTTTTCTTCTCTAAGTGTCATCTCAGTAGCCAATACCAACACTGCTCCCTCATCTAACATTTCAACTGCAGGCTTTAAAGCAGGTTCCATACCGATGACAGGGATATCTGTATACTTAGTTCTCAAATATTCTGCAGCTGCTGACGTAGCCGTGTTGCAGGCAATAACAATGGCTTTTACTTGCCGCTCCACAAAATGGTCACAAATGGCCTCGCAAAGCTGAGTGACTTCTTCTTTTGACTTAGGCCCGTAAGGTGCATTTGCCGAATCTCCATAATAGATGAAATTTTCCGTCGGCAACATTCGAATGGCTTCCCCGAGTACAGAAATTCCACCCATGCCAGAATCAAAAATACCTATAGGTCTGTGACGATCCATCATTTCACTCACCTTCCTCACCGTATTATTATAGTACATTCTCACAATCAATGAAATACCTTGTTTATCAACATATCAACAAGCAACTTGTGTATAAATTCAAAATTTGTTATGATATTAAATAGGAAATAATTAAAAAGTTACTAAGCCCTATCTCAAATTGCTTTAAATCCAAAGGACTGAAATTTATGATGAATGATCCAACAAAAATAAATTGCAAGCACTGTATTTACTATTATATCACATGGGACCAAGCGGCACCAAACGGTTGCAAGTTTCATGGCTTTAAGACAAGGCTCATTCCAAGTATTGTTGTCTATCAAAGTTCAGGTATGGTCTGCCAAGGTTTTTCACCAAAAAACAGCCCCAAATAGGAGGCTGTTCTTTTTTTTTAAATAAAAATTTTTAATACGGTTTATCTTTTTTTGTATTTTATCCACAATTTCTGTGGATGGAATGTGTGTAACTTGTGGAAACAGTCAATTTTCAAAAAGTTATCCCCTATAATTATTCATAAAATTTCATACTGATGTCATGAGATTTATAGGAATGGGTCAACTCACCAGAGGAAATCACATCTACACCAGTCTCCGCTACAGCTCTTACCGTTTCTAATGTTATCCCACCTGAAGCCTCAGAAATAGCTCTTCCATCAATGATTTTAACTGCTTCTCGCATTTGGTCTAAATTCATATTGTCCAGCATAATAATATCTGCATCAGCTTCAAGTGCTTCCGCCAACTGGTCAAAATTAGAAATTTCTACTTCAATTTTAACCGTATGTCCAACTTTACTTCTAATCTTCTCAATAGCAAGTTTTACACCACCTGCTGCTTGAACGTGATTGTCCTTAATCATAACCCCTTCAGACAAATTAAAGCGGTGATTTTTACATCCTCCTACTTGAACAGCATATTTCTCAACAACTCTAAGCCCTGGAGACGTTTTTCTTGTATCCACAATCATGGTTTTAAGGTCCGCAACCTTATCTGCATAAGCCCTTGAAAGAGTAGCTATACCTGACATTCTTTGCATTAAATTAAGAGCTAAACGCTCTCCCATAAGAAGAGATTGACTTGGACCTTCCAACGTTGCAAAAACAGTCCCATTTTCAATCCAATCCCCATCTTTTTTAAGCAGCGATAATTGATATTGGCCTGGACAAAGTTTATTAAAAACTCTCTCAATAACACCTACACCACACAAAACACCATCTTCTTTAAACAAAAATTTAGCTTTAGAACGGGAATTGATGTCAATTAAATATTCTGTTGTAATATCTATATAATGTATATCTTCTTTAAGTCCTCTCTCGATGATTTCATCGAGCATCATTCCATTATACATCTGAATACTCCTTATTCTTCGTCTTCTTCAGACACTTCCCATATAAAAGCGCCCAGAGATTGGGGTCTTTGCAAACTGCCAATAGCTATCTCTCTAGCTACCATCAGTCCATTATACAACTCCACATATAATACTGAATCGCTTTGAACCTTTGAAAGTTCTTCCAACCATTTTTCAAAGAGATTAAGTGCCACTTTGATTCTGCCTGCGTCTTTAACGATGGTATAGCTTTCAGAAAATATTTTTCTAAAAGCTTTACTCATCTCCTCTAACGGTCCAACCGATATTTCAGGGTCTCTACTCTTAAACAAAGTGCCACGACCTTGGAAAGTGGCTTCTAATCCGTTGTTGTGAACCTGATGATGATTAATCAAGTCCGTTACCCGAAGGCTCAAAGTAAGACATTCGAGCAAGGAATTACTTGCCAATCTATTGGCACCGTGGAAGCCCGTGCTTGCCGTCTCCCCAGTTGCATATAAACCCTGAACAGATAGTTGCCCTTCACTATCACACACCTGTCCATCTCCATTACAAGAAATACCACCCATATAGTAATGCTCTACAGGCGTGACAGGAATCGGTTCTTTGAGAGGATCGATCCCATTTTCGAGACAATGTTGATATATATTAGGAAATCTATTTGAAAAAGCTCCAGAGGCAAAGTGCCTTACATCTACAAAAACACTTCTTCCCATCAATTTTTGATCGTTAATGGCCTTGGCGACAACGTCTCTAGGAGCAAGTTCCTTAAGTTCATGTTTGCCCTCCATAAACCGCTCGCCCAGTTCATTAATTAGATGACCACCTTCACCTCTAACCGCTTCTGAAATCAGGAAATATCCCCCTGATTTGAGAGCCATAGCCGTAGGGTGAAATTGGATAAATTCTGAGTCTCTCATCATTGCCCCAGCTCGAAGGGCAATTGCCATACCGTCGCCTCTATTCACAGCCACATTGGTAGTAGACTCAAACAAACCACCAATTCCTCCTGTGGCAAGAATGATATTCGGGCATCTAAGGGTTTGAATTTGTCCGTCACTATTTCTGAAGACCAATCCAGTAACCTTTTGATCTGCCTCAGTGACAATATCAATAGCATTGGCACCATTCATAATATGAATATTGCTTCGTGTGGGTAACGCCTCAATGAGGGCCGTCATAACTGCCTCACCCGTCACATCTTTAGAATGAATAATCCGTCTCTTCCGATGGCCACCTTCTGCAGTTTTGGCAATTGTGCCATCTTCATTCATATCAAATTTAGCGCCCAACTTAATCAATTCATCAAAAACAGGTTGACTCATGCCAATCATTTTCCGAACGACTTCTTCGTCATTGTAATAGCTCCCCGCCTTAAGGGTATCGACCACATGAGACTCGTAATCAGAATCTAAAGTGATCGCAATACCACCTTGAGCCAATTGACTATTACAGTCTCTTAAACCTTCTTTAGAAATGACCAGTATTTTCAATTCAGGACTGAGTGTCAACGATGCGAAGAGACCGGCTGCGCCAGCTCCTACGACAACCACATCATAGTATTCACTGTCTTGTCCTAAATGAAAGTTTTGAATATAGCGCTTATACATTAACTTCAAGCATTTTGATCAAAGAGCTTTCAGCTCGTTTGCGGATCTCTTCGTCCACGATGACTTCGTGTTGGTCGTATTTTAAAGCTTCATAAACATGAGTTAATGTCGTTTTCTTCATGTTTTGACAAACTAAACATTTTGAAAGCAAGTGACATTTTTTATGAGGCGCCATTTTCTCTATGGTATGGAGAATGCCTGCCTCAGTGCCAATAATAAATTCTTCTTCTTCTGAATTCACCACAAAATCAACGATTTGTGCCGTGCTTCCAGCAAAATCAGCATGTTTAACAATTTCAGGATTACATTCAGGGTGAATAAGTAGCTTAACCCCAGGATGAGTAGCTTTCATGTCAAAAACATCCTCTTCCTCTACTCTTTCATGAGTGATACAAAAACCATTCCATAAAACAATTTCCACTTCTGGTACTTGCTTTGCAATAAAACCACCTAAATTTCGATCAGGAACAAAAAGAATTTTTTCAGCCCCCATAGATTTAACAACATTCATCGCATTAGAAGAGGTGCAGCATATGTCCGTATACGCTTTTACTTCAGCAGAAGTGTTCACATAAGCCACCACTGGGATGCCAGGATTCTCTTCTTTGAATTTTCTAAGTTCTTCACCCGTAATCATATCTGCCATAGGACAACCTGCATCCTTCGCAGGTAAAAGAACTTTCTTTGTTGGATTAAGAATTTTAGCACTTTCTGCCATAAAGTGAACGCCGCAAAAAACAATTACCTCCTGATCTGTTGTCTGGGCATACTTCGCCAAGGCATAAGAGTCACCTACAAAGTCTGCCACATCTTGAACTTCTCCAACCTGATAGTTGTGAGCCAGAATCAACGCTTTCTTTTCAATTTTTAAGCGCTTAATCTCTTCAATCATTTCCTGAGTATTCATTTCTACATTCCTTTCAAATCAATCTACATTTATCATTAGTCATTAGTCACTTATTTATCCAATAGGTAATTGTATGAACATCTGTCAGACACCTGTCTTGTCACATAAGAGCTAAATAAAAATCCTGCTTTGGCACGATTACACGGGTATAAATCCTTTTAATTTCAGTTGCTTCACAATTTTATCAAAATTCTCTTCCTTATCGACTTCGATAGTATGAAAGTGGACACCTTCTGTAAGAGCAGATAAAGGGGTTGCATTTTCTATCTCCAATTTCTCAAGGAATTCTCTTATATCTTCACGATTTTGAATCTTTAAAGGGCAGACAATATCACCATAAATAGGATGACTTACGGCAATGTTGAGCATTCTTCCACCATAATCCACGATAATTTGGAGTTCTTCTTCCATACGCTCAATGCCTTGATGGAAAGAAACAAATGTTTTTTGAAGTTTATCCTCCGATTGTATTTGGAGACAATAGCCATTTAGAGCAGCAACGATAGGGTATCCACTGGCTCTTAGAACTGCGATATCTTGAACAATCACTTGTCTACTGACTTGAAATCTCCGAGCTAGACAACTTCCTGTCAACGGCCCATCGCTTTCCTGTAACAGTATCAGCAAAGTATTTCTCCGATTCTCGGTCATCTCATCTCCCCTTTCTAGGGTCTATTATATCAGAGATACCAAACTAAAGGGACCCATTTTTTTTGGATCCCTTTAAGATTCAATTAAGCACTATTTTAATTATATATTATTCAAGATTACGAACTATTGACTTGTGCTTCATTTCTTACCCTTACTCATTATCTAAATTTTTTTTCAATAAGGCTACTCACATTATTTTTTGAATTGATAATGTGATTTACTAAAGCATCTACTGCACTATCTGCATCCCTTCTCAAAAATGCATCTAAAATCCGCTTATGCTCTTCAAGAGCATGGTCAATTCTACCTTCACTTTTTAAAGATTCATTACGGGTAGATTTAATAAATAACTGGAAGTCTTTTAATACATGCTCAAGATAGCGCGATTTTGTACCACGATACATCGTCTCATGAAACTTGGTATTGAGCTCAAAAGTTTTCTCTACATCTTCTTTGAAAGTGTAAAACTCCATTAAATCATAAATCTCTTTTAGTTGTTCCAATTCAGAGTCTTCCATTCTTTCAACAGCCCATCTTGCAGCAATGGCTTCAGTTGCTAAACGAATTGTGTATATATCAACGATATCTTGGTCAGTGATTCCTTTTACAACAACACCCCTATTTGGCAGGCTTTCTACAAGACCATCTAATTCCAATTGCTTTAAAGCTTCTCTGACTGGGGTTCTGCTGACACCTAACTCTTCTGCAAGTTTTGCTTCAACAATCTTATCGCCATTCGAGTATTTGCCATTGAGAATATCTTCTCTTACTCTTTCAAATATAATCGCAGTAAGTGAACGATTTTCTTTTCGCTGATCAAATAGATCCATTAAATTCTCTCCTTCTTGTGCAATTGTTTGTACAATTCATGTTAATGATATCATCATATGACAAGCGCTGTCAATCTTAAAACCACAAAACCATTGAAATTGCTTATGTTAACATTATGTAATTTATGTATTAATATCCGTACAATTAGTGTATACATGTATGAAAAGTTCTTTGTTCTAAATTAAAAACGAGTGTACAAATTTTAATGCCGTCAGATTATGTCTTCTAGGGCCTTTTTTTAGCTATAAATATGAAGGAAATTATGCAATTAACTATCATTTTTCACTCAATTACAGGGAGAATTTTTGCATAAAAAAAAGAACCTGCAATTTGCAAGTTCTTTCTTTTGATCTTTTCAGATCCGTTTAACCGGCGATGACCTACTCTCCCAGAGGGCTGCCCCTCAAGTACCATCAGCGCTGGAAAGCTTAACTTCTGTGTTCGGGATGGGAACAGGTGTAGCCTTTCCGCCATTATCACCAGATTATGTGTCAACTTTACTTTAGCGACTCAATTAGTTTATCACTGATACTCTAATTTGTCAACAAAATATTGCTAACCACACTTTCCTTGAAAGTTGTTACACCTTCAAAACTGTATATGTTTAAGCACTTCCATCGAATTGTTAGGTTGAGCTTGCGTTTTGAACTTTACGCTCTAGGTTTCACTTCGTGAAACACGCTTACCTTTCGGCAATGCTCTTTTTTGATCAAGTCTTCGACCTATTAGTATCCGTCAGCTAAAAATGTTACCACTCTTATACCTCGGACCTATCTACCTGTTAGTCTATCAGGGGTCTTATTCCTTTCGGATGGGAAATCTCATCTTAAGGGGGGCTTCGCGCTTAGATGCCTTCAGCGCTTATCCCTTCCGCACGTAGCTACTCGGCCATGCTCTTGGCAGAACAACCGATACACCAGCGGTGCGTCCATCCCGGTCCTCTCGTACTAAGGACAGATCCTCTCAAATTTCCTGCGCCCACAGCGGATAGGGACCGAACTGTCTCACGACGTTCTGAACCCAGCTCGCGTGCCTCTTTAATGGGCGAACAGCCCAACCCTTGGGACCTACTTCAGCCCCAGGATGAGACGAGCCGACATCGAGGTGCCAAACCTCCCCGTCGATGTGGACTCTTGGGGGAGATAAGCCTGTTATCCCCGGGGTAGCTTTTATCCGTTGAGCGACGGCCCTTCCATTCGGTACCGCCGGATCACTAAGTCCTACTTTCGTACTTGCTCGACTTGTCTGTCTCGCAATCAAGCTCCCTTTTGCCTTTGCACTCTTCGCGCGATTTCCAACCGCACTGAGGGAACCTTTGAGCGCCTCCGTTACTCTTTGGGAGGCGACCGCCCCAGTCAAACTGCCCACCTGACAGTGTCCCTAAGCCGGATTACGGCTTCAGGTTAGAACAGCGATATTGAAAGGGTGGTATCCCAACGGCGACTCCACGAATACTAGCGTACTCGCTTCTACGTCTCCCACCTATCCTGTACATCCAATACCAATGCTCAGTGCCAAGCTACAGTAAAGCTCCACGGGGTCTTTCCGTCCTGCTGCGGGTAACTGGCATCTTCACCAGTACTACAATTTCACCGAGTCCATTGTTGAGACAGTGCCCAAATCGTTACGCCTTTCGTGCGGGTCGGAACTTACCCGACAAGGAATTTCGCTACCTTAGGACCGTTATAGTTACGGCCGCCGTTTACTGGGGCTTCAATTCAATGCTTCGATTACTCTAACACTTCCTCTTAACCTTCCAGCACCGGGCAGGCGTCAGCTCCTATACTTCATCTTTCGATTTAGCAGAAACCTGTGTTTTTGTTAAACAGTCGCTTGGGCCTATTCTCTGCGGCCCCATTTAGCTCTGAACCTAATGGGGCACCCCTTCTCCCGAAGTTACGGGGTTATTTTGCCGAGTTCCTTAACAATAGTTCTCTCGCTCGTCTTAGTATTCTCTACTTGCCTACCTGTGTCGGTTTGCGGTACAGGCACCTCATTACTCGATAGAAACTTTTCTTGACAGTATGAAATCAACAGCTTCGCTACTTAATTTCGCTCCCCATCGCACATCGCCACTCCCGACTGGATTTGCCTAATCGGGCTAACTCTGTACTTAGACGCACACAACCAACGGTGCGCTCTGCTTATCCTCCTGCGTCATTCCTTCTCTCAAACGCAATTCGGTGGTACGGGAATCTTCACCCGTTGTCCATCGCCTACGACTTTCGTCCTCGGCTTAGGCCCTGACTGACCCTGGGCGGACGAACCTTCCCCAGGAAACCTTAGGCTATCGACGGGCAGGATTCTCACCTGCCTCTCGCTACTCATGCCAACATTCTCTCTTGTGTACAGTCCACCACTCCTTACGGTATAGCTTCTGCCCGTACACAATGCTCCCCTACCCCTGATACCTAAGTATCAAGCCGTAGCTTCGGTAATAGATTTGAGCCCCGGTAATTTTCGGCGCAGGACCACTCGACCAGTGAGCTATTACGCACTCTTTAAATGTATGGCTGCTTCTAAGCCAACATCCTGGTTGTCTGTGCAATCCCACATCCTTTCCCACTTAATCTATATTTTGGGACCTTAGCTGACGGTCTGGGCTGTTTCCCTTTCGACTATGAATCTTATCACCCACAGTCTGACTCCCGGATATATGAATCTGGTATTCGAAGTTTGATATGCTTCGGTAGGCGGTGAAGCCCCCTAGGCAATTCAGTGCTCTACCCCCAGTTCACTCACTCCGAGGCTAGCCCTAAAGCTATTTCGGGGAGAACCAGCTATCTCCGAGTTCGATTGGAATTTCTCCGCTATCCACAAGTCATCCCAGCCTTTTTCAACAGACATGGGTTCGAGCCTCCACTTGATCTTACTCAAGCTTCACTCTGCTCATGGATAGGTCACTCGGTTTCGGGTCTACGCCATACAACTATTCGCCCTATTCAGACTCGCTTTCGCTGCGGCTCCGGTACTGAATACCTTAACCTCGCTGCATAACGTAACTCGTTGGCCCGTTCTACAAAAAGTACGCTGTCGCACATATAAAGTGCTTCAACTGCTTGTAAACATAGGGTTTCAGGTTCTATTTCACTCCCCTCCCGGGGTTCTTTTCACCTTTCCCTCACGGTACTATGCGCTATCGGTCACTAGAGAGTATTTAGGCTTGGGAGATGGTCCTCCCTGCTTCCCACAAGGTTTCACGTGCCTCGTGGTACTCTGGATCAGGCTCTTTCGATCTTCACCTTTCGCTTACTGGACTTTCACCGTCTTCGGTGTGCCTTTCCAGACACTTCAGCTAGGTTATCTTCTACTCTATGGCCTGTCCTCAACCCCAAACGCCGAAGCATTTGGTTTGGCCTCTTTCCTTTTCGCTCGCCGCTACTAAGAAAATCGATACTTTCTTTCTCTTCCTCCGGGTACTTAGATGTTTCAGTTCCCCGGGTCTCCCTCCTCACACACTATGTATTCATGTGCGGGTACTTAAGCATTACCTTAAGTGGGTTTCCCCATTCGGACATTCTTGGATCAATGTTTGCTTGCAACTCCCCAAGACTTTTCGCAGCTTGCCACGTCCTTCATCGGCTTCTAGTGCCAAGGCATCCACCCTATGCTCTTTATAACTTGACCATAATGGTTATTTAACCTTAGTTTTTATTCCTTCAGATATTCGGCTTTCGGTGATTGCTTTCGCAATAACCTTTCGCCAAACATTCCTTCAGAATGTTTTCGATGTGTTACTCTTACATATACAGTTTTCAAGGTGCAATCTTTTTATTTCCTCTTGCCTTTCTGTGCTTGCTTCGCAAACATTTTTCCGGCCAAAGTTTCGCTAGGCGAAAAATTGTTGGTGGGCATAGATGGACTCGAACCATCGGCCTCACGCTTATCAGGCGTGCGCTCTAACCAGCTGAGCTATACGCCCAAGGAAATAAAAGGTTCTGAAAGATTGATTAACAATCCCTCAAAACCAAACAGTGTATAACTTAGCTCCTTAGAAAGGAGGTGATCCAGCCGCACCTTCCGATACGGCTACCTTGTTACGACTTCACCCCAGTCATTGGTTTTACCTTCGACAGCTTCCTCCTTACGGTTGGATCACTGGCTTCGGGTCCCCCCAACTTCCATGGTGTGACGGGCGGTGTGTACAAGACCCGGGAACGCATTCACCGCGGCATTCTGATCCGCGATTACTAGCAACTCCAACTTCATGTGGGCGAGTTTCAGCCCACAATCCGAACTGGGATCGGCTTTTTAGGATTCGCTCCATCTCTCGACTTCGCTGCCCGTTGTACCGACCATTGTAGCACGTGTGTAGCCCAGATCATAAGGGGCATGATGATTTGACGTCATCCCCACCTTCCTCCGGTTTGTCACCGGCAGTCCCTCTAGAGTGCCCAGCATAACCTGATGGCAACTAAAGGCAAGGGTTGCGCTCGTTGCGGGACTTAACCCAACATCTCACGACACGAGCTGACGACAACCATGCACCACCTGTCTCTTCTGCCCCGAAGGGAAGATCCGGCTAAGGATCGGTCAGAAGGATGTCAAGACCTGGTAAGGTTCTTCGCGTTGCTTCGAATTAAACCACATGCTCCGCTGCTTGTGCGGGTCCCCGTCAATTCCTTTGAGTTTCACACTTGCGTGCGTACTCCCCAGGCGGAATACTTAATGCGTTAGCTGCGGCACCTAGCTTTGACACCAGACACCTAGTATTCATCGTTTACAGCGTGGACTACCAGGGTATCTAATCCTGTTCGCTCCCCACGCTTTCGAGCCTCAGCGTCAGTTACAGTCCAGAAAGTCGCCTTCGCCACTGGTGTTCCTCCTAATATCTACGCATTTCACCGCTACACTAGGAATTCCACTTTCCTCTCCTGCACTCAAGTTCGACAGTTCCAAAGGCTTACAATAGTTAAGCTATTGCCTTTCACCTCTGGCTTGTCAAACCGCCTACGCTCCCTTTACGCCCAGTGATTCCGGATAACGCTTGCCCCCTACGTATTACCGCGGCTGCTGGCACGTAGTTAGCCGGGGCTTCCTCCAAAGGTACCGTCACTGTATTCTTCCCTTTGGACAGAACTTTACGACCCGAAGGCCTTCATCATTCACGCGGCGTTGCTGCATCAGGCTTGCGCCCATTGTGCAATATTCCCCACTGCTGCCTCCCGTAGGAGTCTGGACCGTGTCTCAGTTCCAGTGTGGCCGTTCACCCTCTCAGGTCGGCTACTGATCGTCGCCTTGGTGAGCCATTACCTCACCAACTAGCTAATCAGACGCGAGCTCATCCCATACCGATAAATCTTTGACCCCTAAGCCATGCGACTTTGTGGTCTTATAAGGTATTAATCACCGTTTCCAGTGGGTATCCCTTTGTATGGGGCAGATTGCTCACGCGTTACTCACCCGTCCGCCGCTTTCATAATGTTCGCTTTGACCGAAGTCTTCACTTGCATTAATCTCGCTCGACTTGCATGTGTTAGGCACGCCGCCAGCGTTCATCCTGAGCCAGGATCAAACTCTTAATCAAAATCCTGTGCATTTCGAAAAATGCTGACTCGGATTGAACTCCGACTAACAACTTTTTCAAGTTGTCTGCTATGATTTGCAAGCAAATCATTCGCATGTCATTGTTTTGGTTTCCTTAGAAACCATCCGGTTTTGTTCCTCTACGCCGACGGGGTCGGTTTCGAGTCACTGTCTTTAAAAAGACATTTTGAATCTTTCGATTCATTTAAATTGTGATGCATAATGCATCGTATCAATCTAAGCTTTTTGTTATACACTGTTTAGTTTTCAAGGATCGTTTGTGTCGTTTCTTTCGGCTAATATTTCTTAACTGCTTGTTAAGTTTGTGTTAACCGCTTTCGGCGACTATTACATAATACCATTTGCAGTTTCAGTTGTCAACTCTTTTTAAAAAGAATTTTTTCTGTTGTTTTCGCCGAATCGGCTAGAACACTGCGTTTCGATATTTTGTTATCCCGCATTTCCTTGGGACTTGATAATACTAACATTCCTTCTTATGAATTGCAAGCCTTTTAATTAAAGTTCTAATTTTCAATTAATTAGCTGGTTCAATACTTGTCACATATCGCTTTTCGCCAGAGATTATCTTCATTATAACGACACTTCTTTTTGTATCTCCATTTTGGTCCATGGTGATTAGTCCTGCTGCACCTTCAACATTCTTCGCCAAGTGTATTGCTTCGTTTATTTCCTTAGATTCATACTTATCTACTCTTTTTAAAGCATCATATATAAGAAGATAGGCATCATACCCTAAGGCACTAAATGAATTTGGATCTTTACCATACTTTTTCTTATAGGCACTCAGAAACTTCTTACCTTCTTCATTTTTTATAATTTCATGACTATAGAAGGTTGAAAAGTAAATACCATCTGATGAGTGATCCGAGGATTCTATAAATTCCTGCGTGTCTAATGTATCTGTTCCTATAATAGTGCTAGTAATTCCTAGTAGCTTAGCTTGCTTTGCAATTTCAGAGACGTCTTTATAATTTCCCGGTATAAAAATAACATCTGGATTAATCGTCTTGATTTTTAATAAATTCTCATCGTGCTGCTTTTGGCCGCTCTTATAATAGCCTTCTAATAGAATAGATTGCGAATAGTTATTAAGTTCTGCAAAAGCATTCATATAATACTCACCTAAATCGATTGAATATTCATTTTCACTTTCCATTAATATTGCCACGGTCTTTGCTTTAAGTTGTTTGTATGCAAAATTTGCTAACGCTGTTCCTTGAAAGGTATCTATATAACTTACTCTTGAATAAAAACTGTTTCCTATTGTGATTCTAGGGTTGGTACAACTTGCCCCTACTGTTGGAATTCCTTCTTCTCTAATGATAGGTCCTGCAGCAAGTGAAAGTGCGGAGCCCCAACTTCCTATCATTGAAGTTACTTTATCTTCATCTATCAATTTGCTTACAACATGAACAGTTTCATAACGATCCGATTTTACGTCTTCAACACATAGTTGTATTTTTGTACCATTGATGACTGGATAGAGTTCATTGGCAAGGCTTATTCCTTCTAATTCAGAAAGCCCTCCTTCTTTATTTTCTCCAGTTAAAGGTTCAAATACACCTATTTTGATGACACCGTTTTTAATTTCTTGTACTTTAGCTGGTGCTTCATTTTCATTTTTTTCTTTAGTTATGATATTGAAGTAGGGTAATTTCCATACACAAAATAATAGTACAAGGAGCATTACACCCACTCCAACTGCTTTTGTATGCATATGACCTCCTAAGGCTAGGTATGATTATAATCAAATATGAGTAATTATTACATTTTTTTAAAATATATATTCTAATCATATTTTTTTTGGCTTCTAATGTCAACGTTGAACTCAATGTGAGTTGAAACAATGGTTTCCTTATATTATAATGACTTTAATTATAAAGGCATCTTTAATGCCAATTGGGAGGCATCTTATGAATAGAATTTTTTCGGGCGTACAGCCCACAGGCCAAATTCACCTTGGCAATTATATTACTATGAAAAACTTTGTACCTGTACAAAACGAAGCAGACTGTTTCTATTGTGTTGTTGATATGCACTCAATCACTGTAGCCCATGATCCTGAAATTTTAAAAAGGTGTTCGTTGGAATTAGCTGCCCTCTATATCGCTATTGGTATAGATCCTTCTAAGTCTACTCTGTTTCTTCAATCTCAGGTTTCTGCCCACGCTGAATTGGCTTGGATTCTGCAATGTCATACTTACATGGGCGAACTTAGCCGTATGACTCAATTTAAAGATAAAAGCAAAGGAAAAACTAATTATTCTACTGGGCTTTTCACTTATCCTGTATTGATGGCTGCGGACATTCTGCTATATGATACCACACATGTGCCTGTTGGGCACGATCAAAAACAGCATATTGAATTAACCCGAGATGTGGCTGGCAGATTTAATAATAAATACGGCGAAACTTTTGTTATGCCAGAGCCAATGATTCAAAAAGTCGGTGCTCGTATTATGTCCCTAGATGATCCTTCAACTAAAATGAGCAAGAGCAACCCTAATGATTTAAGTAAAATCATGGTTTTGGATGATCATGCAAAAATTAAAAAGGCTATTATGAAAGCGACTACTGACAGCGAGGGTATTGTTCGCTATGATGAACAGGAAAAACCTGGGGTCAGCAATCTCATGACTATCTACAGCGTGATGTCAGGCTTAAGCCTAGACGAAATTACTGCCAAGTACGATGGGGTTGGTTATGGTCAATTTAAAAAGGACTTAGTTGAAGTGGTATACGATGGCTTAGCGCCTGTACGAGATCGCTATCATCAGATATTGGATTCAGGAGATATTGAGACTATCTTAAAGGATGGGGCAATGCGTGCCAATGAATATGCACAAAAAGTCCTTAATCGTGTTAAGGACAAAATTGGATTTGTACGTTTTTAACTAAATAAACTAAAAATAAAAGGGTTGTCTCTTGTCAGAAGTATATTCTGAAGGGACAGCCCTTTTTCTTTATTATATTTCACTGAGTTTCTTGTATTCCTTTTTAAACTTCTTAAGGATTTTCTTTTCCATTCTAGATACAGTCATTTGAGATACATTGAGTTCATTAGCAACTTGTATCTGCGTTTTATTGTAGAAGAATCGATCCTTAATTATTTTGATTTCAATTTCTGTCAGTTTGTCCATGCACATATCAATGAAATCTTTGTTTTCGATAAAGTCAAAATATTTATCATCTTCACCGACAATATCCATCAATTGAATGTCTTTGTCATCTCCATTAGAATCAAAACTGATGTCCAATGATTTAGGTGTGTAAACTTGAGATGCTTCCATAGCTTCAATGATTTGTTCTTCCGTGCAGCATAAGTAGTTTGCAATATCTTCGATTTTAGGTACTCTTTGTAAATCTTGTTGAAGTTTTACTTTAGCGACATTTATCTTTTTAGATAACTCTTGAATCCTTCTTGGCACTCTGACAGACCAACCTTTGTCACGGAAAT
Organism: uncultured Acidaminobacter sp.; assembly: GCA_963677505.2. Classification (GTDB taxonomy): domain Bacteria; phylum Bacillota; class Clostridia; order Peptostreptococcales; family Acidaminobacteraceae; genus JBGSUZ01. The sequence continues at coordinate 16,885 of CAXXWB010000033.1, forward strand.
ATTTTTTAATTTCTCCTATGATTGTAGGCGTTGCAAAACTGGAAAACTCAAACCCTCGATCAATGTCAAATCTTTCGATGGCATAAATCAACCCTAATGAAGCTACTTGATAAATATCTTCGTATTCGATGCCCTTATTGATGTATTTTTTAGCAAGAATTTCTGTAATATAAAGATACCTTGAAATAAGTTCATTTCTAATTTCAATTTGCTTTGTATTTTTATATAGTCTGAACAGCGTTTTACTGTCCATCTCTTTGAAATTCTTGATCTCTATGGCATCAATAGCTACGTCTGTTTTAGAGCTTAGCGTGTTATCCATAAAAATCAGCCCCTAATATGATCAATTTTATGATCTCTCTCTCTAAAATAATATTTTAAAACAATTTTATCTACTCTAAATGCTTTTTAAGAACAATTTTTGTACCTTGCCCAGGTAAAGTATCCACTTGGACTTCATCCATTAGGGATTTCATAATAAAAATACCTAATCCGTTGCCTTTTGGATCTTCTAAATCTGGTTCATTATAACCTTCTAAATCAAAACCGTTTCCATAGTCGGAGACTTCACAAACAAAAGCCTGTTCCATCACCTTAAATGTTATATCAAAAGTTCTATCGCAATGGCTGTGTATAATAGCGTTATTGCAAGCTTCCCCAACTGCGACTTTTATATCCTCGATTGCCTCAATGTCAAATCCCATTTGGCTAGCAATCACTGATGATGATAATCTTGATATGCTCACATACTCTGATTTACATGGCAATGAGATTGATACCTGATCCAACATATAATATCCACCTTTTTATCCATAAAATAATGTTACCTAATTCTGAAAATCTTATCGAGTCCCGTGATGCCTAAAAGTTTCTTGATGTTATTTTGTGCATTAACGATAGTGATATCCTTCTCCACATTTTTAACCCTTTTTAACACACCAATCAATACACCTAAACCAGTACTGTCGATGTAGGATAAACTTGCGCAATCAATCATCAAATCTGTTTCAACTTCATTGAGCATTCCGTTGATTTCTTCTTTCAAGTGATTACTTGATTGAATGTCAACATCACCTACGAGCTGTATGTCCCAGATTGATTTTTCTTCATCAAACCGCTTACTAATCTCTAAAGACATTAATGCCCCTCCTTAAATAAATAAAACCTTTGTATTTTTACCCTAAATAACACGCTCTAATCATATTATCAAAAACACTTTCTCTCTTTAATTATAGCGACTCATGTAAGCTATTTCAAATTATATCTGAATTAATACCATAAAGGGACTTTTTTTTTAGAATTGTTTGAATTGTTTAATTTTTTTGATATGTTATAATTTATTTATCAATGACACGGAGGTGGTTCTCAAAATGATCAAAAAACTCATTAATTGGAAATCTATTTTTACTTTTTCAGTTATATTTCTAATCTATCTTTTATTTCTAGTCCTTCGCTCTGATTTTATGGCACTTCCAGATAGCGGTTTTAGCAGAGGTTTGAACTTAGATCAAGTTGATGTTGGCTCAGATTTTAAAGATTATTACGATGATCACTACTTTAGTATTTCTAAGAATGATATGCTTTATATTCTTTCAACAGATGAGAAAGGCTTAAAAATCAGTACCTATAACACAAAGATTGAATTAGTGGATACATTTACGCTCTCAGATTTCAAATCTTTTGATAAACTCATTGCTTATTTTGATGGAGAAGCTCTGATTGTTAACAGCTATATTGAACCGACCCGCACTTGGAGCTTAATACATGTTGATTTAAAACAAAAAAAAAGGAACTATTGAGAAAAGTGAAATCATTGAAGATTCTAGGACTATTAGCTTAAGTCATGATTTTATACTTTATGGGACAGAAGACTTCCTTAAAATTTCTAACCTCCAAAAAACTTGGATATTAGACAAACCAAAATACATTGAAACTCTTGATTATTTTCAAGACCCAAAGGATGAGACCCACTGGATTGCTTTCACAGAATATATTGATGGTGAATATTATTTAAATTTGAAACATTTTGATAAGAATTTTAATACGCTTTTAGATTTTAAACCTTATTATATATTTGGTGCAGGTGGTTCTATTACCCCACATGAACTTTCATTGGATATATCCAATGATAAAATTCAAATACTGTCTGTAAATACCGATAAAAAATCAGGAATCAATATGTGCTATTACATCAGCTCAAAATTATCAGATCCTAAAAATGTAACTTCAAAGTATTTCTCATCTTACACCTATTCCCTGCAACCAACCTTTTACGAAAAAGATAATCAAACAAAATTAATTATCTCTACTAAAACGAATATTGGTCGAGTTGAAATTGGTTCCAATGGTTCTTTCCAAAATTTAGTCACACTAGATGAAAAAATGGATCAAATTCTTTCACTGACTAAAAGTACAATCCCTACGATGGCACCTCAAATTCATAAAATTGACAATCAATATTATCTAACTTTCCTACAAATTAATAATGGTATTGGAAAAATAATGATCAGCTCTGATGACCCCTATTTGATTGAAAAAAGTCAGCATTCTAGTTTTTCTGAAAACGTTAATTTATTGATGACAGTTTTAACGACATTCTTGCCTCTTTCTTATATTGGTCTAGTCGTTGAAGCTTATGTTTTAACACCTGTATTATTTGTAGTGGTTCTTCTTTCCATGTTCTGGTTGACTTGGTCTGAAAGAAATGGCAATAAACTACTTGCTCTTTCCATCGGTATTCATATTGTAGTTAAAAATTACTTTATGATAAATCATATTTTTAAATCTCCTGAAGTCTTTAATAATTTACCAAGTTTTTTAAACAGTCCTTTAAAACTTTTTGGATGGGGAGCCCTGTTTACTTTAATAGCTCTCTATTGTCTTTATGACTATAGTAAGAAACATCCTCTAACCCATTACCTCATGAAATACTGCGTCTTCAACCTAATGGATTTACTCTTCTTTACAATGCTTTACACGCCTTACTACATTCTGGTATAGGTAAAAAAAAGAGAGTCCCAAAGGGACTCATCAAACTTAAATATATTAAAGGGGGCTATGGTACATATATAGCCCCTTTTTTTAATTTTAAACAATTATTCTACCACATCATTACTATTATCTTCTTCTGGCAAGTCTTCTTCATCTCTTTCAGCGATGCGAGCTGTTGAAGTGACAAAAGTTTCACTGTCTGTCTTCATAAGCATAACGCCACTTGTAGATCTTCCCATTTTAGAAATATCAGCAACCTTAATTCTAATGAGAATACCTTGGTTGTTGATGATCATAATTTCTTCATCATCTTTTACAACACGAGCGCTGATGACGTTTCCTGTTTTAGAGGCAATATTATATGTTTTAATACCTTTTCCGCCTCTTGTCTGTGTTCTATATTCGTCAAGCTCTGTTCTCTTTCCGAATCCATTTTCACTGATAACGAGAAGTTTTCCATCATCTCTTATAATTTCCATGCAGACAACTGTATCATCTACATCTAAGAGAATACCTCTAACACCTGTAGCTGTTCTACCCATCTCTCTGACATCATCTTCATTGAAACGAATAGACATCCCTTTAGTCGTTACAACGATGACCTCATCGTTACCAGTGGTCTCACGAACACTCATTAATTCATCATCAGGGTTCAAGTTAATGGCAATTAAACCTGATTTTCTCGAACTATCAAACTTATTAAGAGCCGTCTTCTTAACGACCCCTGCCTTTGTCATAAAGAGTAGATACCCTGTATTAAAAGCCTTAATTGGAATAACGCCTGATACAGTTTCATTTGGTTCAAGTTGAATCAGATTCACAACAGCCGTTCCTCTTGAAGTTCTGCTACCTTCAGGGATTTGATAAGCTTTCAATCTATAAACTTTACCAAAGTTAGTAAAGAATAACAGATAGTCGTGGGTTGAAGTTGTATAAATATTTTCGACAAAATCTTCTTCTTTGGTGGTAACACCCATTTTACCTCTTCCGCCTCTTTTTTGAGCCGTGTAGGTATTGGCTGGTACACGCTTAATATAGTTATGATGGGTCAAGGTTATGACAACCTCTTCTTCTTCAATAAGATCTTCAATGTCAAGCTCGTCAAAGTTAATTTTCATTTCTGTTCTTCTTGGATCGCCATATTTTTCTTTTATACGAAGTAGATCAGTTCTAATGATATCCATAAGAAGATTTTCATCCGCTAAAATAGCTTGAAGTTCAGTGATTAAGAGCATCAATTCTTTATATTCATTTTCAATCTTATCTCTTTCGAGACCTGTTAATCTTTGAAGTCTCATCTCTAATATGGCTTGTGCTTGAATTTCAGATAAGCCAAACCGTTCTATTAATTTGATCTTCGCTTCAGCTGGATTGGCTGCTGCTTTAATAAGTTCAACGATTTCATCAATATTGTCTAAGGCTATAATTAAACCTTCTAAAATATGAGCTCTTTCTTGAGCTTTTCTTAAATCATATTGAACTCTTCTTGTTTCAACATTTTTTTGATGTTTGAGATAATAAGAGAGCATTTCGTGGAGGTTAAGTACTTTTGGAATACCTTCAACTAAGGCAATCATAATGATACCAAAAGTATTTTGAAGTTGGGTATGTTTATATAATTGATTGAGTACGACACCAGAATTAGCATCTCTTCGGAGTTCTATAACCACACGTATTCCTTCACGGTTACTTTCATCTCTTAAATCTGTGATACCATCTATCTTTTTATCTCTGACCAATTGAGCGATGTCTTCTAATAACTTAGATTTATTCACTTGATAAGGCACTTCTGTAATAATGATAGATTGCTTGCCTTTACCATTGTCTTCAATTTCGGCTTTAGCACGATTGACAGCCTTGCCTCTTCCCGTTCTATAAGCTCTTTTTACCCCTTCTGTTCCCATAATTTCTGCGCCAGTTGGGAAGTCAGGTCCTTTGACAATTTCTATTAAATCTTCAATGTCACATTCTGGTTCATCAATCATTTTAATGACTGCATCTACCACTTCACACAAATTGTGAGGTGGAATAGAAGTTGCCATACCTACTGCAATACCATTAGAACCATTAACTAGTAAATTAGGAAATCTCGATGGTAATACGGTTGGCTCTTTTAAGGTTTCATCAAAGTTAGGTATAAAATCTACTGTTTCTTTGTCAATATCCTTGAGAAGATCCATCGCCATTTTAGCCATTTTAGCTTCCGTATAACGCATTGCAGCTGGTGAATCACCATCGATTGAGCCAAAGTTACCATGACCATCTACAAGCATGTATCTCATTGAAAAGTCCTGTGCCATACGAACCATGGCATTATAAACCGATGAATCACCATGTGGATGGTATTTACCGAGAACGTCGCCGACGACTCTTACTGATTTTCTATGTTGTTTTTCAGGGTAAAGATTTAATTCATTCATTGCATAGAGAATACGTCGATGTACGGGTTTTAGTCCATCCCGAACATCTGGTAGTGCTCTGCTGACAATGACACTCATTGCGTAGTCGATATAAGAGGTTTTCATCTCTTTACATATATCTTTTATGACTACCTTTCCGCTGTTATTTTCCATTGATTAGCACCTCTAAACATCCAGATTTGTAACATACTTGGCATTTTCTTCGATAAATTCTTTTCTAGGTTCTACCTTCTCGCCCATAAGGACTGAGAAAATAAGATCTGCTTCTACTGCATCATCTATAGCAACTTGAATAATTGTTCTAGTAGCTGGGTCCATTGTAGTTTCCCAAAGCTGATCGTGATTCATTTCACCAAGACCTTTGTATCTTTGAATGTCCCCTTTTCCAAATTCCTCAATAAAAGTTTGAAGCTCTGCATCTGAGTAAGCATACATTTCCTTTTGACCTTTTTTGAATTTATAGAGAGGTGGTTGGGCAATATAAATATAACCTTCGTCTAGCAATGGTCTCATATATCTGAAGAAGAACGTTAAAAGCAAGGTTCTGATATGTGCACCATCTACATCGGCATCGGTCATAATGACAATTTTATGGTATCTCAATTTTTCAACGTCAAACTCTTCGCCGATTCCGCAGCCAAAAGCTGTAATCATGGCTCTAATCTCTGAAGAATTGAACAATCTTGTGAAATTGGCTTTTTCAACGTTTATAATTTTACCTCTAAGTGGCAGGATTGCTTGGGTTGCTCTATCTCTACCCATTTTAGCAGAACCACCCGCCGAGTCTCCTTCGACAATATAAAGTTCTGTATTGGCTGGATTTTTGTCAGCACAATCCGCTAATTTCCCGGGCAATGTCATCCCATCTAAAAGACCTTTTCTTCTGGTCATTTCTCTGGCTTTTCTAGCAGCTTCTCTTGCTCTAGAGGCTCTAATACACTTTTCTATAATAACCTTTGCTTCTGCTGGATTTTCTTCTAAAAAGTTACTAATCATCTCACTGGTTGCAGATTCTGTAATCCCTCTGATTTCACTATTTCCCAATTTTGTCTTTGTTTGACCTTCAAATTGAGGATCTGATAATTTTAGAGAAATAATTGCCGTTAAACCTTCACGGATATCTTCTCCCGTAAGGTTTTCATCTTTTTCTTTTAAAACAGATTTTTTTCTAGCGTAGTCATTAACCACTCTTGTTAATGCAGACTTAAACCCACTTAGATGTGTTCCACCTTCATGGGTACTGATATTATTGGCGAAAGTATAGATGTTTTCTGAGTAACCATCTGTATATTGCATTGAAATTTCAACTGCATTGCCATCTATCACAGTCTCATAATATAAAATGGTGTCATGGATTGGCGTTCTATTTTTATTTAAATAGCCTACGAATTCTTTGATACCGCCTTCATAGAAAAATAATGATTTTTTCTTTGAATCTTCTCTTTCATCTGTTAATGAAATACGAATGCCTTTGTTAAGAAAAGCCAATTCTTTAAGTCTATGTTCCAAAGTTTGAAAATCAAAAATGAGCTCTTCAAAAATTTGAAAATCTGGCTTAAAGATAGTTTCAGAGCCTCTTTCATCGGTTTCACCAATGACTTTCATTTCACCGTTGGTCTTACCTCTATTAAATTCAATTTGATATATTTTTCCATCTCTTTTGACTTGTACAATCATCCATTCAGATAAAGCATTAACAACAGACGCACCAACGCCATGGAGTCCGCCTGACACTTTATATCCACCACCGCCAAATTTGCCGCCAGCATGGAGTACCGTATGAATAACTTCTACAGCAGGTTTTTTCAATTTAGGATGTAAATCTACAGGCATACCACGGCCATCATCAATAACTTTGATGGTATTATCTGCACCGATGAAGACATTGATATTTTTACAATGACCAGCCAAGGCTTCATCAATACTGTTGTCCACAATTTCGTAGACAAGATGATGGAGTCCTCTTGCGCTGGTTGACCCAATGTACATACCAGGTCTTTTTCTAACTGCTTCTAAACCTTCTAATACCTGTATCTGTTCGGCATTATAAGCATCATTAACTCTATCCGTCACGTTTGATCCTCCTGAACATTTAGTTTACAGGACATTTCCATTTGAAATCCTGAATAGTTTGCCACTTTCCAAATAATCTTGATACAGTTGTCCAATTTCAGTTGAAGTGACAATGGTTTGTACTTTATCAAAAGTTTTAATTAAAAAATTTTGTCTATGTGAATCCAATTCTGACATGACATCATCTAATAACAAAATAGGATATTCACCTATTTCATTGTATATTATTTCAATTTCCGACAATTTTAAAGACAGTGCTGCTGTTCTCTGCTGTCCTTGAGATCCAAATGACCTAAGATCCTTTCCATTGACTGATAGTCCTAAGTCATCTCTATGGGGCCCCTGAGTGGTGTATCCCCTTTCAATATCCTTTTTATGATTTGCCCTGAGTATCATTAAAAATTCTTTATATATTGTATCATACTCTAAATCATTTTTTGATGTAAGTGAAGAAATATACTTCACTTCTAAAATTTCTGTATGATTAGTCACCTGAGAATGGATATTAGTACTCATTAGGGCTAATTTTTTAATAAATTCTATTCGTTTTAGGGTAATATGTGCGCCTAAATCAGATAATTTTTCATCCCATATTTCCATATATTGAAGGTCAAAACTTTTCTTATATTGCATCTGTTTCAGATAGCTGTTTCTTTGATCTAAGGTTCTATTATATGAAATCAATAAATGATAATAAGCTGGACTTATGTGGGACATTTCCCGATCAATAAATTTTCTTCTCTCTCCTGGGGATTCCTTAACCAATTTTAAATCTTCTGGCGAAAATAATACTAAATTTATATGGCCAATCAATTCACTCATTTTACTGATAGGTACACCATTTATTTTAATTTCTTTTTTACGACTGTTCAACTGTCGAATTTCAATGGTAGATGAATAGCCATTTTTTTCAAATTCAATTGAAATAGCAGTGGATTGGGCATTTAATTTCATCCACTCCGTATCTTTGGAGGTTCTAAAAGACTTGCCAAATCCGCATACATAAATAGATTCCAAGAGATTAGTCTTCCCTTGTCCATTATCTCCAATAATCAGATTTAGATAGTCTGATAATTCAACATGACAGGTTTCATAATTTCTATAATTTTTTAAATGAATCTGCTTAATCTTCAAGAATGCCCCTCCAATCGGGCTTATTCTCCAATGACCTTAATTTCGATAACGTCCTCGATTTCATCGTTGTCATTATATAAGTTTATAGTAATTTGGTCACCATTTCTAATTTTCTTGCCTCTCATCGTACAAAGTTCACTATTTACGAGAACCATTTCTTCTGCAATCATCATTTTAGCAACGCCACCTGAAGGGGCAATATTTGATAATTTCAGAAGTGAATCCAATTTAATATACTCAGTTTTTATTTTGATATCCATTTTATTCCTCCCAAAATGGTTCTCAATAAACGGTCAAAGCCCTCTCAAAGGAGGACTTATGACTAAATATTTATCAAAGGTTAGGACATTCTCACTGGCAATACTAAATAAGTATAATTGGTATGCTCAGCTGGTCGCATAATACAAGGACTAACGCTTGTTGAAAACTCCATATGAATTTCATCACTGTCCATTACTTTTAAAGCATCTACTAAATATTTAGGATTAAAACCTATTTCTAATTCCGGTCCTTCTAATTCAATAGTGACCTCTTCATCAGCACTGCCTATTTCAACATTCGAAGTGATGGAGAGAACTTCATTTTTTACGCTTAATTTAATAGAACTGTTTTTGCTTTCTCTTGCCAACAAAGAAGCTCTTTCAATACTATCTAGTATTTCATTGGTTTTAACAATGACTTTGGTTTTATTATCTTTAGGAATAATTTGCCCATATTTGATGAACTCCCCTTCCAAAAGTCTTGAAATAACTCTAACAGCTCCTACTTCAAATAGGATGTGTTTATCTGTAAATGCCAATCTTATCACGTCTTCCTCTGATAGACCAGCTATTATTTTTCCTACTTCCGATAGCGTCTTTCCTGGAATTACAGCTTTACCTGCTGCATTAGGATTTACTTTTGCATTTCTTAGTGCTAAACGATAACCATCAATTGCCACCATGGTCATTTGTCCTTCTTCTATTTCAATAAGACATCCTGTTAAGATAGGTCTGGTTTCATCTTGAGATGTGGCAAACAAAGTTTGTCTGATCATGTTCTTAAAGAGATCACAATCTAAGTCGCAAACTTCGGTATTGCCTAGTTCAGGGAGTTCAGGGAATTCTGCTGAAGGTTGTCCCAATAAATTGAATTTAGATTTTTCACAATTTATATGTACTTGATTTTGGTCGTCTACTGATATTAAAACATCTGAGTCAGGAAGTTTTCTGATGATTTCACCAAAGAGTCTTGAAGAGACAACAATGGAGCCTTCCTCCATAATGTGAGCTTCAAAGAAACATTCAATACCTATATTTAAATCATTTCCTGTCATTTTTACCGTTTTGTCATGGGCTTCGATAAGAATACCTTTAAGGATAGGGTGAGTAGATTTCGTAGAAACTGCTTTTTGTACAGTATTGATGACATTAGCCAATACAGATTGAGAACAAGAGAACTTCATTGTGGAAAACCTCCTTTGGATTTGATATGAAAAATGAGATTAATTATTAAATTAGGTTATTAGTAATAGTAGTAGGGGCGGTGGATATGTTGAAAACCCCTTCAATAAACTGATATGAAAGAAATTCAAGGTTTTTTAACTTGTGGATAAACTTAAAGATATGACCTCAAATTAGTGTGTAATTGAGGTCATATAAAAATGCTGTTTTATCCACAAAAGGATGAATGATAATTGACAGGCGTTTGTGGATTATTCACCTTGTATTTCTTTAGTAAGTTTCTCAAGTTGCATTTTAAACTGATTATCCGCTGCTTTATCCCTCGTAATTTTATCATAGGCATGAATGACCGTTGTATGATCACGACCGCCGAATTCTTCACCAATTTTAGGTAAGGACATATCTGTCAACTCTCTGCAAAGAAACATAGCTATTTGACGCGGGAATGAAATAGACCGAGTCCGACGCTTAGATTCAAAATCTTCAACCTTAAGGTTATAAAACTGAGCAACCACCGATTTGATTAAATCCGAGTTGACTTGTTTAGGTTTCGAAGATGCAATGATATCCTTTAAAGCTTCTGCTGCAAGGTCTGCAGAAATATCTCTGTTTGTGAGTGAGGAGTAGGCAATAATTCTTGTAAGTGCCCCTTCTAATTCACGTATATTAGATTTAATTTTTCTGGCTATAAATTCAAAAACATCATTTGGGATGTAAATGCTATCCATTTCAGCTTTCTTTCTTAAAATAGCAATACGGGTTTCAAAATCAGGTGCTTGAATATCGGTGATAAGTCCCCATTCAAATCTAGATCTTAAACGGTCTTCCAAGGTTGGAATTTCTTTTGGAGGACGATCACTGGAAACTACAATTTGTTTATTGGCTTCATATAAGGTATTAAAAGTATGGAAGAATTCTTCTTCTGTACGTTCTTTCCCTGCAATAAATTGAATATCATCCACAAGAAGGACATCGACGGTACGATACTTATCTCTAAATTCTCTGTTTTTATCGTCTTTAATGGAATTGATTAATTCATTTGTGAATTTTTCACTTGTGACATAGACGACTTTTGAATTAGGATTTTGCTCTAAAATATAGTGGCCAATGGCATGCATTAAGTGAGTTTTCCCAAGACCTACGCCTCCATAGATGAAAAGAGGATTATAAGCTTTTGCTGGAGATTCAGCTACAGCCAGTGAAGCAGCATGGGCAAAACGATTGCTGTTGCCGATGACAAATTCATCAAAGACATATTTGACATTCAGTCTTGGTGTGTCAAATTCCAGAGATGGATTGAATCTTTGAGAATTGGATTCAGACTGATCGTTGAATTCGTATTTTGAAAGTTCATTAGGTGTGATGAATTCAATTTGATAATCTTTGCTGGTAACGTGTTTAATAGCATTTGAAATCAGAGAGACATAGCGATTTTCAAGAATCTCTTTGTTGAAATCATTAGGCACCGAAAGGACAAATTTATTGCCTTTGATGCAAATTGGATCGATGGTTTTAAGCCAAGTATTAAAACTCACTTCAGTAAGTTCCGTTTTAATTAACTTGAGTGTCTTATCCCAAACTTCTTTCACGTTGAGACTCATGTAATAACCCCCTGGTAAAAATAAAAAGAATTTTATAAGTATCCACAATTTATTCACATTAATGGAGACGATAAAATAGGCAAATTGATAAATTGAATTATCAACAGGCAATTGTGACTAATGTGGATAATGTATATATATGACATGAGAATCATCAAACTGCTAACATAACCACAGAATGATATAATAATATAATCAAGTTGGTGATTTCAATAGATTTTTGAGTTTTAAAGTAAAATAATCAAAAATATTCACAGGTTTATCCACAAATTGTGGATAGCTGTGAATTTATTGAACAAAATTATTAAGTTATCAACATGTGTTACTATCATAGCAAATTAATAGCATGAATTCAATCGTTGGAAGAAAATTATCCACATATACTTTTCCTGTGGATAAAATAGATACGCCTGTGGTTGAATTCACTTTTTCTTCCTTATAATAATAAAGGTAAAGCGAATGGGAACTTAGTAAATGTGTGTAAAAGTGATTGACAAATAATAGCTTCGCTTATATAATGACATAGCGGACTTTTTGTTTTGTGATAGAATTATTTATATATACTGATGATTCAAGGAGGTGTTTTTCTAATGAAAAGAACTTATCAACCTAAAAAGAGACAAAGAAAAGTTGAACATGGCTTCAGAAAAAGAATGAAGACTGCGTCAGGTAGAAACGTTTTAAGAGCTCGTAGACAAAAAGGAAGAAAGAAATTGACTGCTTAAGACCGCGACAAGTGGTCTTTTTTTGCAATTATAGACTTTTACGGAGGTTCCCGTGAGTGTGGAAAAGCTGAAAAAGAGCAGTCAATTTTCGGAAGTATATAAAAAAGGAAAATCGAACGCAACTCGACTGGTAGTTCTGTATCAACTTGAAAATGGACTAGATTTTAACCGTGTAGGCTATTCTGTCAGTAAAAAAGTTGGAAACAGTGTTGTTAGAAATAGAGCAAAGCGATTGATCAAAGAAGCTTATCGGTTAAACCCAGTAAAACAAACTAAGGGGTATGATTTGGTATTCATTGCGCGTGTGCGAATGAATACTGCGGAGTATTCAGAGGTGGAGAAGTCAGTCAAACGTCTATTGAAGGATTTAAAGTAGGTGTATTAAAAAGATGAAAAAGATCTTGTTACTGATGATTCGGTTTTACAGACAGTTTATTTCGCCGTATTTAGGGCCGAGATGCCGTTTTTATCCAACGTGTTCCCAATATACTTATGAAGCCATTGAAAAATACGGCCCCTGTAAAGGAAGCTGGTTGGGTTTGAAGAGAATTCTAAAGTGTCATCCCCTCCATCCTGGCGGTTATGACCCTTTGAAATGACAGATATATCGTAGTTGTATATTATAATTGAAGTTTAGCTTCATGTGGGAGGTAGTTCGTTGAGTTTTTTATATACTTTATTAGGCCAACTTTTGGGCTTAATTTACGGTTTTATTGGTAACTATGCATTCTCTATCGTATTGTTTACGGTTTTTGTAAAATTGTTACTGTTCCCGTTAAATGCAGCACAAATTAAGTCTTCTAGAGAAATGCAAGCTGTCCAGCCAAAATTAAAAGAAATACAAGAAAAATATAAAAATGATAAAGAAATGTTGAATTCGAAGACACTGGAACTCTATCAAGAGCACAAAGTAAATCCTTTGGCAGGATGTCTTCCTATTTTTATTCAAATGCCAATTATCTTTGCATTATTTGGTACATTGAAGAAACCTGCCCAGTATGTTTTGCTTCACGGCGCACCTTTGTCAACTGAAGCTCTAACGAAGGGTTTTTTATGGGTCAAAGACTTAGCATTGCCAGATACGATTGGATTAATTTTCCCTAACGCGCCAACATTTTTGGCGAGTATGCCTGGTTTAATGCCAATAGTAGCAGCGATTTTAACTTATTTCCAAATGACAAGCATGTACAAAGGTCAAGAAGTGAATGATCAAATGAAGATGATGAACAACATTTTTCCTATTATGATTTTATTCATGTCTCAAAGCCTTTCTGCAGGTTTGATGGTATATTGGGTAGTAAGTACGCTATTCTCAATCGTACAGCAAATGGTATTCACTTCGATGCGCAAGGAGGGGTCTAAATAGACATGTTTACCGTTGAAAAGACAGCCAAGACAGTTGAAGAAGCATTAAAGCTTGCTCTTATCGATTTAGATGCAAAGCAAGAAGACGTTAATGTAGTTATTCTAGATGAGCCCAAAAGAGGTATTTTAGGTTTAATTGGTGGGAAAGAAGCCAAAGTTAAAGTTTCTTTAAAAGAAGCCAGTGATCGTAAAGCAAAACAATTTTTAGAAGATGTCTTCGATAAAATGAGTATTGTTGGTAAAATCACAACGCGTTTAGATGGAAAAGATCTTTATGTGAGCGTTGATGGTGCGGACATGGCAGTTTTAATAGGCAGAAGAGGTCAGACTTTAGATTCTTTGCAATATCTTGTAAGTTTAGTGGTTAATAAGGACCGTGATGACTATATTAGAGTTGTTTTGGATACTGAAAATTATAGAGACAAGAGAAAAGACACTTTAGAAAAATTGGCGAACCGTCTAGCTTATAAAGCTAAAAAAATGCGTAAAGATATAATTTTAGAGCCGATGAATCCTTATGAAAGAAGAATTATTCATTCGGCCCTTCAAGGTAATCCTTATGTCAACACAAGAAGCGAAGGCGAAGAACCATTTAGAAAAGTAATTATTTTCTTAAATAAATAAATCATATAAAACCCAGTGGATGCTGGGTTTTTATCTATTGTATGGAAAGTAGGTGTCACATGAATTATTTGGATGAACCTATAGTGGCTATTGCAACGGCTCCTGGAGAAGGTGCAATTGGAATTGTTAGATTAAGCGGTTTAGGGGTAATTGAAATAGTTTCGGGAGTCTTTAAATCAAAGAAGGGATTAGGATTTGATTTAAAAGATGATAAAAGATTGCTTTACGGGCATATCTATGACGGTAGTCAGGTAATTGATGAAGTTATGGTAGCGCCGATGTATGGACCAAAGACCTATACACGAGAAGATATGGTTGAAATTCAATGCCACGGTGGTATGGTGCCCCTTAGAAGAATTATGGGGTTAATCTTATCAAAAGGCGTTAGAATGGCTGAAACTGGGGAATTTACGAAGAGAGCTTTTTTAAATGGGCGTTTGGATTTAGCTCAAGCAGAGTCAGTCATGGATCTGATTAGTGCGAAGACACCAGATGGGTTTGATTTAGCTTATAGTCAACTTGAAGGAAAGCTTTCCCAAAGGGTAAGTCTGTTGCGAGATGAATTGGTCAGCGTTATGGCAAATCTTGAAGTTAGCATTGATTACCCAGAAGAGGATATAGAGGAAATTACCTATGTAGAAGTTCTTCAAAGATTTAAAGCCATTGATGAGGGAATTACTAAACTCCTTAAAAACAGTGAATCTGGTAGGATTGTTAGAGAAGGGTTGAATACAGTCATTGTTGGAAAACCTAACGTAGGAAAATCTTCTCTACTAAACGCACTGTTAAAAGAAGCGAGAGCAATTGTTACGGATATTCCTGGAACCACAAGAGATGCCATTGAAGAATATATTCAAATTAAGGGTATTGCACTAAAACTCATTGATACGGCAGGAATAAGAGATACGGAAGATGTGGTTGAAAAAATAGGGGTTGAGAAAAGTCGAGTCCTTTTTAACAAAGCTGATTTGGTTATTTTTGTTTTGAGTGCAGATGAAATATTGAGCGAAGATGATCGCGAAATAATTGGGTATCTTAAAGAGAAAAAAGCGATTACAATCATTAATAAGAGCGATCTAAGTTTGGTATTGGATTTAGAAGAAGTAAAGGAACTGATGGGACACCATCCCATCATTCAAACGTCTGCCTTAATGGAAGAAGGTATTGAATCTTTAGAAGATTCCATTGCAGAGATGGTCTATGGTGGCATTCAATTAAAAGAGCAGGCTTTGGTTTCCAACGCTAGGCATGTAAATGCTCTCAACAAGGCTAAGGAAGCGATTACAGATGCCATTAAGGTAACTGAAGCAGGTATGCCTTACGATTTTATACAAGTCGATACAAAAAATGTTTATGAATATCTTGGAGAAATTACCGGAGAGTCATTAGAAGAAGATTTAATCAATAAAATCTTTAGTAATTTCTGTCTAGGAAAGTAAGCGGGAGGTAGGTTTTGGATCAATTTAATGCAGGTCATTACGATGTCATTGTTATTGGAGGCGGTCATGCAGGTTGTGAAGCAGCTTTGGCATCGGCTAGACTCGGTGTAAAGACTTTGATGTTTTCAATAAATTTAGATTCTGTGGCGATGATGCCTTGTAATCCATCGATTGGTGGTACGGGTAAGGGTCATTTGGTCCGTGAAATCGACGCATTAGGCGGCGAAATGGGTATAAATATTGACAAAACTCTTTTGCAAAGCAAAATGCTCAATACAGGGAAAGGGCCAGCTGTCCATTCTCTAAGGGCTCAAGCGGACAAAACTCGATATCATATAGAAATGAAGAAGGTTATTGAATCGACTGAGCACTTGACCTTAAAACAGGGTGAAGTTATAGAAATTGATATAGAAAATGGCAAGGTTAAAGGGATTATTACTAGTACAGGGGCGTATTACAGTTGCGAGAGTATTATACTGGCAACGGGTACATACCTTGGTGGTAAAATTTTCATTGGAAGTTCTATTTTCCAAAGTGGACCTAATGGCCTTTCGCCATCCTTGTTGTTGACGGCATCTCTTGAGAAAAATGGCATTGAAATGAGGCGTTTTAAGACGGGAACTCCTGCAAGAGTCAATGCTAAAACATTGAATTATGACCATATGGAAGTTCAATGGGGCGATAGGGAGGCAGTACCTTTTTCTTTCTTAAATGACGAGGTAATATTTACAGAAATTCCCTGTTGGCTCACGTATACCAACCCTAAAACCCATCAGTTACTTAATGAAAATTTACACCGTTCGGCAATGTATGGTGGGCAAATTGAAGGTACAGGGCCTAGGTACTGCCCTTCAATTGAAGATAAAATTAATCGATTTGCCGATAAAGAGAGGCATCAATTATTTATTGAGCCTGAGGGTGCAGAAACTGTTGAAATGTATGTTCAAGGCATGTCCACTAGTATGCCTGAGGACGTTCAAGTGGCCTTTATGAGAACTATTTCAGGCATGGAAAATGTAGAAATTATGAGACCAGCCTATGCCATTGAATATGATTGTATTGACCCTTTACAGCTAAATTTGACCTTAGAGTTCAAACACATTTCAGGTCTATTTTCTGCGGGTCAATTTAATGGGTCATCTGGGTATGAGGAGGCCGCGGCTCAAGGACTCATGGCGGGTATTAATGCGGCTTTACAAGTTAAAAACAAGGAACCTTTCATATTAGATAGATCAGAAGGTTATATTGGGGTCTTAATTGATGATTTGGTCATTAAAGGAACCAATGAGCCCTATAGAATGATGACTTCTCGATGTGAATATCGCTTAATTTTAAGACAAGATAATGCGGACTTACGGTTGACTGAGAAAAGTTATGAAATTGGACTGGCAACAGAAGCGCGCTATATGAAAGTTAAAGAAAAAATTGATTTTGTTTCACGTGAAATGGAGAGACTTAAGAAGACTTCCATTAAGGCCGATGCAGTCAATCCAATCCTAGAAGAGATCGGAAGTTCTCCACTTACTGGTAGTATGAGCTTATTTGAACTGTTGCGCCGCCCTGAAGTAGGCTATAAAGATTTAGCTGTGGTTGATATGGATAGGCCAGTTATGAGAGAAGATGTCTATAAACAATGTGAGGTTCAAATAAAGTATGAAGGTTATATTGTAAAGCAACTTGCACAAGTTGAAAAATTTAAGCAGTTGGAAAATAAAATGTTATCACCAAATATTGAGTATTCTAGTATTGAAGGTTTAAGGTTGGAAGCGCGTCAGAAACTCGACCAACTAAAACCGGCTTCAATAGGTCAAGCTTCTCGAATATCAGGAGTTTCACCAGCTGATATATCTGTATTGTTGGTCTATTTAGAACAAATCAGAAGGAAGAGAGGCTGAAAAATGGATAATCGATTACTTTTAGAAAAAGGTATCATTGAAATGGGTTTAACACCAACAGATAAAATATTAAATGATTTTTTTGAGTTTAAGGACCTCCTGGTTGAATGGAATGAAAAAATTAACTTAACAACAATCACTGACGAGGAAGAAATTGTTATTAAACATTTTTTAGATTCTCTTTCTTGTTTAAAGAGCGGTTTGCCTTTTAGTGGCAAGAAAATATTGGATCTTGGTACTGGGGGCGGTTTTCCTGGCGTACCTCTTAAAATATACGACCGGTCAATCGACGTCACTTTATTAGATTCCTTAAATAAGCGGATTAATTACTTGAAACTAGTTGGAGATGCTTTGAATTTCGATAATGTGGAATATTTTCATTCGAGAGCTGAAGATGGGGCAATGGACCCTAAATACAGACAGCAATATGACATAGTCGTATCTCGTGCAGTAGCTAATATGAGCACTTTGAGCGAATACTGTATACCTTATGTAAAAGTGGGCGGCTATTTTATCGCTCAAAAAACACAAGATGCTCAATCTGAAATAGATGAAGCGAGGAAAGCTATTGAGTTGTTAGGTGGAACAATTGAAGCTATTGTTGAGGGCTCTGTTCCCTTCAGTGAACTAAAGCACAACTTAGTTTTGGTAAAAAAAGTAAAAGATACCCCTGATAAGTACCCTAGAAAGGCTGGAATGCCTTCTAAGAATCCATTAAAGTAGGTGATAGCGTGCATTTGCAGTCTGAAATTATTCAAGTACCAGTTCATCAAGTAGTGGCAAATCCATATCAACCGAGAAAAATATTTAGCGATGCAGAGCTCAGTGAACTGGCAGAGTCAATAAAGCATATGGGCTTGATTCAGCCTATTACCGTTAGAGCTATTGAGGATCGATATGAAATTATTGTGGGAGAAAGACGGTTTAGAGCTGCTAAGATCGTTGGAATGACTCATGTCCCAGCTATTTTGGCTAATATTACTGATGAACAATC
>CAXXWB010000034.1:0-52866 GCA_963677505.2 uncultured Acidaminobacter sp.
TAAACTCAGGATCATATAATTTCGAGTAATTAAAGGATTGACCAAGGAAGTCGCCTACCATAATAAGGGACGTTTTGTGAATCCCATGTTTTTCTGCCAACGCTGGAAGGGTTTCTAAATCCCCACGTATAATTTCCTGTTCTGGCCAAGTAGCTTTGTAAACAATAGCCGCAGGGGTTTTGCTATTATATCCCCCTTCAATAAGTTCTTCGCAAACTTTTGAAACAAAAGTCGAAGAAAGGAAGATGACCATTGAAGTTTGGTGAGCTGCAAAAGATCGAATAGACTCTTTCGGTGGCACTGGGGTTCTGCCTTCCATTCTGGTAATGATGACGCTCTGAGATATTTCTGGCACCGTGTATTCACAACCTACAGCTGAAGCAGCGCCTAAGAAGCTACTCACCCCTGGTACCAATTCATAAGGGATATTTTTTTCAGAGAGACCTTCAATTTGCTCTCTTAAAGAACCGTATATAGAGAAATCGCCAGTGTGTAGTCTGACCACTGTTTTTCCTTCAAGAACAGATTTATGGCAAACCTCTAAAATTTCAACAAGATCCATATAGGCAGAGTCGTGAATTTCACAGCCCTCTTTGCAGTAATCTAAAAGCTTTGGATTGACCAAAGAACCTGCATAAATACAAACATCCGTTTCCGATAAGGCTTTATAGCCTTTCAGGGTAATTAGTTCTGGATCACCAGGACCCGCACCCACAAATATGACTTTCATAACCTTACCTCCTAAATTTGATGGTTTTTGTTGATAATAATGGTCGTAAAATAGCTGATTTCTGAGGCGTCAACTTGATCTAGGTTATGATGCACCACCTGATTGGCCTTGCCGTAATTGCTCACAGCCACGGCATAAGGGAGCATTTTCTTTTCAATCAGAAGCTTACGAACCGTTTCAAAACTCTTATAAACCTTCATTAACACCAAGGAATCGTATTGTTCGATGGCATTTTCCAGTTCCACTAAATCTCCTGTGCAAGGGTAAACCAAAAGAGGTGCGTCCCCTTCTGCCAAAGGTCGATTTAAACCTGAAGCCATTGCACTATAAGAAGAAATTCCGGGAACGGTTAAGGTTTCAATGGTATTTTCCATACATTTGAGCAAATAAATATACGTACTATAAAGCATAGGATCTCCAAGGGTTACAAATCCAACTTTCTTGCCCCCTTGAACATAGCCCTGAATCTCATCTGCGATAAGGGCAATAGCCGACATCATTTCCTCTTGATCTGCAATCATAGGAAAGTGTCTTGAAACAATTTCCACTGTCGCTGGCAAATAAGATTCAACAATTTGGTAGGCTTCACTCATACCATTTTTTTTACCTGCTGGAACCACTAGGATATCTAGTTTTTCTAAATGATTAACTGCTCTTATGGTCAGTAGGTCTGGTGCACCAGGTCCTACACCAATGCCTATAAATTGTCCCTTCATGGTCGCCAGACTCCTTTCAATATGTAACACGGGTTGATGGGCTTAAAGTAGTGGTATTGTCCTAAGGCTTCAAGTCGTGAGGCTTGAATTTGAGAACCTTCTATATTTTTAAAGCCTTTTCTTTGAAGCAGTTCCAGTCCTTCGTGTAAGGTTTCAAGGGTAATAGCCGTCAAGACTACAATGGCATCTGACTCTAAATGGTCTTGAATCAACCAGTCAAAAATCTCTGCCATTTTTTGCCCTGTGCCACCCATGAAAACTCTGTCAAATTTACCCTTTATAAGAGGGCTTGGGGCATAAGCTTCAACGACCTCTACCTCAACCCCTTGAGCCTTTGCATTTTCACGAATGAGTGCCACCCCTTCCGGTTCACGTTCTATTGCTACAATTTCCAACTTAGGCTGTCTAAGGCCTGCTTCAATGGAAACTGAACCTGTTCCTGCCCCTATATCTAAAAGGCGTTTTGCCTGATAAAGTTCTAAATAATTCAGCGCACTCGCCCTGACTTCCATTTTTGTCATAGGAATGCCGCCTCGGATCATCCATTCATCTTTCATTGAGCCGAGCCTCCTTCACTGCGGTGAACAATCACCACATTCATGCTATAAGTTCTGTCTTCTACTTGAGACGCTTTTAACATTGTTATTTTTTCCTCTTCAAAGCCCAAGGCTTCTCCAATAATCAGCAAAGGATCTTCCCCATAGCCTAATAATTTTTCAGCAATTTGAAAAGGTCCTATTTTATCATCTGTAAGGATCGCCGTTTTTTCCATTTGCATAACCTTTTCCATATTGAGGGGTCTACCGTGACCGCTGGTCATGTAAAGGTCATTCATATCCAACTGTGCTTTGGCAAATAAATATTGAACCGAGCTAATACCTGGAATGATTTTGACTTGATCTTTGCCAAAGGTTTGGCATAAGTATTTGGCAATGCCATAAAAACTGGGATCCCCACTGGCCAAAACTACAAAATGATGACCCAAATGATCTTCCAAGCAGTGCGTCAAATCTTTTAAGTCTTTATAAGCTATTGCTTTAGGGCTTTTATGAACTATAAGCTGCTCATGGTTTTTGTCGTTTTTAAGATCCTTTAAATCCTTGACGGCTTCTAGTTGTCGTTCACTGCCTAAGAGACAATCCGCCGAACGAATGACTTCCGTTGCGCCTAGGGTCAGTTCCTGTCGGCCCCAAGGACCTATGCCTACTGCTGTTATCATTTTTCGTCCTGCCTTTCTATGGTCTCAAAAGCTTTTCTGCCTACTTTTTAAAAACTTTCGTCCTATTTCTCAAAAGCTTTCCTTGCCGCTTCAGGGGTTACGGTGGTCCCTAGTAACTTGCCTTTCATGTTGTAAAGTGCCACGTCTACCGTTAATGCACCATAAACATGCCAATGGCTACGCTTTTTTGCCTCTTGGGCTATGCTGTCAAACACCGCTTCAAAGCCAGCCTCTATAATGATGTCTGCCCCTTCGTCTGTGGTGTTGGATTCTCTAACGCTGTCTATGAGTTCATAGGGTGCTCTTAATTTTGCCAAGTGATTGCATAGAACGTCAGCTCTACCATCGGACACACGGCTATGGGTATGAAAATTTCCAGACGCTATTTTGATAAGTTTTCCCACATGCCCCACTAAAAGAACATGGTTAAAACCAAGTCTGCAAGCTTCCATCAGCATAAAACCTGTGAAATTGCTCATGGTGACGATTTCATCTTCTAAAATGCCAAAATGTTGTATGGCGAATTTTTCACCATGACCCCCAGGCACCATCACTATGGTTTTCAGACCACTCTCAGCTTTCTGAGTGAGCTCAATAGACAAAGACTGCTTCCACGCCTCTTCACTCATAGGCTCAACAATGCCCGAAGTTCCAATAATGGAAATACCTCCTTCTATACCCAAGCGGGGATTAAACGTTTTAAGGGCTGCCCCTTCACCACCTGCTACAGAAATAATAACCTCTGCGCCTTGATGGCTACCGATGACTTTCTCCAAATGCTCTCGAATCATTTTCAAAGGTACAGGGTTGATGGCAGGCGCCCCTACAGGTATCTGTAAACCGCCTTTAGTAACCCTTCCAACGCCTTCACCACCTAATATTTCTATCTGATTGCCTGCGGTCAAAATAATCTCTGCGCTTATTTCAAGGCCATTGGTTATATCGATATCATCGCCACCATATTTTTGAACGGTTGCTTGAAAGCCCTTCTCCGTTTTTTCATAATGGCATACGGGAATTTCCAGTATTTCTCCACCTGGGAGCGTTACATCTACCAATTCTTCCAATTCTCCAAGAAGACCTTTAGCCGCTGCTAATGCTGCTGCAGTCGCTGTCGTTCCCGTGGTGTACCCTCTTCGGTAATACTTGCCATCAATGGTGTTGCCGCCAAGAACTTCTTGAAAACTAGGCATCTCTGCCTACCACTTCATAAAGAATCGCATTGATAATGGCAGCAGCCACATTACTGCCACCTTTTCTGCCAAGTGCTGCAATACAAGGAATCCCTGAATCTCTTAAAATAGCTTTGGATTCAGCTGCACCGACAAAACCAACAGGTACGCCAATGATTCCAACGGTGTCCTTCTCAATTTCTGAATAAAGGTCCATGGTTTGATAAAGGGCTGTTGGGGCATTTCCAAATACAAATAATTTTCTCCCCGGTTCCTTAACAGCTCTTTGAATAGCCGCCATAGAACGAGTGATATTTTGCTCTCTTGCCATTTTTGCAGTTTCATCGTCTGACACATAGCACTTGATCTGAGCCCGCGACATAACGAGGGCCTTTTTATTAATACCGCTCATAGCCATTGCTGTATCTGTAATATGGTCAATGGTTCTTTAAATCCATCTCTTAATCGTTGGATTATATCCTCTGAAAAATAAAGATTTTCTATATATTCAAAATCCGCAGATGTATGAATGACCCTTTGTAGAATCTTTTGTCCGAGGGGGTCTGCCATTGGGTAGCCACCATGGTCTTTTTCCAAAATCTCATCAATAATTCTGAAGCTTTCTATCTCAATTGCCATAGGATTTTTGATATATGCCATCATGGGTTACAGCCTCTCAATCCTTTCAGCAACAATTTCAGCCAGTTTAGGCTCATAGCCAATATTACTCATAAACGTGAAGTTTAATTCTGGATATTTAATTTTGAGCGCATCTAATTCACTCGGAATATCTTCCTTAATATGATTGCCATTGAACAGGAAGAATGGGAAAACCACAATATCCTTCACGCCAGCTTCACTGAGCTTTCCTACAGCCTCTGCCAAGTCTGGGGACATCATTTGTAAATAAGCTTTTTCTACATATTCAAAGGTAACTTTCTTTTGAATGGTTTCTACGTATTGGGTCATGATTTCATCGGTTTCAGCTACCTTGCTACCGTGGGCTAGTACAATCAAACCTTTTTTCATTATAATTCTCCTTTTCATCCGTTATGCCTGAAGGTAAATCTTCATATGGCAAATTATTTTAGACGTTTTGAAACGCAAAAAAGCTCAATCTCTTGTGAGATTGAGCTTAACTTTATGCTTATTCATTTATATTGCTTCGCAAAAGTATCCGTTCTCTTCCCTCCGAAGATCTTCATGATAGTCACTGCGGCAGGTCTCCTGGCTTGGGGATCATTCTACTTTCCTGCCTTCCCAAGTTTCCTCAGTGGCAATTGGATTTCGTACTCCCATACAGTAGCGGTGGGCTGCAAAGGCATTTAACCTTTTTCCCTATTAACCCTTAATCGGGGCCAGCAATACTCATATGATTTAATTTTATCTACTGCTCTATCATAGCATATTTAAAGGGATTGTAAACCCCGAATAGGTTCTGATTGAGAAAGATAATTAAATATCCAAGGCAGCATGATAGCCTTGGTAGATTGCAGTTGTAATGGTGGATGCTTTTACACAGTCACCGATTTGAGCCACATATGGGGCACAGTCTAAAAGTTCGTCTACCATGTGTCTTCTTGGTCTCTGACCCAGGGCACAGAGAACGGTTTGACCCGGAATAAGTACTTCTTGACCTTCTGGATTAGCACAAGTGACGCCCTCGTTACTGACGCTGAGTCCCTTGAATCCTGTATGGACTTGGATGCCCAGCTTTTCAATTTCACCCATCATGATTGGACGGTGACGGATGTTAGCGTCTGGCGCTAGTTCATTTCTCATTTCGACGAGATGTACTGGCTTGCCTACTCTAGCGAAGTGAATCGCTGCTTCACAACCTGCTAAGCCACCGCCAAGAACCACTACAGAATCCTTGACTTCACCCATTCGATGGTGAAGGTCGTTGACCACAATCACATTTTCGCCCTTTAATCCCGGAATGGGTGGCACGATGGCTTCTGAACCGACGGCAATGATTAAAGCATCTGGATTTTCCTTATCAGCGTATTCTTTGGTCACGGTTGTGTTGAGGCGAATGTCCACCCCTGCATCTTTAACCAATTTACCGAGGGTTACCCCTAATTCGTACATTTCATATTTAAAAGGTAGAGCTTGCTCACCGATTAAAATACCGCCAAGTTCATCAGATTTTTCACAAAGAATGACTTGGTGACCTCTCTTTGCAGCCGTTAGTGCCGCTTCCAAACCACCTGGTCCGCCACCAGCCACTAGGACTTTTTTAGGATTAGCCGATTTAACAATCTCCGTACCGCCTAACTCTCTGCCGATGAGTGGATTTACCGTACATCTTCTGGTTGAAGTCATGGCACGTTCCGCCATACAAGTGAAACATCTGAGGCACTTGATAATGTCTTCATCCTTATTGCTCATGACTTTCTTTGGAAGTTCTGGGTCTGCCAATAAAGCTCTTGCCATTTCCACCACGTCTGCTTGACCTGAGGCGATGATTTCTTCCATATGGGCTGGGTCATTGAGTCCGCCAATGGTAGCCACAGGAACGTTGACATGCTTTTTAATTTCCGCTGCCAAGTAAACATTGCTGCCATGAGGGAGGAACATGGATGGATGGGTAATGCCAAATCCTTTTTGATATGTGCCTGCTGAAACGTGGAGCAAGTCGATTTTAGATTCGATTAACTTGGCAATTTCAATGCCATCGTTTAGGTCATAGCCCCCGTCGCAAAGTTCAGAGCCGCTCATTCTAAATTCAATCGGGAAACCTGGGCCAACCGCTTCTCTGACGCTGTCTAAAACTTCTAAGGCAAAGCGGACTCTATTTTCTAACGGACCGCCGTATTCGTCCGTTCTCTTGTTGAAAATTGGGGAAAGGAATTGGTTGACCAACCAACCATGTCCACCGTGTACCATAATCATTTCAAAACCAGCGCGTTTAGCCAGACCTGCACAGGTGCCATAAGATGCCACAATATCTTGAATCATTTCTTTCGTGAGAGCCTTTACTTCTCTGCCGTCTGGTCTAACGCCTTCACTTGGGCCCCATTGGCATAGGCTACCTTTTTTATCTTTATCTGTCAGGTAAGTCCCTGCAAACTGTCCTGAGTGAGACAACTCAACGCTAGCAATAGCGCCATGACGACGGATGGCGTCTGCCGTATAGGTGAAGCTGGCAAGTGAACCTACCGTGTGAAGGTCTAAATGGTACATGTGAGAACCTTCCGTTTCTGGGTGTACCACCACTTCGCTGACCGTTACAGAAGCCGCACCACCTTTGGCACGGAGTTCATAAAAAGCGGTCGAAGCAGGTCCAACGGTGCAATCCGCTGTAATATCTGTCCCACCCATTGGCGCACCAAACATTCTATTTCTAAAATGTACGTTCCCTATTTGAATAGGTTTACATAAATTAGGATATTTTCTTTCCATGTTGATTTTCCTCCAATTTCAATGGTGCCTATGCTGTTTTAGTTGCAACACTTTGATTTTTTTTATTCATAGCACTGTATACAAAAGTCATCAATAATCCCACTGCACTAAAGCCTGCTGCAACGAGGAATGCACTTTGATAACTGTTATTCGTATTGTAAACACTGTTCATAATAGTCGGTCCGAAGTAACCTGCCACTGCAAAACCAATAAACATAATGCCGTAGTTGACACTGTTGTTCTTCGCACCAAACTGGTCTGCTGTAAAGCCTGGGAATACGCCCATGAAAGCACCAAAACTTAAGCCGATGATGGAGATGCCCATGTAGAAGGTTGAAATATCCCCTGTACCTGACATGTAAAGACAGCCAAGACCTATCATCGATAAAACACAGGCCACTGCTAAAGTGTTGCTTCTGCCAATTTTGTCAGAAATATAACCTGCGAAAATTCTACCGAAGGCATTGAACAACGCTAAAGTTGAAATAGCTGTAGTCGCTGCCAATCTTGACATACCGATCATTTTTTGAGCTACTGGCGATACTTGTGAAATACACATGAGTCCACTAAATGCACCACATGTTAAAAGCAAAATCATCACGTAGAAGATTGGACTTTGCATCATGCCCTTCCAGTCCTTTTCTTCTTTTTTAGCTGTTCCAGCTTTTTGTACAGGCGGCGTCCAACCTTCTGGAACAAAATCTGCTGGACATTTTTCAATGACAAATGAGCTGATGCAAACGATTGCCATGAAGGTTCCACCTAAAATTTTAAAGGCAGTTGGCGCACCCGCTGCACTGATTAATGCATTGGCAATTGGGGGTACAATAACGGAACTGAGGCCGAATAAGGCTGTTGTCAAACCGCCAACCAAACCTCTTTTATCTGGGAAGAACTTAACTGAGTTGCTGATGGTACAGCCGTAAACCATGCCGAGACCAAGACCTGTGACGATACTGTAAGAAAAAATTAAGAAGCCAACACTTTGGGCAAATCCTGACAAGATCATACCGCCGCCGAACATAAGGCCACCAACGAAGATAACCTTCTTTGGTCCGAACAAATCATTAATTCGACCGCCGGAAATCATTGTGATGGGGCCGACTGCATTGGCAATAACGAAGACAATCGCCAAGTTGGCTGGTGTTAAGTTAAGACCTTTTAAGTTGTTAAGATATTCTGCCATTGGGGCTGAGAAAACACTCCACGCATAAAGAGAACCTACGCATAAGTTGATTAAACAGCTTGCTACTAAAATCATCCACCGCTTCTTTGATAAGTTCATAAAAACATCCTCCTAAGAATATGATTGCTTTACATCGTTATATATATCACGAACTTAATAAACATGTCAACATTTATATGTTTAATTATATCTGTTTATCTGTATCTGTTTTATTATACTTGTTTAACTGTACCTGTTTTTATGGTATCTTTGACTGGATAAACACGTTTTATTTAGGAAAGAAGGACGATGCTATGAGAACGTTAAAATACGCAATTTTAGGGCTTTTGAACCGCAGACCCATGACGGGTTACGATATTGGTAAAGAATTCAATCATGAACTTTCCCAATTTTGGAATGCAAAGCACAGTCAGATTTATCCCGAACTTAAAAAACTGTTAGACGAAGAACTGGTTATTTATGACATTCAAATCAGCGGTGATATTTTAGAAAAAAAGAATTATACCATCACTGAAAAAGGACAAAAGGAATTTTTGAAATGGCTTCATAAAGATGAGCCTATGGAAAAGACCCCAAAGGATTTGTTCAGACTCCGCATGTATTTTTCCAATAATTTAGACTTGGAATCTCGCATTCACTTATTGGAAAGTCAACTCATCCAGCATGAAAAAAAACTCTCTGTCCTGTCAAAAACCATGGAGCAGTACCCAGTCGTGCCACCACTGGACACCGACCGCTTTGGGGACTTCATCGTCTTAGATGGGGCTATTACCAGAGAGAAGCACGTCATTGAATGGATTAAGCGCTGCATTGGTTATTGTAGGGGCGAACAAAAAAAATAGACAAAGTAAAAGGCAATCTTCTCATGAAATGACTCATGCTAAGATTGCCTTTTTTATTACGCTTTATGCCACTGTGTGCCTTGCGGCATGTCCACTAGAACAATTCCTTTTTCTTTTAGTGTATCTCGAATTTTATCCGCCTCCTGAAAATCTTTGTTTAATTTTGCAGTATTCCGGGCTTCAATGAGGGCAAGAATCCATTCCGTTTCCTTTTCATCAACTGCTATCGATTCAGAACACTTTTTAAGATCAAGCCCTAAAACTTGGTCCATTTGATCTACCAAATAGGCTTTGTCCTCATCTGCAATATTGGATTTTAACACATCATAGAGTACTGTAATGGCATTAGCAGTATTTAAGTCATCTTCTAAACAAGCCTTAAAAGCACTCATAAATATGTCTGCTTCCTGTGAAACAGATTTTCCCGCACCTAATAGCGGTGCCAAGAGATTTGTTTTACGCTTAAGCTTTATATACGCACTTTCAGCCATTTTCAAGTTATCGAAAGAAAATGCAAGCTGCTTTCGATAGTGAGAATTCAGTACATAATAGCGATAACTCAAAGGATTAAAGCCTTTCTTTTCAAGCAAAGACACGGTCAAAAACTCTCCTGATGACTTGCTCATCTTAGTGGTATTGTCCGTTAGGAATTCAGAATGCCACCAATATTTGGTCCATTTTTCACCAGTGTAGCTCTCCGTTTGGGCAATTTCATTGGTATGATGTACTGGAATATGATCTACACCGCCACAGTGTATATCCAATTTTTCACCTAAATTTTTTAGTGCTATCACAGAACACTCAATATGCCACCCAGGATAACCTACGCCCCATGGCGAGTCCCATTTCATCGCTTGGTTCTCAAACTTAGATTTTGTAAACCATAAAACAAAATCCTGTGGATTTTTTTTATGAAGATCTTCCTCTACACCTTCTCTGTTGGCGATTCTAAGTTCATCCAAATTCATCTTGGCCAATGCGGTATAGTCGTCAAATTTGGATATGTCAAAATAGACATTTCCGTTAGCAAAGTAGGTATAGCCTCGGTCCTCTAACCTTTTTATAAAATCAATATAGTTTTGAATGTAGTCTGTGGCCTTGGCAACTGTTTTAGGTTTAAGAATATTGAGTTTTTCACAATCTTTAAAAAATGCTTCTGTGTAATAGGCAGCTACTTCCCAAACTGTTTTGTTTTCTCGGATAGCCCCTTTAAGCATTTTGTCTTCGCCATCGTCTGCATCTGACTCTAAATGACCTACATCCGTTATATTCATCACACGCTTAACATTATAACCCAAATAATTCAAGGTTCTTTCTAAAATGTCTTCGTGAATATAAGTCCTTAGGTTACCAATATGGGCGTAGTGATAAACTGTAGGTCCACAAGTGTACATGCTGACCCGACCTGGCTCGTAAGGCTCGAATTCTTCAATGCATCGGGTCATTGAATTGTATAAGTTCATGGATATTACCTCCTTTTTATTAAATGCTGACGAACATCGAGTTCGCACTTATCTACACAAAAAAACTCCGCCTTTATTACAAAGGCGAAGTTACTCGCGGTTCCACTCTGCTGACTCTCAAATGATTGATAACGCAATCACGCGTTGCGACCTACTTAATTCGGGGCACACTCTCGGGGGCATTCAGGCAAAGGTTTTGAGCTTTTTCACCAGCCAAGCTCTCTCTAAAAAAACAACTTTGTCTTACTCGTCTCGATCATCGTTTTACTATACGTCATTATATCATTGACTTGAGTTTTTAACTTCCAATTCGTCTGCTGCTAAAATTTATCTCCCTTTGTGCTTTTCCTTTTTCTTCTCTTGCCTTATCTGATACTTGTATTGCTCTTTGGCTTCTCTTTGTTCTTTACTGTTCATTCTTCTCTCTAATTTCCCTGCTTCTTGCTGTAACTTTAATGCTTGCTGGGCCTTGGTACCTACGCCTGTTTGTTCCAGCTGATTTTTGACTTGTCGTTGAACGCGCTTGGGGTTAATTTTTCGAGCTGCAATCGATTCTGCATCGATCGGCGGACTGAACTTTAACCTTTTCCAGTTTTCCATTAAAAATTCATAAACTTCGTAGTCCTTGGGCTCAGAACCAAAGACAATTCTTGATGCTTCCAATTTGCCATCATTGACCCGTTCATAGACACCAACCCAAAATGGCTCGTCAAAAAACACTGTTAAACTTGAAAAAATACACATAACAAAACACCTCCTGTAGTTTACAAACAACCACAAAGAAGGGACAACCCAGGAGGGCAGGTTACTGACAGCCTTAACTGCGTCCGGACTACCAACCGGAACTGTGTTTTTATCTTTGCAAAAATATTATATAAAATTTTGTAAAAAGCTTCAATTGATTTTATACTTCAGTTCTAGAGTTATCTGTTACAACCTGATTTCTACCTCGATTTTTCGCTTGGTAGAGCAACATGTCTGCTCGGCTAATGACTGTATCCCAGGTATCTTCTTTCATTAGGCAGGTAAGTCCAAAGCTACAAGTCACCCGTTCTCCAAGTCCAAAGTCATGTTCACGAATAACCGTCATCAGTTTTTCAATGCATGTTTCAGCTTCATTGACATCTGAATTGACCAGAAGGAATAAGAACTCTTCCCCACCCCATCTGGCAACCATATCAGTTTCGCGAATATTCTTTTCCAATAAGTCTGCCAGTTGAACCAATACACGGTCACCTGTATCATGCCCAAAATTGTCATTAATCATTTTGAAATAATCGATGTCCATAATGGCTATCGCTAAATTTCCACCATAACGTTCCATTCGTTTTTTCTCAAACTCATATCTTTCCAAAAACTCTCTTCGGTTGCTCAGACCTGTCAAATGGTCGGTAGTGGAAATGTCCACCAATCTATTTACTGCCACTTCAAGTCTTCTCATCAGATAAATGACAACCCAACCAATACAAATAGCCACCAATACAAGTAAGCCAATCCCTATGACGGTGTTATAAAAGGTCACTTCTAAAGGTTTCATAACTTTATTGTATTCACAGGTTGAGACAATATAGATAGGGAAGCCAATAACCTTTTCACTAGATATAAACCGATCTTTTCCGTCAATCTCGGTTGTACGATATATAATTTTCCCCTTTTTTTCATTCAATATGACACGTTTCCAAATTTCTGTACCTACCAAAGATTTTCCCGCTTCAAATTGATCAAATGGAGCATTGGCTAAAATAATGCCATCAGCTCGGACCATCATCAGCGTTCCACCTTGATGCATTAAGAAATGTTCAAAAGATTTATCTAAGGTTGGCGGTTCTAAAGAAGCAAAAATAATGGATACTTCGCTATGGGCATTGGATACGGGATAGGAAATTGGAATGCCCCATTTCCCAGTCACTCTACTCTTCACAGGTTCAGCAATGAAGATTTCTTTTCGCTGAGTATTCTGTTGAGCTGTAAAATACTCTCTGTCACTGACATTTGCCAAAGGCTCACGGCCATTGGCAGGACTATAATACAAGTCACCAGTTTTTGTAACCAGCCTTAAATCTACTTTTCCACCCATATTGTTCTCTAAAATATTGACGAGGTCTTCAAAATTTTTATCCCATCTGGGATCTACATCTGGATTTGAACTGATCCAATAGTCCGCTGTATTCAACGAGAGCTTTATCTTTCCTAAATAGTCGCCTAGAGAGGTTGCCGCAAGACGGTTTAATGTTTCTAATCGACTGGTTTCTGTTTCGGTAATGAAGTAACTAATATCTATTAATCTATGGAGCATCATAGAAGCTATTACCAACATACAGATACCATTTACCGCTAAAGTTAATTTGAATATACTTATATGATTACCTTTTCGAAAATTTTCTTTAATGCCCCTCAAAGTATGAACTTTTTTCATAGTGCTTCCTCCTTTGCTACGAGGCCTCAATTTCCTAATTTATATCCCAAATAAGCTTAACCAAACGTTAAGGACCAATAGCATAAAAAAAGACTCGCCATTTTACAAGCGAGTCTCTGTTCAAACAGAACATTTTATGTGAGTCTTTTTATTTTCTTATCTCTTTGCTTCAAATTGTCTTAAAAGTTCTACAAACAACTCAGGAATTTTTGCCATGTTTTCTGGTGTTTCAACAAATGAAATTCTGAATTGTGTGCTACCTGGGTTTACTTCCCCAGCTTTAATGTCGTAGAAGCCTTTTAATGGTGCTACTAAAAGTGTTGTTTCAACACCGTCAACTTTAACAGAACCTTCTTGCGCACAGTAGAGTACGAAGTCAATTGCATCAAAGCCTGGTTTTACAACATTTCTAACGTCAATAACAGAGTAGATAGAAGCGTCTGGACTTGAAACAATTAATTTTGGTTCTTTCTCTTTTAAGCCGTTGTAAACTGAAACAATTTGTTCTTTGTAGTAGTCACGAATATGTTTACACCATGCATCGATTTGCTCTTTTGTTTCGTGAGCCAAAGCGCCGAAGATGTATTGACCAATAACATTTGCACAAAGGTTAGCTGTGTATTCAGCAATTGAACGGTTGTTAAATTCAGGGCTGTCTGTAATAATAGCACCAATTCTAAGACCACAAGCGTTCCAAACTTTTGAAGCCGTTTCAATACTGATTCTTCTGCCTTCAATGCCTGGAACTTCTTTGTCTGTAATGCCCCAAATGCTGACAAGTTTTTGGCTTGGATCGTAGTAAAGTTCACGGTAAGCTTCGTCAGAAACCATCCAAAGGTTATATTTAACACAAAGTTTTGCAAGATCAATCATAGTATCGTAGTCGTAAAGCTGACCAGTTGGGTTGTCATAAGGAATAACAAGTAGAGCACCAGGGTTGTTTTCTTTAATGACTGCTTCAATCTTATCCAACTCTGGAAGTGTGAATTTGCCATCTTCCCCTAAGTGACGCTTAACCGTTACAGTTGTTCTGCCAACTCTTTCAGCAAATGAAATGTAGTTTGTATAAGCTGGGTCAATCATCATGAGTGGTTTTTCACCAGTGCCCGCAGGACCGCAAAGACCAATCAAAAGTAATTCCATACCAGAAGAACCGCCATCTGTTACTTGAACATGCAAGTTGCTTGTGTCAAAGCCTTCACATTTAAGAATGTTTTTGAAAGCATCTTGACATTCAACTGTGCCAGCAGTACCTGAGTATCTGACAACACCGTTTGCAAATGGGCTTTCTGGAGCATTGAGAGCGAACATTCTTTTTTGCATTGCAGGATTTGTTGGAAGTGATACGTTACCAATACCAACGTTGATTACTGCTTGAGGTTTTACTTTACGCTCGTCGTACTTCATTTGTGCCAAACGAACGTCTGAAGGTTTTCTTGATTCAAAGTGCGCTGAAAGAACTGGTTTACTCATAAGTAGATCTCCCTTAAAAAATATTATTTTGTTAACAAAATGTAATACTTTCGCTGTTTTGAGTATATCATCTTTTTATAGATAGGTACAATACCATTATACAACTACTTAAGAATCATTTCACTTTTTATTTTTTTGCAAAATTATGAAATTTTATTCATTTTTTATAAAACCAGATGGAGACCAAGGGCCATTATAGCAAAGGCTGCGATGAATCTATGTGCATAGAACCAGACACCTCTTTTGGACTTCTTAACAGCAAATCCAAATACACCCAGGACAGTCAATAAGGCCATTGAAGCCAACGTCAGTACGCCAGCCATAATATAGCCGTTTCCTAGGACAAACCCAGTCGCGTTTAATTCATATAATCCGTGAGCGGTTCCAAGTAATAGAGCGCCAAATCCAAAGAGTCTATGGTTCTTAATGGTCAACTTCATTAAAAGATTAAATAAATCTTTATATTTACTCGCCATAATCTGTTTACGGTACTTTTTATTCACCGCTTTAATCACATAGTTAAATACTGCTGCCGCTAAAAATAATTCTGTTAAAGTGCCTACTAATTTCATTATATCCGACATGGTTAATCCTCTTTCTTGATTGGATTGGATTCGTTACATACTTATTATAACATCATTTTTACATAAGATATATTCATTTCATATTCCATTGACAAAATTGGTCTATCGCAGTAAACTACAATTAAGGTCTATTGTAATAGACTTAAAAGGAGGTATTCTGAGTGGAACACTATAAATTATTTGATGCCGAATATAAATTCGCCAGTTTGATTTGGGAAAGAGAACCGATTAACTCCACTGAACTGGTTAAAATTTCTGCCGAAATTCTAGGATGGAAAAAATCCACAACCTATACGGTTTTGAAAAAACTCTGCGAACGAGGAATCCTGCAGAATAAAGACGCCGTGGTTACGGCTTTAGTCAAACGAGAAGCAGTTCAAAAATACGAGAGCAACAACCTTGTGGAGAAAACCTTTGACGGCTCTCTTCCAAAATTTCTTACTGCCTTTTTAGACAACAGAAAAATTTCTGAAACAGAAGCCGAAGAACTGAAAAAAATCATTGAGGAGGCCCTAAAATGAGTAATTTGTCTACCCTCTTTACGAGCATTCTCAATATGAGCATTACTGCTTCTTACGTTATAATCGGCGTCCTCATCCTTAGGTTTATATTGAAAAAAGCGCCAAAAGCATTCTCCTATGCCATATGGGCGGTCGTACTGTTTCGACTCCTCTGTCCTTTTTCCTTCAATGGTCCCATCAGTCTTTTGGGGCTTTTCAATATTGATGGCCAGAGTCATTCAAATATTTTAGAATACATACCTAGGGACATAGGCTATATGGCTTCTCCTGAAATTCAGTCAGGGCTCACAGTCCTAGACAAAGGGATCAACGGTTCCCTTCCAGACGCGACACCTTACGGAAGTGTTAACCCTATGCAAGTATGGCTTTTCCTTTCCAGTTGGGTTTGGCTAACTGGCGTGATTATCTTGCTGATTTATAGCATGCTTTCCTATGCAAAAATCAGAAAAAAGCTGGCTACAGCAATCCTTGTCAGAGGGAATATCTATGAAACCGATGCTTTTGGAACCGCCTTTGTCTGTGGTATTCTTAACCCTAAAATCTATTTACCTCTAGGCGTCGATGAAAACCATATTGAAAATATACTTGCTCATGAAGACGCTCATATTTCAAGGGGTGACCATCTCATTAAACCCCTGGCATTCCTTGCGCTTACCCTACACTGGTTCAATCCACTGGTTTGGATGTCGTTCTCACTCATGAGTAAAGACATGGAAATGTCTTGTGACGAAAGGGTTCTCAGAAAAATAAAGACGGTCTCAAAAGAACCTTACTCTTATTCTCTATTGGCCCTTTCTCAAGGACTAAACGGTATTGGCACCGTAAGTCCTCTTGCTTTTGGAGAAAGTCACGTGAAGTCGCGCATAAAAAATGTTCTTCACTATAAAAAACCTAGATTTTGGGTAACCCTTCTTGCTCTTGTAGCAGTTCTGACCGCTTCTGTTCTTTTACTGTCTAATCCGCTCAGATCTAAACCTGAGACTGATGACCCTCATAGTACTATGGCCGCGGCGCTTATGAAGAACAAAACCGATTACGTAGGTGATATTTCGAAGGTCTCCCACCTTATTCAAGTATTGCCTCTACCTGAAGGAATGGCCTACAACGGTACTGAACTCATTACTAAACAAGAACCTTATGCGCTTATCATTCAAGTGAAAACTGAGGCCACCAGCAGTAACCCAACTATAGAAAAAGCCAACCAAAAAACTTTTCAGGACTACAGCGCCCTACTTCTGTCTTTGAT
Source organism: uncultured Acidaminobacter sp. (assembly GCA_963677505.2). Taxonomy (GTDB): domain Bacteria; phylum Bacillota; class Clostridia; order Peptostreptococcales; family Acidaminobacteraceae; genus JBGSUZ01. Next base: position 16,974 of record CAXXWB010000034.1, read on the forward strand.
TGGCAATGTGACCAACATTGAGTGGCGCTTCTCCGATGGGAACTCTGATCCCTTTACAGCCACTTATTCTCGAGAAAATATGACAAGCCTCTATCGGCAAGACCTTCGAGATTTTTCTAAGAATGAAGAAATTTTAAAGGCTTTTCTTGAAAAATTACCGACCACAGAAGTCCTACACTCAGAAAATATCGCTTTGAACGGTATTTACAAATTAAACAATAAAAAAGAAATAATAGGTACTTTCACACCTTCAACAGATGAGGACTTTAAGTTTATAGATGATGTTATTTTCGACTATATGATTAAGTCTGCCGCTTGGCCAGGTGTGGATATTGACAGCCTTGAATCCTATATTTTAATGCGCAGGAAAGGTGAAGATTATTTTATTTTTGAGAAAGATGGAAAGACCTGTATCCAACTAAAAAAAGACGGATACTACAGCATTTTGAGTTCAGAGCTTTACAAAGCTATTCAGAACCATTTGAATTAATATACCATTCTTCCAGTGCCGAAAAACTTGCCACCAGACATAGGCCGACGGCAATCCAACCAAATTTTATAAATGGCAGTGCATAAATGCTGAGAAACAATAAAAGTCCTGTGACTTTATTGCCCACCGTATGACCAATTGCCAGAGTATGTTCTTTCTTATAGCCTACAGCTATGGCAAGCACTCTGACTAAGGCAATCAAAACAATCCAAATAATTAACCCTTTTGAAAGGCTCAATTGGGGCAAGATAGACCACATGACGACACTTAAAAAAATTAAATCTGCGGCGCTGTCCAGCTTGGAACCTATTTCGCTGGTAGCGCCTATTTTTCTGGCAATAAAGCCATCTAGCATATCGCTAATACCGCATAGAGAATAGACGAAATAAAAGCCAGCGCCTAAAGGCGCCAGCCATAAGAGGCTTATAGACAAAAATATTCTGAGCAGGGATAGTATATTGGGAAGCTGTTTCATAGAGCGTCTCCTAGTGGAATATCCTCTGTAGCGCTTTCATTCAATGCTATAGTTCCTCAATGAGATCGCCCGAGTGAATCACGCCACCAATAATAACTCTTGTAAAAATACCTTCCTTTGGCATAATGCACTGACCCACTTGGGCCTTAATAGCGCAACCAGTATGACATTCTTTTCCAATTTGAGTTACCTCATGAATAGTATCTCCTATTCTGAGTCTTGTGCCAACAGGTAATTCATGAAGAATGATGCCCTGAGTGGTGATATTTTCTGCAAATTTACCACTGACAAGTCCTTCGACGCCCAATTGTGTCATTTTATCAATGCTCTCTTGAGCCAGTAAACTAACCTGACGATGCCACTTTCCTGCATGGGCATCTCCTTCTAATCCAAAATCTTCTTTGAATTCGCCGCTGGGAATGGTCTCTTTGACAACACCCTTCACCTTGCTAATATTCACCGCTAAAACAATTCCCTTTTGCTTACTCATCGATTTATTCGCCCCTTTTATATTCACCAGATTTTCCACCTGTTTTAGACAACAATGCAATACCGTCTATTGCCATCCCCTTATCCACCGCTTTGCACATATCATAGATGGTTAATGCGGCAATAGATACAGCTGATAAAGCTTCCATTTCTACGCCAGTCTTTCCAAAAGTGGTGACTGTCCCCTCAACACGGATACAATTCTCACCAAATTCAAAATTCATGTCTACACCCGTTAAAGCTAAAGGATGACACATAGGAATCAGATCACTTGTCTTTTTCGCGCCCATAATGCCTGCAATTTGAGCAACGCCCAGAACATCCCCTTTTGTTGCTTTACCCTCTTTTATTAACGCTAAAGTTTCCTTTCTCATGTGAACCCAAGCCTCAGCCGTAGCCCTTCGGTGGCTATCTTTTTTATCGGTTACTTCCACCATGTGTCCTCTGCCCGCTGCATTAAAATGTGTCAATGGACTTTTGTTCATTCTATCCTCCTACTTCAACCATGTTTCTGCTGATGGTATGACCTTCTTCCAACTTATGCTGACGAGGCTTTAACGCAACTGCTTCTAAAATCATTGCCTTCATGGCTGAAATATCTTCTAGGTAAGGTCTCAGATTAGTCTCTTCATTGGAGTGTAGACAATATTTCAATTGTCCTGTAGATGTAAGTCTAATTCTGTTACACTGGTCGCAGAACTTACAGGAAATTGGGCTGATTAACCCTACTCGACCTTTTGCCTCTTTAAGCTGGTACAAGGTTGCAGGAGAAGTTACATCCATCCCTTGGCAAATACTAAGTTCTGGAACCCTATCTAAAACTGCCTGATTAGACATAAAATTCTCTGAGGACCAATTTGCCACTTCTCCAATAGGCATGAGTTCAATAAAGCGTATCTCAATAGGTTCATTTCTGGTCCACTCTACAAATTGCTCAATTTCATCATCATTAAAGCCACGTATTAAAACTACATTTATCTTTATAGGGGTCAGTCCTACTTTTTTAGCAACTTCAATGGCCTCTAGAACCTCTTGAAGATTACCCCCACGGGTCATATATTTAAATTTTTCAGGATTCAAAGTATCTAAACTGATATTCACACGTTTTAACCCTGCAGCTTTTAAATCTGCCGCCATAGACCCGAGCCTAAGACCATTGGTAGTGAGTACCAGTTCTTTAATGCCAGAAATATTATTCAAATTTTTAATGAGACCTACAATGCCATTTCGAATCAGAGGTTCTCCCCCTGTCAACCTGACTTTTTGTACGCCAAGGTCTGCCATAGCACGAACCATCGTTTCAATAGCCTCTAAGGACAGCATCTCCTCATGTTGAATTTTTTTGATTCCTTCTTCAGGCATACAATAACGACAACGCAAGTTGCAACGATCCGTAACCGATACCCTCAGATAATTTAACGCTCTTCCATAAGTATCTTTCACAGACCCACCTCCACAAATAATTAAGGACCATCTTTATTTATTCGGTAAATTTAATCTGTCCGCACTCGCCAACATCGCCAACTAAAATTTGAATACCATGATGGATGGGCGGTAAAATATAGTTCAGCGTTTCTCGAACCGCTTTAGGACTACCGGGTAAATTAACAATCAAAGATCTTTTACGAATACCCGCTATCGCTCTTGAAAGCATGGCTTTAGGTGTTAACTGAAGGCTATAGGCCCGCATCGCTTCAGGGATTCCAGGTACTTCGCGCTCAATGACAATTTTCGTCGCCTCTGGGGTCACATCTCGTTGACTGAAACCCGTACCTCCAGTCGTTAAAATCAATTCCACTTGAAGTTCATCAGCTAATCGTATCATTTCATTTGAAAGGGCATGTATGTCGTCTGGCAAAATCACATGACTTACCACACGATACCCTGCTGCAATGACCAATTCTTTAATCAACGCGCCGCTTACATCTTCTCGTTCACCTACCGAACCTTTATCACTGGCTGTAATTATTCCGACTGAATACATAGGCCACCTACCATTTCTATACACAAATATAATCGTTTTTCCTAATTAAAGATTGTATTATACTATTAACTCATTATAACTTTTTATCCCACACAAAACTAACTGAAAATTCAAAAATATAGCACAAAATAATGATTTTCTTGTCATTCTGTGTTAAATTAAACTTATCTAATCTTTAGTTTGTTATTGATGACATGAGATTGCCATATAGGAGGTCTGGATGATTCATAGCTTCGATCCTAGATATGAAAAAAATGACGGCTGTGAAACCGACTACTTGCGTATTTTACATTATGACTTAGCACAGGGCTACGAAGAAACCTATAGGTCCTATCAGTACCCTCGGCTTTGCACCATCGCCAAGGGTGAAAAACACGTGACCATTAATCAATCTAGCGAATTTACCTATCAAACTTCAGATTTTATTATATTACCTCCGCATACAGAGGTTCAAATGCACATTAGTACACCCACCACAGCCATTGTTTATGAAATCAGTGAGCATTTAATTGAATCCATGGCCAATCGCTTAGAAAATCAGTTAGACCAATCCATTGAAAAGAACGATGAGCAAGTGGGCAAAATTACCTTAGACGATAACATGCGCCTTCACTTAAACCGCATCAATCAATATGCCATGAGCCAAGATTCTAATAAGGGATTTTTGATTGACTTGTGCGCTCAAGAACTGGCTTACCACATGCTAAAAAATTCAAAAGTTAACCTTTCAAAATTTCGAAAATTGGACCCTATTGCCTATACCATTGAACAATTATCCCTTACTCATGGAATGGCACCTACAGTCAATGAAATTGCCTATCACTTGAATATGTCACCCTCAAATCTGATTGGTATTTTCAAAAAGAAAACGGGTCTGACCCCAAAGGAATATCAAAAGCAGTTGAAACTTCGTCTTGCACTGAACGCTTTAAAATACAAAAGCGTCTCGGAAGTCTGCTACGACTTAGGCTTTGAAAATGTTTCCTACTTTATCAAAATTTTTAAAGAAATCTACGGCATTACGCCAAAGCAATATGTTCTAAAACTTATGGAAGAAAAAAATAATTTGCCTTTAATTTAAAAAACAAAAAAGTCCTGCGCAGGACTTTTTTGTTTCGTACTCAATATTTACTATGCGTTCATATCAAAAATATTCAAATCTTTAAACTTTGGTGGGTCTATGAGAACCCCCATTAAGTGCTCAAAGGTATCCATACTGGTCATACAAATGCCCTTGCTTTCCACAGAAGTCCTTCTAATACCCTTTTGGTGACCTTGGTCTTCCTGATAGCTGTCAAATAAACTGGCTACCACAGACAACTCTCCCTTTCGGATAAAACCTTCTATTTCTTCATTGCCAAAGACTTGAAAATGCTTTGCGACCGATGAAGAAGCAATAGCAGAAGCGTGGCTGGTTAATAAATTCAGGCTAGAAACGCCCTCTTTGTTATTTTCAATCCATTGAACCAAACCTTCTAAGTGTTTTTCAGAACAGTCCATATAGACCTGTTTAACTTTGTGTAGCGTAGGTAGAAGCGCCAATAAACCTTTGTACAGAGCATTTTTAAAATCTGTATCCACGCTGAGAAGTTCGCCTGTAGATTTCATTTCAGGACCAAGGCGCACATCTACATTAGGAATTTTTCCATGGGAGAAAACTGGGATTTTTAAATAATGTTTTTCGCCGATAGGATAAACACCTGTCCCATAAGGCATGTCCTTGAGTTTGTCTCCTAGCATAGTCGCTACCGCTATTTTCATAAGGGGTACCCCTGTAACTTTGCTGATAAAGGGCACCGTTCTGGAGGACCTTGGATTGACCTCAATCACGAAAACTTCTCCTTTATGAATGACAAATTGTATATTGAAAAGTCCCTTAATCCCCATGGCCACAGATATTTTATGGGACCAGTAGGCGATTTTATCTTTTTGTTCTTGGCTCAGTTTAATGGGTGGATATACCGACATACTGTCTCCTGAGTGAACCCCGGCCCCTTCCAAATGTTCCATAATACCCGGAATAAAAACGTCTACGCCGTCACAAACGCCGTCTACTTCACATTCAAGCCCTTCTAAATAGCGATCCATAAGGACACTTTCAACACCATCCAGTTCAAAGGCCTGCTTTAAATAAATCATAGCTTCCTCTTCCGTCTGGACAATCTTCATGCCTAAGCCACCTAAAACATAACTAGGTCGTACCACTAAAGGGAATCCAATGGATTTTACTGCCTCTAGCCCTTCTTCCATGCTGAAAACCGCCTGACCCATTGGGCAAGGTATGCTCTCCGCCTTAGCCAATTGGTTAAAAGCCTCTCTATCCTCTGCCATGTGCAAAGCTTCAAAAGATGTTCCAATAATAGTGACACCCTTTTCTTCAAGGGATTTTGCCAGCTTTAAAGCCGTCTGTCCACCAAACTGAACCACTACCCCTACGGGGTTTTGAGCCTCCACCACATTCAGTACATCTTCTAAAGTGATAGGTTCAAAATACAGTTGATCTGAAATGTTAAAGTCCGTGCTGACGGTTTCAGGGTTGTTGTTGATAACAAGAGTCTCATACCCCTTCTGTTTAAAGGCTTCTACTCCACCAACGGTGCAATAATCAAATTCGACCCCTTGGCCAATTCGTATAGGACCTGAACCCAGAACTAATATTTTAGGCTGACTGCTGACAGTCGCCTCGCCCTCACAGTCATAAGTAGAGTAGTAGTAAGGGGACTGAGCATCCATTTCTGCCGCACAGGTATCCACCATCTTGTACTTTGCCACAATACCCTGTTGGAGCCTCATAGTTCTTACCTTTTCTGGTGAAGCAAACAAGGTGAGTTCGCTTATGCCCTGATCGGAGAAACCCATCTTTTTTAAGTGAAGGAGTTCTTCCGCTGAAAGGGTGGAAAAGTCCTTGCCTGTAATTGTTTTTTCCAAATTTACCAAATCGCCTATTTTCTTCGTAAAGAAATAGTCGATGCCTGTCTTTTGACTAATTATATAGGGAGATACCTCACGTCTGAGAAGTTCGGCCACATAAAAGATGCGCAGGTCGTCAGCCTTTTCAATCAGAGCCATTAGCTCATCCATGACCATATTTTGGGCCGCTTCTAGTTTTAAAGTGTGCTGACCCGTCTCCATGCTTCTCAGAGCCTTCATAAATGCGGCTTCAAAACTACCTGCAATGGCCATAACTTCCCCTGTTGCCATCATCATGGTGCCTAAAGTTTTGTTGGCATACTTAAATTTATCGAAAGCAAATCTAGGAATTTTGACAACGCAATAGTCTAGAGCAGGTTCGAAGCAAGCAGTGGTCGCCCCTGTCACATCGTTTAGAATTTCATGGAGTCCATAGCCTAAGGCAATTTTAGCCGCAACCTTAGCAATCGGGTAACCTGTGGCTTTAGAAGCGAGGGCTGAAGAACGGCTGACTCGGGGATTGACCTCAATGACACTGTAGTTTAGTGACACGGGATCTAGAGCAATTTGAACATTACAGCCCCCTTGAATATTCAGAGCTGATACAATTTTAATAGAGGCCTGACGAAGCATTTGATATTCTTTATCACTTAAAGTCTGAGAAGGGGCCACCACAATAGAGTCCCCTGTATGAATGCCTACAGGGTCAATGTTTTCCATATTGCAGACGGCAATGACTGAACCCGCCCCATCTCTCATCATTTCGTATTCAATTTCTTTCCAACCAGAAATACATTTTTCCACCAGAACCTGTCCATTGATGGCAAATCCAAGTCCTTTTTCCGCTATGGCTTTCAGTTCTTCTAAATTATTGGCAATACCGCCCCCTGTTCCGCCCAGAGTGTAAGCAGGTCTCACCACAACAGGATAGCCAATTTGAGCCGCCGCTTTTGCCCCATCCTCGACGCTGGAAACCGTTTCACTTTCCACACAGGGTTCTCCAATCGAAGCCATGAGTTGTTTAAAAGCTTCTCTGCTTTCAGCTTGTTCAATAGAAGCTACCTGTGTGCCAATAACTCTCACCCCATAGCGTTCTAAAATTCCATCTTGAGACAATTTCATGACTAAATTGAGAGCCGTCTGGCCTCCCATTCCTGCAATAATAGCATCGGGTTTTTCTTTAGCGATGATTTTCTCCAAGACTTCTGGCATTAAGGGTTCCATATAGATGGCGTCGGCAATATTGGCATCTGTCATAATGGTGGCAGGGTTGTTGTTCACCAATACCACTTGTATGCCCTCTTCTTTAAAGACTTTACAGGCCTGTGTCCCTGAGTAGTCAAATTCAGCCCCTTGCCCGATGATAATAGGCCCAGAGCCAATGACCAGTACTTTTTCAATGGATTGATCTTTAGGCATACTTTTCTTCCTTCCATTCCATATGACTTTCTATTAGGGTTTTAAATTGATCGAATAGATATTCAGACTCATTGGGTCCTGGAGAAGCTTCAGGATGGTATTGAACGCTGAATATAGGCAATTCCTTGTGCTTCATGCCTTCAATAGAACCATCGTTCACGTTGTAATGAGTAATTTCCACTTTTCCTAAATCCAAAGAACCATCTGATACCACATAGCCGTGGTTTTGGGAAGTAATCAGGACTTTTCCAAGATTAAGGTCCATGACAGGATGGTTCCCACCGCGATGACCAAACTTAAGTTTTTCCGTTTTGCCCCCAAAAGCATGACATAACAACTGATGCCCTAGGCAGATGCCGAAAATAGGTTTATACGTTAAAAGTTCTTTAATTTCATAAATAATGCCCTCAAGGTCGGCAGGGTCCCCCGGTCCATTGGACAAAAATATGCCGTCTGGGTTCCAGCTCATAATTTCACCACTTTTGGTGTCCGCTGGGAAAACTTTTATTTCAAAACCTCTCATGAGAAGGGACTTTAAAATGCCCTTTTTAATCCCACAATCTAAAACTGCCACTCTCAACCCATTGCTTTTTTCAGGGTATAGGCAATAGCTTTCAGGGGTTGAAGTCAAGAAGACCCCCTCTTTATTCACATAGGACGCCAATAGTTTCATGGCTTCGTCTTTCTGGTCCAAACTGGTGAGCAAACAGCCGTTCATGGTGCCGCAGGTTCTGAGTTTCTTAGTGATCGCCCGCGTATCCACACCAGAAAGTCCTGTGGTGCCATTGGCTTTAAGATAGGTGTTGAGATCAAATTCTGCCGCCCAATGGGATGGCGCTTCACATAATTCTCTTACAATTAGGCCTTTGGCCTGTATTTTTTCTGATTGGCTCCAAGAAAGGTCAACGCCGTAATTGCCAATGAGAGGATAGGTTAAAACCACCATCTGTCCATAATAGGAAGGGTCTGTCAATATTTCTTGATAGCCTGTCATGCTGGTGTTGAAAACAATTTCTCCAACTTCAAAAGATTGATTGCCAATAAGTGAACCTTCATAAACGCTGTGATCTGACAGCAATAAATAGCCTTTCATGTCCGTCCCCTCCTACTGGCTAACATCGAATAGGATGTCTAGCTTTTCAAGTAAAGCATCAATCTCTTCCGATGTAATATTGAGCGGTGGCAAGAGTCGGATGGTGTCTGAGCCTGCACTGATTAACAATAATTTATTTTCAAAAGCAAGATCCACCCATTTGGTTGGTTCTTCTACAACCATGCCTAATAGAAGTCCTTTTCCGCGATAGCTCTCAATTTTTCCTTGTTCTACTAATTTTTTAAGTCCTTGGGTCAGTTGAAGAGACTTTACCTGTACGTCCTTTAAAAAGTCTTCTTGGCTGATAACTTCTGTAACCGCAGAGGCAACACCGCACATAAGAGGATTTCCTCCATAAGTAGAGCCATGATCCCCTTTTTGGAAGACAGAAGCTTTTTCATTGGCCAATAGTGCCCCAATGGGTACGCCGCCGCCTAGCCCTTTTGCCATACATAAAATATCTGGCTTTATGCCCATTGACTGATAGCCGTAGTATGTGCCCATTCGCCCTGCCCCACACTGCACTTCATCTAAAACCAAAAGAGCACCATGGGTGTTACAAAGACTTCTCAATAATTTTCCGTACTCAGGGTCCATTTCTATAATGCCCCCTTCTCCTTGAATGGGTTCAGCAAAAACTGCTGCAATATTGTCCCCATGAAGAGCGAAGAGGTTATTTAGTCCTTCCATGTCGTTAAAATCAATGGCTATGCAATCTGGGAGAAGACCGCCAAAGGGCGTCTGATACTTTTCTTGTCCTGTAATGCTAAGAGCCCCATTGGTTCTGCCGTGGAATGAATTGTTCATATAGACCAAGTACTGCTTTCCATTGGCTTTGCCATATTTCTTGCAAAGTTTAAGGGCGCCTTCCAAGGCTTCTGTACCGCTGTTGCAGAAAAACACATCTTGAAGGACGCCATCGCTTAACGCAATCAGCTTTTCAGCCAATTGTTTTTGAGGCTCATTCCAGTAAAGATTAGAAATGTGAATGACTTGATTGGCCTGTTTAGTAAGGGCTTCTATCATCACTGGTGAGCAGTGTCCTAGACAATTGACCGCTACACCGCTGACCATATCCATATAAGTATTGCCCTCATCATCTTTCAGCCAAATGCCTTGGCCTGAAGTAAAGCTGACGTTCTTTCTGCCGTAGGTAGGCATTACAGCCGTACTACCTTTATCTAAACTTCCTTTATTTGAACTGTCTGCTGGTAATTTCCCCGCTATTGTATTGCCAAGTGGTTTGTTTATTATATTTTCATTCATTATAGTGCCTCCTTATTTTTCGATGTGATCATAGTGCCAATGCCCTTGTCGCTGAAAATTTCAGTCAGCAAGCTGTGAGCGACTGAGCCGTTAATAATGTGAACCGACCGCACCCCAGAACTGAGGGCATCAAGGGCGCATTCTAATTTGGGACCCATACCTTTTAGGTTTGGATTCACTTTTAAAATTTCTATACATTCTTCCTGACTGAGGACACTTTTAAAACTTTCTTCCTTTGGATAGTCTAGGTAAACCCCATCGACATCTGTCATCAGAATCAGCTTTTCAGCATCTAAGGCCCCTGCCAGTGCAGAAGCCACTGCATCTGCATTGATATTGTAGGTGTTGCCGTCTTGGTCGTAGCCAATTGGCGAAACCACTGGAATGTAGTCATTGGACAAAAGCATTTTTATAATTTCAGGGTTGATGGCTTCAACATCTCCAACCTGTCCTATATCGATAGGTCCTTCTGGACTTGTCATGTATTTTTTTCTGGCATGGATCAACAGACCATCTTTTCCATTAATACCAGCTGCTTTTACACCACTTCTATTCAATTTCAAAACCAGCTCTTTTCCGATTCTGCCACTAAGAGTCATTTCAACTTCGTCCATGGTTTCATCGGATGTCACTCTGTATCCAGACTCAAATACAGATTCTAAACCTAGCCTACTTAGCCTTGCACTGATTTCCTTTCCGCCGCCGTGAACCACAATTACTTTCATGCCCAGCAGTTGGAGCAAGGATATATCTTGAATAAAAGCGTCTTTTCCTTCAAGGTGCTCCAAAAAACTGCCGCCCATTTTTACGACAACGACCTTCTGCTTTAGGCCCAAAATGTATGGGACAGCTTCGATTAACATTTCTGGCATGGTCATACTCATCAACTCCTATTTCAATATTATTTAGGTAATTATACTTATTAATTCATATATATGCAATATATTTTTTGATAACTCTTGATTCTTATCTATTTATATGTATAATTATACTTAAAATTAAAATTGAAAGGACGTGTTCTTATGAAGGCATGTGTCGTCGGAAGTACAGGTTATGCAGGTCAACAACTGGTTACACTTCTTATGAATCACCCCAAAATTTCTGCTCTTTATTTAGGTTCTCACAGCAGTTTCGGAAAATCTTTTTCAGAGTTATATCCTCACACAAGAAGCATCGTTTCCATAAATATGCTGTCTGTAGAAACCTTACTTGACCCAGCATTTTTATTAAAGGAAGCCATCGACATCATTTTCTTTGCCCTTCCTCACGGTCTTTCTGCAGCACCTATGGGAAAGTTAGCTCCTCTAGGAATCAAAATGATTGATCTTGGAACGGACCTAAGGCTAAGAGACCCTGAACTTTCAAAGGAATGGTATGGTGAGCCTCCTTCTCCAGAATTGCTTAGCCAAGCGGTATATGGACTCAGCGAGCATTATAGAGAAGCCATTCAAAAAGCTCAAATTATTGCCAACCCAGGTTGTTATGCAACAGCAACTTTGTTGGCAGCCCTTCCCGCCATTCAGTCGGGCATAATTCAGGATCAAATCCTTATCGTAGATGCCAAATCTGGGGTCAGCGGTGCTGGTAGGCAAGCTCAAGTGGATAGTCTATTCTCTGAATCCGTTGAAAACGTAAAACCTTATAAGGTTGGCACCCATCGCCATACACCAGAAATTGAACAAGCTTTGGCGTTTCACAGTCCAAGTGCCCCTAGTGTCAAGAACTGCAAAGTCATGTTTTCACCTTCAGTGGTGCCCATGTCCAGAGGCATACTCAGCGCAGTTTATGGCACTATTGATAAAAAATACAGCAGTGAGTCCTTGCTAAAAATTTATAAAAAAATATACGAGAATGCACCCTTTATTAGAATCGTGGAACAGCCCCCTATCACTAAAGCCGTTAGAGGTTCAAACTATACCGATATTTGGGTCCACGTGGACAGTAGAACCAATACTTTTGTAGCCATGGCTGCCATTGATAACCTTATGAAAGGTGCTGCTGGTCAAGCTGTACAGAATATGAATCTTATGATGGGCTTTGAGGAAACTTGTGGTTTAGGCCATATTCCACTCTACCCATAAACCATTTCAAATTGGATAAACACTTAAGGAGGAACAAACTATGTTATATAATGCCTTACCGGTCAACGGTTTTCAATATGCATCCATCCATGCTGGCTTCAAAAAAAAGAAAAAGGACCTCGCCTTGATTTACTGTCCCAATGGTGCGACAGTTGCCGCAACCTTTACAACGAATAAAACCAAAGCCGCTCCTGTAGTGCTTTCTAGCGCTCACATGGCTTCAAAATCTATTAAAGCAATTATTATAAACAGCGGTAATGCCAACGCCTGTACTGGAGCTAAAGGCTATTCAAGATGCCCTTAAAACCTGTGAAATGACCGCTGAACTCTTAAAAATAAACGTAGAAGAAGTATTGGTTTCTTCAACAGGGGTTATTGGCGTTCCCCTCCCTATGCCTGTTATGGAAAAAGGGCTTCCCCCATTTAGTCGCCTGCCTTTCTGAAGGCACTTTAGAGGATGTTGCCGACGGGGATTATGACTACAGATACAGCTAAGAAAACACTTTACCAATCACATACTGCTCAGTTGATTCTGGCAAGACTGTGCGACTTTCAGGTATTGCAAAAGGTTCAGGTATGATTCACCCCAATATGGCAACTATGCTGGGTTTTGTCATGACAGATGTGGCGATTGAATCAGAACTTTTGCAACAAATAACGAAAGAAATTGTAAATGATACTTTCAATATGGTCACTGTTGACGGCGATACCAGTACCAACGACATGTTTGCAGTTCTCGCCTCTGGAGCACTGGGAAATGTTCCACTTACAGCCGACAGTCCTGACTTACCCGAATTTAAAGCTGCCTTGTTTGAAATTGCAAAAGCCCTCTCCATCAGCATTGCAAAAGACGGCGAAGGGGCCACAAAACTTCTTCAAGTCAAACTTAAAGGCGCTAAGTCCGAAAAAAGACGCAAAAATTTTAGCTAAGTCCGTGGTCGCCTCTAGCCTCGTAAAAGCCGCTTTCTTTGGTATGGACGCCAATTGGGGCAGAATTATATGTGCTCTGGGCTATGCCGATGCCCACTTTACACCTGAAGAACTGAGTTTGTCTCTGAAAAGCAGCGCAGGAGAGGTACACCTTATGCTTGACGGCGCAGGTATCCCCTTTGATGAAGACCCATGCCCTTAAGGTGCTCTCACCTGATGTAATTGATATTTGTATTTCTTTAAAAGATGGGAATTACGAAGCGGAAGCATGGGGTTGTGACCTCACTTACGACTACGTAAAAATCAATGGTGCTTACAGAACTTGATAAAGGGACTATAGGTCCTGCTCAATTATATTTTTTCTTCTCAATCACCATTTCAATCAGCATGCCACCAGTAGCCGAATTGCTGAGTTGTATGTCGCCATTTAAGCTTTTTACAATGTTGTAGACAACACTCAGTCCTAGGCCACTGTGTTTACCGCTGAATTTGGTAGAAAAGAACGGGGGTCATGGCTTTATCCATGACGTGTGGTTCTAGTCCCGCACCATCATCTTCATAGCGAATGAGATAGCCACCCGACACAGGTTCTGATTGAACTTCGATTCGAATTTTCCCCATTTTGACGTCCTTCATAACCGTGATGGTAACTATTTTCAATTAACTCACTAAACATTTTGAATAGTCCTTACAGTGTCACTCACAAAGACAAGCTTTGGCTCAATTGCTAACTCAAGCTCTAAGGTTTAAATCGCCCTGAGTTTTACCTTGATGATAACTTCGCCATATCACTTCTTCAATATCTAGAGCAATCGGTTTATAACCAATTTGTATCTACAGACAACCTCTTTGAAATCCGTAATCAGATTTTTTGCCAATGTCTAAATTATTCTGTAGTTTTTGGCAACATACGGCGAGTTCCTCTGTCGCTTTGAGGAAATCGGTTTTTTTCAGGGACGAATTTTCTATTTTGCTGGAAACATCGGTTATGACACTATTCATGTAAGAGGCCAGCATAATGCAATTGCCAATGGGCGTGTTCATTTCATGGGCCACGCCACTGACTAAGTAACTGAGAGAATTCAGTTTCTCCGCTTCAATCAATTGAAGCTTTCGGTCTGTAATCTCTTGGGCCGCCAGAGCAACTTTTTGTTCTAAAGATTGATTGTATTCATCAAGTTCGGTAATATAGGACCTAATTTTTTCTCCCATTTGATTGAACGAATGAGACAGTGAAGCAATTTCGTCTTCTCCGTCGGACTCCACAATTTCATCAAACTGTCCTTGGGCAATTTGTTCCGTCTTCACTAACAGCTGATTAATGCGTCTGACTAAATTTCTAGATAATTTGTATGATATTAAAACAGACAAGAGGGAAATGACTAGGAAAAGCCCGCCAAACTCCATTATGACCTTGTATAAAGGTGCATGAATAACCGACTTTGGTACCGTTACCCCAATAATCCAACCTGAACGTTCAACTTCTTGAAAAGAAGTGACTTTCTTAACGCCCTTATATTGGTAGTCGGTAATACCGTTTTTTAAAGTTTGCATTTTATTAAATAGTGGTCCTAATTCGGGATCATCTTTAAGTGGTTTATTTTTTAAATTTTCATCGGGATGCGCCAGTAAATTACCACTTTGATCTACCATGAAGGCATACCCAATATTTTTAAAGTTAATATGGCTAAGTCTCTCAAATAAGGTATTCACGAGAATGTCTTCTGCTAGAACGCCAATCACTTTTACCATCTGCGCCAACAATTCGCCTCCCTACGGAAACGGCGTACTCCCCAGTAGTAATATCCAAATAAGGGGCAGAAAAAGCCACGTGTTCTTTATCTAAAAGACTGATATACCATGGTCTGATTCTAGGATCATAGCCTTCAGGTGGTAGCCACTCAATGGCACTTAAAAAGTCGCCATCGGTAAAACCTATATAAATATCTGAAATTTCCTCATCTTGATTGAAATGAGTAATTAATTCTTTGATTTGAGTCTTTGTTCATGTTTCCCTTTTTCAATTACCTCTCCCAAGACTTCAATCACTTGAGTTTTTTGGTCCGCCCAGTTATTTACATCCCCATTGATATTGCTGACTTCACTGGTCATAGAGAGATAAATATTTTTCTCTTTCAAGTTGATAATTAAAATATAAGCCAATACAAGCTGTAACGAATATGGAAATTATTGTAATAAGAAGTGCCATCAAACTGATTTTGCGTCTTAATCCCACCATTAATCACCGCCCTTATACCTATTGTATACCAATACACTAAAAAATACCCTAAAAAGCAACCAATATTCACTGGTCCTTCTTAGGGTACTATAATTTTTCAACCGTTCTATTTTTCTAAAGTTTTAGGCTGATATTGAACATATTTTTGTTTCTTCCCATTGATAGTTTCCATATTTGTAAAATACTTTTTTCATGGTATCTTGTATTTCAAAGAAGTGGTCTTTTGCGCACATTGCCGTTCATCATAGACTTGCGGCGACCATTTTCTTCAATGACAAATTTCCATTTGCCGTTTTCATCTTTTACCAAGTCTCCGCCACAGTGACAGATTGGACATTCAATGACAAAACCCTCTTCGTTCCAAAGTGGCTCTCCAAGGGACAACACATTGGAATGGCACTCAGGACACCAACCAAAGCCTTGCTCGCCTAAGTAAGTGACCTCTTCAAATGGGGTTTGGATGGCTTTGACTAAGTTTTCTCCAAGTTGTGCGGCACGTTCTAGGGTTACATCGTCTAAGAGAATTTGACCCGGTCTTGGGGCTCTGTTGACCATCATTTGGTCTACAACTTTTACATCTTGAGCCAGTAAAGTAATTTGAATACTTTCCATCGTCAGAGACATCCAACTTCTGGTCGAACCGCCATTCCCGATAATAGCACCCACTCTATGCTTGTCATAGGCAGGATTACCCACTTGCTTATGGAAGTTTGGTTCATAGGCTAAATGTCTATCACAGAAGATTCTATAAAGCCCTGAAGGCATAAAGGAGTAGGATGGCACCACAGTTAGTACCCCCGTCAGCAGCCAGCCAGTGTGCCATGATTTTGTCCATATCGTCTTTGTCTTTATAGACACATTCAGGTGCTTCTCCTTTTTGAGTAAATTTCACCGTGCAAGATTCGCAACCAGAACATTGTTTGATGTTATAGTCGTGAAGGTTGATCATCATCACTTCTGCGCCTAAACTTTCCGCTCGCATAAGGGCTTCTTTGGCTAAAATTTCACCATTGCCGTTTTTTCTGCCCGCTGTTATTGCAACTATTTTCATAAGTATTATCCTCTTTTTCAATTTTTTTCGTCTAAATAACGCCTTAAACCTTTTTTGTTTTCTTAGACAAGGCAATTAGTATGCCCAATAAAATGGACAAGAATGCTGATGCCAATACACGGTAGGCGGGCGGCAATAAAAATACTGCCGTATGACAAGGAATCCAGACCCAAATACAGGTCGTCAACCATGAGAAACTCACCATGGTCTGCCAGTCAATTTTATTTACCAAGTTGCTGACTTTCACCTTAAACTTTCCAGAGTCTATGACATGTTCTACATAAAGGTCTCCAAAACGGTGGTAGACGTACATCATCGGTCCAAAAGTCAGGTTCATAATGGCGCTACCGAAAAATGCCAGCGCCAGTTTGTTGCCTTCGAAAGGTAATTTCCCAACACGCTTGTGCTGCAGCAGCCCCACCTGTAAAGACGGTGAAGACAAGGGTAATCATCATCCCCAGAACGCCCCAAACTACCGCTTTCCAAATGAATCCTTTAGGTTTTTTCCAGCCCCCTGTTAAAATTCTTGTGCCCAGCATATCTCCCATGGTTGCCAAAATGGCAAATTTAAAGAATCCGCCCATGTAAGGATGGGCTTCGGTTAGGGTCATGAATTGCTGTCTGGTGGCGGGGTTGATGAGGACAATCAGCCAAATGCCCAGTAGCCCTAGCCACAGCAAGTCTCCTTTTAACTGTTTCATATTAAATCTCCGCCGCTGTGTCGAAGCCTGCATGTACGGCTGTGAACACATTGCCAATTTCCTTGCCATCGCCAATGATATAAACTTCAGTTTCAGGCAATTCGTGTCTAAGCTGTTCCACTACATCTTTTCTTGGTCTCATACCAATGGCAATAGCTACAGTGTCCGCTTCATAGTCCTTCCACTCAAAACGGCTGTTGATGGTACGAATACCTTTTTCAGTAATGGCTTCAAGTTTCGTATTGGTAATCACTCTGATTTTGTGCTTCATCAGAAGAGATTGAAGGGAGAATCGATTGATTAAAGATGCTCCGTTTAGAAGGGCTTCTGGTCCTTGCATTTCAACAAGGGTTACTTCTTTGCCTTCCATAGCCAATGCCACAGCAGACTCAGCCCCTGTTAGTCCGCCCACCAATAACGATGACCTTTTGACCCACAGCTACACGACCGCAATCCACGTCTCCTGCCCAGTGGACATGAGGTAAGTCCATGCCTGGTAGGTTTGGCATAAGTGGTGTACCGCCAACGGCGATAATTAACGCCTCTGGCTTTTCAGCTTGAATCAACGCTGGTGTTACTTCTGTACCTAGGTGAATTTCAGCGCCACACTTCTCCGTTTGGGCCACAATCCAATCCAAGTAATTTTTAAGGTCTTTTTTGAAGCTTAAGTCTGTGGCGTGGTTCAAAGTGCCGCCTAAATGACTATCTTTCTCATATAAATGAACTTCATGACCTCTCTCAACGGCTGTTAACGCCGCTTGCATGCCTGCTGGTCCACCGCCAACGATCATGACTTTTTTCTTCACGTCTGCCTTGCTCACTTTGCCTTTGGATAGTCCGTTTCTCTGCCGTTGATTGGATTCACTGCGCAACGGGTCTTTTTAAAGAAGGCAGAACGACCGCAACAGGTGTTACAACGAACACAAGGGCGAATGTCTTCTGACTTGCCAAGGGCTGCTTTTCTCATAAATTCTGGGTCAGCAACAAAAGGTCTTGCCATGGCAACAAAGTCTACTAAACCCTTAGCCAGAATATCTTCTGCATTTTCAAGGGTCATGATAGAGCCAACCGTTGCCACATAAAGGTCGTCGCCCACTTCTTTTTTAATCGCTTCTGCGTAGTGAACGTTCAGCATGTAAGGCATGTATAAAGGTTGAATCATGTTTTGAATCGTAAACGGATTTGGAAGCATCCCAACAGAAACGTGGAGGATGTCGATTTTATGTTTGATCATGTGGACGAACTGAAGGACTTTCGTCTAACTTCATGCCCCCTTCAACCAACTCGTCTGCGCTGATGCGGTACTCAAGAATGAAGTTTTCCCCTACTCTTTTTCTAACTGCATCTAAAAGTTCAATACAGAAACGGGTACGGTTTTCAAAACTGCCGCCGTAACGGTCTACACGCTTATTAACATAGGGAGAAAGGAATTGGGATGGAAGCATTCCATGAGCCCCATGAATCATAACCATTTTAAAGCCACTGTCCTTGCATCTGCCTGCGGCATCGGCGAAATCTTGAATGGTTTTGTTAATGAGAGAGATTGACATTTCTTCCACTTCTCCTGGGGCCTTGCTTGGAGTTTAGAGAAGAATTCATCAATTTCAGCAGGTTTTGGGGTTGAACTCACAGGCTTTAGACCTTTTGACGCCAAATTCATAGAGTTGGCAAATCTGCCGCCGTGGTTGAGTTCTACAGAAATCACTGCACCATATCTTTGAATCTCGTCTGCTAAGTCATCGAGACCCATTTTAACGTTGTCATCGCCTAAATTCAGTTGACCTTCATGGTCCATAGCGTGCTCCCAATTAATGGCTGAGTCGCCAACGGTGACAATGCCTGCGCCGCCTTTAGCAAAGGGTCTGTAAAACTCAATAAGTTCCTTTGTCACCCAACCTTCTGGGGTTGCCATACAAGGTACCATTGGCGCCACTTCTATTCTATTTTTAAATTCAACACCTTTAATGGTAAGGGGTTTAAAGAATGCTCATATTTTTTTCATTAGTTTGCCTCTCTTTCTTTAGGTGCAAATGCTTTGATAGTTTCTGCCTCTCCAAAAATAGCTCTGCAAAGGGCAAAGCCGCCGCCTGCTAAAACCACTGACATGATGACGCCGTAAATAAAAATGACGATTAAGTGAACGGGTGTTAAAACCTCAGCGTTTGCAGGTTGAATAAGGAAGGTGAAGAAGGTCGATGCAAGACCCATAAACAAGGCTGGGGCATTGGCTACGATAGTGCCTTCCAAAAGGTTTTCGTGTACGGTCAATATACAGAAGATGACCAGAATTGGTGCTAGGGTATTGGCTGCTATTGGGTTCATGAATTGACTGAGTTGACCTAACACAATGCCGTTTACCAGTGCCCAACCAATGCCACAGCCGTAGGAAAGAATCATTGAAGGTATGACCTTAAAATTGGCGCCAAAGGCAAAGAACAACAGTAGCGGCATGAAAATCATCCAAATGTATGCACTATAGCCTAAAATAGCCATAGGCTGCATCATAATGGTTAGAATAATGGCACCGTAAAGCGCTTGAGTCAATTTGATTTTGCGTCTCATTCCTTACTCCCCCCTTAAATGGTTTATGAAATTTGTGGTCCAAAAGCCTCATACAATCTTGGTAAAATAGCCGCTAGATGGCTGTATTCCTCTACATTGTGAAAAGCCAATCCTCTCACGACCGGCAACGGGATTTGTATTCCGTCTGGCAATAATTTCACAGGTTTGCCCCCAATAAAGTGATAGCCTAACCAGAAACGAGAACGGAACTCTACGCCCCCTTCAATCTCTCTAACGGAGTGGAACATCACCGCTGGGGCTTTTATGCCAGTTTCTCTGGACACTGATAGGCCGTTGCCCGCTACAATAAATTGGACTGGGGTATTTCCAGTTTCAGCCCCATTGCCTCTGGTGATATAAATTCAATACGAATATCCTCTGGTCCAGTGCCTGTATCTTCTATTACATGATGGACTCTGCCATAAATTTTTTCTTCCATGGGTACACTAGGATCCGTAATAATAGCTCTGTCTGCGTCACTGACCTCTATGCCAAAATGTCCCTTTGGGAACCACAACCTATAGCGAAGGTCTTCTAATGGATGCCATGCAAACCACCACTTGACCATCTCAACGGTTACACCTGGAAAGACGTTGTTAATTGCCACGTAGCCTGTCCCATTTGGCATACTACAATAACCGTTTTCAACTGGGTGGTAGCCTTTTTCCAGCATTTCCTCAATATTTTCAGGTACAGTTGCCATTGCTGGGTCCATTGGTCCCTTCTCTATTTCAGCTAACAGCTTCGGATTTGGGCGCTGTCGTCTCCTCTAAATAGAACGGATAATAGGGCTTTGCCATGGCTTCGTTGCTTAAAGGATTTATTGACTTCAAAATTACTCCCCCTCACATCATGTTTGATAATTTTTTATCTAACTTATATAGTTATTATGGTATCTCCTTTTACTTTTAAACTGAAATGCCTAGACTCGATAAGCCTTATTCATAAAACGCATAAGGAAACAAAAAATAAAAAAAGAGACAACATGGGCAGATCATATGTTGTCTCTTTTTCTTGTTCAATTGGGTGTAATATTTTTTCAACTGGTATGTTCATATTATATACTAGCCTCTACAGACATTGAAATACCTTTGTTCAATAAGACTTATGCAAAAAAATGCATAGGTTCTCAAAAACAAAAATGACAGTACCGATCATTAATCAGCACTGTCATTTTTGGTTAAATCGTTAAATTGTTCTTATTGAATACTTGTTCATAAATGTCACTCAATATGGCATTACTGAACAAGGAGACAGCTGGTTTGAGATTGGATTTCTGCCAAGCCATGACCACACTTAAGGAGTCATCTTTTAATTCAAACATTTTAAAGTTTTCGGGGTGGTGCATGCGTATATTTTCATCTATGACAGAGACACCTAATCCAGATTCAACGGATAATAAAAGGGATTCGATATTCGGAAGCTGTTTCACAACTTTAGGGGTAAAGCCATGTTTCCGACACTGGGCAATAATACCATCGTATCCGCTGGGAGATTCATCTCTGGATAAAAGGACGAAAGTATCGTCCTTAAAATCACTTAATGAAAGGTTTTCACAATCAGCCAAGGGGTGATTAGCTGCCATAATAAGGCAGGTATGCTGTTTGTAAACGGTATCCCAGACAATACTCGGATCATTGTCTACTTCAAAAGACAAAGTAAATATGAAGTCCAATTGTTCTTTATCCAGTTTTTCTCGAAGGACTTTAAAACTATGCCGTTCTAAAATAATTTCTACCTTAGGGTGCTCTTGTTTAAAGCGTTTTATAAGTTTTGTTAAGAATCGACCTGTATCCATGGCTTCCAAGCAGCCGATGGCAATACTGCTATCTTCACCTAAGTTAGGGCGAATACATTTTTCAAAGGCACTTTCAATTTGTTCTGAAATGCCTTTAATTTCATTGAGTAAAACAGTGCCAGCAGGAGTCAGTCTTACATTTCGTTTGGTTCTGAAAAACAGTTCCACACCAAGTTCTTTTTCCATTTGTAAGATTTGACGGCTGAGAGAAGGCTGGGAAGTGTATACCCGTCTTGCCGCTTCTGAGAAATTCAAGTATTTGGCTACTGCCATAAAATAATCGATCTGCAGCAAGGTGATGCCTTTATGATTCATAAAAAGCTCCTCTCTGACAATACTCATGATACATTTTATGTTGATTTTAGTGAACGTGTCAAGTCGTTGCTTGTTTATCAGATATTTATTATCTGCTAACGACTACTGCTGTGCCCATACCACCGCCAATACAGAGGGTGGCTAACCCATTTTTGACGTTTCTTCGCTTCATTTCATATAAAAGAGTAATTAAAATTCTTGCACCAGAAGCTCCAACAGGATGACCTAAGGCAATGGCCCCACCGTTGACATTGACTTTTTTCCATGTTGAGTTCAAGAGCTTTTGCAACGGCTAAAGCTTGAGAAGCAAAAGCTTCGTTTGCTTCAATCAAGTCAATTTCCTCAAGTGACATCTCTGCCTTGGTGAGAGCTTTCCTGACTGCTGGAACAGGACCATAGCCCATAAGGCTAGGTTCTACCCCTGCAGAGGCATAACCTTTAATGACAGCAAGAGGTTCAATGCCAAGATCATCTGCTTTCTCTCTGGACATCAATACGAGTACTGCCGCTCCGTCATTAATGCCTGAAGCATTCCCTGCCGTTACAGTCCCCTCTTTTTTAAAGACGGCTTTTAGCTTTCCTAAACTTTCAACCGTGGTGTCTGCCTTTGGGTGTTCGTCTTTATCAACAAGGGATATGCCCTTACGGGTTTTCACCTCAACAGGCACAATTTCTTCATCAAAATAGCCCTGTAACTGAGCACGAACAGCTTTCGCCTGACTTTCTGCCGAAAATGTATCTTGTGTCACCCTGTCTATGTTGTACTTCTCAGCCAAATTCTCAGCGGTTACACCCATATGATAGTGATTAAAGGCATCGGTTAAACCATCGTTGACCATGGTATCTACTAAAGTGCCATTTCCCATGCGATAGCCATTTCTGGAATTCATGAGTACATGAGGTGCGCTGCTCATATTTTCAGTGCCACCTGCCACAATAATGTCTGCATCGCCTAGGGCTATGGCTTGAGCTGCCAATTGAATGGTTTTAAGACCCGAACCACAAATCATATTTACGGTAAAGGCTGGCTTTTCCACTGGAATACCTGCATGAACGGCAACTTGTCTAGCAACGCCTTGACCGAGTCCTGCTTGCAGTACACAACCGAGTACCGTTTCGTCTACCATTTCAGGTGTAATGCCTGCACGCTCAATAGCCGCCTTAACTGCTATAACACCTAGATCGATAGCGGATACATTGGATAAAGCACCACAAAAAGCTGCCAATAGGCGTTCTCGCCGCACTTGCTATTACTACTTCCCTCATGCCAATACCTCCTATACCTTAAAACTGCAGCCACAGTGGACTGCAGTTTTTGTTTTTTCTATCTTTTGATTTATAGATCTTTCACTTTACCTATCTTTCACTTCACTTATCTTTTAATGCCTAGAATCTCCCGCGCTTCAGCTGGCGTCGCGATTTCTTTGTTCATTTCTTTGACAATACGCTTGGTTCTTTCTACAAATTCAACGTTGGACTTTGCCAATACGCCTTTAGAGTAGATGATATTATCTTCCATCCCCACACGCAGGTGTCCGCCCATACCAAGAGCTGCATACATAATTGGCAAATGACCTTTACCAATTCCAAGAGCCCCCCATGTAGAACCTTCTGGCAATTGATTTTTAAGGAATACCAAGTTTTCTATAGTCGCTTCCATACCGCCAGCAGCACCGAGAACAAATTGGAAATGAAGGGGTGCTTTCAAAATTCCTTTTTTAAGGTAGTATTTGGCGTTGGCAATCATGCCCCCATCAAAGATTTCAATTTCAGGCTTAACGTTGTGTTCCTGCATTACCAGTCCCAGTTTCTCTAGGAATTGTGGGCTGTTTTCAAAGACAGAACTATGTTGCCAGTTCATAGAACCACAGTCATAAGAAGCAATGTCTGGGTGAAGGGCGATCAAATGTTGGAATCTCGCCTCATCTGCAAGACCTAATTGCCCCGATGTTGTTAAGTTAATAACAATATCGCAATCGGTTTCACGAATATAATTCACTGTCTGAATAAATTTGTCCAAGTTCATAGAAGACTTGTCTTCGTCGTCTCTGACGTGAATGTGGGCGACAGATGCCCCAGCTTTCCAGCAAGCATAAATTTCATCTGCAATCTCTCTCGGCTGGAGAGGGACATACGGAGTTTCGTTTTTAGTCGGCCAAGCCCCTGTTGGGGCAACGGTGAGAATGACCTTATTTTCTAAATTTGACATGGTAAACAACCTTTCTTAGGGGGTTATTAGATCGTTAAAAAATAACGTTAAAATGTATCGTTAAAACGACGACCTAGAAGCCACCATAAGTGTAAACACGCTCTGGTGCATCTGTTAAATCATCTTCATCAATTTCCGCAACGCATCTTACCATAGAACCGTCTCCTAAGTACCAACGAATTGGGAAAGCCATGAATTTAAAGCGTTTGCCAACGACTTTGTCTAAGTTACCGCCAAGGTTTTCTACGCCAACAATGCCGTTACCCATCATGTATTTGTGACAAGGTTCCCAAGTGCCTTCTAGACCTGCAGCTTCTAACTTACCGAAAGCTTCCATGTATTTTTCTTTGCCGTGTACTTGGATGTAAGTGTCCTTGTGGAATTCTGCATAAGCCTCAATACCAAATTTTTCGATGTACTCTTCCGTAATAGGTTTGCCAGATTTTCCAGGAAGGTTCATTTGTGGTGGTCCATTTTGGCCCATTGTGGTGTGGAGTGGGTGGTCAAGGGCTTGCATGTCCATGGCCACACATTTAGGTTTGTATTTTTCAAACCATTCACCAGCATCTCTGCCCGTACCACAAGAATAATGGTAGTATTCTTTCGTATCGTCAAACTTAAGGTGCATGCCTGTTCTAAGGCAAACTACCATGCCTTCTAGTTCTTCTGGTTTGATGTTGGCGCGTTTACAAGCGTCATCTAAGTGTTTGCTAGTAATGAGACCCCAGTCTTCAATTTGAATGTCAAGGCAAACCGCATCACCGTAATAAGCGTCCAGTGGCAACTCATGGGTGTAACGAGCACGTTTGCCGTCAAATTCGTATTCCATAACGTGACGTGGGGCATCTGCGTGGGTACCACAGTGCATAACCACATCAATTTTTTGTGTTAAAACGCCGCTCTTTGCTAAGTTGTGCATGGTGTCTATTTTAGGCTTTGAAAAATAAGGCCATACTGGAATGTCTGCGTGGAAGGGGTGGCTTAAGTCAACAAGTACTTTCTTTCCCATTTTTGGAATCCTCCTATTGGATATTGGTTTTATTCTCCGATTTTTAGCAAGTCATCTGTGCTTCAAAAGTTTATTTATATAAGACGTCAATCAAATAAGCTGAAAGTGCCTTTTTAGAAGCTTCTGCCTGTGCAGGCGTCCACTCTCTGAACCCTTTGCCGCTTTTAAAGCCAAGGTCGCCCTTGTCTAACATTTCTTTTAAAAGTGGTGACGGTTCGTGGCTGTCTTCTAAGTGTTTTAAAATATAGCTGTGGATGGCATAAGTTAAATCAATCCCTACCATATCAGCATTTTCAATAGGTGCAAGTTGTGGGAGTCGAATCCCTGGGCCAAACTTTAAGGCTTCGTCTACTGTCTCTGCATCTGCAATGCCTCTTTCCACAATGGAAATGGCCTCACGCCAAAGGGCATGTTGTAAGCGATTGGCTACAAAGCCAGGTACGTCTTTTTTAACATAAATCGGTTTTTTGCCCACTTGTTTAAGAAGGTTCATGGTTTGTGTCATGACTTCTTCCGAGGTTTCCTCTGCCTTGACCACTTCCACTAGGGGAATCAGGTAAGGTGGGTTCCAGAAATGGGCCCCTACAACTCTGTCCTTTTTAATGGTTTTGGCAGCCACTTCCCCAATGCTCATGACTGAGGTATTGGTGGCGAGAATGGTATCTGGTCTGCAGTACTGCTCTAAATCAGCAAAGAGGTTTTGCTTGATTTCAAGGTTCTCAGGCACACATTCGATGATAAAATCTGCATCTTTTGCCGCCCCTGCTCTGTCTTCTGTCACCAGAATTCGCCCTACTAAGGCTTTAGCTTCCCCTTCGGTACAAATGCCTTTATCCATAAAAGCTTCTAGATTGCTGAGAATATTCTCGTGCACTCTGGCATCATCTTCTGGTCTGACCACCATGGTTACTTGAAGGCTTGGATCTGATGCAAAGACTTGCGCCAAGCCGTTCCCCATGAGTCCAGGGCCATAGATGACTATATTTTTGATTGCTCTATCCATCTTTTCCTCCTAGGGGTAAATCAGCCCGCAGTGCAACCGCCATCGACGTAGATGATTTGACCTGTGATAAAGTCTGAAGCTGGTGCTGCAAGGTATACAGACGCCCCTACCATATCTTCTGGTACTGCTGCTCTGCCAAGCGGGATTCTGTCTAGGAATATTTTCTTAAGTTTTTCGTCTTCTAAGACTTGTTGTGTCAGTGGTGTCCAGAAAATGGTCGGTGCAATGGCATTCACTTTTATATTGTATTTAGCCCACTCTGTTGCCAATTGTTTTGTAATCATGTCTACCGCTGATTTGCTGGCACCATAAGCCGCATAACCGCCTGGGTGACCTGCAAAACCTCTAACCGAGGAAATATTGACAATTTTGCCTGAACCTTGTTCTTTCATGACTTTTCCAACATGTTTGCAAGTAATGAAAGTCCCTGTCACGTTGATGTCTATGACTTGACGGAAATCGTCTATGATAAAATCTTCTGCTGCATGACGTTTTGCAATGCCTGCCACAGTGAAGAGAACATCAATTTTGCCGAACTTCTCCACGACTTCTTTAACCATAGCCTCAACCTGATCTTCTTTGGTCACATCACAAATAATGGCATGTGCTTTACTGCCTGTCTTTTCAATTTTTGCAACGGCGTCTTCTAAAGTTTTCAAGGTTCTGCCTGTTACAACTACATCTGCGCCATAAGCCGCAAGACCTTCACAGATGGCTTCACCTAAAGCCCCTGCACCACCTGTAACGATGGCTACTTTGCCCTCTAAGCTGAATAATTTTTTCAAGTTTTCTACCGATTGAACTGACATATTAAAAACCTCCTATTCTGGATAATTGATAACCACTAACATAGATGCTGGCATGTTACTTTCATTGATAAGTGAACGGCCTTCGTTTGCGCCGATATGGATGGAATCATGTTTTTGAAGGACAATTGGGTTTTTATTCTCGTCGTAAACGGTCACTTCACCCTCTAAAACAAAATAGACTTTTTCTGTTGGAGAGGCGTCGTATTCGGCACCGCCTCCTGGAAGAAAATGAGATAATCCCATCCAAAATTTTTCTGCGCCTGACTCTTCTTTTCCGTGTAATCTAAGGGCTGTCATGTCAAAGTGCTTTGGTGCTGAATAAGGTTTTACATCGCTTAATACTCTTTTGATCATTCGCTGCTCCTCCTTTGTCATTTAAGCTTGTTAAAATAATTGAAGCTTTTATTTCTATAATTTAAGCTTATCGCTTAAAATCAAATCCGCTTCGGTACACTGTAGAATTTCTTCTAAGGTGTGACCTTCCACAATTTCCATCAGTTCTAAACCATGAGACTTTACTGAAAAAACGGCTTTTTCTGTAACGATTAGGTCAACACAACCTAGGCCTGTCAGAGGTAAGGTACATTGTTTTAATATTTTGGGTTCTCCTTTTGCCGTATGGACCATGGCAACGATTACCTTTCTGGCGCCTGCTACTAGGTCCATTGCACCGCCCATGCCCGGCACCATTTTCCCCGGTACGGTGTGGCTGGCAATATTCCCTTGCTGATCCACTTGAAGAGCGCCTAAAACCGTCACATCGACATGACCGCCCCTTATAATGGCAAAGGATGTAGCGCTGTCAAAGAAACTTGCGCCTCTTTCGGTTAGGACAGGCTGATTCCCTGCGTTGATAATGTCCTTGTCCACTTGACCTTCCGTGGCGATTGCCCCCATACCTAAGAGTCCATTTTCCGATTGGAGTAAAATATGCACATTCTCTGGCAAATAGTTGGCAACTAAGGTGGGTAACCCTATGCCTAAGTTGACAATATGGCCGTCTTCCATTTCTTTGGCAATGCGTATGGCGATGATTTCTTTTTCACTATGCTCTGCCATTAACATTCCCCTTCCACAATATAGTCCACAAAAACAGCTGGGGTCATAATCCATTCAGGTGCCAGCCCTTCTGGTTCTACTAACTTTTCTGCAGCTACGATGACAATATCCGCCGCCATAGCTGCTAAGGGATTAAAGTTCTGAGTAGTGCCACGGTAATAGACGTTGCCTAAAGTGTCCACAACAGAACCTCTTATGAGTGCCACATCTGCTCTAAGTGGCAATTCCAGCAAATATTCCTTGCCCTTTACTTCTATTTTGGTCTTTCCAATTTCTACTTCTGTACCAATGCCAGTCGGGGTCAAAAATCCGCCAATGCCAGCACCGCCGCTACGTATTTGCTCTGCCAATGTCCCTTGGGGCACCAATTCGACTTCCATTTGTCCTTCGTTCATAAGTTTTGCAATTTCAGGGTTTAAACCAATATGAGAAGCTATTAATTTTTTCACCTGACCATTTGTAATAAGCTTTGCAATACCCCTGCCAGGGACTGCCCCGTCGTTTCCTATTACTGTCAAATTTTTAACAGATTTGGACACAAGGGCATCCATAAGAATTTCAGGTGTGCCGACGCCCATGAAGCCGCCATACATAAGGGTCATACCCTCTTCTATAAAATCCATGGCTTGGGATACACTGATTACTTTATTCATGGGTCACCTCCTGTCGTTTTGTTGACTGATTTCTCAAATTTTTTTCACAGCTTTCTCTAATTGCAAGTGTCGTGCCAAAATTTTTTTTTTGTCAAAACCCTTTGTTTTCAATGGATTTGAGCACAAATGAAAAAGGACCCTCATAGAGGTGTCCGAATTTTAAATCATTTTTGAATTACAAAAACAAAAAAACAGACAGAACGGGAGCAAACTCCCTTCTATCTGTTAATTCATTTTTAAATCAAGTGATTCAATTTTGAATCATTTCGTTTTCACCCCTATTCTTGATTCACCTTAATCCCTAATTGTTTCGCTTTTCTAAACAAAGTAGGTTGACTGGTTCCAAGGGCTTCAGCGGCTTTATAGGTGCTTTTGTACTTGATTAAAGCTTGTTCAATTAATTCTTTTTCCAGTTGTGCAACGGCCTCTTTTAAATTCACCGTAGCCTTTAATGTCACTGGCAAATTGCCCTCCATATAGCGTCCGAGAACAGTCATCACACTTTCTTCATTAATGACGACTTCATCGTCACTGACGATAATCCGCTCTATTACATTTCCAAGTTCTCTCACGTTACCGGGCCAGCGGTATCTGTCTAAAACATCAATCGCACCTTGACTGAGTTTTTTATCCTTTTCATATTTTAAATTGAATTTTGCTAGCATCATGTGAGCTAAGAGAGGAATATCGTCTATCCGATCTCTTAGTGGCGGTATGTGGATAGGGACTACATTAAGTCGATAATATAAGTCCTCTCTGAATCTTCCGCTCTCAATTTGCTTTTGCAAACTCTGATTGGTAGAGGCAATGACCCTTACGTCTACTTTGACGCTTTTTGTGCCACCAATGCGCATGAGTTCTCTTTCTTGTAAGACACGAAGGAGTTTGGATTGTAAATTAATCGGCATTTCTCCTATTTCGTCTAATAGCAAAGTTCCGCCGTTTGCCAGTTCGAACATACCGGGCTTTTCTTTGTTTTGTGCCCCTGTAAATGCCCCTTTTTCATAGCCAAACAGTTCAGATTCTAAGAGTGAATCTGGAATAGCGGCACAATTCACTTTGATATAGGGTGCCCCTGAGCGGTTGCTGCTTTGGTGAATTTCACGGGCAATAACTTCTTTGCCCACACCTGTTTCTCCCGTAATAAGGACGGTAGCTTCTGTCTTTGCCACATAACTGATCAGCTCCCGTATTTTTTTTATGTCTCCGCTCTCACCAATTAGGCCGCCTCTGCCAACTTGTAGGCTTTTATAATAATTGAGTTCGTCTAAGTAACGTTCACTTTCTCTTTCGGCCTTCTCTAATTTGTCTTTAATGCTGATGATTTCAGTTAAGTCACGCATTACCGTTAAGACTTGAACCACATTCCCCTCATCATCAAAATAGGGATTCCCTGTGATGAGGACTTTTTTCTTGTTGCTGGTTATGGTTGAAAACTGGGATATTTTTTTCTTCTGTTCAATAACCAAATGGGTTACTGCCCGGTTAAAAAGTCCCTGTGCTAAAATTGCCTCTATTTGATACCCCACTATTTGATTTTCCTCTATGCCTGTTATATCCGTATAGGCTCTATTAACTGCCAGAACCAGACCTGTCCCATCGGTAAGGCATATGCCGTCTGCGATGGCATCGCCAATAGCAAAGGCATCTAGTTCCCTCTGCCTATAGAGTTCTAAACCTTCAATACGACGACTGAGCTGGAGACTTAGATTTTGATACGCACTGAACCACTCATAACTTTCAGAGTCTATCTCTAAAAAGCCTTTTACCTCTGATAAAAAGCCTTCCTGATCTGAATTTTTAAGATTTAAGCGAAGTCCCTCTTTCAAGGATTCATCCATATAAAAGCGTTTAAGCGTCATCCTCAATCCTCTTTCTGCCTTTTCTAAGTTATTGAATCATAGTCTATTTGTTCATACTATCACCCAAGACCTTGAAAAGTCAAAAGTTCGAAATTGGGGAATAAAAAAAGATGTATTCATTATTAGCTAATTGAATACATCCTTGTTTTTATTTTTCCTTAAACATCAATGTTAAATAAATAACATCCGCTTCATTTAACTTGCTCATCATCGGTAGTTTTATCCCTCTGTCCCCACTGAGGCGAATACCTTCTCCTTCAATGAGTGTTGGCGGTGTAATATCAATGTGGAGTTCGTCTTGGCTAAGTAATGTACTGAACGTACCCATCATCATATTGCAAAATTCTTGAATGGCGGACTTGGCAATTTCATCCCATTCGCCACTGCCCATGCCCTGCATCATTTTATTGGCTGCTTTTAAAGCCACGTCTCTATTGCCGCTGATAATAACCTGTCCTCTTAGCTCTCCTGTTGTTCCTACAAGAACACAGACATTTTCTTCTGCGATTGGAATATTTAACAGTTGTGGTCTACCTGCTGACAACTCTATACCCAGCATCATGCTCGCCACATTGCCTGTTGCTTCAATTAATTTGTTTATAACAACTACGTTCATCTAACACCTCACACTCCCATTTGTTACCTTATATAAGTAAAATACATGTTTTAAGTCAGTTTATTCGTTTCAAAATAAGTTTATATCTAATTATTATATATGTTATTTTACATTCTAGTCAAACCAATTAATTCTAACATAACTAATCTTGTATGTAAAACAATAACTTGTCAATCTTTACAATGAATTATATAATAATAAACAATATAAAAACATATAAATTTCTTAACATGTAAAGGAGTTCCTTATATGCGGCTACCCTTATTTCTTTCTATAATGTATTTTATAGCTTTTATGCTCCACGGCGGCTTAGGAACTTATTCCCTCTATAGAGACCCAAAATCTCCAGTCAATCAGATATTCTTCGCCCTTTGTATGGCTCTAGGCCTTTGGTCCTTTTCCTTCTCCATAGCCGTCAATGCCCCTAACATAGAAAACTGCCTTGTTTGGCGCCGAGTTGCTGCCATTGGCATTGGTACTACCTACACTCTTATTCTTCATTTTGTCTTATTGATTACTAAACACCAATGGCTCAAGAACAACAAATGGTTGAAGTTCGTCCTTTACATACCAGCAATTGCTTTTATATGGGTATTTTCACTGTCACCGAGTATGGCACCTGAGCAATATCAGCTAGTCTTTACCAATAATGGTTGGCTTAAATTACCCCAACGCAGTCTTTGGGACCATTTATTTAATATCTACTTTTTAACTTATCTGACCATCTTTATAAAAATTCTATGGGATTGGCATAAATCTACAGACAACACTACAGAAAAGCCACACACACAATTTATCATGTTCGCTTTCGGCGCGGTTTTTGGGCTCGTTTTTTTGACTTCTTATTTAAGAAGCACAACCCATTGGTCTACCCTTCCTGAACTTGCTTGTGTATTTGCATTATTCCCTATTTTGTCCAGTTATTACGCTGTAAAGAGATACCATTTAATGACCAACTTAGATCAGTATGACACTCAAGAAAGTGAACTTATTCTAAGTGGGCATCATAAAGAACGGGCCTTTCTCTATCTGTCTTCCTTTTTATTTTTTGGTGCCAGTCTTAATTTTATATCCCAATACATATTCTTTCACGATAAACTTTTAAATGTCATTGTTTTTAGTGCTTTGCTCCTTGGTGCAGGCGCCGTCCTACAACTCTCCCAAATCCTTATCAAATCCCACAAAATTAAAGAACCTATTTCCATATTGATTATTACCTTGCTCATTCCAATCATTACATTTAAGTTCATTGAATTTTCTAGCGTTACCATATGGGCAGTCGCATTGGTGTTTATTATCATGTCTGTTATTTTTAACAATCCATGGGTCATTGGCTCTATTGCAATCTCAAGTATTCTGACGCAACTTGCCGTTTGGATTCTCAGACCTGCCGCTTATGTATCTGTTGACAGTTCCGATCACATTGTAAGAATTGGCATGGTGGGTTTTGCCATTGCTTTGGCTTATTACATTAATCGGCTGTACATCTTTCGGTTAAGAGAACTGACGGAAAAGGTTCACTTTCAAAAGCTAATTTCAACCATTTCAGCAGAATTGGTCACAATCAATCAATATAATTTTTCAGAAAAAATCAATGTTATGCTCAAACTCAGTGGTGAACTTTTTGGTGCCGATCGCTTCTGCCTCTACCTCTTTTCGCCGGAACTTAACACATTTACAAATACACATGAATGGTGCAATAACGGGATTTGTAGCGAAACCCTTGACCTGAAAGATATTCCCTATCAAGAATCTCCTTGGGTAATTGAAAACCTTTATCAGCGGAAGAGCATTTGTATTGAGCACTTGGAAGACCTACCAAAAAAAGCGGCAGTTGACAAAGAAAATTTGCTTAACAGAGGCATTAAGTCTTTTGCGGCCATCCCAATCCTACACTCTGAAAAAATTTTAGGTTTTATCAGTCTATGTACCTTAAAATCTAAAACCAACTGGACTGTAAATCAAATCTCCCATTTGGATATTCTTGCGAATTTAGTAGCCGATGCCCTCAGTAAGATTGAAGCTGAAAAGGAAATTGAACGCATGGCTTACTATGACCACTTAACAGGTCTTCCTAATCGTATTCTGTTTAATGACAGACTCACTCAAGCCATTGCACTTTCAAGACGGACTGAGAAAATTATAGGCGTTATGTTTTTAGATTTAGATTTATTTAAATCGGTAAACGATACCATTGGTCACGACGGCGGGGATCAGCTCCTTCGAGAAGTTGCAAGGCGTCTCTCAAGTACCATTCGCAAATCTGACACCATTTCTCGATTCGGCGGGGATGAGTTCCTTATAATCATGAATCAAATCCAACAAGAGGAAGATCTTCATAAAATCTCTCAAGTCATTATGAATACATTTAATGAACCTTTTATGGTTCACAATCACGAATTTTTTGTGACTGCCAGTGCAGGTGTAGCCTTTTATCCAACCGATGGCGACGATACTGCCACTCTCATTAAATATGCAGATATTGCTCTTTATAGGGCTAAGGAATGTGGAAAAAACCAATATTTGATCTGTTCTTCTCTGATGAAAACTGAAGTTGAAGAGCAAATTAGACTGACAAATCAACTATATCGAGCCTTAGAACGAAACGAATTTGTCTTATACTATCAGCCTCAGGTTGATATTCAGTCTGGGAGTGTCATTGGACTAGAAGCACTGATTCGATGGCAGCACCCAGAACTAGGAATGGTCTCTCCAGCACTCTTTATTCCATTAGCAGAGCAAACAGGCTTAATTACCAGTATTGGCGAATGGGTACTGAGAACAGCATGCGTTCAAAACAAAGCTTGGCAAGATGAGGGACTTCCCTGTATTCCTGTAGCAGTAAATCTATCTGTCCAACAGTTTAGAACTACCGATTTGGTAAAATTGGTCAATGATATCCTTTTAGAAACTGGTCTTTCACCAAAGTATTTAGAATTAGAAATTACTGAAAGTATTGCCATTAAAGAATCTGCTGCTATTATCTCCATTTTAAATGAACTGAAATCTCTTGGACTAACCATCGCTATAGACGACTTTGGCACAGAGTACTCTTCTTTAAGTCGAGTAAAACAGTTACCTATTGACCGAATTAAAATGGCCATTCAGTTTGTCAGAGGTATTGGAAAAAACCAAAAGGATGAAGCAATTGCCAATGTCATCATAAGGCTTGCCAAGAATTTAGACGTAAAAGTCATTGCCGAAGGTGTTGAAACCAGAGAGCAACTGGCGTTTTTAACTGCCGAACAATGTGATGAAGTTCAAGGTTATTATTTCTACAAGCCAATGCCCCCAGAGGAAGTCAGCGCTATCCTTAGATAAAATCCTCAAAATATCGTTTGTATAACATTTGCATAAAAGTAATTTATGCCACTTTATGTAAAAATATAGCATTTCCTTTTAATATATGTTATTATTAAACTATATTTATTGGAGGTGCATTATTATGACAACTAATCAAACTTCTAGCATTGCAGAAGCAGTCCAAAATGCGAAAAACAGCAATATGTTTAAAAATCTTAGCCGTGATTTGAAGGCTCTTATTAAAGACCCAGAGGCCTTTTTTAGAGAAATTTATCATCTGCCTAGGTTGCCTGAAAGTCTTGTACTAGTAGGTGCTGCCGTTGTACTTACTACAGTAATGACCCTTGCTGCTACTTGGTCCATTCGAACTGGTCTCCAGCTAAATTTAGGAAGTCGACTGGTTTCAAGTGTGGATATATTCCTTCAATCCGCTATAGAGATACTGCTTCTCTTTGGTGTGGTATTTGCTACTCAACTTGGCTTCACTACTAAGTTCAAGACATTCTCACCAGATGATGTGAAAAAAGCATTGACCGTCTTCGCTTATGGACTTATTCCTTTTATTCTGATTCTACCCATCACAAGCATTTTACATTTTGTGAGTTTACATTCTTTAGCTGTATTAACCACAGCTGCCGAAGACTTAAGCTTACTGCTGATCGGGCTAGGTATTATGTGTCAAAAAGATGAACCGATTCATATGCGTCGCTATTTGATTATCACTACGATTATTATTATTGGTTCTAAAATTGGTTACTATTATCTATAGAGAATTGAAAACATTCCCTCAGATTGAATTCCTGGATTCATTCGCAGTTACAATGTTATAACTCACAAGAACTGGCTCTTCGAGCCAGTTCTTAACGTTTGTAGAATAAGAAATGACCTGTGAAAAATCAACTTTGATTTTCACAGGTCATTTCTTATTTAGAGGCTATTTTGCAACAGCCTTTTTTTATTATATAAGCTCGTCAACATATTGCCCTT
Organism: uncultured Acidaminobacter sp.; assembly: GCA_963677505.2. Lineage (GTDB taxonomy): Bacteria > Bacillota > Clostridia > Peptostreptococcales > Acidaminobacteraceae > JBGSUZ01. The sequence continues at coordinate 52,287 of CAXXWB010000034.1, forward strand.
TATCAAAATTTAAAAGGGTTTTTCCTCGATCTGCCTCTTTCTTAATTGCTTCAGAATTCTTGTCTTCTTTCTCTTTATCGCTTGTTTTATCTTTTCCGTCAACTTCATTTGCATTTTCTAATTGATTGCTTGCATCTGCAATTTTTTCCCCTAAATCTTCATAGAGGCCTTCTAAATTCTCACTAGTCTTTACAAGCAGTTCTTCTTTTTTCGTTGTATCCAGTCCTCTATTCTTATCTAGTTCAATTTCAATCTTTAGAACGCCAGCAGTACCTTCTAAATTTGTTTTTACCGATTGAACAGTATTGACTTGTTTCATGGTTGTGCCTGCGTTGATAATACCTTTCATGGTCGCAGCACCCATAATATTTGCAGAATTTTGCCCTGCTTTACCATCCGTATTATCTTTAGAAGAGCCTTCAACATTTTTTTGTCCTTGATTTTGAGACTCAGCAGCTGCTGCCTCTCTCTTTTCTTTTTGAATTTCGATTTTCCGCTGGGCCATTTGTGTATTCAAAGTTTGAATTTCCTGTTGATACTCTTTGCGCTTACTTATTTTTTCTTCGGCAGTCATTTTGTC
>CAXXWB010000035.1:0-35889 GCA_963677505.2 uncultured Acidaminobacter sp.
TCCAAATACAATCGATATAACGACTGCGAATAAGCCTACCATTAAGGAAACTTGTCCGCCAATCATAATTCTAGTGAGGTAGTCTCTGCCCAGTTCATCTGTTCCTAATAAGTGACTTATTGTAGGTGCTGCATTTATATGTTCAAAATCCATATAAAGATTCGGATCATATGGCGACAATAAAGGGCCTATAATTACAAATAACAACAAGAATATAAATATATACAAACCTGACATCGCAATCTTATTCTTTTTAAAACGTTTCCACATAAGGGTCCAAGGTGTTTCAATTTCCTCATGGGAAGCGGTCATTTTTTTAGCTGCTTTAGCCTCTGCTCTAGATACCATTTCGCTATTTCCTCCCTATTCTACTTTAACGCGTGGGTCAACAAGCGCATAACCGATATCTTGGAATAAGTTACCAAGCAGTGTTAAGAACGCTAAGAAGATGAGCATTGTCATCATCAGGTTGTAGTCACGAGAATTGATGGACTCAATCATGACTAAACCTAAGCCTGGCCATCTAAAGATTGACTCAAGAATAACTGCTCCTGAGAAGAGGCCTGGAATGTAGAAACCAACAAGGGTAACAATAGGAATTAAAGCATTTCTAAATGCATGCTTATAAACGACAACTTTTTCATTAAGACCTTTTGATCGCGCTGTACGGATATAGTCTTGACTAAGAACTTCTAACATACCATTCCGTGTATATCTTAATAAACTAGCAAGTGAGCCAAAAATAAGTACGATTGAAGGTAGAATCATGTGCTGTCCTACTTCTAGTACGTAGCTTAAGCCCGTATTTTTTGTACCTGCTTCCACCATACCACTAACTGGTGTCCATTTTAGTTTAACAGAGAAGAGGAAAATTAATAATAAACCAAAGAAGAATGATGGCATGGATATTCCAAATAGAGAAAATACCGTCCAAAAATTATCAAATTTTGAATACTTCCTAACGGCACACATAATACCCAAAGGAATAGAAATTAAAAACGCAATAATAAATTCAATAACATTCAATAAGAATGTGTTCCAAATAAATGTACCAATGACCATTTTAACCGGTTTTTTATACGTTAGAGACTCACCAAAATCTCCTTGTACCGTTCTGCCTAACCAAAGAACATATTGTTCAGGTATAGGTTTATCTAAGCCGAGACGATGTCTTTCTGCTTGTTTTTGCTCTGCTGTAGATTTTGGATTTAAATTTGCACCAACTGGATCCCCCGGCGTTAATTTAATGATTCCGAAGATACAAATTGAAATAATCAACATTACGGGAATCATATGCAATAAACGCTTAAATATATATTTTAACACACCTTTTTCCTCCCACCATAAATCTGAAATAAAGAGGGTCCAGATCTACTGAACCCCCCAATTTAAATTATTGAGCTAATTCAACTGATTCAATGAAGTAAGTCCAGTCACAGTAAGGAGATACTTTTAAGTTCTTAACTCTTACGTTTGAAAGATCCCATTCATCATTTTGACCAATGAACAAATAAGGCAATACTTCGTTGATTTTTTTAGCATAAGCATGCATTAATTCAGTTCTCTTCGCTTGGTCGAATTCTTCTTCAGCTTCAACTGATAGTTTGTCGATTTCAGCATCTCTTAAGCCAACAGCATTGTTGCCATCAGGAATATCATAAGCAGAGTGGAAGATGTCTCTAGAAGTTGGGTCAACAGAAAGTGCCCACGACATGTTGTACATATCAAATTCTCTCTTAGTGTAAACCTTTTCTACAAGAGCGTTAAATTCCATAAGGTTTGGTTCTACTTTAACGCCGATTTTTTGCCAGTCAGCTTTAAGCATAGGGATTAAAGTTTCTACATATTTAGAATCTGTGTAAGTATCCCAAACAAAGCTAAGCTTTTTACCGTTTTTCTCACGAATACCATCAGAACCCATTACCCAGCCAGCTTCGTCTAACATTTTGTTAGCTGTTTCGGCGCTGTACTCGTATTTGTTGATGTCATTTGTAAATGCCCAAGATACTTGTGAAATAGGGGCATTTGTAACAGTACCATTACCATTGAAGTAAAGGTCCATAAAGGCTTGTCTATTAAAACCGTAAGTAAGGGCTTGTCTCACTTTAACATCAGCAAGTCTTTCGTCTCTTAAGTTGAAACCTAGGTAAGCATAAGAGTTACCAGGGTAGATGTTCGTAGAAACGAAGCCAATATCTTTAATTTGTGATTCATTCTCAGATTTTGCAGCTACGTGTGTTTGAATATCCGTGTTACCAGCTTGCAATTCTTGGAATTGGTTGTCTGCTGTTGTGAATTTGATGATCATGTTTTCGATATTAACTTTACCACCCCACCAATTTGGGTTAGCTTTAAGTTCAATATATTGTTTAGGCACGAATTTAACCAATGTGTAACGGCCAGTACCAATGAATTCAGCTTTAGCCATTTTGTCTTTGATTGGTTGAACATTGCCCTTTGTGTAAGGGTAAATGTGAGCAGGCATAACAGGGAAGTCAGCTACGTTTGCAAAGTTAGTAACGTTTGCAGACTTCATATTAAACTCGATTGTGTAATCGTCAATCACTTTAACGCCTGCTAATGTAGCAGCTTTGCCATCTCTGTAATCTTCGTACCCAGCAAGCTTGTCGACTACTGTTACATAACGACCATCATAAGCTTTGTCAGCCATGATTAAGAAAGTATTTTCTACGTCTTTCGCTGTGAAAGGTTTGCCATCAGACCATTTTACATCTTTCTTAAGTTTGAAAGTGTAAGTTTTGTTTTCGTTAGTAAGTTCATAACTTTCAGCAAGTTTAGGAACGACAAACTCGCCCTTATCGTTGTTCGTGTAAAGCGTGTCAAAAATCAATCTACAAACTTGTCCATCATTATTTGTTGAATAATAAACAGGCATGAAGTCACCTTTAACTTCACTCATACCAACAACGAGTGTGTTAGCCGCATTAGCTCTTTCTTTTGCAGCATTAGGGATAGTATCGTCCCCTTGAACTACTTTTGTAGCAATTTCTTTTTGCGTCGCTTCTGCGCCCGCAGTTGTAGTCGAATTAGCAGTAGTTTGTTTAGCGCAACCAGTGAACATAGATGCGATAAGAGCTAATGATAATAGGACTGACATGTGTTTTCTCATTTGTTTTCCCCCTCCATCTAAATAATATATTGGCCGCTTCTCTAAATTTAACGATTCAAAACCAGAAAATCATTGATTTTGAATTGCGATAATATTTTGAGAATTCAGAAGGTACTTTTACCTATCTGTTATCAGCCTTGTTAATCTCACAAATTGTGAGAACAACGACAACTAAATTATATAAAAAAATTTCCACATTATAAACCCAGTGTCAAAATAATTTTATACAGTGATTGAAGCTTACAATTTGAACCCACTTAATAATTTTCAGAAAATATGGAATTCATTGCAATTGTAATACTTTTGTTTTAATTTATTACTAATTTTATCCGTTCAAATTTTTTTAACAAAGTTAATTATTAGTCTTATAAAATACACACGTTGTACAAATATTAAAAAAACGCAACAATTAAAGCAAAAACACTTTAATTATGACGTTTTTTTTATTTAATTAAGAGGTCTTTTAAAAGGTCAATATAAGATACATAAAAAAATCACTCTATTTGCCAGAATTCAATGACATTTTCGTTAGAGTATCATTTATGTGTTTTCAAGAAAAGACTGAATATACTTAAAAAAGTTGCCAATATAAGGTCATTATTCTATTTCCCATCCAATAAAGCCGCCATTTTTTGTAATTCTGCCAATACAATGGCCTTACTTTCAGGGGTCATTCGACCTGTTTGAAACATTTCAATTTTGTCTACCGCTGCCCACGTCGGGTTCTGTAAAGATTTACCTTTTGGCGTCAACGTAATTTTTTTTAACCTTCCATCAGAAATTTCACCAATTCGCTCTACCATTTTCTTTTCTACAAGCAAATCAATTACACCTGTAAGTGTGGAGGGTTGGACACTGATAATCGCCAAAATTTCCTTTTGCGTTAAATCGCCTTTCTTCCATAAACAATTTAAAATTCTGAATTGCGAATAGGTTAAATCGTAAGGCTCTAATGCCTTATTAAGAAGTATTGTGGTCTTTCTATAGATTTCTTGTATGTAAAACCCTACGTGCTGACTAAATTCATTGCTCATAGTTCCCCTCCAAGCCTGATATTCTTATATTGTAAAGAGTTTTGTCCATTTTTACAATATTGGCTTTTTTATGCACACATCCAGAACATAAAAAAAAGTGACTGAAATGGTAACTTCAATCACTTATCTCGTAATTTAAAGGATTGTGCCGCCGCCTAAGATTTCATCCTTTATATAGGCAACACAAATCTGTCCTTTGGCAATCCCTCTCACAGATTCATCAAAAGTTACTTTCCAAAGGTCTGAGTCTTGTTCTGGTTCTATTTTCCCACTCAGATCATATCCCCACGTGCAAATACGGAAAATACCCTGCCAAGGGAAGGCATCGGGCTTGTGAATCCAGTTAAATTCTTTTACAAACATAGTACTTTGATAAATCTGTTCTTCTGTCCCTAATATAACCCCATGGTTTTCAGCATCAATTGCCACAACCGTATAAGGCAGATTTCCTAATTTCGGCAATCCCTTTTTCTGACCGATGGTATAACGGTAAAACCCGTCATGTTCACCTACAATGGTGCCATCTTCTAATAAAAAGTTCCCTAAACCCATGTCACTACCCACTTGAGACTTCAAAAACTCAAATGCGCTCTTGCCCTGTGTAAAACAAATACCTTGGCTGTCTGTTTTCTTTGAAACTTTTTGATCGACTGAAAGCGCTATCTCCCGTACGTCTGTTTTACTTTTAAAACGACCAAGAGGCAATATCAATCCTTTTAACCTTTCCTCTGAAAGACCGCAAAGATAGTAAGACTGATCTTTTCTCTCCGTATGCCCCTTCATCAAATGGTAGGAATCTGTCTCTTTTCGATGTTCAATTTGAACATAATGACCTGTTGCCATTACCTCTGCTCCTAATGCCATGACAGCATCGTAAAAAAGACCATACTTAATCTTTTGATTGCACACGACACAAGGATTTGGGGTTATTCCCTTCATAAAGCCATGAATAAAAGGCTCTAAAATTTCCGTTTTAAAAGGCTCCCTTAAATCTATGACAAAATGTTCAACCCCAAGTCTTTCACATACCACTTTTGCCTCTTCAATAAATTCTGGTGGTCCAAAGGAGCCATCTTCTTTTTTTGTGTCAAAGAGATACATCGTTGCACCAAAGACTTGGTGACCTTCCTCAATTAACAAATGGGCTGCGGTGGCACTGTCTACACCGCCGCTAATCCCAACACAAACTTTCTTCTTACCCATTTAAAGAAACTCCTAAATTAATTCCCTGCAGATTCTGCCATTTCCTTCACTTCTAATTCCGAGAGATTGCTATCATAAAGGGCAAAGTAACCAAAACCAAACTTTGATAATCTTTCTAACTGTTTTCCAAATTTCTTTTCTTTTTTAAAGAGAGACACTGAGTCAAATTCGCCTCTAAATGAATCCGCCTTGACCATAACCGCTTTCATCGAATCTGCTTCTGTGTAAATTAATGCCAACTGCTTCGGTTTGAAAAAGGTATTGCCCTCTTCTTTTAAAATCTCAAAGATTCTTTCAAATCCAATAGAGAAACCAACAGCTGGAATATCTTGACCGATAAAGCTGCCAATCATTTTGTCATAACGACCGCCACCTGCAACAGAGTAACCTAAGTTTGAGTAGGCAATTTCAAAAATAGTGCCTGTATAGTAGCCCATGCCTCTAACAAGAGTAAAATCAAAGACTATTTTGTATTCATTATTGTTTAATTCTTCAATAGTGCCAATAATTTGCTCAAGGCTTTCGATAGCTTCAGGACAAATACCTTTTGACTTTAATCCGCCAAGTCCATTGTTTTCAATTTCCGACATCAAATCCATCAGACGGCTGACTTGTTCTGAAGAATAACCTTCTTTTTCAAGCTCTTTCGCAACGCCTTCTTTTCCAATTTTGTCAGCTTTATCAAGAACTATACATACCGTCCCAAAGTCAGATTCTTTATAGCCACAGCTGGCAATCGCACCTAATAGCAATCTTCTGTCATTAATTTTTATAGTAAATTCCTTTAAGTCTAACTTTCTAAGGGTAGATGAAATGGCATGAATCAGTTCAATTTCAGCCCCATTGCTAGGGTCACCCATAATATCCATATCACATTGAACAAAACCTCTGAATCTGCCTTTTTGTGGTCTTTCTGCTCTGTAAACATAACCTGTCTGCATGGCCTTAAAAATTTTAGGCAATTCATTCATGTTGTTGCAATAGTAGCGGCTAAGAGGAAGGGTTAAATCGAATCTTAGGCCTAAATCCGCCAGGTCATTTTCTTGTTGACCCTCTTGATTAAGTCTTAGTTTTTCGCCACGTTTCAATATTTTGAAAATCAACTTTGTATTTTCGCCACCATCGCTATTCACCAAGCGATCTAAATCTTCAATAATGGATGTTTCAATTTCCATAAAACCATGCTTTGTATATTCCGTTCTAATGATGGTCATCATCTTTTCTCTTAACGCCTTATCCTCAGGCAAAAAATCACGCATGCCTTTTGAAGGTAATAAACTCTTAGCCATGTTTCGTGTCCTCCTTTAATAGGTCTTAATATATAAACAGACCCGTCAGATACTCCGACAGGTCCGTTTGGTGTCTACACTCTATTAAAAGTATAGCGATTATGCATTTAAATTGCAAGTCCGTTAGATTTTAAATACTTCAGCCATGGTTTTGAGTTTACCCGATAGAACCGCTAAATCATCGCTCATCTTTGAGATTTCCAAAATTGAGGCAGTCTGTTCTTCGGTAGAAGCAGCAGTCTCCTCTGTAGAAGCCGCGTTTTCTTCTGCAATAGCTGACAAGCTTGCCATAACTTCCATAATGGTATTTTTATTTTCTAACAACTGAGAACCCGATGAATCAATTTCTTGAATCATTATAGCAATATGGTCAATAGATTCTTTAATAGCGCTGAATTGCGCATTGGTCATGGTTACACTGGTGAGTTGTTCATCGATAATACCTTGAAGATTGCTGGCTATTTCAACAGATCGCTCTGCATCCACAATCAAAGTGCGAACTGCATTATCGATTTCTATTGTCGATTGCTTAGATGCCTCTGCAAGCTTACGAATTTCATCGGCAACGACTGCAAAGCCTCTACCTGATTCTCCCGCTCTTGCTGCCTCTATAGACGCGTTTAGGGCCAACAGGTTAGTCTGTTCTGAAATTGAGGCAATGAAGCCACTTATTTCCTTGATTTCATTAACACTATTATAGGTCGCCACTATACCATCAGAAATAATTTTAACCTCGTCTCCTGTGCGTTTAGCTTGATGGCTCAAATCTGCCATATATTTTTCGCCCTCAGAAACGACTACAGTAACTTTCTTTGCTTGCTCGCTTAGTTTTCCAGCAGCAACTTGATTTTGCTCAATAGTGGTACCTAAATCCATAACTTGATGAGAACCTCTTTCTGTATCTGTCGCTTGCTCAGTTGCACCTTTAGCAATTTCTTCAATGGTTTTTGCAATGTCTTCCGAAGTAATCGCCGACTGCTCTGAGCTCTCTGAAAGCTCTGCAGCTGACTTACTGACAGCAGTTGCGTTATCCAACAGATCATTGGCAACCACAGTAAGGTTGTTCTTCATATCGTTAAAGGCTTTAGCTAAGTGCCCAATTTCATCGTGTCTGTCAATTAACTTTTGATCAATTTGAACTCTCAAGTCTCCTGTAGAAATTACAGTAGCCGCATTGGCGATTTTTGCAATCCACTTTGTTACGTTGTTAATGTATGCAAAAACAATGAAAGCAATAAATAACAAGCCTAAAATTGTAGTTCCAATAGTAATCAATCGAATATTCACAGCTTCCTTGCTCATTTCATTGAGCGGAATTGTCGAGCCTAATATCCAAGTCGGGCCGGATTCAGAAAGTTTCATTGGCACAAACACCTTATAAGCCATTCCACCTAGAGTACTTGAGTATTTAAAGCCACTATAGTTTTCACCTGCTAATACTTTTGCTAAAATGTCTTTGCCATCTGCAGCTTCTATTTCCTCTGCCATTTTCCCAACTTTATCTACATTAGGATGGGTAATGAGTATCCCAGACTCACTGAGAAGCTTCACATAACCGCTGTCAAAGAGTTTAATTTCATTGATTTTAGTCAGTAGAAAATCGACTTCTATGTCTAAACCCGCTGCACCAATAAACTTACCATTTGAAATAATCGGAGCTGTAATAGTAACCATATTTACATCTTTACCGCCAATTTTATAAACTGTCGGTTCTGAAATATTCGGTTTTAACGTGTTTTTAGGATTTAAATAATAGCCATCCGTATCATAAGCATAACACTTATCCAGTGCGCCTGCGCTACCCTCTCTATAAATTAGAGGCACATAACGACCTGCATCATCAGAATCCGCTCTGCCAATGGAAGCAGCATCCTTTTTGTCAAACGTATTGGGTTCAAAAATAACCCATACGTCTACAATATTAGCATTGTTTACTAAGACAGATTTTAAAACTTCTACGCCCTTATCCCTATCCAAGGTGCCCTGCTCACTAGCGGACTGAAACACCGATGCCACATTTTTCGCAGACTCTAAATTTCCAGTAAACACGCTTTTAATTTCAAGGGAATCGGAAAGAATTGTCTTTTCAATATACTTTTCCGAAAGTTGAAAAGTACTTTCATAAGTCATCCAACTGATCATGCCAATAATTAGGCCTTGGACAACCAACAAACTTCCAACAATTGCCAAAATCATTTTTAATTTTAAATTTACCTTGAATTTACCGCTTTTTTTACTCATAAATGCACCCCCAAATTTAATACCCTCAAGATTCCTTCTTGAATGTCAACCATACTTCTGATGTTTCGTAGATACCCTTACCGAGGCGATTAAACCACCCATAATAATTCATATATAAAATATTTTGTATTCTTTTTGCGTCTACACCAATATCTGTTAAGTATTTTGGTTGAGACGGTCCTTTTTCTTCCAATAATTTAGCCAGTTCGATTGCCTGTTCTCGATAAGCAGTCATAACCTTAGTTCTAGTAACACCACCCACCGATTGACTTTTGCGCTTCTTAAACTCCTCTTGGGTTTTTAGTTTCTTTTTTTGATGAACCCTTTGACTTTTGATTCGATCAAATGATTCTGCTGTTTGAACCACTTCAACGTGCCCGACTTTACCATTAAACTTTACCAGCATCAGTCCAATTTCCAGACGCCTGAGTAAGTGACAGATCCGTTTGAACTTAGAATTCTTGTTAAATTTTTCAGGTTTAACCACTGCTATGTATACCAAATCCGATATTTTTTGACGCTCCGCTGCTTGCAAAATGACTTCTAGGTTTAATGTCTTCTTCAGCTCTATAACAAGCCATTCCTCGCCTTTATTGGCTAAGACATCACAATTCATTACTTCTCCATTGACAGTATAACCCATAGACTCTAAATAACTACAAACAGGTTGAAATAAGTCTGATTCCAAAATGTGTTTCTTTTCCTTTTTTACCATATTAGATCCTCCAAAAAAAAAAGGGCAATTGCCCTTATTTCTTTTTAATAGCATTTTCTTCTATGATAATAAGCCCTTCTTTGTATAATTTACCAATCGCTCTTTTAAAGGCTTTTTTACTCATTTGAAGCAGTGCTTTTATCTGCTCTGGGTCACTATTATCAGTAAGCTTCAGAATACCATTCTGAGCATCCATAAGATTTAATATTTTTTCAGAGTCCTCATCTCTTTGGAGATAAGATTTTTCTCTCAAGCTAAGTTCTAACTTGCCGTCTTCATGGATTCTGGTAATTCTCACTTCTACTTCTTGACCAATTTTTAAATCTTCGTGAAGTTCTTTCATTGGAACTCTGCCGCTATAACAGTTTTCAACAGCAATATAGGCCCCATATATTTCATGGGTGTTATAGACAACGCCTTTGACCCATTGACCTATTTCGTAATGAGATTCTTCCATTAAGTATTTACTAATATTCATGGTTGCACACAGTCTATCCGATTTATCTAAATACATTGCAATCAAATAGCTTGAACCTTTTTCTACTTCACATTTTTGCTCCTTGTAAGGTAAGAATAAATCCTTTTCAAGTCCCCAATCCAGGAATGCGCCTTGTTCTGAAACAGCTACAACCTCTAAATATGCCATTTCATTAATTTGTAATTTTGGCTTTTGAGTCGTTGCGACTAAACGATCCTCAGAGTCTCTATAAACAAAAACTTCAATTAACATTTCTTCTTTAAAATCTTCCTGTAAATATTTCTTCGGAAGCAAGATTTCAGGTTCGTTTTCATCAACAGGCGTTAAATAAGCGCCAACTGTTGAGAATCTTTTTAGCTTCATATCTTGAATTTTACCAATTTTCATCATTTCAATCCCTCTTATCTTTAAATACTTCAAGTGTGCTGCGGATAATCATAAAAATTATATCCTATTTCCAGTACATTGTATCTAACTTTTTTAAGGATACATTATTTTGTTGTAATAACGGTTTATAACTATCCTCATTTGGGGTATCAATCATTAAGACATATCATTGGTTTCAATTCATTACCAGAGGAGGTCCTACATGAATTTTGACGCATACAAATATAGAATTTGGATTGCCATTCTATCTGGTATGATTTGTTTATCTGTTTTTGTCTTTTCAGCTTTTCGTACTTATACCTATGAAATTGCTAGTGAAAAATTGGATGTTGCCTTTCAAATTGAGTTGGTCGCAAAAACCATGGAAAATTCCCTGAACCTTCAAATTTATAAATCAAAAGGGATACTCGCTTTTTACGCTATTCACCCTAATATTACTTACAATGATTTTAAAATCTATTCCGATTTACTATATGGAGACAACAAAAATAGCCTCCGCTCTATTACCCTTATGAGAGATACAACTGTATTCTTTGTCACACCTATCAAGGGAAATGAAGTTGCCTTAGGCAAAGACTTATCTAAAGTCATATCTCAAAAAGATGCTATTTTAAAAGTTAAAAATAATAAGGAAATGGTCATCTCACCACCAACAGAATTACTACAAGGGGGTACTGGGATTATCATCAGGATTCCAGTCATAAGTGCTGACAAAGAAAAGCCTGTATACATTGGTCAAATGAGCGTTGTCATCGATTCAGAGAAATTTCAGAAAGAAACTGGGCTTGAAAAACTTTTTAAAACCTATCACATTGTCATCACACAAAAAACGGCTGATAACAGAGTTGAAATCATCTACGCTAACGTAGACAGTCCAAAATCACACTTTGAAAACTACATGATGCAGGTTGGAAATAATGAATGGCAGTTTGCCTATGCGCCTCAAAATGGTTGGACACCTTCAACCCATCAGTATTTTTACATTTTTGTTATTGGCCTTCTTACCAGCATTACAGCAGGCGTTCTAGTCGGCCGCTTACTCGGTGAAGCTGGTCGCCTTAATGCCCTTGTAATCGAACGGACAAGTGATCTCATTAGAACCAATGAGTATTTAGAACAAACTCTAGGCGAAGTGGAGGAAAAGCAAGCTGAATTATTTCTACTCAATGATGAGCTTGAACAGTCTCTTGACCATTTGAAAGAAACCCAAGAACAACTTATACAATCCGAAAAATTTGCAGCTTTAGGGGAACTTGTGGCAGGTGTAGCCCACGAAATTAATACGCCTCTTGGCATCGGTATTACCCTTGCCACATTTATCCAAGATAAACATGAGCATTTGGTAAAATCATTTGAAGCCAATACCCTTAGTAAAAATGAATTGAAAGAATATAATGAGTCTCTCGATGAGGCAATCGAAGTTATGGTTAACAGCCTAAACCGTTCCGCTGAGATAATCAGCAGTTTTAAGAATGTTGCAGGCGAGCAATCCGTTCTTGAACTCAGGTCTTTCAATGTCAGGAAATATTTTGATGATGTGTTGCAGAACCTTAAACCACGACTAAAGAAAACCAATCACGTCATTGAACTTATCTGTGATCCTGAGATTGAAATTTACCATTACCCAGGGGTCTTTTCACATATTCTTACTAATTTCATTGTAAATTCTTTGACCCACGGCTTTAAAGAAGATACCATGGGGCATATCCGAATTTCATTCGAAATAAACGACCAAACTTGCACTCTCATCTATTCCGATAATGGCGAAGGAATCTCAGAAGAACATTTGCCTCATGTTTTCAATCCTTTTTATACCACAAAAAAAGGTCAAGGCAGTACAGGCTTAGGTCTTCATATCATCTATAATATAGTAACCCAAAATCTTGGCGGGCAAATTTACCTAAAAACGGAGAAAAACCGAGGTGTCGTATTCACCATTAATTTCCCTATTATCCGCCCTGAAGACTTTATTTCACAAGAATAGAATTCTATCAACCATTTTCTTTATAGCACCGAATCAGTCTTAAACTCATCCAAACCATTAAAACGCCTTTTATCATAGAGGTCATACTTATGGTCCACCACACACCACTAAGACCAAAGAAAACTGGCATGGATAAAATATAAGCCAAGGGCACTCTTGACCCTGTAAATATAACTGACATAATTGCAGGGGGCTTTGTTTTTCCCATACCATTAAAAAATCCTGATAAAGTAATTTCTACGCACATAAAGAATTGAGATAGACCTAATATTTTTAGATATTCAATCCCAATGGGAATAGAATCTCCTTTCGATATGAAAATCCGATATAAAGGCTCTGCAAAGAAATATAATAAACCTGTAGTTAATATTCCAAACATGCTCATTAAAACAAAACCTGTTTTTATGCCCTCAATCACTCTTACCTTGTTGCCCGCACCGTAATTTTGTCCTGTAAAAGTCCCTACTGCTGCAGCAAAACCATTGGCCGTCATATAAGAAATGGCTTCAATTTGAACACCTACTTTTTGAGCAGCAATGGCGTCTTTACCAAACCCTGCAATGACTTTGGCAATTAAAATTCCAAATACCGTGAAGAGACCACTTTGAATTGCAACGGGAATACCAATTTCTGATATTTTCGATACGCTGACCAACTTAGGATGTTTAGGACCTCTAAATCCCTCAAAAGGATGAACATTAAATAGAAGTAAAATTAAAACGATTGATACCAACCCTTGAGCCAAAACCGTTGCAATGGCAGCTCCAGCTACTCCAAGACCAAAAATAAATATAAAAATAGGATCTAAAAATATATTGGCAACTAGTCCAACTGCATTTCCGATGAAAGGTACGTTACTCTTACCAGAAGCGTTGTATATAGATGAAAGCACTGGATTTATAAAACTGAAGATAATACCGCCACCAACAATTCTCAAATAGGTCATACCCATTTGCTCAACATTAGGATCGTTGATTCCAAAGAAAAGAATTAAGGGCGATGCAAAGCTTACCACCAATATCGCAAACACAATGGCAAATGCTATGGACATCCATATAGCACTGGCAGCTAAATTGCCCGCTTCTTCGTTGTCCTTTCTTCCAATAGCTTGAGAAATTGTGACTTCTGTTCCTGTTTGAACCAATCGGACAAGTGCTAAACTAAACCACGTAAAAAAGCCAGCCGTTCCAACAGCAGCTACTGCCCCTGCGCCTAATCTCCCGATCCAAAGCATATCGACTAAGTTATATGCCATTTGGAGAAATGATGTTCCCATAATTGGCAGCGCCAGCCATATTAATTTAGAAAGAATATTTCCTTCTAATAAATTTGATTTATTGCTCACTTATTTTTCCCCCAAAGGTACAGAATTCTTATGTTAAACTATTTCGTCATCCAAAATATATACTAACATAAAATTGATTTAGTTTGACGCCATTAAATAATCTTAACAATTTGTTAATCGTACAGAATATTTACATGACTATTTTCAAAATTAAATTAATTCTTTTTATTTTTCGAATGATTTTTCTTGTATATGACATATAATTCGTGTAAAATTAGAGAGTTGATTAAAAATCGACCCAAATATATATATTAATCACCCTTCTATATACAGATAAGGAAGTATGAAAAAATGAGTAGACAAGAAATTATCAATATTGCGGTTATCGCCCATGTAGATGCCGGAAAATCAACCCTTGTAGATGCCTTACTTGGACAAAGTGGCGTTTTCAGAAGCAATGAAGAAGTTGTTGATTGTGTTATGGATAGTAACGACCTTGAGAGAGAACGTGGTATCACGATTTACTCTAAAAACTGTGCTATTGAGCATAACGGCGTAAAAATTAACATCGTAGATACACCAGGCCATGCCGACTTCTCTTCTGAAGTTGAACGTATTATGAAAACTGTTGACTCTGCAATTCTTTTAGTAGACTCAAGCGAAGGGCCTATGCCTCAAACGCGCTTCGTTCTTCAAAAAGCTCTGGAGCACGGCTTAAAGCCAATCCTTTTCATTAACAAAATTGACAAAAAAGATCAAAGAGCTGAAGAAGTTGTAGATATGACTTTAGACCTGTTCATTGACTTAGATGCAACAGATGAGCAATTAGAGTTCCCTGTTGTTTATGGTGTTGCTAGAGAAGGTATTGCAAAGAGAAAAATGACAGACGAGAGCACAACCCTCGATCCCCTATTTGATGTCATTGTTGAGCACGTTAAGCCTTATACAGATTCTTCAGATGAATCACTTCAATTACAAATTTCTTCATTAGATTACGATGAATATATTGGTCGTCTCGGCATTGGCAGAATTACTCGTGGTACTCTGAAAAAAGGGCAATCAGTTGCTCTTAGCAGAGTTGATGGTTCTGTTGTGCAAAATAGAGTTCTTAAAGTAATGGTAAACGAAGGCCTTAATCGTGTAGAAAAAGACGAAGCTTATGCTGGCGATATGGTTGTATTTGCGGGTATCCCAGATATTTCTATTGGTGAGACTATCTGCGATCCGCAAAATGTTGAACCACTCGAGTTAATTCATATCGAAGAACCTACACTCTCTATGAACTTCCTTGTAAATAATTCACCGTTCTGCGGAAGAAGCGGAAAAATGCTGACAACGCGTCATATTCGTGCCCGTTTAGACCGAGAATTAGAAGTTAATGTAGGTCTTCGTGTTGAAGAGATGGAAGGCAGCGATGGTTATAAAGTTTCAGGACGTGGTGAGCTTCACTTGTCGATTCTCCTTGAAAACATGAGACGTGAAGGATACGAACTTGGGGTTTCTAAACCTGAAGTATTAATGAAAGAAGTAGATGGCGAAATTTACGAGCCTGTTGAAAAAGTTATTGCTACTATGCCTGACGAGTTCAGTGGTACAGTTATTTCTAAATTGAACCAACGTAAAGGCCAAATGTCATTCATGATTAGTGAATCTGGCTATACAAAAATTGAATACTTCGCTCCAACAAGAGGTCTCCTCGGTTATAGAAGCGAATTTATAAACGATACACGTGGCGAAGGTACTTTTGTTAAATCATTCCACGATTATCAACCTCACTTCGGCGAAATTCCAGGTAGAAAAAATGGCGTATTGATTGCCCAAGAACCTGGTACAGCTATGGCTTATGCTCTTGACAACCTTAGTGACCGTGCGACAATGTTCATCAATCCTGCTACAGAAGTTTATGAAGGTATGATTGTTGGTATGAACAGCCGTCAAGACGATATGGTTGTAAATCCTTGTAAAAACAAGAAGTTAACAAACATGCGTGCTTCTGGTTCAGATACAGCTGTTAGACTTCTTGAAGCAAAATCTTTTACACTTGAAGAAGCTCTTGAGTTCATTGAAAACGATGAACTTGTTGAAATTACACCAGATGCTATTCGTATTCGTAAGAAAATACTCAACGCTACTGATAGAATTAGAGCTGGCAATAAGTTAAAATAAGACAGTTTTGACTTTAAATTTTTTCATATGATTTACAATTTTCTATTGCCATTTACAATTCTCGATAGTATAATTACCTTAAGCTTGCATTCTTGAATGCCGATGTTTGGTAAACAACTGGAATCTCAGGTAATGGGTACATCCGAAAGTTTTACGAACGAGCATCTTAAGATTGAAGTAAATTTAATTTTCGGAGGTATTCCAAATGGTAAACGGAACAGTAAAATGGTTCAACGCAGAAAAAGGTTTTGGTTTCATCACAACTGAAGAAGGTAAAGACGTATTCGTTCACTTCTCACAAATCAACAAATCAGGCTTCAAGACTTTAGAAGAAGGCGAAAAAGTTTCTTTCAGAATTGCTGAAGGCGCTAAAGGTCCTCAAGCTGAAGAAGTAACACCTTTATAGTATGCACTAATAAGCCCAAGTCATTGACTTGGGCTTTTATTTTTATTCGTGAAAAAACAAAACTCAAATGAGATGAACTCAGCCTGAAGGGGCGATTCATCGCCTCAGCGGGTTGAGTTCATCTCATTTGCAATGTCGCGACAGCGACAAGGTTGACCAAAGGTCAACCGGGTTTGATTTTCAATTTTCTTCTACTCTTTCCCAATTCTCACTGTAACTCCGTTAAAAAATGCCAATATTTTTTAGGCATATTTTGTCTTCTTAAATTATGGTTCTTCCTCTCTTCTATGGCAATGTGCTTATAGTATTTCTTCCATAAATTTTGAAAAAGAGTTTCGTCTTTTGAAAGCTGAATGCCTATATTTTCAGGCATTTCTCCCATATGCCACTGCCCTTTTTGATAAAAAGCACCAATGCCCCTTTTTGTATCGTGTATAACCCAAACCTGATTTCCCAAGCGCTGAGCAAAATGCGGTGCTAATATCACTACTTGATTGTAGGTTGAATCGTAAGCAGCATACAAAATTCCATTACTCAACTCAGCAAACCTCACCATGCCTATTAGCTTATGACTTTCTCTGGAAACTGCCGTTGAGCGCCCTATAAAAGCAGCAACACGTGGATCAGATAAATGATTGACCACTGTTGCCCCTTTCTTAAAGGCATAATCCAAGAACTGTATAATGATATTTGCAATATTGATATCTTCTGATAAATAAGCTTTTATTAATAACTCTAAGGTATCCTTCCCAAGTTTATTCTCAACAGCATCCGTCACTTTCTGAGCCTGATAACTATCTGTCATAATATACTTTATATTGGATAATAAATCTTGTTGGAAATGCTGTTCCGCAACCATTCTATAAGGCTTTTCTTTTGAATAAAACCATGCGTAAACCACAGTCATTAAGCCTTCAAAGCTGTCCTCATATACCCAGACGATCATACCGAACACCTCCAATTAATTGAGTGGGTTGAGCCATATGAAATGCTTCAGGATAAAGCTCAATAAAATTCATTTGCCCATCTGGCAGTTTTGGTAATTTGTCTACCAAAAGTAATTGATTCCTTAACAGTCTAGGTTCCATATCGCCAAGACCGCAGTATTTACCACCACAAGTGATGAAATATCTCGCCCTTTTTAAAACTACCCCCAGCGCTTTTAGATTGTCAAATGTAAGGGCCCCAAATTTTCTAGAAGCAATAATTTTTCTGGCTGAAACATTTCCCACACCAGGTATTCTTAACAAGGTTTCTAAATTAGCCTTGTTAATTTCTATTGGAAATTTATCTATATTTCGCAGTGCCCATTGGCATTTAGGGTCTAGGGCCATATCCAAATTAGGATCTTCAGGTGTTAAAATTTCTTCAGCCGTAAAATTATAAAACCTGAGCAGCCAATCAGCCTGATACAATCTATGCTCTCTTAACAATGGGGTTTTTACCTCCTTTGGGAGAAGCTGATTGTTTTGAACCACGGGAATATAGGCTGAATAGTAAACTCGTTTAAGTGCCAAATTATTATACATTGCCTGAGAAGCTCTGATAATAGTTCTATCTTGGTCTTTTGTTGCACCAATCATCATTTGAGTGGTTTGCCCTGCTGGCACAAATTTACCGAGCCCCTGTTTCAAACTGCTTGGGGTAATAATTCCTTTGGGTTGGTACTCTATAATACTGGACTGAATGTATTGCATCGGTTTCGTAATTTGCTCTGGCTTTTTCTGAGGTGCCAACAGCCTTAAGCCCTCAGCTGTAGGTAGCTCTAAATTGACGCTCATTCGATCCACTAAAAAACCTGCTGCTCGAAGCAATTTTTCATCTGCACCGGGTATTGCTTTTAAATGAATATAACCGTTAAAATGCTCTTCCTTTCTCAACTTTCGAATGGCTTCTATCATGCGCTCCATTGTATAATTGGGACTGATAGTAACTGCTGAACTGAGAAATAACCCTTCAATATAATTCCGCTTATAAAAATTCATGGTTACGCTGACAAGCTCCTCAGGCGTTAATTCTGCTCTGGGAAAATCATTACTTGCTCGATTGACACAGTATGCGCAATTATAAATACACTTATTAGAAAACAGTATTTTTAACAGTGAAACACAACGACCGTCTTCCGCCCACGTATGGCAAATTCCTGGCAAAGCAGTATGCCCCATCTGTCCATTTTTTGAACCTCTTTGGCTTCCACTTGAAGAACAGGAAACATCATATTTCGCAGAGTCTGCCAATATACCTATTTTATCGATAAGTTCCATAGGTCGCACCTCCTGACCAGAACATACGTTCTGATTTTATTGTACTACCCTTCTCTCTCTTTGTAAATAGTATCACTGTCATCTTCTCTATCGCATAAAAAAATAGCACAGTGTGATTACCGTGCTATCTCTGTCTTTACTATTTAAATTATCAATGTATACTAATCGTGTCTACACCGAGGCATTAACTTATGACTTTCCAATCTTGCTCTTAAGGAGTTCTATAAACTTTTCTCGCCTTGCAGAAAAATGATTGAGCTCATTGATCAAAAGGCCGTCATGATTTCTATCTTTTTCAATAAAGTACATGGAAAGTCCGCCAAGACCAACATGAGCCCCTACAGAAACCCCCATTTGCATAATATAAATTTCACCTTTAAACATGGTATCGTGAAGAATTTTAAGTTTTAAATTTTCAGCATATGCCACATCTGATGTATAGCCTATAATAACAAAGCTTGTCAGTTCTATGTCCATTCGTTTCTCGAATTCTCTGACGTAATGTTCTAAAACATTTTTACGACCGCGCTCTTTTGCTACAATTACCCCTTTGCCATCTCGCATGGTCATAATTGGCTTGATTTTTAGCAGTTTTCCAATAATTGCGCTGGCATTGGATAGTCTACCGCTACGAATTAAATGATCCAAGTCATCTACTGAAAGGAAGTGTTTAACGTGTTTTTTAAAAGTTTCATTAAAAGTAATCAATTCGTTAAAAGTAAAGCCTTCTTCTCTGAGTTGAGCTGATTTCAAAATCAAATAGCCACTGCCATGACTCATTGAAAGACTGTCAACCACATGGACTTTATAGCCCTCTGGGTCATAGGTCTCATAAAAAAGATCTCTAGCCAATAAAGCCGATTGATAAGAACCACTTGTTCCACTGGACATACAAATACATAAAAACTCAGTGCAACCTTCTTCGATACCTTTTTCCATGCAGTCTAAAAATTCAGCAGGACTTGGCATTGCCGTCGTAGGTGGTTTTTCTAACTCGATCATCTTCTGGTAAAATTCGTCTGGTTGAATGTCTATGCGATCCTTATAAGAACGCTCTCCAATTTGTATACTCAATGGGGCTACGCCAATATGGTACCGCTGAATGACCGCATCTGTTAAGTCACATGTAGAATCGGTAATTATCTTAATCATGATTACCTCCAAAAGGTTGTTCATTATAATATAACACAGCAATCATCATGTTCAAAGCCTCTTATTACTGTTACTAATGCTTTCGTTTAATGTTTGAGTATTTCGAATTTTAAAATAACTTAATACAATATATAATCAATTACCAACTGTTTTGTGATATAATTCTTAGAAACTGTACACGATCTTCGACATTTCAGTTTGCTATAAATCAGGGGGGCTTTTATGAAAACGCCAAGAATTCAATTTACATCTGTAAAAATGCCAAAATCAAGATCACGGTTTAAGACAAAAATTGGTCGAGGATCCAACTTGAATTTAGCTAAAAACGACAGTATACATACTGTGACTTTTCAGCCTACACCTTCAGATCAGCCAGAATCAACGCCTGAATCAATATTAGAATCAGAATTGTACGAAGACGACGGTCAGTACGAAGAAGTTCTTCCTAATGAAAATATTGAATCAGAATCCGATGAAGCAATTGAAGTAGAATTGGAAGAACAGGATGAGTCACCAGATCAAGATAAGACATTAGAACAAAATTCACCGATTAAAGCGCCTTCTAAAACAAAATCCTTTAAGCTGCCTCAAATTCAATTACCAAAAGGAAAAGGTCTTAATAATGGTAAAGCATCTTTTATTAAAATGACCATCAAAGCTAAATTGTCAGCTTCCTTTGGGGTTCTGATCGCTATTATAGTTTTCTTAGGTATATTCTCGCTTTATAATATGAACAAGATGAATCAAGTTTCTTCAGAGATATCAACTAATATTTTACCCGGCATCAATGCTTCTTATTCACTTAATAAAATGGCTTCCGACTTTAGAGCCTTAGAATATAAACACATTCTCGCCAAAACCAGTAGCGAGAAAATGAGCATTGATCGTGATTTGGACAACATGACCACTGAAATAAATAAAGCACTCGATCAATACGGAGAACGGGTCAGCGACCAAGAAGATACAACGCTCTATAACAACGCAAAAGACGACTGGGCACAATATATGACCAAGCATAAGGCTGCGATGCAACTCAGCAGTCAACTATTAAATGATCAAGCTGTCACTATGTTAAACGCAAGTAAATTGGACTTCGACCGAGTTGCCAGTACCCTATTAAAATTAGTTGACTTCAATACTGGTAAAGCGCAGAAAAATACTGAATACGGCGCTAGTGTATATGCTACCAGTACTATCCTTCTTCTTTTAACCATTATTATTTCTGCAGTCCTTGCCATATTCATTTTGATTTTGACCACAAGAGGAATCATTCAGCCAATTAATCTTTTAAAAAGAAATCTCGACGATCTCGTAGAAAAAGGTGGCGACTTAACACAGAGCATCGATATAAAAACAGGTGATGAAATTGAGTCTCTTGCAAAATCCTTTAATCAATTTATAGCCAATTTAAGAGATATTATTTCACAAATTATTCAAAACTCAAAAGAAATTCACAACATTGGTGACCAAATGAGTGAAACCTCAGATATGCTCAATACAAATGTTGCTGAAATCTCATCTACTACCCAACAGTTGGCAGCTACTACAGAAGAAACTTCAGCAACCACTGTTGAAATGAATAACTTTGCAACTGACCTAGAGCATGTCATCAAAGAAATTGCTTGCCGCATTGAATCTAGCTCCGAAAATTCCGTTGAAATCAGTAAAAGAGCTATTCAAGTTAAATCTACAGCTATTCAATCTTCTCAAGTGGCCAATCAGGTTTACAATGAAACCAATGCCAAGCTTGGAAAAGCTATAAACGACGCTAAAGCTGTTGAAAATATTAACGTTCTTGCAGATTCTATTTTGGCAATAACAGGTCAGACAAACTTGTTGGCACTTAACGCCGCTATTGAAGCCGCAAGAGCTGGTGAAGCCGGTCGAGGTTTTGCAGTTGTTGCAGATGAAATTCGTAAACTTGCAGAAGAATCTAAAAACAATGCCAATCAAATTCAAGCCGTTACAGGCGTGATTGTAGATGCAGTTCATTATTTGACAACAAGTGCCAATGAACTGCTTCAATTCATTGACAATAGAGTTTCTCCTGATTATAAACAAATGGTTGAAATCGCTGAACAATATAGCATAGATGCAGGATATTATTCAGATATGTCCACTGACCTTAATGCAAGTATTGAAGAAATTTACGCTTCTGTACAGAACATGGTAAAATCCATTACCGAAATTTCTCATTCAGCAGAAGAGTCTGCTGTGGGCACTACTAATATCGCTATGAAATCTTCTGACATGCTTGAAAATGCACAAGCTGTTCAAAATGTAACCACTGAAGCTTTAAGACTTGCTGAAGGTTTATTAGAAACTGTTTCTAAATTCAAAGTATAATTAGGCTTCTCTACTTGATCCATTCAAAAAGCTGTCTATCCAATTCTGAATAGACAGCTTTTTTATTATTTTAACCACTGATTAAAATCTTCTTGAGGCACCATTTGCCCTCCTGTTGCCCACAAAATGTGAGTCCCATTTTTGAAAACTTGGGTTTGTCCTTCCTGTTTCAGATGTGCCTGACCTACCAAAGTGTTACATAACATCAGTGGTCCTCCCAATCCTGCAAGGGCAGAAGGCTCCAACTTGATTTTTTCCGTGCGGTATACTTCTTTTAACCATTCTAATAGTTGTCGGTCGTCAACGGTATACAAACCATCTAGTAAAGGTGTCATAAGCCTAGAGACCATACCAGACGCTCTGCCAACCGCCAAACCATCAGCTAAGGTTTTGTTGTCAATGCCAATTTCTTGAACGCTATGAGCTTCATGAGTTTGTGTACCTATACCTAGAAGCATACAAGGCGAATGGGTTGGTTCTGCAAAATAGCAATGTACCAAATTTCCAAATACGCTTTTAAGACCATAAGCTACTCCACCTGGTCCACCACCTACACCACAGGGCAAATACACATAGAGAGGATGTTCTTCATTAATATTGACCCCTACTTCTTTCAACTGACTTTCCAAACGTTTGGCTGCAACTGTATAGCCAAGGAATAGATGCTTGGAATGCTCATCATCCACAAAGTAGCTCTTAGGGTCTTCATCCGACAGTTTTCTGCCCGCCTCTACCGCTGCAGAATAATCCTCTTTATATTCAAAAACATTGGCACCGTAATTTCTGAGCATATCTTTTTTCCACTGCTTTGCATCGCTGGACATATGAACGTTGACAGTAAATCCTAAGACAGCACTGATAATGCCAATACTCAAGCCAAGATTTCCCGTAGAACCAACTGCAATGGTATACTCACTGAAAAATTGTTTAAATTTGTTACTTGAAAATATGCTATAATTGTCATCAATAGTAAGTAATTTCGCCTCTAAAGCAAGTTTTTCAGCATGAACTAAAACTTCGTAAATCCCTCCTCTTGCCTTGATTGAACCTGAAATTGGCAAATCGCTGTCACATTTAATCCATAATGAGCTTGGAAGTTCTGGGTATTGCTTTAAAAGTTCTGATTGAAGTCTTTCAACTTTTACCAGTGGTGACTCAATCAAGCCATCCATGGGAACCGTCTCAGGAAATGCAACTTTAAAAAAGTCTTTAAATCGGTATAAACGCTGGGAAGCCTCTTCTAACTCCACCTGCTTAAAATAAGTTTCATCCATATGCCACGGTGTACTTTTGTAAGGATTAAACCACAAAGTAGGCTTCAGCGTCTGCAGTTCCTTAACAAGATCAGATTTTTTCCATTCAGATATACCCTCGTGATTATTATCATTTTGACGCTCACACATAATATAACCTCCTAGTTGCGTTGTCATTTATCATTATCTTACAGCTATTATAACCCAGTTTCCACTTTTTTCGGAGGAGCAAAAGATGGTTTTAAAAGCACCTATCAGCCAACACCTTATCACTATAAAATATAGAGTTTTACAGTCTCTTCTCATAACTTCTATTGTTGCTTTTATCATTGTAGCTTTTGTGAATGTCATCAATCAAAGGCCTATGGTAAACTTCTTTGCACCTATTGCATTTTCGGCCTTTGCATATATTCTCTTCTTTCTTTCTAAAAAACCTAAGTATCGTAAATTGGTAAAACTATTTTTCATGGTAATGCTGACCAACATATATTTACCTGTTGCTTGGCTAACTTCTCCGGGTTCTTTCAGCGCCATGTCCTTTTACAGCGTTCTCCTTATTTTCGTAAGTCTCATATTAGCTGAAAAAATTATAGAATACTTTATTTCAGTCCTTGGTGTTGTTGAAATGTTGTTTCTGCTCCACTACGAAACACTACATCCAGATCAGTACTGTTTATACGTTCCAATGCCTGTAAGAGCATTCGATCTATCCATTAACTTCCTTATTGTCGCTGTAATATTCCTAATTATTGCCCTTACCCTTAATCACTATTTTGACAATGAGCATCAACGTCTATTTAAAATTTCAATTACCGACCAACTCACCAAGCTTTATAACCGCAGATACCTATTTCAAAAAATGGAAGAAACATATTATGCAGCTTCCAATACTCATCGGCCTTTCTCTTTAATTATGATAGACCTAAACCATTTTAAGCTGATCAACGACACTTACGGCCATGCTATTGGCGATGAAGTCCTTAAGCATCTTGCTGATGTACTCATGAACTCTTGCAGAAAAAACGATGTGCCAACACGTTTTGGCGGAGATGAATTTATCGTCCTCTTACCCGATACAGACTACGAGCAGGCCACAATGATTTCCAATCGGATTATCGAAGCTTTTAGACCCACTGCTGAAACCTACAAGGACATTGGGCTGGCCCTTGCCATTGGTATTACCCAAAACAATGATTTAGACATTGATCAGATGATTCAAGTCGCCGATGACCACCTCTATAAGAATAAACGAGATATAAAAAAAGATGAGGGCTTTTAAGCTCTCATCTTTTCCATTGTTACAATCATTTTATACATCATATCGTGTAGTGGTGTTTCAATACCAAGCTCATCACCTAGATTGCAAACAACCCCTGCAAAAAGCTCTACTTCAGTTTTGCGATTGGCTTCCATATCTTGATGTGTCGAAGATTTTCCTGCAGGGTCAAAGGTCGGCAAAAGTTCCATATAACCGTTTATATCCGACTGACCGAGGGCAATGCCTTTTGCATTGGCAATTTTCATGACTTCCTTCATGACATCAATCATTAGAGATTGAGCTTCAGGTATTTCTTGATATACACCATAAGGTGCCAGTAAAATAGCTGAAGTTAAGTTACTCCCGCAATTGATCATAAATTTTCGCCACATAATTCTTAAAAAGTCATCTGGAATCTCATAAGGAACGTTATTTTTTTTAAATACTTCCTCTATAGCAATGATTCTATCGGTCTTCTCGCTATTTTCAGCTTCTCCAAAGACGATTCTTCCAATATTGCCGTATCTAATTTCTCCATTTTCTCTAACGGCATCAATCCCAAAACAAATGCCATAGACGGTTCTGTTCCAACCATAGCGGTTGGCGATGATATCTTCGGTAGTAATGCCGTTGAGGACGGAGAGAATCTGAGTTTCACGACCGACAACAGGCTCAATTAAGTCTAAAGCTTCTTTAAGCTGATTGTACTTGGTTGCTAAAATAATCAAATCTGCCTTAGGAGAATCTTGACTTGGTACAATATAGTCAAAAGCCACTTCAACGCCGTTTACAACTACAGGCTTATTATTCATGCGATGATATCGGTTTTCATCTACAAGTACCTTAAAATTTGACTGACGAGATTCTACAAAACGGGCTCCAAAAGAAGCGCCAATAGCCCCCAGTCCTACTAAATAAATATTTTTCACACACGACCTCCTGATTGTCAAAATTCAGCCTGTCTAATGCCTGACAAGTCTCTTCGTTTATATCATACCTATAATTGTAATAAATTTCAATAAAGTCTGATGATAAAAGAACAGATTTCCTATTAATCCAATCGTTTGTGATATTTTTTAATAGCTGTCACCAGCAAAAGGGTGCCTATGATCATTACCCACATCACATCTTCCCAAATAGCAGTTATATCAACGCCTTTTAGAATGATTCCTCTCAATATATTTAAAAAGTAGGTAAGGGGAATCACATTGCTGATCCAATAAATTAATTTTGGCATGCTCTCTCTTGGAAACATGAATCCTGACAGCAGAACCGATGGCAATATGGTTAAAAATGCGATTTGCATCGCCTGTAGTTGATTTTTTGCTCTGGTTGAAATCAACATGCCAATTGCCAAGGAACAAATAACAAATCCTAAACCAAGGACCAATAGCAAAGGTATACTGCCATTAATAGGCACATGGAATAGCCACGTCCCAAACCAAAGTGCAATGATAAAATCCATAGAGCCTATACAAACATAAGGAACCATTTTTCCCAGTATAAGCTCCCATGGCCTAAGTGGAGAAACCATCAGTTGTTCAATGGTGCCCTTTTCTTTCTCTCTTACCATAGCAAACGCAGTCAGCATAATGGTGATATTTTGCATAATCAGTCCAATAAGCCCTGGCACGATGAACTTAGAACTTTCTAAATTGGGGTTATACCAAACCCGTGTTTTCATCTGGGGCAATTGGTAACTGCCATTGGTCATGGACATTTGGTAGACATTAGAAATCATACTGCCATATTGAAGAGCTGTTCTAGCAATATTAGGGTCTGTTCCATCGATAATGAGAAGAGACTCTGGCTTTGAGCCCTTCTGTAAGTCTTTGCTATAACCATCTGGAATTAAAAGGGCTGCCTTAATCTTATTTTCGTCCATAAGTCTTTCTAACTCATGCTGGTTGTTCACAGAGGCCTCTAGAAAGAAATAATCTGCATTGATGAAGGTTTGGACTAACGCCCTGCTCTCTACTGTATGATCGTTGTCCAGTACGGCCATAGGCACATGATTAACATCTGTGGTCACTGCGTAGCCAAAAATCAACGTGAAGATGATTGGCATCATCAGAGACATGCCAATACTAGCAGGATCTCTGAAAATATGAATAAATTCTTTCCAAACGATGGTTAAA
The DNA here is from genome assembly GCA_963677505.2 of uncultured Acidaminobacter sp. Taxonomy (GTDB): domain Bacteria; phylum Bacillota; class Clostridia; order Peptostreptococcales; family Acidaminobacteraceae; genus JBGSUZ01. Next base: position 26,730 of record CAXXWB010000035.1, read on the forward strand.
AAGCGTCTAAACTTCATGATCCTGCCCCCCTTCCGCTGTACTTACTCCTTCGCTGATTGCTTCAGTATTTAGTGCGTTTTCACTGTTAGTTAAAAACTTCAAGGCTTGGAAAGAACTCATGACGCTTTGCCCTGTACTTTTTTCAACATAGTGAATGAACACATCTTCAAGGTTTCGACCGCCAATTTGATCAATCAACGCTTTGGGTGTACCATCTGCTATAACGCTACCATTGAAAATAAACGCAATGTGGTCACAGCTTTCCGCTTCGTCCATGTAGTGGGTCGTAACCAAAACTGTTATGCCTTGAGCTGCTAACTTGAAAATAAGCTCCCAAAAGATACGTCTTGCAACGGGGTCAACGCCTGCAGTTGGTTCATCTAGAATAAGGAGACTGGGTTTATGAATTAAGGCACACCCTAAAGCGAGCCTTTGTTTCCACCCGCCTGATAAATTACCTGCCAATTGGTTTTCTCTACCACTAATGCCTGCCATTTCAATGAGTTGCTTAATGCGTTCTTTGCGTTCTTTACCATATATGCCGTAAAGACTAGCATAAAATTTTAGGTTTTCCATGACGGTCAAATCGTCATAAAGACTAAATTTTTGAGACATATAGCCGATGCGAGATTTGATTGCCTCAGCATCTGAATACACGTCCATACCGTCGATTATGGCTTTTCCCTCAGTGGGCATTAAAACACCACAAATCATTCTAATGGTGGTTGATTTTCCTGCGCCATTGGGCCCCAGCAATCCATAAATTGAACCACGCTTTACTTTTAGAGACACGCCATTTACCGCTCTAATTTTTCCAAAATCTTTTGACAGATTTTCCAGTTCAATAATGTATTCATTATTCATTACGCAACACCCCAAAATCTGCATCCAAGTACATGCCTGGCTTTACAATGCCATTTGGGTCATTGATAACAATGTGAACTTCGTAGACCATTTCCTGTTTGCTCTCTTTAGACTCAATATTCTTAGGTGTAAACTCCGCCTCGTCAGCTATGAAACTAATGGTGCCTTTAACTGGACTCTTCCCTTGATAATCCCCAGTTATGGCAACTTCCATCCCCTCTTTAATCAATGCAAGATTTTTGCCATTAATATATACTTTTAGCGTTAATTCTGAAAGATCTACCATACTAAAAAGCTTTTGACCTGCGTTGACATATTCACCTACGGAGTAATTGACGGTTTGAACACTTCCAGAGCACGGCGCATCTACTTTAGTCTTTTCAATAGATAGTCCCAGTTGGTCAAGTTCGTTGCTCTTTAACTGAATATCTAACAGGGCTTGCTTTAACTTTTCAGTCACAGCCCCTTCCAGTACTATATTCAAACCCTCTTGCGCCACTTTATGCTGGTCTAGCAAAGACTCCAGTTTTGCATTTTGTTGGTCTAAAGCTCGTTGAATTTCTTCCGTTTGATTTTCAGTTGTAGCCCCACTTTCAGCAAGACTTTGCGCATCACTGAGTTGATTCTTCAAGTAATCAATTTCCTTTTGGACCCCAGCAGCTTGGGCGTCAACCAAATCTCGATTGGCAATTGCCTGACGTATGCTGGCCTTGCTATTGCCATTTTTTAAGTCTTCATATTTCAATTCCGATATTTGACGGACTATTTCCAGATTGGCTTTTTTAAGCTTTAATTCTCTGTCATCTAGCTGTGCCAGTGCTTGATTAACTTTAACCACTTGACCCTCACTGACAAACACGCCAGTTAGTTCTCCAGAAGTTCTGGCAAGTACGTCTACCGATTTCCCTTCAACACTTCCCGTCAATATGAGTTTTTCCTCTTTTACTTGGCACCCTGTAAAAAGTGCTATTGCTAAAATAAATAGGCTTACAGCCTTTAAAATTCTATTTTTCATTACCTTATACCTCCTTGCACAATATACCATTTAGGAATATATCTATGACCATATCGATTTCATCTTCAATGTCGACAACCTCTGAGTTTATTTCAGGCAGGTATTTTCTCTGAAAAATCATTAGGGCTGTTGCACCCATAAAACTTCTAATGACCAAAAGAGGAGGCAACTTTCTAATTTTACTAGTAGTAGAAAAGTGACTGACCATCTTTTCGCCATAAGATTTTACACCTATAAGTACCTTGTCTAAAAAAATTTCTCTTAGTTCAGGATGGTACTGCATTTCATTGAGTAACACTTTAAGAAAAGGCGCCATTCGATCAATGAGAACCATTCGATCCTTAATAATTGCTTTCAGTAATACTTTTGGCTCCGCATTTATATTTTCTTCATAAATTTTTTCTAGGGGTTTTAATATAATATTATGACTCTGCTTGTCTACAAACCATACTAACAGTCTTGAAAGCAAATCCTTCTTCTTAGGAAAATACTTAAAGATAGTGCCTTCTGAAACCCCAGCTTCTGTAGCTATTTGACTTGTCGGTGTTCCCGCATAACCTTGTTCAGCAAATAGCTTAAGCGCCGCTTCCATAATTCGTTCTTCCGTTGCTTCACTGTTTCTTTTTCTTATCATTTTATCCGCTCCTCGTAAGTAAGTGAGTACTTACTCATATTTTCAGATATTTTCTTATTTCTGTCAAGAGTAATTATTCAAAAGCATAGATCTTTCAAGAAAATTCATCTTTTTCCTAACGAAAAAAAGATCCAGTCTCCTTAGACTAGATCTTTTAATATAATATTGAACTATAGTAATGCATTATAGTATTCAGCGCTAATTAGAACTTTGCCTACTTACTAGGGTCAGTTGAAATAGTCTGCTGATAGATTTCCTGTGGAATGCGCAAATCTTTATAAGCAGGCATTGGTGGAATTTTCAGCGGGAATGATTTGTAATGTTCCATTGGCAAAATCAAGCCAGAAATTAAGCCCGATGCCGCAATAAACATCAATCCGCCTTGTGGGGTCAATATGGTAAAGTCAACAGTTCCATGACCTACAACCAAAGCTTGAACCGCTGCTAATAATGGTAAGAGTTTACATCCCATGGCTTTAATTTTTAATAGCCCATTATAGAGGTACAATTTCATGCCAAGGTATAATCCAAAACCAGCCACGCCTAACATCCCCAATAAGGATATCCAAATGTTATGACTGTGGATTTCGCCAGTATGCTCATAAATGCCTAATAGACCCACGCCAAATAGGGCATTATCTTTATAAAGTTTTAAACTTTTTAACCATAAAGCATTTCTGTAATTAGAGGCTCTATGAATTTCAGGCAGCACAAATGTAGCGGCTACAATAGCGATTATGGTCACGCCAATCACCCATTTGGTCTTCTTCTTTTTGCTGAAAACTGCATACACCAAAAGGCCTATTATCAATCCCATAATTGAGCCTTTTGAGCCTGTGAATAGCAAAGCTGTTATAAACAACCCCATTGCAAAGGCATAAAAGGCCTTTTTCTTATAGGGCGAATGTTCAAGGAAGTAAATGCTAATCAGAGCCAATAAGGCAAACCAATCCCCAGCCACATTAGGGTTTCCAAATGTGGAATAGATACGGTAAGCTGCCCTGTCAGGCACATAAGTTGGGCTCCAAAAGAATCTGGATATCCAAGTTATATCTATAAACAAAGAAACAAATTTTTCACCAATACCAAATGCTGCAGGTATGAGTGCATACTTATGAAGCTTTCTTAAAAAGGTCTCAATGGTTGGTGTATCATTGAATCGATTTTGAAAATAAATGTTCACGCAAAGATAGACAATGAAAATGCCCGATGCAAACAAAGATATCCAAGAGTGATTAATGACACCTGAGATACTTGCCCATATAAAAAGCCCTACCAGTCCAAAATTATAGGGCGTTAGATAGACTCTATATTCATTTTTTAAAAGGGTCCAAAGGACCAACGGTATGATCAAAGCCACTGTGTATGGAGAGGCTAAGGTCAAAACAATTCCTAAATCCAACATAATCATTTCTCCTATATTTTCACCTTAGCCATTTTACCACAAAAACCTTTAATTCAATACCTTATTTGCAAAAGTTGTTTATTTCTTAACTTTTGTGTAATTTTTTATCTTCCTTTATAAACAATAAATTATCCCTTCATGAAATTCTTATATCACAACACCACCGTTGGGACTGATCACTTGCCCTGTCATAAAACTGGCTTCATTTGAAGAAAGAAAATAGAGCCACGAAGCAATTTCCTGAGCACTACCTAGCCTTCCTAATGGCGTATCTGTTAAAAATTCCGAAATGGCATCTTCGTCGTGACAATCATTCATAGGTGTCTCTATCCAACCTGGCGCTAAACAATTGACGCGAATACCAGAAGGACCAAGTTCTTTTGCCAAGGCTTTCGTCATGCCGATTAGGGCTGCTTTTGCCGTTGAATAATGAACTTCCATTGCACCTCCCACCATGCCCCATATTGAGCTTAGGTTTAGAATCACGCCTCTTCGAGCATCCAACATATGAGGTGTCGCTCTTCTAGCCGTATAAAAACTAGCATCTAAATTAACTGCCATGGTTTTCTGCCAAGCTTCATCTGAAATTTCCTGAAAAAGATTTTGTTCGGAATAGCCAAGTCCATTGATCAATATTTCTACTGGTCCTAAATCTTTTTCAATCGCACTAAACATTAAATTTACGGCTTCACTCTTAGTCAAATCCCCTTGATAGCATCTGAGATTTAAACCTTTTTCATTTGCCATAGCCGTTGCCTTCTCTGCCATTTTTACGTTCTGATTATAATGAAATGCAACTTTATCTCCATTTTGGGCGAAAAAAAGAGCAGTTTCAAAACCAATCCCTCCCGATGCCCCTGTAACAAGGACAACCCGTTCCTTATAAATTATTTTTTCCATATCTATATCCCCTTTTATTCTATTGGCGTATAATCTAAATAGTATCTAATATAACCATCTTAAACTAAGGAGGTCTTTTATGGAAGGGTCTAAGTTACAACCCTATGCCTTGCTGTTGGCAGTATTCATATTTACAGCAGGCATGATTTTATCAACATTTAAGGTAGCAGACAGCATCATTGCCGTCAAAGGCAACAACAACATTACCGTTACAGGTTCCGCTAAGCAGCAAATCAAGTCAGACCTTATCGTTTGGCAAGGTACTTATTCAAGGCAAGCTGCAACCACCGAAGAGGCATACAACCTCCTTATAAAAGACAAGGAAATTGTTGCCAAGTATTTAAAGCAAAAGGGAATTGATACCAAACTCTACACAGTTTCTTCAATTTATACCATGCCTCTTTATGAAACAAACTACAATGGCATGACCACAAACAACATCATTGCCTACAGACTCAGTCAAACTGTAGAAATCAGATCGGATAAAATTGATGACATTACTCAGCTTTCTAGAGACGTAACTGAGCTCATTCAACAAGGCTTAGATTTCCAGTCTAATATGCCACAATATTACTACACTAAAATAGCAGACCTAAAAGTAAGCATGTTAGCAGAAGCTACAAAAGATGCAAAAATGCGTGCTGAACAGATTTCTACAAACACTGGCAGCAAAATTGGTAAACTTAAGTATGCAAAAATGGGGGTATTCCAAATTACACCTCTCTATAGTACAGATGTATCCGATTCAGGTATCAACGATACTTCTTCTCTAGACAAAGAAATTACCGCTGTTGTAACTTGTTCTTTTGAAGTTAAATAATTATAATAAATGCATAATCTCTCTGGTAAAATTTCATTTATCAGAGAGATTTTTTATTTCTAGTGAAATCGTTATCACGTTAAGGAAATAACACAAACATTATTATATAATGCATTTTATTGCTAATCGTTAATATAAAAAAGATTATTCGTGAATTTTGTTACGTTTATTTGACATTTTGTCATCAGAATGTTACTATTTTTTTAACCCTAGCGAATACATGCACTCATCTACTAGGTTAGGGAAAAAACAATAAAGAGGAGGGTTTACTTTGGATTTATTGCAATTATCAGCATTTTTGGACAACTTTTTCTGGGGAAAAATAATGATCTACCTTTGCTTAGCAGCAGGTATTTGGTTCTCATTATTAATGAAATTCCCACAAGTACGTTTGATCAAGGATATGGTTGGTCAATTATTCGGCGGTAAAAGTTCAGAAAACGGCGTATCCTCATTCCAAGGTTTTGCAATGGCACTTGGCGGTCGTGTAGGTACTGGTAACATTACTGGTGTTGCTTCAGCAATCTTCTTCGGCGGTCCTGGTGCAGTATTCTGGATGTGGGCAATTGCTTTCTTAGGCGCAGGTTCAGCATATGCTGAAGCAGCTCTCGCTCAAGTTTGGAAAGAAGAAGTTAGCGGCGAGTATCGCGGCGGTCCTGCATACTACATTGAGAAAGGCTTGCACAGCAGACCACTTGGTATTGCATTCGCAATTCTTGCTTTAGTATCATGCGGTATCTTACTTCCAGGTATTCAAACAAATTCATTTGCAGTAGCAGGTCAAGCTGCATTTGGTCTTCAACCATGGATTATGGGTCTTATTTACGCAGCATTCACTGCATTCGTTGTTTTCGGCGGTGGCCGTAGAATTGCAAAATCTGCTGAAATGATCGTACCTTTCATGGCGATCGGTTACATTGCATTGGCTCTTATTATTCTTTTCGTTAACGCTGGAAAAATTCCTGAAGTATTTGGTATGATCTTCAGCTCTGCTTTCAACATGAACGCTGTATACGGCGCTATCTTCGGTCAAGCTGTTGCTTGGGGTGTTAAAAGAGGTATCTTCTCAAATGAAGCTGGTCAAGGTACTGGCGCTCAAGCTGCCGGCGCAGCAGAAGTATCTCACCCTGCTAAACAAGGTTTGGTACAAGCGTTCTCAGTTTATGTTGATACCCTCTTCGTATGTACAGCTACTGCTGTTATGATCCTTTCAACAGGTTCATACAACGTTTCTAACTTGGCTCAAGACGGTTTTATTACTGAATTGATTCCAGGTGTTGCAAAAGGTAACTTTACACAAACAGCTGTTAATACCTTTATTCCAGGTGTTGGTGGTGGCTTCGTTGCAGTAGCTTTAATGTTCTTCACGTTCACAACTGTTTTGGCTTATGCTTTCTACACAGATTCTAACGTGGCTTACTTATTCAAAAGCTCTCAAGGTAGCTCATTACACAAACTTTGCACTCTATTGTCTAGAGTTGCATTAGTTGCAATGGTATTCATCGGTTCTATCATGTCTGCTGACGTGGTTTGGAACTTCGGTTCTGCTGGTGTAGGTGCAATGGCGTGGTTCAACGTTATCGTTATCTTAATCCTTACAAAACCAGCTATTGCTACTCTTAAAGACTATGAAGCTCAAAAGAAAATGGGCGTAGATCCAGTATTTATTCCTTCAAGATTAGGCATCAAAGGTGCTGAACTTTGGGATACTATTACAAAACGTGCTTACCAAGATCAAGTAGATGCACTTACTGCTGCTGAAAAAGGTAAGAAAGTTATCTAGTCCTAATTAAATACAATTAAAGGAGCTGTTGCAAATCTAGAAATCTAGATGCGTAACAGCTCCTTTTTTAAGTTTAATCATTTATTTAAGCATATATTCATTAATGATATGAGCCACGCCATCTGCCTCGTTGGAGTGCGTTATCAAATCTGCACTTTCTTTGACGTAATCAAAGGCATTTTCCATTGCCACCCCAAGGCCTGCATACTTAATCATGTCTAAGTCATTGCCTGCATCGCCTATGCAAATAACTTGCTCTTTGCTAATGCCTATTTCTGCTGCTACTGCCGCAACCCCTGTTCCCTTGTTCACACTTCTGTCTAAGAATTCTAAAAAGATTTCGGCACTTCTTACAATCGTGTACTTTTCCAGAACCCAAAGGGGCAATTCCTCAAAAGCCGCATCTAATTTTTCACCTTCGTCTACAAACATGACTTTCACAATACATTAACAATGGTGTAGTCTCTTGGCACATCTCCAACAGGTAAAATTTCCGTTTCTATTAGGTTGATTTCAGCCTCAACATCGGTATAAGGGTTTGCTACAGGTGTTGTCACATGTCTTTCTGTCAAAGCATGTATATGTACCCCTAACTTTAAGCTCACCGTATACAAGTCTTGATAATCATCCCATGTTAAAGTTTTCATAGCAATGACACGACCCGTCTGAGCCGTCTGCACAAGAGCACCGTTAAAGGCAATCACATAATCCTCATCGGTTACCATGTTCAGCTGTTCTAAGTAGCGCCTAATCCCCACAAGTGGTCTTCCAGTTGCAATGACCACTTTTTTACCTACGGCTCTGGCGGCTGCTATGGCTTTTTGATTCTCCGACGAGATTTCTTTTTTATGGTTTAATAAAGTCCCGTCCATGTCTACGGCGATTAGTTCATACATTTCTTACTCCTAACTGTTCAGTTCATCCATATGAGATTTTCTGAGTTGACCACATGCGGCATTTATATCGCTGCCTAATTCTCTGCGAACCGTGGTTTCTATTCCTGATTGTTTCAAAATATTTTTAAAACGCTCTATTGAGTTATTGTCAGAAGCTTTATAGCCCCTTTCTTTAACATCGTTGATGGGTATTAAATTTACGTGGCAAAGCTTTCCTTTAAGCCTTTTTGCTAACGCCTTTGCCTTTTCTTCTTTATCATTTTTCCCAAGAATCAAGGCGTATTCATAGGTGATTCGGCGCCCTGTCTTTTCTGTGTAGTAGTCGCAAGCCTCTAATAATTTTTCAATCGGATAGCTGCGATTTACAGGCATGAGCTCTGAACGTTCCTCATTGTCTGCACTGTGTAAGGAAATAGCCAAAGTGATTTGAAACTTTAATTCTGCCAAAGCGTATATTTTAGGTACAATCCCACAAGTTGAAAGTGTGATATGTCTTTGAGAAATATTAAGTCCATCTTTATGGTTGACCACTTCAATGAATTTAACCACTTCGTCAAAGTTGTCTAGTGGCTCTCCACTTCCCATTAAAACAATATTGGAGATGCGCTCTCCAATATTGTTCTGAATGTCTAAAATCTGGCCAAGAATTTCCCCTGCCGTTAAATCCCTAACCATGCCCCCAATTGTAGAAGCACAGAAAGTACAACCCATTTGACAACCTACTTGGGTTGAAACACATACGGAATTGCCATGTTTATATCGCATGAGTACAGACTCAATTACGTTGCCATCTCTTAGTTTAAAGAGATACTTCTGAGTGCCATCTGTCTCTGACGCCAATAC
>CAXXWB010000036.1:0-114400 GCA_963677505.2 uncultured Acidaminobacter sp.
TTCATATTTCTTCCCTGGATTGCCAAGGCCGACAATCAAATACATAATATACCTCCAAATGCATATAAATTACCACATTACATTATAAACTAAAAAAGCGCCCGAGTATAATAACTCGAGCGCTTTTGTCTTGAAGATGTAACAATATTAAACTTTGAACTTACTAATTTCTTGATTCAACTCAACTGCAATTGAATTGAGTTTCTCTGCTGCCTTCGCAACTTCTTCAACTGCAAAGGTTTGTTGTTCCATAGAAGCTGTAACTTCTTGTGATGCTGCAGCCGTTTCTTCCGATACGGCTGAGATATTCTCAATAGATTCAACAATGCTGTCTTTATCGCCATTGAGCAACGTTACAGATTGACCAATCTTATCGATTTGTACTGAGATGTCATCAATAGAAAGACTAATCGTTTCGAATGACAGATTTACGTCATCTACTGCCAATGTCTGTTCTTGTGAGATGCTCTTCATCTCTGCCATGCTGTCCACTGTTTTCTTGCTGTCATTTTGAATGTTAGTGACAATGTCTCTAACTTCGTCAGCTGCTCTTGCAGATTCTTCAGCAAGTTTTCTGATTTCTTCCGCAACAACTGCAAATCCTCTTCCGTGCTCGCCAGCTCTTGCGGCTTCAATAGAAGCGTTAAGTGCTAAGAGGTTGGTTTGAACCGAAATAGCTGAAATAGCATCCAAAATAGTACCAATGTGTTTTGTCTTTTCATTCAATTCATTGATAACAATTTCAATTCTTTGATTAGCTTGATCATTCTTAACAGTCTTGCCTTTAAGATCATCTAAAGTTTTAAAACCATTTTGGTTGGCTTCCATAACTTTTTTAGCACTATCTAGCATGTCTGTTGTATTTTGATTTAAGTTTACAAATTTATTAGAGAGTTCTTTTGCTTTCATAGCGCCTTGTTCAGCATCGCCTGCTTGATCTTGTGCGCCTTTGGCAATATCTTCTACGGTTTTTGCAACTTCATCTGCAGAAGCACTTGTTTCCTCTGCTGTAGCCGCAAGACTTTCAGCTGAGAAGGAAAGCTCTCCAGAAACCCTTTGTAAGTTCTTAATCAAATGAGCAAGTTCACTAATAGTTTCCTTGAAGTACGTTGAAAGGGCTCCAATTTCGTCACTGCTCTTCACATCAATGGTTGTTGTAAAGTCGCCTGCCTTGATTTTGCTAAGGGCTTTAACCAATAAGTTAAGGTTCTTAGTAATCCCTTGGGCAAATAAGTAAGAAATGAACACCGCGATTACAATTGTTCCAAGTCCAACCATTAAAATGCTCATTAAGATGTGATTCGTATCTTTTCTAATTTCAGAAATATCAATACTAGAACCAACTCTCCAACCTAAACCTTCTACCGTTAAGAAAGTTGTGAACTTTTCAACGCCTTGGAACTTGTAATCAACAAAACCAGTTGGTCCAGCGTTCATGCCGTCTACAATTTCCTTCACTTCTAAAGGTTTACCAATGACTTCTTTTGTAGGATGGACCATGGTATTGCCCGATTTATCGACAATATAAACATAACCATTGTCGCCTACTTTAATTTCACTAATTTTTTTAGAGAATGCGTCAAGAGACATATCGATGGCAACAACGCCTACGACTTTGCCTGAATCATCTTTAACAGATTTTGCAGCCGAAATAACCAAAGCCCCAGAAGTTGCATCTACATAAGGGTCAGTCCAAATTAACTGATCAGTTGCAGCTGCAGCTTGATACCACGGTCTTGACGTTGGGTCATATCCAGCTGGCATGTCTTGAACTGGACTGATGTACATTTTCTTACTTGCAGTACCAATGTAAAGGTTAAGAATTTCAGGTTCTTGAGCTCTCATCCCTTCAAACATTTTCATCATCCAAGGAACGTTCTCAGGATTCCCCGCACCTTTTACATTGGCGTCTTGAGATAAATAATTTACAACAAGTTCGTATTTGCCTAGATAAGCATCAATTTCCGCACCAATTTCCTTATTTACCGACTGACTTGTTTCTTTCAAGTTTTCCTTTAGAACAGAAGACATAGATTGATAAGAAATCCCACCAAGCGCCGCTAACGAAATTACGATGATCATCGTGAAGACCATCATCAGTTTGGTCCGAATTCCTAACCCCACATTTGCTTTAACCTGTTTTTCGTTTTTCTGTTTGGACATCGAACATCACCCCTCATTTAATAATCATAATATACCCACCTGTTCGCCACTCTAAAACTCTAAATAAAAAGGTCTCTTAATTTTTTTTAAGAGACCTAAATACTTTTAAATTGTATAAATGTTCGGAATATTTGTCAAGAATATAATATTATTTATTTGTACGTTTAATCAAATAGTTTTGAGACAGAGTCATTGTTGAAAATTCTGCGAATTGACTCGGCAAAGATTTGAGAAACGGTGAGCTGTTTGAGACATGGTATGTCTGAAGTATCCCCTTGAGATATCGTGTCCAAAACCACTAATTCTTTAATAACAGAATTGTTGATTCTCTCCTTGGCTGGTCCAGACAAAACAGCATGGGTACAGCAAGCATAAACATCTTTTGCACCAAGTTCTTTAAGGGCTTTAGCTGCGTTAACAATAGTCCCAGCAGTGTCAATCATGTCATCAATCAAAATAACATTCTTGCCCTGTACTTCTCCAATAACATTCATAACTTCACACATATTAGCTTTTGGTCTTCTCTTGTCGATAATAGCAATCGGTGCATCTAAACCTTCAGCAAACTTTCTCGCTCTGGCAACGCTGCCAAGGTCAGGTGATACAACAACAAGATCTTCAATCTTTTTCTCAATAAAATACCTAGAAAGAATTGGTCCGCCAACCAAATGATCGAGCGGAATATCAAAATACCCTTGGATTTGGGCCGCATGAAGGTCCATTGTCAAAATACGATCAGCACCCGCAGCTGTAAGCAAGTTTGCAACCAATTTCGCGCTGATTGGATCTCTTGCTTTAGCTTTACGATCTTGTCTTGCATAGCCATAATAAGGAATAACCGCAGTGATTCTTCCAGCAGAAGCACGTTTGCATGCATCAATCATAATGAGCAGTTCCATTAAGTAGTTATTTACCGCTGGCAAACTTGTTGATTGAATGAGATAAACATCCACACCTCTGACAGTTTCATCAAAATTGACAGCGATTTCGCCATCACTAAACGTCGTAACATTAGCTTCACCAAGTGGCAAGCCTAATTCATTACAAATATTTTCCGCAAGCCGCTTGTTAGAATTTCCTGCAAAAATCTTGATTTTTCTACCTTTTGTATGCATGATACCCTCCAATAATTAGTGGTCCAGCCGCTCTCTCTTGGGGCGAACTGTTAATAATTTGCTTTGTGTTGAATTAGTATTTTATGTTGAACTTTCATTAATGACGACTACTTATTCTTGCCTTTTCTGGCAACCCAACCTTCAATGTTAACTTGTCTTTCTCTTGCCACGCCTAAAGCACCTGCAGGCACGTCTTTTGTAATCGTGCTGCCCGCACCAACGTAAGCGCCTTTTCCAACTTTGACTGGAGAAACCAAATTCACGTTACAACCTACAAAGCTGTCGTCTTCTACAATGGTTTTAAATTTATTTTTTCCATCGTAGTTCACAAAGACCACGCCACAGCCTAAATTCACTCTTTCTCCTACTTCAGCATCGCCTACATAGGCTAAATGAGAAATTTTTGTACCATTGCCGATGACCGAATTTTTAACTTCTACAAAGTCGCCAATCTTAGCATCTGTACCAATTTTACTGCCTGGTCTTACATAAGCGTAAGGTCCCACGTTTGTGCGATGATCTACGCTGCTGTCTGAAAGAGTAGATTCTTTAATAGTGACTTCGTTACCAATAGACATATTATTAAGATGGGTATTTGGACCAATGTGACAGTCTTCACCAATGGAAGTCTTTCCCCCTAAAGATGTGCCTGGGTAAAGTATAGTATCTCTTCCGATGGTGACGTCTTTTTCAATATAAGTCTGTGTCGGGTCAATAAAAGTAACCCCTTCGCTCATCCAATATTCATTTAATCTTCTTCTAAAAATTGCTTCACTTTCGCTGAGTTGAAGTCTAGAGTTAACGCCCCTAAGGTCGTCAAAATCTTCCACCACTGCAGTTCCCACCAAATAGCCTGCTACATTTAGTAATTCCAACATATCAGTGAGATAATACTCATTTTGAGAATTGTTGTTGTCGATTTTGCCGAGATACTTTTTAAGTAAGTCTCCCTTAAAGCAATATATACCTGAGTTTATTTCTTTGATAGCCTTGATTTCTTCATCTGCATCTTTTTGCTCTACAATCTTTAGCACGTTCCCTTTGACATCTCTGACAATTCTGCCATAACCATAAGGAACTTCCAACTCTGCCGTCAACACCGTACAGGCGTTATTTTCTTTTCGGTGAGTATCAATAAGCTTTTGAAGGGTCTTTCCTTGAATCAGAGGTGTATCTCCGCAAAGGATTAACACATCTTCCTCGTTGTCAATTTCATGTTCCGCTACCATAACCGCATGACCTGAACCTAAACGTTCAGCTTGATGGACAAAGGTCACGTCTGGCGCTGACAAATAGGCTTCTACTTTTTCTCTGCCACTGCCAACTACCACGATTTTTCGGGTACAACCCACAGCATCTGCTGCATCAATAACATGCTCAACCATTGATTTTCCAACTATTTTATGTAATACCTTCGGCGTCTTCGATTTCATTCGGGTGCCTTCACCCGCTGCTAATATGATGGCATTAAGACTCATCTGAACGTCTCCCTTGTTTTTTGCATTTTGTATACCAGTACGATTATAACACAAAAGTCTAAAAATGTGGGCAAGAAACAGGATACAATCTTGTAAACATTTTGAATATTGTTCGGAATTTTGAACACTCCTAGGGCGTTTCCCACCATCTGTAAGAGTTCCTTTTTCTTGTACGTAATTTATTGCCACCCACATCCTATTTCCCATGAAAAAAGGACTTTTTCCATAAGAAAAAGTCCCCTGTATTACTTTGTTGCTCTAGATTACGTTTTTACTCTAGGCCTGCTACTTCGGCTTCATCAGCGTATTCTGCACTATGTTTCGCCTTTTCGTATTCTGTGAAAATCACTTGTTGGATCATCGTTCTCGTCTCCTGGTTGATTGGATGCGCAATGTCCCTGTAGTCACCTTCACCCACTTTTCTGCTTGGCATAGCTACGAACAAACCATTTTGTCCTTCAATGATTTTGATGTCGTGGACGACAAATGCATCATCGAACGTGACGGATACTACTGCTTTCATCTTGCCTTCGTCTCTGAGTTTTCTGATTCTGACATCGGTGATTTTCATTTTTTTCCCTACCTTTCGTCTCAACTTAAATTGCGGAGTGTTGATTTATTAAATATTCGTCACATTTAACAAAACTCCTTCTTAACACTTCGGAATAAATTGAAAAATCAAACTATTCAAAGCGAGAATCATCACTTTTGCGACAATTCTAAGGGACTCACGTAGGGACTAGATACCCAAATTATCAGAAAATATCTATTTATATTCAAAAGTCATTAAATAATTTTAATTATAATTATTAGTAAAAGTCTTTATTTTGTAAAATCCACTTCTGTTATACATCCTATTTTCCACTGGGAAAGACACTTAAATTTGGATAGACGACAATGTTGTCTTTTTCTGCTTTTTCCAATGTCAAAAGAGATATATAGCCTTCAATCATTTTGGCTTCTGGAATTACGGTCTCCATGAGGACGCCAATGCCCTCCACGGTGGATCCTAACTCTTGAATCAATTCCACCATACCTTTAACAGTTCCACCCGCTCTCATAAAATCATCTATAACGAGTACCTTTGACCCTGGCGGAATGGCACTTTTTGATACATACATGGTTTGAACTTTTCCTGTAGAATCTGAAACATAATTGATACTGATGGTAGAACCCTCAGTCACTCGGTTTTCGTTTCTAGCTACAACGAGAGGCACATTGAGACCATTAGCCGTCATCATGGCCAAGGGAATCCCTTTGGTCTCCACCGTAAGAACATAGTCAATGCCACTGTAAGAATACATTTCAGCAAACATTTCACCAATATCTTTTATGAAGGCAGGATCGTAAAGAACATCTGCAATATACAAGTAGCCACCTGGAATGATTCTCTTATTCTCAGCTATTTTTTCACAAATTTGTCTTAAAATAGTTACTTTCTTTTCATTGCTCATAAAGGGAATATACTTTACGCCTCCAGCAGCGCCAGCAATGGTTTCAACCTTTCCGAGTTTTAGCTCGTCCATCATTTTTTTAACAACAATCAAATCTTCGCTAATGGTTGATTTAGCTGAGTTGAACAGTTCTGTAAAGTAACTTAGTGTTAATATACGGTTAGGTCGATCACACAGTATTTTAACAATTGCCCCAATTCGCTCATTTCTCTTCATCCTAATTACCCTCTCCATCGCCGTTCCGAATATTTATTTCTACTTGTTACATTTTATTCGGTTATGCCATGGAAAGCAACTGGGAGTTTTTTACTTGACCTCTTTGCAAACTGCTTTTACTTTAATATACATCTAAAGTATGATATAATTCTTCTTGCAATTTTAAGCAGAATGAGGAGAACTATATGATTAATCTTGATGATACGCATCAAAAAGTCCACTTTGTTGGCATTGGCGGCGTTGGGGTAAGCGCTATTGCCGAAATACTCCATAATCGCGGCTTTATTGTCAGCGGTTCAGATGCAAAATCTAGCCAAATTACACAAAACTTAGAGCAGAAAGGCATGAAGATTGCCTATGAACATAACGAAATTTTAGTGGAGGGTGCCGATTTTCTTGTTTACACCACCGCGGTTGGTTTTAACCATCCTGAATTGGCGCGTGCTCAATCTTTAAACATCCCATGTATTTCTCGCCCAGATATGCTTGGCATGTTAATGGATGAATACGAATTCAGTATTGCCGTTTCTGGGGCCCACGGCAAAACCACAACTTCTTCAATGATTTCCATGGCACTTGAAAGAACTAAGATGGACCCTACAATATTAATTGGCGGCGAAGTCAAGGACCTTGGCAGCAATGCACGGGTTGGCGCAAGTCAAATTCTCGTGGCTGAAGCCTGTGAGTACAAAGAAAGCTTTTTAAGCTTCCACCCCCACATTGCAGTCCTTCTTAACATCGATGCAGATCATTTGGACTACTACAGGGACTTGGACCACATTGTTGAAGCTTTTGAGAAATATGTAGCGGGACTTCCTAAAGACGGGATTCTCATTTACAATGGCGATGATCCGCTCTGTGAGAAGGTGGCAAAAAAAGCTTCTTGCGAAACCAAGCTTCGCTTTGGTATGAACCCTGAATTCGAGTACCACCCTACCAACCTTGGTAAAAACAAAAAAGGCTATCCTACCTTTGATATGAATATCAACGGAGAGACAGTCTCAATTAGTTTATCCGTTCCTGGCTATCACAATATTTACAACTCAATGGCAGCCCTTGCCACAGTAACTTTAGTTGGCACTAAAGCCTCTGAAGCTGCAGCCTTCTTAAGCTTATTTGCAGGTGCGGCAAGACGTTTTGATGAGCAAGGAGAATTCAATGGTGCCAAAGTAATCGATGATTACGCTCACCATCCTTCCGAGGTTAAGGCCACACTAAAAGCTGCAAGTGAGTTGCCACACAGCAAGATTATTTGCGTCTTCCAGCCCCACACTTATACCCGTACCCTCGAACTAATGGAAGAGTTCAGCAATGCCTTTAGTGACTGTGACGAATTGATTATCACCGACATCTATGCTGCAAGGGAAAAGGATTTAGGCAAAGTTCACGCCAGTGAACTGGCTGCTAAAATTGAAGCAAAAGGACAAAGCGTCCGCTACATTGGACCTTTTAACGAAATTCTCACCTATCTGAAAACTATTATTGCCGAGGGAGATCTAGTATTTACAATGGGTGCAGGTAATGTTTGCGAACTTGGAAAATACTTGGTGGATGGCAATTAATTTAATTTTTATAAAAACTTTTATATTTTTTTAAAAAAAATGTTTAAAAAAAGGGGTTCGGGTTATCTATAAGATAGCCCGACCCCTTTTTACACTCCCTATACATATATGGTTTGTGAGTAGTAATCTCCCCGATTGCTACTCTATTTTTTTTCTATATCGGTCACTGTTGTAAAGGACTCTTTCAGCGCTTTTATTTTTTCTTCATCTGGTAACAAATACGAATAGCCATGTTTATTACCAACATCTCCTGGAAGGGTTACTTTTTCAATGCTTCCCAAATCAGCGCCAATCATTTTGCTGCCTACATAAATCATCTCTTGAGTAGAAAGATTGGTTTCTAAATTTTCTCCGGCTGCCTTAATTACCATTAAAAGCTTTAAGCCAAAAGCCTTCTTGGCCGCTGCAACCATAAATTCTTGTTGTCTCTTAGTTCGGTCAAGATCTCCGGTTCCTTCGCTTCCGTTATTCTTACGCCATCTTAAAAACTGCATGGCTTTATCGCCATCAAGGACTTGAAGCCCTTTTTTCAAATGAATATGGAGGGGTGGTTTTGCGGTTGGGTCGTCATAATTCATATCTACTGGGACATTGAACTCTACGCCATCAACTAAATCAACAATTTCTTGAACGCCATCATAATCCACTTCTACAAAATAAGGAATGTCCAGTTTTGTCAGGTCTTCAATTGCTTTTCTAACCCCTTCGGCACCGCCTTTTCCTTTTCCATGCCCGTAAACTGCATTGATTTTTCTTTGATCGTAGTCATTATAGCCCTCGAGAAGGTAATACGTATCTCTCGGAATCGATAGCAATTTCATATTTTTACTAGCAAGATCAATGCTTAACACCATCATCGTATCACTTCTGCCACCATCTGCTCCCAGCAATAGAATATTCAGTCTTTTTTTATTTTTAACATAGGAATCGATAGCGCCACTCTTTTCCACCGCTTGTTCTGAACTGCCACTACTGAAAAGAGGATTGCTTTCTTTATTAAAAACAAACCGATCCGCACCAATAAATATGGCACTGAACAAAATCATGAACCCTACAAATGATGCAATATATATTTTTAGAAATCCTTTCATTTGCCAGCCTCCTATAAAAAAATATACTCGAAGATAACGCCTCTAAGGCAAACCATGAGCCCTCTTATTGAGCCAAAAAAGCCGTTTACCTAGAAACAGGTAAATCGGCTTGTGGGTAACGGATCAGTGATAACCAGCTGCCGTCATTAAATCTATCAGTTGGATGTACCGTTGCTATTCGTTTTCGTATTGTCTTCTGTACTAGGAGTAGCTTCGCCTGGCAATGCTTCTGTGACAGGAACTCTTTCATATATTTCTTTCATCAACTGATACGTCTTTTCAGCATCGTGGAAATAGTATGAAGCCTTTAGTTTCATGCCTGCTTCTCCAGGAATGGTATGTTTTTGAATGCTTTCGAAATCCATTCCAATCGCTTTTGTTCCAATATAAATCATATCACCAATATTCATATCCGTTTTAAGATAACTGAAAACGTCATTTACAACAAATGGCAATTTGAAACCTATGGCTTTTTTAGCAACCTTTACAACAAATTCCTGTTGACGCTTGATTCTTTCAAGGTCTCCCATGCTGTGTTTTCCATTGTTGTTTTTACGCCATCTTAGATATTCCCAAGTGTGCTGACCTTCTATGGTCTGCAGACCTGGTTGGAAATGAATGTGAAGCTCTGGTTTTGCTGTTGGGTCATCGTAATCCAACTCGTAAGGAATCTCAACTTCGATACCACCAACGGTATCTACCACCTTAGCAACTGCTTCATAGTCGAGTTCAACATAGAACGAAATGGGAACGCCCAAAATTTTTGAAACTTCTTTTTTAAGACCTTCTACACCGCCAGCTTCACCTTTAAAGCCATAAACTGCGTTGATCTTTCTCTGATCGGCTGCATTTTTGCCTTCTATATGGTTGTAAGTATCTCGAGGTATGGATATGATATCTGCCAACTTGTTTTTTGTATCGTAGCTAAAGACCATAAGAGTGTCACTTCTGCCTCCGTCTGTTCCTATGACAAGAACGTTGACACGGTCTCCACTATTAAATTTCTCTGCCAATGCGGAACTGGGTTGATCGCCTTGCTCATTTCCTGTATTTGCAGTTTCTCCGACTCCGCCTGTATTGCCCATTCCCAATAGATTAAACTTGGTCATTGCGAAAACGCCGCCGCCAATCAATAAAGCAAAGCAAACAAATGAAATCAAAAACACTTTAAGATAGTATTTCATGCCTATCTCCTTCCCGATGAATATAAAACAATAATAATATTATCACAAAACTGCAAGGTGGCAATTACAAAATCATTACATTAAGATTATTTTTTTACGATTAAGAATTCGACCTTATCACAGTTCTACAGCTTTTTCCACAAGAATGAGCAAATCTCCCATCCCTTTTCCAAAAAGATTGTTTGTGGTATAATCTTTTTTAAAAATTATTAACTTTTCTTAATATTTTATTTTCCCTTATACATTCATTTAAGAGGTCCTATATGAATAGATCTGAAGCACTTACAAAAATAAAAAGAATTGTCGTCAAAGTAGGGACTTCCTCTTTGACCTATCCAAATGGCGCTATGCATTTTAGCCAAATGGAGCGCTTAGTCAGGGAATTATCTGAGCTGAGCAATCAAGGCTATGAAGTGGTTTTAGTCACATCTGGAGCAATTGGCGCTGGGGTGGGTCTTTTGAACTTGCCTCAAAAGCCAACCAACGTTCCTGACAAACAAGCAGTAGCCGCCATCGGTCAACTTCACTTGATGCATCTTTACCAAAAATTCTTCTCTGAATATGGTAAACGGGTAGGACAAATCCTTTTGTCCAAAGATGATATACTCAATAAAAAGCGAAGCCATAATGCTAAAAATACATTTGAAAGCCTTCTTCACTTTGGAGCGATTCCCATCGTTAATGAAAACGATGCCGTCGTTGTCGATGAAATAAAAGTAGGCGACAACGACACCTTATCCGCTTATGTCAGCCGATTAATCGAAGCCGATCTTCTCGTATTGCTCTCGGATATAGATGGTCTTTATACTGCCAACCCGAAAACCGACCCTGACGCCGTAAAACTCGACCTTGTAGAATGCCTTACCCCCGAGATTATTGCTCTGGCTGATGGTAGCGGTTCTTCCCTTGGCACTGGCGGTATGGCCACTAAACTCAGCGCCGCTAAAATTGTCAACGACGCAGGTATTAACATGGTCATCGCCAATAGCTTTGAGCCTCAGATTTTAATTCGCCTATTCAGTGGTGAAGATTTAGGCACTTGGTTTAAAGGTCAGAACCTTTTTCAAGATTATACGCATATAGAAAGTGGTGAAATATAATGAATACACACGATTCCGTTATGAATCAAGAGGCTCTTCAATACGCTCAACAAGGAAAAAAAGCTTCTTATGATGTAGCTGCACTTAAATCCCATGAAAAAAATCAAATTTTAGAAGCTCTGGCTCAGGCTTTATTAGCAGAATCCGATTGCATACTCTCTGCCAACGCAAAAGACCTCCTCTACGGGAGTGAGATAGGTCTTAGCAGCGCGCTTTTGGAGAGATTGACCCTTACCCTCCCAAAGATTGAAGCCATGGCACAAGGAATTACAGACGTTATCCATCTCCCTGATCCTATCGGAGAGCTTATTGACCAATTTATATCTCCTGACGGCTTAGAAATCAACAAAATCCGAGTGCCATTAGGGCTTTTAATGATGATTTATGAGTCTCGCCCTAATGTTACCGCAGATGCTGCTGCCCTAGCCTTAAAGTCTGGAAATAGTATTATTCTAAAGGGTGGTAAAGAAGCAATTCACACCAACAGTGCCATCGCAGATATTCTAATTGCCGCAGGCAAAAAAGCTGGTCTGCCAGACAACGCCATCCAATTGATCAGAACCAGTGACCGTGGCGTGACAAACGCCTTAATGATTGACACAGAACACGTAGACGCCATTATCCCAAGAGGTGGTCCTGCTTTAAAAAAAGCCATTATGAGCATTGCAAAAGTCCCTGTTCTCATGACAGGTTCAGGGGTATGTCACTTATACGTGGCTTCAAGCGCCCTTCCAGAAATGGCAACCGCTATTGCTATCAATGCAAAAACTCAGCGTCCTGGGGTCTGTAACGCAATTGAAACCCTGCTGATTCATAAAGACTTCCTCGGAACTTCAGAGCTTCTCATGGCATTAATTGATAAAGGCGTTCATCTTAGAACCTGTCCTATTGCCTCAGAACTACTACAGAAACAGATCCCTCAGGGACCCGTTCAAAGACCAGAAGCAGGGTATTCTCCTGCAGATGAAGGGGACTATGCAGAGGAGTATTTGGATTTGACTTTAACTGTAAAAATTGTAAATGACACCAACGAAGCCATTTCCCATATCTCTGATTATAGTACAGGCCATTCAGAGTCTATTATCAGTGCAGATTTGACAGAAGCTGAACAGTTCATGAATAAAGTTCCTGCCGCTTGTGTCTATCACAATGCCAGTACCCGTTTTACCGACGGTGGCTGTTTCGGCTTTGGCTGCGAAATTGGCATTGCCACTCAAAAGCTTCACGCCCGCGGCCCCATGGGACTGAGAGAACTTACCAGTTATCAATACCAGATTCACGGAACGGGACAAATTCGAAAATAGTCTAAAACAAAAAAAAGATTGCTCTAAGGATTTTTCCTTGAAGCAATCTTTTAATTTTTAGACTATTTTCTATAGTCGTATTATTTGTTGTAGTCGTAGAAACCTTTGCCTGTTTTCTTGCCTAACAGGTTGCCTCTTACCATTTTTTTGAGTAATGGATGTGGTCTATATTTGCTGTCACCGAATTCCTTGTAAAGAACCTCCATAATAGCCAAATTAACATCATTCCCAATCATATCTGCTAGTGCTAAAGGACCGATTGGGTGGTTTGCACCAAGCATCATAGCTTTATCAATATCTTCAGCAGTTGCAACGCCTTCTGCATAAATAGCAACCGCTTCATTGATCATTGGAATTAAGATTCTATTTACTACGAAACCAGGGGCTTCTTCAACTTTAACAGGCTCTTTACCAACTCTTACTGCCATGGTATGAATAGCGTCATAAGTGGCATCTGTAGTAGCAATCCCTCTAATGATTTCAACCAATTTCATAACGGGCACTGGATTGAAGAAATGCATGCCGATAACTCGGTCTGGTCTGCTTGTCGCCGCAGCCATTTCCGTAATGCTAAGCGAAGAAGTATTAGTTGCCAAAATCGCATCTGGCTTCATGACTGCATCAAGACCTGCAAATATTTTTTTCTTAAGTTCCATGTTTTCTGTAGCTGCTTCAATGACCAAATCCGCATCTTTAAGAGGCTCATCGTCTTGAGAAGGAATAATTCTAGCAAGACTTGCCTTCATGTCCTCTTCTGTCATTTTCCCTTTTTCTACAGACTTGGCAAAGTTCTTCTCTATGTACTTCATTCCCTTGTCTAGGGCTTCTTTTTGAATGTCTTTCATTACCACTGTATAGCCGCTTTGAGCAAGGATTTGAACAATCCCAGAACCCATGGTACCTGATCCGATAACTGCAATTTTATTCATGCGAATAGCCTCCTATCGATTTTGGAATGTATATTTTTCTTTGTTTAAAAAGGCCGTCATACCACCTTTTTGATCTTCCGTTGCAAAGCCAAGGGCAAAATAACTTTCTTCAACAGCACTGCCAGTCACAGCGTCCATATTTAAACCTGTGTCGATGGCCGCTTTCGCGTATCTAACTGCCAATTGTGCGTTACCTGCAATTTTATGTGCCATTTTCATGACTTCTTCCATAAAAGCTTCTTCCTCATATACATGATTAACTAAACCAATTCGAAGCGCTTCGTCTGCGTCAATGTTAGCCCCGGTGTAAATAAGTTCTTTTGCTTTTGCCACCCCAACAACTTTCGGAAGTCTTTGAGTCCCTGCAAAACCAGGTGTAATACCGAGGGCAACTTCCGGCTGACCAAATTTAGCTTTTTTTGATGCCAAGCGTAAGTCACAGGCTAAAGAAAGTTCACAACCGCCACCAAGGGCAAAACCATTGATGGCTGCAATAACAGGTTTAACACATCTTTCAACTTGAGTGAATACCCCTTGACCAAGCCTTGCAAAAGCTCTAGCACCTTCTGCGTTTAGGTTGACCATTTCACTAATGTCTGCACCTGCTACAAAGGCTTTACCTTCCCCTGTAAGAACAATAACAGAAACCGATTCGTCTTTTTCAAGTTCGGCAAAGATTGTTCCTAAATCGACTAATGTTTCTGAATTGAGCGCATTAAGCGCTTTAGGACGATTCATTTTGACAATCGCCACTGAGTTTTCTCTCATTACAAGAATATTAGGTTCCATAATGATTACACCTCCATAGATGTCTTGAACACAGTCAAGGACGTCCCAACTCGCCTTCACCGCATAATGATTTTTTAGTGCATACTCGCTTCCAAAACAAATCCAATCAGAATGAGCGTAAAAGCTACAAGGGCTGGAACAACGCCATGATCTTCCATTCCTTCAACTTCATCTGCTTTTCCTTGTTTTCTAAGTTGTCTGCCTTTTACCAAATAGTCATAGCGCATTTGTGGCGTTCCGATGAACATCAACGATGCGTAAACCATGGCAATCGCAGCAAATATAAAGCACAGAACATATATACCTTGGATAATCGGCCATTTGGCGATTACAGCAACAACTGCGCCAAGGAGAACGCTTACACCCAAAGCAATTCCCATCCATTTTGTCCATAACATAATAAATTGCCCTAATCGTTTCAATTGGATCCCTCCTGAATCAATTTCCTCGGTATCATTATAGCACCCTTTTATGAAGAAAGTTTATTAAAAAATTTGAACCTTTCAAAATAAATTGCGTTGTCAGAACATTTTCTGTTATGATATTTTTAAGATAAGTTTAAATATTCTTATATTTCTAAAATCCTGTTTCATTGGATTCATTAGAGTCAATTTCTTAAAGGAGGATTCAAACCATGACGATTCATTCTATGGTCGCTGCTCACTCAAAACGACCTATTGTTCCAGACATCATCTTCGGTACCAGCAAAGAGGCTCAAGACGCTGAGAAAAAATTTGGAAAAAGCGCTGTAATCAATGCAACCATTGGTGCTCTTATGGATGATGAGGGCGATCCTGTATTTTTCAATTCCGTTATGCAGCACATAAGAGAAATGTCTGACGCAAAATTGGCTGAATACGCTCCGATTGCAGGAATTCCCGACTATCTAACCAACGTCCAAAAAGCTTGCTTTAAAGATTTCACACCAAAAGGCTTTATTGAAGCGGTGGCAACACCTGGTGGAACTGGTGCTATCAAACATGCCGTTTGGAATTATACCGACATGGGCGACGAAATTCTCACAGCCAATTGGTACTGGGCACCTTACAAAACCATTGCTGAAGAACACGGCAGAAAAATTAGAACCTTTAACTACTTTGACTTTGAAACCAACAGCATGGATATGAATTCTTTTAAAGTTGAAGTCGAAAATTTACTTAAAACTCAAGATCGCATTTTGATTATTTTAAATACACCAGCCCACAACCCAACTGGCTACAGTGTTTCTGACAAAGAATGGGAAGAAATCAACAGTTTTATCCGCGCCAAAGCACTTGAGACAGGCAAAAAAATCGTTCTCTTTGTAGACGTAGCTTATATTGATTTTGCTGGCACTGCAGAAGATACAAGAAGATTCTTTAGAAACTTTGACAACTTACCAGACAATTTCCTTGTCCTTGTAGGTTTTAGTATGTCTAAAGGTTACACCCTCTACGGCATGCGCTGTGGGGCTATTATCTGTGTTGCGGCAAACCAAGAAATTGCCACAGAATTCAAAGACGTTTGCTCCTTCTCTAACCGTGGAGCATGGTCAAATGGCACAATAGCGGCAATGTATGCCCTTGCAGATGCTTATAAAGACCCTGAATACTACAATGCCATTGAAACCGAAAGAGAAGAATTCAGATTGCTTCTCGACCGCCGAAACAACGCTTTTATCGAAGCATCAAAAGCATGTGGTTTGACAACTGTACCCTTTACAGCGGGCTTCTTCGTTTCAATCCCTTGCAATGACCCAATGGCTATTGCTGCAAAGTTAAAAGAGGACAACCTCTTTGTGATTCCGTTACAAAAAGGACTCCGTTTTGCTCCTTGTGCTGTTTCTGAAGAGAAATGCAGAAGAGCACCAGCAATGATTAAAAAATATTTATAATTTTCAAAATATGACTTGACCAAACTGTCAGTCTGTGATTAAATGATAAAAATTAGTTCACTCAGCCGATGACAAATCGACTCAGTATAATTTCATAACAAAGCGTAGATTGAGAGTAGTAAAATACAGAAGACCCTAATAGAGAGTTGAGCATAGGTGGAAGCTTGACAGGAACTCCGTATTCGAATGGACTCATGAGTGGAAGCTGAAATTTTAGTAGGCGACACGGGTTTCTCCCGTTACAGAGATAGAATATCGGCAATAAGGTTTAAAAATGCGCACAGCGTATTAAAACGACCGTCATCGCCTGTATTTGAAAAAGATAGCAGCAACCGCTGCTAATCAGAGGTGGTACCGCGAATCATTCGCCCTCTATTTGCTAAACGCAGATAGAGGGCTTTTTTATTTGGCAAAATGAAGTTCTCGCCAAATAATCGGGTTCCCGTTCACCTAACTCATTCCTCACTCTCTCGCTTTGGACTTGCATGTTACACTCACCCAAATCCAAAGGAGGCACTCCCTATGAAAAACACTTTCTCAGCAAAATCCCTAGTCAAAGGCACATTGATTCTTTCTATGATCAGCACTAGTCTATTGGCTTTTGGCTGTACCAGCACAAAGCCTGAAGCAACCAGTTCAGAACCTGCCGCAGCAAGTTCTGAAATCGTAGAAATTGGCATTACTCAAATCGTAGAACACCCTTCTCTCGATTTAATTAGAAATGGTATAGAAGCAGCCCTTAAAGATCAAGGTTTTGATTCATCCTCTAATTTAAAAATCGATTATCAAAACGCTCAAGGCAGCATGGAAAACACTCAACTTATTGCTCAAAAATTCAACGATAAGAAGAAAAAATTAGTCATTGCCATTACTACCCCTTCTGCCCAAGCCGCTTTCCAAGCCGTTAAAGAAGTTCCAGTAATCTTCTCAGCCGTGACAGACCCTAAAGGGGCTGGTCTTGAAGCAAAAGGCATTACAGGTGTCAGCGATATGACCCCAATTAAAAAACAACTGGAACTTTTGAAGAAACTCCTTCCAGAAGCTAAAACCGTAGGTATGGTCTACAACACGGGCGAACAAAATTCTGTGGTTCAAGTGGAAATGGCAAAGACCATTGGAAAAGAACTTGGTCTTGAAATTATCAGCACAGGGGTTTCAAACACCAACGACATGCCACAAGCCATCGATCAAGTTCTCTCTAACTCCGACGTTTTCTATGCACACGTTGACAATAGTCTTGCTACAGCCTTTTCCCTTCTTGCCCAAAAAGCAGATGCGGCCAATATCCCTATTATCGGCGCCGTTGAAAACTACGTAACGAGCGGTGCACTTGCCACAGATGGCATTGACAACTATGACATTGGCTATCAAACAGGTCTTATGGCAGCAAAAATACTCAAAGGTGAAAGCATCGACAGCTTACCGATTGAAACCGTTGCCAATACAAAACTCATCATTTCTAAAAAAGCTGCCACTCGTTTTAAAATCACGGTTCCAGAAGCTTTAAAAGAAAACCTAGTCGATTAACCAACAAGTCAGTAAACTCACATACCTGACGACAGATCCCCTCATCCTTAGAAGAGAAAGAAGGTCCCCCATATGATCATCAACATCATTACTTTAGGTGCAATATTTGCCATTATGTCTTATGGGGTGCACCTGAGTTATAAGCAACTCAACTTCCCAGATTTAAGTGTAGATGGTAGCTTCCCCCTCGGTGCTGCCATCTGCGCTACGGGACTTACCCTACATCTTCCCTTGACCATTTGTCTGCTTCTAAGCATTCTAGGCGGTTTGTTGGCAGGTTTGCTCACAGGTCTCCTTCATACTAAGTTGAAACTTTCAGACTTATTATCAGGCATATTGGTTATGATTGCCCTCTACAGCATTAATTTGAGAATCATGGGCAGACCCAATACACCCCTCTTGGGATTAAGTCATCCCTTTCAAGGTGAGCAGGCCATCTTCTCCATTCTCCTTCTCCTAGGCCTTGTGAAACTGACCCTAGACCGCTTTTATAAAAGCCGAATCGGTATGATGATTCGGGCCACAGGAGAAAATCCTGCCTTTGTTACCAGTCTTGGACTAAACCCATCCCATTACAAGGTTCTCGGTCTTATGATTGCCAACAGCTTAGTTGCCTTTTCTGGCGCACTGATGGCTCTTTATCAAGGTTATGCCGACATTGGCATGGGTCTAGGCATTATGGTGGCAGGTCTTGCCTCCGTCATTATCGGGGAACGTCTATTCAAGTCAGTTATTCTTGGCAGTCTGTCCTACAGAGCCATTATCGGACTGGCTTTCAGCATCGGGGTTCCCCCCTAGCGATATTAAGCTCATCACGGCTGCTTTAATTGTACTCATGCTCTCACCAGCCCTTCGCAGAAAGGGTTTCATTCTCAATAGGAGGTCTTCCAATGTTACAATGTCGGGGTTTATCCAAAACTTACACTACCGATCATCAAACCGCCAAGGTTCTGACACAATTTAATCTTGACCTAAAGCCAGGTAGTTTTAATATTCTCATCGGCTCAAACGGCGCAGGAAAATCTACTTTAGTGGGTCTTATAACAGGGAACGTTTTCCCAGATGAAGGTCAAATCCTAGTGGATGGTCACGAAATTCAGCGCTGCTCTCCCCACGAAAGACAGGGTTACATTGCAACTGTTCATCAAAATACCAGCTTAGGTACGATTGGTTCAATGACCATTATGGAAAACATGGCTTTGGTGGCTGCCAAAGGAAAGTCCTTTGGACTCCAAAAAGCATTGCCATCAGGCAAAGAAACGCAAGGACAAATGAGAAAAGCTTATGCAGAAATTTTACAAGACTTAGATATGGGACTGGAAAAATTTTTAGACACACCTGTAAAAAGTTTGTCAGGTGGTCAAAGACAAGCCTTGACCTTAGCCATGAGTCTTTTAACCACACCTAAGTTATTACTTCTAGACGAGCATACCGCAGCCCTGGACCCTAAGACCTCTGAGCGCATCATGGCCCTCACTGCACGTTTTGTGGAAACCCACCACATTACCACCCTTATGATTACCCACGACCTTGAGCAAGCCATTCAGTACGGAGACAGGCTGATATTGCTAGAGTCAGGAAAAATCGCTTTGGACCTTTCTGGGCAAGAAAAAAAGGCCCTTCAACCGAAGGACCTTATGTCTTATTATTTCAATTCAACGTTCTTAAAAATGACTAAATAGCACATCAAAATGGTGCCACAAACAATGAAGACATCCGCTACGTTAAAAATGGCAAAATTGATAAATCTGAATTCAAAATAATCTACAACGTAATTATAAACAATCCGATCAATCCAGTTCCCAATAGCCCCACCAGCAATCAGAGCCAGAGAAAGACTAAACCAAGGACTCGCCCCTGTGCTCACACTTTTATAAAGAAGGCCAAGGACAAAACAGATGACAATGGCTGTGACAATAATAAGGAACAACTGCTTATTGCTCAAAATACTGAACGCTGCACCGTCATTTTTGGCAAAAGTCAGGTGGAAGATGTCTTTAATCAAGGGATAACTCCCTATTGGTGCTAAATATTTTACCGCTAAAATTTTTGATAGTCGGTCTAAAATAACAATTCCAATTACAAGCAAATAAAATACCACAAAGAGCCTCCTTCAAAAGATACTATTGAATTGGTGATACCAGTCTTCCCGCCGCTTCTAAGAATTTTTGCCACTTCGGACGGTTTTTAAAGGTTTCTAACACCACCATATCGCTGTCGTTCATGTCTTGGATAAAGTCTTGCTCCAAGCGTTTGACCACTTCGCGGTCATATAAAAAGGCATTGACCTCGAAATTAATTTCTAAACTTCTAATATCTAAATTCGCCGTACCCACTGTTGCACCAATGCCATCTACCATTACAATCTTACTGTGAATAAAGCCCTTCTTGTACCGATAGATTTTTACGCCCGCTTCCAGCAATTCCTGAATATTGTCTTGAGATGCCCAATAAACAAAGAAATGGTCTGGTTTCGATGGAATGATAATCTTAACGTCTATACCGCTGAGGGCCGCTGTAATGAGTCCCATTTTAATACTTTCTTCTGGCACTAAGTAAGGTGTGGTAATCCAAATACGGTCCTCTGCTGTGGCAATCATAGTGAAGTAAGCCTGTAAAATAGGTTTCCAGTCCGAGTCAGGTCCACTGGCGGCAATTTGCATGGTGGATTCTCCACACGCTCCTAATTTCGGGAATACTTCTTCTTCGTCTAGAGCCTGTTTGGTTAAGAAATACCAGTCGTTTAAGAAGATATCCTGAAGAGAATACACCGCTTCCCCTAAGACTTTGATATGGGTATCTCGCCAAAAAACCTAAACTTTCATTCTTGCCGAGGTATTCATCGCCTATATTTAAACCGCCTAAGAAGCCCACACGGCCATCTACCACAATTATTTTTCGGTGATTTCGATAGTTCAATTCTCTGGACAGAATAGGAAATACAACTGGGAAGAAAGGCACGACTTCACAGCCCCCCGTTTTTAAGCTCATTTAGAAAGCTTTTCCCAAGGCGCCAACACCCTACACTGTCATATATCACTCTAACTTTTACGCCTTCTCTCGCCTTGGTGATTAAAACATTTTTAATTTGATTGCCAATGTCATCGTCTCGAATGATAAAGAATTCGAAGTGAATATGACTTTTGGCTTCCATCATGGCATCGATCATGCTTGCATAGGTGGCTTCACCATTGGTGAGAACCTCCGCCCAGTTGTTGACTGAAAAAGGGGCATTAGAGTTTTTTAATAATAAACTTATCAACCTATTGTTTACATAACTTTCATTGTTGCCAAAGAGATCAATATAATCGATCATTTCTTTTTGCAAGGATGCCGTCTGGTCTAACTTGCTTCTAGAGAGGGTCCCTTTTTTTCTGGAGCGAAATTTGTAACGATAATTCCTGCCAAACAAGATGTAAAAAACAAATCCTATGACCGGTAAGAGAGACAATATCAGCAGCCACGACAAGGTCTTGGCAGGATTTTTATTCTCTAGAAAAATGACCACCCCAACCATAATGAGATAAAGTCCAAATGCCCAGTTAAAAAAGGTGCGAATAAAGCCTACCATTGGCATGCGGAGCCAATCGATGGTTGCAAGTAAAAAGTACCCTTCATAAAATGCGACAACAAGGATCACCAATAGTAGAGCAAATATTATCTTCTTGAGCCGTTGATCCACTCTGAACGCCTCCATTCAATTCTTGGGTTTTAAGCGTCTCTCAATTGATCCAAATTAATTTCAGCACGGTTAATTTTAAAGCCTAGACCACTGAATTTTTCTTCGTATTCCGTCACAATGTCCCCTTCTATAGGGCGACGGTGAAGGTCTAATGAAATTTTTCTAAGTTCTAACTTTAATGTTGCAAATTCATTTAAGCTAAATTCGAAAAGATGCAAATTGTCGGTTTTAAAGTATACCCACTCACCTTTTTTAAGAATATGACTGTATTTTTTTAGATAATCTCGGTAGGTTAAACGTCGCTTGTAGTGTCTCGACTTTGGCCACGGGTCAGAAAAATTAAGATAGATTCTGTCCACTTCGCCCTCTGCAAAAATCTCGTCGACGAGATTTGCGTTTTCTCGAATAAACCGTACATTTTTAAGGCCTGTCTTCGTTGCTTTTTTTAACGCTTGGGCAATAACCTCTTCCTGAAGCTCCATGGCCACATAGTTGATATCTGGGTTTAAAGCTGCAAGGCCTAAAACAAATTGTCCCTTACCGCAGCCAATTTCCAAAATGAATTGGATTTTCATTTTCGAAAACCGATTGCCAATCACCTTTTTTATGAACAGAGTTATTAATCAAATAATATTCGCTGTATTTGATCATTTTCTCTTGGGTTTCAGGTCTTTTTCTCAATCTCAATGTTAATTCCTCCTAATGTTCTTGAAGCGGTTTTTCCAAACCACCCAACTATCTCTATTGACGATTATACCAATGTTTTTATAACGATGTAAAGCAATGCTACAACGAGAAAACCCCGAGTTCTACATAAGTGTAAAACTCGGGGTTTATTTTTTGGTGATCCATCCGCGACTCGAACGCGGGACACCCTGATTAAAAGTCAGATGCTCTACCGACTGAGCTAATAGATCGTGTCCGTCCTCTTAGAGAACATGGACAACTATATCACAGTACAATCAGTATGTCAAAGCATTCTGAAAAAGTTGTTATTTTGTGAATATTCTAGGATTTTCACTGAACATGCGCAGTCTGTCCACTTGCTCAGCGGAGAATTTGCCTTGTTCTTGTACCAAATCCAATAAAGTTGAATAATCGGTCAGGGTTTCATAAGAGACCCCTGCAAGTTTAAAGCGGTCAATCGCTTCTTTTAAGCCATAATTGAAAATACCATATACTTTAAGAACCTCTACGCCTTCTTTTTGAAGGGCTTCCACGCACTTTAGAGAACTTCCCCCAGTTGAGATTAGATCTTCTATCAATACGGCTCTCTGTCCTTTTTTAACTAAGCCTTCTATCAAGTTTTCTTTACCGTGATCTTTGCTTGAAGATCTGACATAAACCATTGGTTTATTCAAAAGTTCCGCAACCCAAGCGCCATGAGGAATCCCCGCTGTTGCCGTTGCAGCAACCACATCAAAGTTATTCTCAAAATCCTTAGCAACTAAGTCTACCAAGCCTTTGGCAATGGCACGTCTCACGTCAGGATAGCTAATGGTTAAACGGTTGTCGCAATAGATTGGCGATTTTATACCCGAAGCCCATGTGAAGAGCTCGCTTTCGCCTCTAATAGCAACTGCCTCAATGTCTAATAAAAGTTTCGCATAGTCTTTTCTTTCCATTTTTTATTCTCCTTTTGTCTCACAGGACCAAATTAAGGACACAATATTTCCTTAATAAGGGTATCACAAACCCTATGGAGACTCAAGTATTTCATGTTAAAAGTATAGACACTCTTAGCAATAATATCCGATAAGGTTGTAATTTTCAGGGATAGATAGCTTTTGTGCGTATGCTTCAGTATCAAGATTCCACTTGCCCGCTAATCCATTGTCATGCATTGCAACTTCAAAGTAAAGCATAGCAATACCCGCATCTACATCTTGTATGTATTGCTCTATCTCGGGATTCTTTTCCATAGCAAGAACTATACAATCGCTGACAAGAATGAACTTCCAAGGTTGCAAGTTCCCCCAAGATGGTGCATTTCTCATATAGTAGAACACTTCATCTAAACCACGTTTTGCAATTTCGTCGTATTCCATTTCAGTTCCAAATGATTTTAAATAAACGAATTCTGTGATTGCATTTTTATACGCATAATTTTCATCTTTAACCAAACTGTCAGATTCTTCGAATTTTCTTTGACTTTGTTGTCGCGTAGTTTCGCCAAATGTATAGATTTTCGAAAGTTTTTTATCTTCTTTTGGTTCACCAAAAGCCATTAGCGCTGCAATAGTACCGTCAATTTCGATTTCCAATTTTGACTGAACCATTTCTCGGTTGTCGTTGACCGAAATCCAGCAAGTGCCAATATCTTTTTTAGCCAATTGTAGTGCCAACCATTCGCCTAAGTACCCTACAGTCTGATAATCTGCAGCGTCTCCTGAGCAAGTGATTAAAAAATAATGTGGTGCTTCAATCATATGACCATTGTATCCAGCAACGCCCTTGAGCGCTTCAAAAACAGTTTCTCCATTTTCAAGAACGATAAAATCAACTTTTTCTGTTCCCGTAAAAATAGGCATCGATTCAATAAGATCTTCGATGGCTGTCATTGTAACAGCATTAAGGGGTGCTTGGTCATATTCCCTTACTGTTCTACGTTTTTCCATTACTTTTAGCATTTTCACGTGTCATCACCTCGGTCATATTATAACATATCCAATTACTTACGGTGTATAAAATCAATGAATTCTGACTTCAAGTCGGGTATAATAATCATAAGAGGTGTTTCTTATGAAAATTAAATTCTTAGGTGCTGCAGAACAAGTTACAGGCTCCAATTACTTGATTGATACTGGAAAAACCCGATTTTTAATCGACTTCGGTCAGTTCCAAGGTCTCCCTGAAATCAATCGCCAAAACTACGACGAACTGCCCTTTGACCCCAAAAGTATTGATTTTGTCATTCTTACCCACGCCCATATCGATCACTGTGGCAGACTCCCACTGCTTACTAAAGCAGGTTTTACAGGAAAAATCTACTGCACATACCCAACGGCGGACCTTGCCGCTTTAATGCTTAAAGACAGCGGAAAAATCCACGAGGAAGAAAACGATTGGGAAAATCGCAAGCGTATGCGTGCAGGTCTTGATTCTATTGAGCCCCTTTTCACATCTGAAGATGCAGAAAACTGCTCTGTCTATCTATACCCTCTACCTTACGAGGTTATCAAAGAAGTTGATGATTTTATTCAATTTGAATTTATTGAAGCAGGTCATTTATTGGGGTCCGCTTCTGTTCGCCTGACCATCCGAGAACACGGGAAACCTAAAACCTTAGTATTTTCAGGGGATTTAGGCACAGGATTTAACCCCTTACTCAATTCTCCGTCTTACTTTAATGCGGCAGACTATGTGATTATGGAGTCTACATATGCTACAAAAACCCATACCCACGTTGAAGAAAGAGGGGCCTACTTAGCTGAGATCATTGAAAATGCAATGATTGATGGCGGTACGGTCATTATCCCTTCATTTTCCCTAGGTCGTACCCAAGAAGTTTTGTATATTTTAAAAACGCACTACGAAAGCCAAGGTCGTCAAGATGCCTTCGATGCTATTCCCATCTACATCGACAGTCCCTTGGCTATTGAAGCCACACAGGTCTATAAACGTCATCAGAAGTATTTAAAGCCCGAAATTACAGCCCTCTATGAAAGAGGGTTCAATCCTATGGAAGCCCCAAATGTGCATTACATTCGGGATCACCAGACTTCTATGGCGCTCAATCGTTCCCCTGAGTCTAAGGTGATTATCTCTGCTAGCGGTATGTGTGAAGCTGGGCGTATTCGCCACCACTTAAAGCATTACTTGTGGAAAAAAGAAACTCGTTTAGTCTTTATTGGCTACCAAGGTGAAGGGACCTTAGGCAGAGCCTTCAAGAAGGTCTTCCTAGCGCAAGACTCTTTAACGAAGACATAAAGGTCAATGCAAAAATATACAGCCTACACGGCTTCTCAGGTCACGCCGATTCTCCTATGCTCCTCAGGTGGCTTTCTCACATTCAGGGCGTTAAAACCGTCTTTGCAACACACGGAGAACCACCCCTCATTTATGAGCATGCAGACACCATCCGAGAGAAATTTCATGTAAACGTTGTCGTTCCAAAAGACGGCGACGAAGTGGAAATTTAATAACGGTACTATGCTAATAACGTCAAAAGACCCACCGCTTTTAATCAGCGGTGGGTCTTTTTTTATTGGATTCGAACCTTTGAATCTATTGGTTAGGCACTTGAACCTAAGCTTCGTAATGAATTTTTTCAAGGAATAAGCCTTGAGAAGGTGCAAGCGGGCTATTGAGGGCTCTGTCCTTTGCCTCTACCGCTTGAGTAATTCTTTCAGGTTGAATTTCTCCAAGACCAACTTCCACCAACATGCCTACCATTTTACGGGCCATGTTGTGAAGGAATCCGTCGCCAGTGATGCGAATGGTGAGCATTGCGCCATCTCTTTGAATTTCAACATTCTGAATAGTACGTTCCATGGATTTCTTCTTGCTTTTAGCATTGGTAAAAGTTGTAAAATCATGAGTCCCAAGGAAAGCCTTAGCCGCTTTATTCATAGCCTCTATGTCTAATTTCTTAGCAATATGCCAAACATATTTGCGTTTGAAGGGATCTAAAACTTCTGATGCCCAGATTTGATAAACATAAGTCTTAGATTTCGCGTTAAATCTTGCATGGAACTGTTCGTCTACTTCTTGAACATTCTTTATTGAAATATCTTCTGGCAAATATGTTCTTAGGTAAAGGGCAATTTCTCTAGGATGCACTTGTGATTTCACCTTAAAGTTTGCAATTTGCTCCAAAGCATGAACCCCTGCATCAGTTCTGCTTGCGCCATTGATTTCAATGGTTCTGCTAAAACATTTGCTGAGAACAGCTTCAATTTTGCCTTGAACCGTCTTGTCAGCATCGTCTCCACCAAGCTTCTGCCAGCCTTTATATTTTGCGCCGTCATAAGCAATGGAAATTTTAAAATTCTTCATGTATTAAGCTCCTTTTTCGCCACTGTACAATGTATCCATAGGCTGTGGCAACCAGTGGAAATATCCAAATTAAAATGGCATAGGGACCATATTGTCCCGCACCGAGTCCTGTCATGGCTGTAATGATGATGGTATTCACATTCCAAAATTCTATGGGTGCCAACATGACACCTGTATCAAAAACGACCCTCGAAAGGTCGACCTGATCTAATCCAAGTTCTTCGTAATGGCCTCTAAGTCCCTTGACTGGCAAAATAATGGCTAAAGATTGGTCGCAACCAATGCTTAAGAAAATAATGCTGAGGAGCCCTGTTTTCATTTGTGTACTGCCAATGCCATCTGTAGCCTTTACAATTCGGTTGATAAAGGGTTGAAGAGCCCCAGTCACTTCTATCATACCCGAAAAAGCTACGGCGCAAGCCACAATCAGCAACACTTCCAGCATAGGAACAATGCCACCACCCTTAAGAAGGCTTGTCAGCATGCCAGCACTGTCGTCAAGGGCAAATCCATTGATCAGCCATTTAAAGACGATCATAGGTTCAAAGCCTTGATAAAATATTGCAATTCCCACCCCAACAAGAATGCATAAACTCATGCTTTTGTGGATTTTTACACCATATACGGTCAATCCAATCAGCAAAAGAGGCATTAAAAATAACCAAGGGCTGAGGTGATAAGTACTTTCCAGTGCGCTTTTTAAAGTGCCTGTATCTGAAACTAAGCCACTACCTGCCGTTCTAATGCCCAACCATAAGTAAAAGATGGAAGAAATCAGTACAACCGGTATAAACGTTGCCATCGATCGTTTGAAAAAATCTTTAAAGTCGATATTTGAAATTCCTAAATTCATATTGACCAGACCTGAAATAGGGGAAAGTTTGTCTGAAACATAGGCCCCTGAAACAATGGCTCCCAGCACCATAGGAAGGGGTAGTCCAAATCCTTGTCCAATGCCTAACAAGGCAATACCAACGGTACTGATGGTTCCAAGAGCTGTACCCATAATCATGGCCACAATTAAACAAATCCAAAAGGCCATCACCAGAAAAATTTGTGGGGTAAATAAATTCATCCCATATAAGATAATGGCAGGAATAACACCGCTGGCCAGCCAACTGGAAATCGAGGCTCCCATCAAAAAGATGACAATATAAACAATTCGGCAGTTGTAAATCGCTCGACCTGCCTCTTGAATCAATATGCGTTTTGAATAACCTAGTTTACTGTAAAAAAGCCACAACGTCAAATTGGCTGTGGCAAAACCGTAAAACATGGAGATCTTTAAAATAACACTTCCTGCTATGCAAGTCACCACAACGGCTAAGGTAATCAAGCTCTCTGTCAGCGTCATGGTCTTTCCCTTTGTCTCTACCATCACATAAACCCCTTATTCTCTAAGCGTTGCCGTCAACCTAGAAGGATTCTCTAAGCTGTCAAAAACATCGTCTATAGAAGTAAAAAAGATATCTGCATCTTTTAAAGCCTTTTGAGATAAACCCTCTTTACCAATCACAGCTATGCTGAGCATAGCTTCTCTAAGCATTTTGCCGTCATTACTACCGTTGCCTACTGCAATACAGCGGTCTGAACCCAAGGCTTGAATGTACTTTTCTTTTTCGTCAGTTCCTCTTTCAGCATTTAAAACTGCCACTTGAACCGGTAAATGATTTAGTTGCGCTGCGACAGTCCCATAGGTGTCCATGGTAATCACATGAACCTCCATTTTTTTTGCATAGGGATATCAATCTATTTTCAATCTTAGGCGTAATCACGCCGTCTGTCGCCAAAGTACCATTGAAATCAAATACAATATGTTTAAAGATAAATTGTCCTAAAGCAGGAATTTTAATTTCTAACATAATCCGACCTCCTGAAAGGGGCATTGATGGACCAACTGTTTTTATGCCTTCAATATTATTATATCACGAATTTTCCTTCCAATCGAATCCAATCAAACTTCTTGTCCCACTGCTCAACTATGGGTTTGATTCTCTTTTCAAAGGATATAAATAAACCATAACACGACATATAAGGAGGTCTGCTTATGTCTGCTGGTAAAGTACTCGTAATCCTTCCTAGTTCACGATTTTTAAAATTCAATCCGAACCACGCTTGTATGGTGGGTTATCATCTTAAGGAGCTTGCCGTTCCTGTGAAAATTCTCAAACAAAATGACTATCAGGTTATCTTTGCAACCCCTAATGGTGAAACGCCTTTCATAGACCCTAACTCATTATGCGATGTCAATGAAGATGAGCGTCTTTTCTACGAACATTTAATTGAGGACAATACTCAACTCCTCCTGCCTCTCAGTTTAGATAAGATGACAGAAGAATTTCTTGGCACCGTAGATGGTCTCCTAATTCCAGGAGGATACGCCACCTTAGTAGACTTCTGGAAAGAAGCCACCATTAAGCATATTTTAAAACACATGCATCGCCACTGTAAACCTACAGCTGCCATTGGGCATGGCGCCATTGCCTTAGCCTACGACTTAAAATCCGATGAAACCTGGGCCTACGAAGATTATCAAATGACTTGTACCCCAGAATCAGTGGACCGCCTCAGGGAGTCTGAGATTTTTGCAGGAGAACCGTTACTACGTGTTAGCGAGCTTTTGGAAAAAAATGGGGGCACTGGTCTTATTCGATGAGTTTCCAGATAAAGGATTTATCATGGAAGACCATGAACTTATTACAGGTCAAGACCCTAGTTCGTCTAAACCTGTAGCCCTTTCACTCATCGGAAAACTCAACCGCTATCAGAAATGTCGTTCTTGCTAGATCTTAGAAAATTACATTTGCGAAAGGGGATTGTAAACCTGTTTTTATATACAGGTTTACAATCCCCTTCTTTTCTATTATGCTTATTAAAGGTTATTATTTTACTCTAGAGTACTTACCGATAAGGAGTTATTATGTCCATTACCCAACCCAATCCAACACTCTTAGACGATTTAAATGAACTTCAATCTAAAATTATCAGCGGTTATACCCTTAGTCGTGAAGAGGCTGTGTCCTTAGTTGCCATTTCATATGACAGCCCTCAGTTCAAAGATCTTTTGTCCTTAGCCGATGGGATCCGCTGTCATTTCCTTGGCAATAACATTGAACTTTGTAGCATTATCAATGCAAAAAGTGGCAAATGCACAGAAAACTGCAAATTCTGCGCTCAATCTGCCCACTACGATACAGAAGTTGAAACTTATGAACTTTTAGCCTACCAGCCTATCTTGGAAATGGCAAAAGAAAACGAAGCCGCAGGAATTCACCGCTTTTCTTTGGTCATGAGCGGTCGTGGCATTGAGAAGGATGACCTTGTGAAAACCCTTCAGCATTATCTTCGCCTCAGCAGAGACAGTTCCATCTCCCTGTGTGCTTCTTTAGGCATTATGACCGAAGAAGGACTTAGGGCCCTTAAAGCGGCTGGGGTAAAAATGTACCATCACAATTTGGAGTCCAGTCAGAATTTTTACAATACCCTTTGCACCACCCACAGTTATCAAGAGCGACTAGATACCCTTAAAGCCGCAAAAAGTGCAGGACTTAGTCTTTGCTCTGGTGGAATCATTGGTATGGGAGAAACTTGGGACGACCGCCTGGACATGATATTCACCCTAAGAGATTTAGAAGCCGTCTCTGTGCCTGTCAATCTATTAAACCCTATTATAGGAACACCATTTGAAAACGTACCTAAACTCAGCCAGAATGAGATTCTTAAAACGATTGCCCTATTCAGATGGATTCACCCAAGAGCAGACATTCGGCTAGGTGGGGGCCGCCACTTAATAGATCAGGCAGGTAGAAATGCTTTTACCAGTGGTGCCAGTGCCACCATTACAGGAAACTACTTAACCACAACTGGGCAAGATATATCAGGGGATCTGGCGATGTTTAAGTCCCTTGGTCTTTCTACAAAAATTCGTAAATAAAAAAAAATAAATGCTCATTTTGAATATAATTATGGTTTTAGGGTATATATGCAATAACATAACATATTATGAATTTTTGCAGAATACCTGCCTACCTATAAAAAAGGAGTGAGCTTTATGAAAATCACTTTAAGCCCTGAAGTAGAAGAATATCTCCGCAATAAACATAAGGAAGTCGTAGAAGTTTTCGTTGAAAGAACTTACTACACCCATATGATGGAGAGCATAGCCCATACTGAAATTAAATATGGCGCTCCAAAATCAGCTGTACAAGATCAGTTTACACTTTTCGAAGTAGATGGTTTCAAAATTTATATTGCTAATGAATTACTCGACGAAAAACAAGATATCTTCTTCCACCTTGACAAATTCTTAGGTATCAAATACGTCGAAGTTGACGGCGTAAAACTTCACCACTAATGCCATAAAATTTCTAAACCGCCCTAGGTCTGGTATTTTTTAAAATACCAGACCTAGGGTATTTTTTTGTCCAATATCTATTAGATAAATTCCTAATAAGCACATAAAAAAACGGGTCACCCCGACATAATGTCGAAATGACCCGAATTGTAAGTTATTTAGAAAGGTTAGTTTGGAATTCTAATTAGTATTCCATGTTAGCCATTCTTACATAGCCTTTGTATCTATCAGCAGCTTCAGCAGCAGCTCTTGCATAAAGTGCATCCGCAATTTCTGGGAACTCATGTTTAAGAGTTGTGTAACGTGCTTCGCCCATGATAAATGTATTGAAGTCTGTAGAAGGTTCTTTAGAATCTAAGACAAATGGATTCTTACCTTGCTCTTTAAGCTCAGGGTTGAATCTCCATAAATGCCAGTAACCTGACTCAACGGCTTCCTTAGTTCTGTTTTGTGTTCTTCCCATACCTTCTTTGAGGCCGTGGTTGATACAAGGTGCATATGCGATGATGAGTGATGGACCATCATATGCTTCCGCTTCAAGAAGAGCCTTCATGAATTGGTTTTTATCAGCGCCCATAGCAACTTGTGCAACGTATACGTAACCGTAAGTTGCAGCAATCATACCAAGGTCTTTTTTCTTTATTTTTTTACCAGAAGCAGCAAACTTAGCAACCGCTGCTGTTGGTGTAGATTTAGAAGATTGGCCACCAGTGTTTGAGTAAACTTCTGTATCGAATACAAGTACGTTTACATTTTCACCTGATGCAAGAACGTGGTCAAGACCGCCGAAGCCGATATCATACGCCCAACCATCACCACCAAGAATCCATTGTGATTGCTTGATGAGGTAGTCTTTGTTGTTTTTGAAGAATGTAAGAAGCTCAGCAGCTTTACCATCTGCTTTAGTATCTAACACTTTAAGAACTTCTGGAGCAACTGCTTTAGAAGCAGTACCATCGTTCATGCCTGCAAGCCATTTTGTCATTGCAGCAGTTACTTCTGCAGAAACATTAAGACCAACAAGTTCATTAGCAGCATCTGCTAATTGTGTTCTGATTGCATTTACGCCAAGAGTCATACCTAAACCGAACTCAGCATTATCTTCGAAGAGTGAGTTTGCCCAAGCAGGACCTTTGCCTTCTGCATTCTTAGTGTAAGGTGTTGCAGGAGCCGAACCACCCCAGATTGAAGAACAGCCTGTTGCATTGGCAATCATCATTCTGTCACCAAAGAGTTGTGTAACCACTTTGATGTAAGGTGTTTCACCACAACCTGCGCAAGCGCCTGAGAACTCGAAGAGTGGTTGTGCGAATTGGCTACCTTTAACTGTGTTAAGCGGCATGAAGCCATCTTTAACAGGAAGTGTTACAAGGTAATCCCAGTTTGGAATTTCAGTAGCTACTTGTGTTGCTAACGATTCCATAACTAAAGCTTTGTTTTTAGCAGGACAGATGTCAGCACAGTTACCACAACCAGCACAGTCAAGTGGCGTCACTTGCATTTTGTATTGGAGGTGTTCCATGCCTTTACCCATTGCTTTGATAGTCGCCATGCCAGCAGGTGCATTCTTCATTTCTTCTTCAGTTAATAAGAAAGGTCTGATTGCTGAGTGAGGACAAACAAATGAACATTGGTTACATTGGATACAGTTTTCTGGTTTCCAAGCTGGAACGTTTACAGCGATACCACGTTTTTCGTATGCTGCAGAACCTGCATCAAATGTACCGTCTTCTCTGCCGAGGAATGTAGAAACAGGAAGATCATCCCCTGCTTGTGCATTGATTGGCATCAAGATTTTTGAAATGAACTCAGGAACTGCTTTAGCCGCTTCTGGAGCAGCATCTACTGCAGTAGCCCATGCAGCTGGAACTGTAACAGCAACGAGTTTTTCGATACCGTAGTCAACTGCTTGGTAGTTCATGTTAACAATTTTATCGCCTTTTTTACCGTATGTTTTGTAGATAGATTCTTTAAGGTATTTAACTGCATCTTCCAACGGAATAACATCAGCCAACTTGAAGAATGCAGATTGCATGATCATGTTGATTCTGTTGCCAAGACCGATTTCTGTAGCAAGACCTGTACCGTCAAGTGTGAAGAATTTAATTTCGTTTTTAGCGATGTAGTTCTTCATTTTAGCAGGCAAGTTAGCTTCAACTTCTTCTTGGTTCCAAGTACAGTTAAGTACAAAAGTACCACCTTTTTTAAGGCCTTTAAGAAGATCGTATTGGTTAACATAAGATTGGTTGTGACAAGCAATATAATCTGCTTCATCAATCAAGTAAGTTGATTGAATTTTTTCTTTACCAAATCTTAAGTGAGATACAGTGATCCCGCCTGATTTTTTAGAATCGTATGAGAAGTAACCTTGTGCGTAAAGGTCAGTTTTGTCACCGATGATTTTGATCGCTGATTTGTTAGCACCAACTGTACCATCTGAGCCAAGACCCCAGAATTTACATCTTACTGTACCAGCTTTTTCAGCAACGATTTTGTCAGAAGAATCCAATGAAAGGTTAGTCACATCATCATTGATTGCGATTGTGAAACCGTTTTTAGGAGCAGCTGAAGCAAGGTTTGCATATACAGCTTTGATTTCTGAAGGTGTTGTATCTTTTGAACCAAGACCGTATCTGCCGCCGATAATAACCGGTGCATTTTCTTGACCGTAGAAAGCACTTCTAATGTCAAGGTAAAGTGGTTCGCCTATAGCGCCTGGTTCTTTAGTTCTGTCAAGAACAGCAATTTTCTTAACTGTTTTTGGCATAACTTCTAACATATATTCAGGAGCGAATGGTCTGTAAAGTCTTACTTTGATAAGACCAACTTTTTCGCCTCTAGCATTCAAGTAGTCAATTGTTTCTTCGATTGCTTCACAAACAGAACCCATTGCGATGATGATGTTTTCAGCATCTGGTGCACCGTAGTAATTAAATGGCGCGTAATCTCTGCCAGTGATTTTGCTGATGTCTTTCATGTAATCCGCTACAACTGCAGGAACTGCATCGTAGAAGCTGTTACAAGCTTCTCTAGCTTGGAAGAAGATATCAGGGTTTTGAGCAGTACCTCTTGTTACAGGATGTTCTGGGCTGAGTGCACCATTTCTGAATGCGTTAAGAGCATCTCTGTCAACAAGTTTAGCAAACTCATCGTATTCGATTGTTTCGATTTTTTGAATTTCGTGTGATGTTCTGAAACCGTCAAAGAAGTGAACGAAAGGAATTCTTGATTTGATAGCAGCAAGGTGAGCTACACCACCAAGGTCCATAACTTCTTGAACTGAACTAGATGCCAACAATGCAAAACCAGTTTGTCTTGCTGCCATAACGTCTGAATGATCGCCAAAGATGTTAAGTGCGTGTGAAGATACACAACGTGCTGATACGTGGAATACGCCTGGAAGAAGCTCACCAGCAATTTTGTACATGTTAGGAATCATAAGGAGAAGACCTTGTGAAGCCGTAAATGTAGTTGTTAAAGCACCAGCTTGAAGTGAACCGTGAACTGCACCAGCAGCACCTGCTTCTGATTGAAGCTCAGTTACTTGAACTTCTTGACCGAAGATATTCTTTTTGCCGTAAGCAGCCCATTCGTCTACGAGTTCTGCCATTGTTGATGATGGGGTAATAGGATAAATTGCTGCAACGTCTGTAAATGCATAAGAAACGTATGCGGCAGCCGTATTACCATCCATGGTTTTCATTACTTTTTTAGCCATCGAATATTTGCCTCCTAACCTAGTTTTCATTACACCTATTTTGTATACCGTTTACAAGCTAAGTATAGTATACAATATACACTTCGTCAATCACTATGTGTACTGGCATACAATTGTTAATTTTAACCCAATCCATTCACTTGAACCTTTACATGCCAATTTCTTTGTGTAAATACTGTAGATTTTCCGATTGTGTATACAAAATACGATTG
The DNA here is from genome assembly GCA_963677505.2 of uncultured Acidaminobacter sp. GTDB lineage: Bacteria > Bacillota > Clostridia > Peptostreptococcales > Acidaminobacteraceae > JBGSUZ01. The sequence goes on from CAXXWB010000036.1 coordinate 34,750, forward strand.
TTTTTTTATAAATACTCACAGAACTCTATAAATTGAGCTTTTTTTAAATTAAAGCCTTGCTTTTTAAACTTTTTTCGATAAAGGTTTCCCTTAAGCCAAAGGTATTTTTGAAGTTATTAAACGCATTCCAAGAAGTAGGTGCTTCTCCTTTATAGGCTCTGATCATGACGTTTTTAGGGGTATGGGTCATATCAATAAACTCTAGCATTTGAACCTCATAACCTAATGCCTCCAAAGCTAGACCTCTAAGAGAATCCGTGACCAGACTGTTCATTTTATCTCTTAATATGCCATGCTTTAAAATAGGTTCTAAAGTCGGTTGACTCAGTTGTTTGAAAAATTCATGCTGACAACAGGGTACGCTTAAAATTACACGCGCGCCCCACAACACAGCTTTCGCTAAAGCTTCGTCAGTGGCGTTATCACAGGCATGGAGCGTCACCACCATGTCAATTTGCCCTTCTTGATCAAAATCACGAATATCCCCTTCTATAAACTTAAGGCCTTTGTAATTCACATTTTGAGCGACTTCATTACAGTAGGCAATTACATCGGTTTTAAGATCAAGTCCGATAATTTCCACATCAAAGCCCTTAACCTGAACCAAATAATGATAAAGGGCAAACGTAAGGTAGGCTTTTCCGCAGCCAAAGTCCAAGATACGAATTTTACGCCCTACGTTTAAAGAAGGAAGGCAATCTTCTACAAATTCTAAGAAGCGATTGAGCTGGCGAAACTTGTCGTATTTCTTCTTATAGACTTTTCCATTTTCGTCCATTACACCTAGGGCAATGAGATAATCTACAGCTTGTCCGTCTTCTAAAATATACTGTTTTTTTCTGTCATGCCCTGCCAATACCCTTATTTTCGTTGGAGATTGTCGCTTAACTGAAGCCTGTCCTTTTCGGTTAATCAGCAAATCATAGTCATAGCTTTGGGTATAGAGCTTCAAGCTTTTATAACCCCTTGATGCCCAGTCGGCCAATTTTAGGATTCCTTCTTCTGGTTTAAGATTCTCATGAAAAGCCTGAGGTCCTTTAAAACATTCAAACTGTATGACCAATTCACTTTTTATCAGCAAAGGTTTTACCAATACACGCTCATAAGGTAAATCGTCTAAATTTCTAGATTGGGTCAGTACTGCCTCAATCAAATTGTCCTTTAGGTCCAGTTCGGCAATCAATTTTTCTATTGCAATCATAGGTGCTCCTTATCTATTTATAAATAGTCTTTGACATTGACAAGAGCCCCTTGCACTACAGGTTCTTCAATCAATCGTTTAATAGCACCTGCCACCACTAATGGCGTAAGCAAATTGCCATTTTCTTTAAACTGCTTAAAGCGTTCTAAATCTTTGAAGTCTTCTTCTGAAGAGGAGCGAATGGTGGACTGCATATCCGTGTCCATAATACCAGGTCCAAAGGATACTGCCAAAATGCCATCATCGCCTTCTTCAAGACCAATCACTCGGGTCATCATATCTACCGCCGCCTTTGAAGCGCAGTAAGACGTCCAGCCAAAGTAAGGACTTTTCCCTGCGCCCGATGAAACCGTGATAATTCTTCGGTCGCAGTTAAGTTTTCTAAAGGCTTTTCCGAAGTGGCGGCTTAAAATCATAGGTGCTGTCACATTCAAATGGATGTTGGCCATAATCAGTTCATCTTCTGCCTTATAAAAGGGCGCAATAGGTTCTACCCCTCCAGCGTTGTTTATTAAGACAATTTGCGTTGCGTCTGAAGAGCTAACTTGACCCATAATTTTCTCTGCTGTTTGACTTAAAGTCCCTTCTAAACTAAGGTCTGCTTTAAAATCTACGACTTTGCCACCTTTTTCAATCACACTGAGTTTTTGCGCCTCGCTTAAACCCCTTCTGGATACTGAAATAAGCGTTGTATCTTCTGAGGCTAGCACTTGAAGGATTTCAGCCCCGAGGCCTTTGGATGCACCTGTTACAATGTAATATTTCATGAGAAAATCCTCACTTTCCTTCTATTAATAATATGCGCCAATTACGACTTCATTTTGTCTGCTTAATATCCTTTATTCTATCATACCCGCTGAACATACCAATAAAAAAAGAAAAACAACCCATGTGCTGAATGCTCTGTCATAAAAAAGGTATATACTTAAAAAAGACACTTTTGGAGGTACACCCTATGCCCCATGCTCTCGCTTTAACACCTGAAATTTATCATGTTGGAGACTTGCACACCTCAAAAGGTCTGGACTGTCACCCTTATTTATTGGTAGACGGAGATGAAGGTATTTTGATTGACCCTGGTTCTGTGATGGATATTGAACTTGTCCTCAACAAAATTAAAGAAGTGATGCCGCTGTCTCAAGTTAAATATGTGGTTTTAGATCATGAAGACCCTGACTTTTGTGGCGGCGTTCCCTATTTAGAAGCTCAGGGTTTAGAGGCTTCCATCGTGACTTCATGGCGGACCATGACCCTTATTCAATACTACAATATTACTTCTCCCTACTATTTAATTGAAGAACACCACAATCGACTAACCCTAAAGTCTGGTCGGGTCATTGAATTTATTCCTGCGCCCTATCTTCACTTTGCAGGGTCCTTTGTAACGTATGACGCCAGGAGTAAAACTTTGTTTTCAGGAGACCTCTTTGGTGCTTTCACCTACAACAGAACCCTTTATGCCGATGAGCAATATGAAAATAAAATGATTGCTTTTCATGAACATTATATGCCTAGCAATGCTATTCTAAGACCTGTAATGACCTCTCTCGAAAATTATGCCATTGACCGTATATTGCCACAACACGGGTCTCTTATTTTGGAAAATCCCTATAAGTATATTCGCATACTGAAAGAACTTGAATGTGGTTCTCTGATTCAACCCGTAAAGCAAAATCTCATGGCTTCGGGTGGCTATTTACGAATATTAAACGACGCTCTCTGCTACATGTACTCTATCTTTAAACCCGAAGATGTCTTTCCTATATTTGAAGCCTTACCTAACCTTACTTGGTCTGAAGAAAGAGCTATTCTAGACTACACAGCGGATGGCGCTACTCTATGGAATGCTTTATTTGATGGCATTTTAGAGTCTAAAGGCTTATTATGGCTGTCCATGTTAGAACCTTTTGTAAAAAATATCACAAATACTTATGGCATAGAACCGCCTCACACCTATAAAACTTGGTTTGAAACCGCAGCCATGACCAATCAAAAACTTATAGAAATAAACCAAACCCTTGAAGCCACAGCTAAAAATATTCAAGACCGCTATTTCCGCTGTCCCATTACGGGTATGTTCAATGAGAATTTTTTTAGAAACTTTCTGTTGGAAGAACTGGAGCTTGAAGATTGGAGAGACATTGGCGCTCTGTTATTGATTGCCATAGATGACCTTTACAAAATAAAAAGTCAATACGGTGATGAAGAAGTCAAAAACACCTTAGTCAACATGACCTATTTGTTGAAATATCATTTTGGAGAAAATGTTGGATTTAGAATGCGTGTGTCAGAATTTGCTGTTTATCTAAAAGATTTCAGTCATTTAGAGATTCTTGACATGGCTGAAAAATTCAGAGTTGCCGTAAGTGTCAGCACCTTATTTATTAAGCCCCTCACGGTTTCTATTGGGATTGTCTTTCCTACAGAAATTCGCTTAGATGCGCCCACCAATGAAATTACTGCAGAAAGCTACATTGAAACCAGTCTGTATCGACTTCAAATAGCTACAACAAGCCTAGGAAAAAACCATGTGGTCTATGAAGGTTCTGTAGCACTTCAACCCGTTGAAAAGTTCAAAGTGCTCCTCGCCGATTCTGATAGCACACATCTAGACGTTCTAAAGACATTCTTAACAGAAATGGACATTGAGGTCTATTCCACTACAAACGGAGAGGAAGCTTACGCGTTGGCAAATAGAATTGTACCTAATCTCATCATCTCTGATGCCATTTTACCGAAAGTCGACGGGTTCCTCTTTAGAGAACGTCTACTCCAAAAATCAGATACAAAAGGGATTCCTTTCATCTATTGTTCCCACCAGAAAGATGACGCATCTGTCAGACGGGCTTCCGCCCTGGGTGTAGTTCACTATTTGAAGAAACCTTATCTGTTGTCCGAGCTCTTAGGCATAACCAATAACATCAAAAAAGGACTGATGAAATGAACATCACTACAGAAGGGCTCTATATCCTGATGCTTCTCCTTATCTACACCATTATCGTTCTTATTTTTAGAATACTCATCAATAAGCTTTCCAATATTGAAGAGATGTTTCTCCGCGCTCACAAGCGCTTGGCTGTGGTCTTGTCCTTAGTAAAGTCCACATATATGGGCTCTTTTGAGAATCTCAGTACTGTATATGCCATTCAACAGACTCTAAAAGTTGATTTAGAAAAGGCTACTTGGCAAGAAGAAGCCCTTTTGAAAATTGAGGCGAAAGAGATTAAAATGCTTCACGCCCGTTGGAGAGTCCGCAGAAAGGAAGCCGCCATTTATTTAGGACTCCTTAGAACCAACAACAGCCGTTTGGCTTTAGAAAAGGCTTTGTCTGAAGAAAAGGAATACTCTGTAAAAATTTACATATCAAACGCCTTAACCGATATTTTATCCCCTGAATCTCTTCCCATTATGCTAAAGTCATTAATTGGCAGTCATAAATGGTATAGAGAAAAAGCCATCTCCAATATTTTAGAATACGGAGAAGACTTTCACCCTTATTTCGAACAATTACTAAATACGCCTGAAATGGAATATATCGAGTTACTGATTAAATTCGCTTCCGAAAACATCGGAGAAGGGATGAAAAAATATCTTCTCCATTTTGTCGATGACTTTGACATGATTAAGGAAAATGTTACAGCTTACTACAATTTAGCTAATCAAGCAGGCACAAGAACTTACCAATTAACCTATGTAGAAGCTGATCTCCTCAATCTATTAGAACGGACTTGTCGAACGTTATCTAATATTTACTATAACGACTTGGCTAAAGACTCATATGTGAACAGCCCTATCTCCATTATCAAGACCAATGCCTTCTGGGCATTGTCTAAGCAAAAATCCGTTGAGGCTCTTTCCGCGCTCTTAAGTCACATAGGCGAAAGTCCTTACGAGCGAACTTTAACCGCAACTATCGGGCAGATGTTGGAAGACAATCCTCGATTTTTGTACCTGATCGAAGAAGCCTTTGAAAACGAGAAAGATCCTAAAAAAATCAATCACATCTCCGAAATCCTATCTGGCAAAGTGGAGTACTATATACTACAACTCAATACGAAAAACGATGGGCGCTCCGATAAGATTTTAAAAGCCATCATCCTCAACGGTAAAACAAATGTCTTAATCGGCTTTATCAACCGCAATAAAAATATTGATTTAGAAAATCGCTTGGTTCGTATCTTGCGAGAAATCTTAGTTCCGGAATCAGAGTCCTGTAAAGCTTTTCAAACCTATTTAAATCCAAAATTTTTACAAAAAATCGGTTTAGAACCCATTATTCAAAATAAAGAACGACATGTGCAAAAGAAGGACCCTAGACTGATTCGTGCGGTCATAGGTCTTACCATTGTATCCGTTCTCGCCTTTCCAACTTATTTCTGCCTCAAATATTACAATATGATTTGGCATTTACCGCCTAAAATCAGCCTGAAGTACTTCGTCACTGATTTTAATTATCTATTGGCTTATTATTCTGTTGCCGTGAATGTTAGCTATTTGATTTTGATGCTCTTCTCTTATATTAATCTGAGAAAACAGTCACGTCTGTGGAATTTAAAAAATGTCAGCATGCTCTTTAGAAATCAAATGCTCCCCTCTATTTCCATTGTGGCACCTGCCTACAACGAGGAGCTTACCATCATTGACAGCACTAATTCTCTGCTCAATTTAAATTACCCTGACTACGAGCTTATTATTGTCAACGATGGCAGTTCTGACGAAACTTTGCACACCTTAATTTCACATTATACCTTAGTCCGCAGTGAATATTTATACAAAACCAGTTTGACGACAGAGCCCATAAGAGGCATCTATCGTAATCCCTCTTATCCAAAGCTTTTGGTAATTGATAAAAGTAATGGTGGAAAGGCCGATTCTTTAAATGCCGGTATCAACGTCGCCAATAAAACCTTCTTCTGTGGCATAGATGCCGACTCTTTATTAGAGCCTGATGCCTTATTGAAATTGGCTTCTATGACCCTCGATGAAAGCCGTGAAACCCCTGCTCTAGGCGGCAATATTTTCCCTATTAACGGCTGTACCGTGGAATACGGTCATATTTCTAAAACTAAAATTCCAGATAATGCCATCGCGCGGTTTCAAACCATTGAATACCTTAGAGCTTTTATGTCAGGAAGACTCGGTTGGGAACAACTCAATAGCCTACTGATTATTTCTGGTGCTTTCGGCTTATTTAGAAAAGACCGCGTGATCAGTATTGGGGGGTATATGACCCAAAAAGGAATCTATGCCAAAGATACCGTAGGAGAAGATATGGAATTGGTCATTCGTATTAGCCGCATGCTTCACGAGTCCAATCAAAAATTTAAAATTCTCTACGCATTTAATGCCAATTGTTGGACACAAGTTCCTGAAGATTTGAAAAGCTTAAAAACTCAGCGCTACCGATGGCATAGGGGCTTAATTGATATTTTGTTTTTCCATAAAAAAATGATTTTGAATCCCAAATATGGAAGCACTGGAATGCTTGGACTGCCATACTATTTATGCTTTGAAGCCATTGGCCCAATGATAGAGATTCAAGGCTATATCATGGTGGTTTTAGCGGCCTTTCTAGGCATTTTAGATGAACGTTTAGCCCTTTTATTGTTCATTACTACGATTTGCCTTGGTATCATCGTATCCCTCACCTCACTTCTCATTGCAGAGCGGGAAAATAACTATTTTTCCGCTGGCGACGTGGGCAAATTAATTGTTTTTGCCGTTATAGAAAACTTCGGTCCAAGACAACTTTTCAGTTTTTGGAGAGTTTTAGGGCAATTCAAAGTCATTTGGGGTAGCCAAAGTTGGGGACAAATTAAGCGAAAGGGGGTCAGACAATCATGAGGAAAGCCATCATCAAATGCCTTCAAATATCCATCGTTTTCGTCACCCTTCTCTTGGTTGGCATTTTTGTAGGACCCGTTATCTATTATTTTCAATCCCAACCGATTGATTTAAACGTTGCCGTCTTAGAGGGTAACCTTCACTCAAAATCTTATGACTGGCTAACTGCCCATTTTAAATGGTCTAATGTTTCAGCCAAGCCATTAGATCCGATTAACACAAAAAAAGAAACCTATCCTGACTTAATTTGGATTGATGATTCAGCGCGCCTCAATGTGGATCTCGGCACTAAACTTCATAACAATACGCTTATTGGAGAATACCTTCTCGCCAATGAGTATGCTAGCCCTGTCCAAAAAGAACAAGTAGCCTATCTCTTCAATGTCGAAGATACTGGCTTCCTCGGAAAATCCGTAGCTGATTTGTCTGACCCTGCCCAAGTCCCAAGTCCTATCCGAGAACAGTATAAACATATTTACAAGAAAGATTGGCATCTTTATGGAAGTGGGCTGATTATTTTTTCAGACACCCAACTTTTAATTCTCCAGTCTGGCGAAGATTATGCTGGCGATTTCTACTGGACAGGTGACCAAATGCGCCAAACTTATTATGGCTACTTCGAAATTATTTCGACGTCTGAAAAAGTTACCAGTCAATTTCATTTAGACGCAACCGCTCTTGGGAAAAATAAACTTAAAAACTTAAACCTTGAACCTGTTTTCCCTGCCAGTGTTGAAAATCATCGCAGTTTGTATGCCAGCTACTATTTTACCAGCGCCTTAAAAAATACTTCTATCCATGTACCTTACTATTACTATGGCGTTGAGGGGCTTCTCAAAAACAAGCTCATTTACGACCGTTACACCAGCGAACAAATTTACTGGCAGTGGTACTTGCCTAAAATCCAAAGCATTGTAAAAAGCGCCATTGTCCAAAGACAATCTGCCTCTGTCACTGAAAAAACAGTCACGCCTTTAGAGCCCCGCTTTAAAATTCAAGACCACAAGGTTTTAAAGCAAACTGTGGACGGAAACTATGAACCGTTCTTTATTAAAGGCGTCAATTTAGGAACTGCCGTTCCTGGAAAAGCGTTCACTGAGTTCCCACAAGACATTTCCACATATAAACTGTGGCTGACACAAATGAAATCTCTCAATATTAATACCCTGAGGGTTTACACACTCTTACCGCCTACATTCTATAAGGCACTTTATGACTATAACAATGAAAATCCACAGCACCCAATCTACCTCTTACAGGAAATTTGGCCTGAGGAAAATCCCAAGGATCACAACTATCTTCTGCCAGAATACAATGCAACTTACAAAAAAGAAATTGAATATGCGGTGCACGCCATCCATGGAAACATCAGTATTCCAAAACGAAGCTATCGTGCTTATGGGGCTTATGCCTATGACGTATCCCCTTATTTAATTGGCTATTTGGTAGGGCGAGAACTTGAGCCTGACGAAGTGATTGCCACCAACAACCTGAATCCTAAATACCACTTTGAAGGACAATATTTGTATGGTGAAGCAAATGCCAGTCCTACAGAAAGTTGGCTGGCTGCCTCTTGTGACTATGCGCTTCAAGTTGAAAACAAAGCCTATGGTCATACTGCCCTCGTATCCGTTGTCAATTGGCCGACCTTAGACCCATTAAGCCATTTTAGTGAAACTGCCTTAACCCCTGAGGGAACCATAGATACTAAGGCCCCTTCCAAGGGTGCCATTGGTCTTACCTATAACGATAAAGTCGTGGTGGACATTAATCACATCGGTATTCACCCAGACAAAATGCCAGGTCTATTTGGTTCTTACCATATTTATCCTAACTACCCTGACTTTATGAACAACGACCCTGAGTACAGTCTATACAAAGATGACCTTGGCAGTTTCCGCTATGGCGGCTACTTGAAAGCCTTTATGGCACAACACAGCAAATACCCAGCGCTTGTGGCTGAATACGGTATTTCGACCAGCATGGTAACTGCCCATGTGGCCCCTAACGGAAATAACCACGGCGGCCTCAGCGAGTTGGCTCAAGGGAAAGAAATTATTAGAATGTCTCGCGCCATTGAAAAAGAAGGTTACGCTGGCGGTCTTATTTTTGAATGGATTGATGAGTGGACGAAAAAGACCTGGACCACAGAACCGTACATGATTCCTTATAACAGACATATGCTGTGGCACAACGCAATGGACCCCGAACAAAATTATGGACTCATTAACTATGACGGTTTGACCAAACCGCTTGTCACCTATTACGAAAATACCAGTACGCCCTTGACACGTATACAAGCCAGTACCGATGCGACTTATCTCAACTTGGTACTCACTTATAGTTCCGAAAGTGCTGCTCAAAAGGCGACAGAAGTGACCATAAACACCTATACTGGCTCTGAAAGTAGTCCAATTCCTGAATTTGTTCTTAGCCTTGGAAGGCAAGCCGAACTGAAAGTCAACCCAGGCTATAACTGGACCAAAGGAAAGTTTAGGGCAATCCCAGCAAAACTAAGCCAATATGAAGAACTTCAACTGATTACCAACGGTGAGAGCCTTCTGAAAAACGGTAACCGAATTGCGCCTATTCAAATTTCTCTCAGCCAGTTAAAAACAGGTCCTTTTGAAGTGGATCAAAACCAAGTTTACAGGAAGGGAAACACCATCACCCTGCGACTTCCCTATGGGTTGCTGGGCATTTCTGATCCTTCATCTTTACAAGTTCTGATGGATACAAAGGTATATCCTGTCCCACCCTTAGCAGATACGATTGGCACTGTAAAAAGCACTCGTTTATCCTTTGGAACTTATTATAATGGCGCTCTGATTAAGAACTTTAGCCACGACCTCACGCCATGGGACGAGGTTGACTATTATTCCAGACCTAAGGCAAGCTTTAATCAACTTAGTGAATTCTTTAAAACCTTTGGGGAGTAGAGATCAAAAAAACGATAAATGTCATTTCCTTAATCTTTTTCTGTGTCCCTTTGTGCTACACTCAAATTAAAGGAATTTATTTGACCAACTGGGAGGGTATTCACGATGAACTTTGATCAATGGATAGACGAGCACCAAGCAGAACTTATTGAAACCACTCGTGCATTAATGGCATTTAACAGTATTGAAGAAGCACCTTACGGCAACATGCCTTTTGGTAAATCCGTTGGAGAATGCTTAGATAAAGCCTTAGAAATATGCCGTAACATGGGCTTTGAAACGAAAAAACGTGGACTACTACGCAGGACACGCTGAGTATGGTCAAGGCGACGAATTAGTCGGTCTTCTTGTTCATGTGGATATTGTTCCTGTTGGAGACGGTTGGACCGTAGATCCTTTCGGTGGCGTTATCCAAGATGGTAAGCTCTTCGGTCGTGGCTCTCTAGACGACAAAGGCCCTGCCGCAGCGCTTATCTATGCGCTTGCAGCCATTAAAGCTTCAGGGATTGAGTTAAAACGAAGAGTCCGAATTATTTTCGGCACCAACGAAGAAACTGGCAGCCAATGCGTGGAGCATTACTTCAAACATGAAGAAATGCCAACCCTCGGTTTTACCCCAGATGCAGATTTCCCAGCTATTTTTGGAGAAAAGGGCATTATGAACATTGATTTTGTAAAACCTCTTAAAAGCGAGTTAAGCGATGGTGGCTTTAAAATTCTGAAATTATCTGGCGGCACCAGACCCAATATGGTTCCCGATTATGCAGAAGCCCATATTAAAGGCAGTCAACCCATTGATGCCATTCTTGCCGCGTATATGTCTGACAACGGTGGCAATATCGTTAAAACAGAGGAAAATGGCATTATTATCTTAAAATCTTACGGTGTTTCAGCCCACGGTAGCACACCAGAAAAAGGCGTTAACGCTATTTCACACCTGCTTTGCTTCTTAGATTGTATTGACCTTCAAATTGGAGATACTGCAAACTTTGTTCGCTTCTATGCCCTCCATATTGCTCAAAACCTTCACGGAGAAAAAATAGGTTGTGAACTTTCTGACGAACCATCTGGTAAACTTTCTTGGAATTCTGGCGTTCTTAGCTTTACAGAATCAGAAGTCCGATTGACAGTGAATATTCGCTACCCTATTACAGAAGCTTCTGAGAATGTCCTTTCAGGCATTCGCAGTACCATTGAACCTTGGGACATTGAACTGGATGACATTCACGACAACAAGCCACTCTACGTGCCAAAAGACAGTGAACTGATTACCAAACTCATGAAAGTTTACAGCGACTATACAGGAGACCATAGCGGTCCAATTTCCATTGGTGGTGGTACTTATGCTAAAGCCTTAACCCAAGGTGTGGCTTTTGGTCCTCTATTCCCTGGCAGAGAAGACACAATTCATCAAAAAGACGAATACGTTTTGGTTGAAGATTTAGTGCTTATGACAAAAATTTTTGCTACAGCCATTTACGAGCTTGCCCGTTAACTTCCTGGTCTCAGACCTATTTTCATATTAAATATTTGCCTCAATTTCGAGATTAACAAAAGGAGATAGACAATTATTGTTCTATCTCCTTCTGTTTTCGGGTATAATTACCAATGCAATGAAAATCTAAGCTAAAGGCTGAAAGGAGAATACATATGACTATTCCGATAAAGAAACAAAAAAAGATGTATCCCCTACTCACAGCCGTTCTAATTTTATTGGGAATTTCTTTCGTGTTGGACCGAGTTGATCAAAAAGACCATTATAAGAAAGAACCTTTCGCAGTTGCAACCTATGAAACTTTTAATAATTTTTCAGTCAATAGAAGTGCCCTTTCCGCCTTCATTGACCAGCATTTTTTAACCGATGGCCTTATGCCCACACAACTTTTAGAAGCACCTCAAGGAGACTTGCCCGGTGGTAAAGACTTTCAGTCTCAGTCCGTAGGGCTCCTGCTATTATATTATGTTGAAACCAACCAGCCAGAGGCTTTTCTCAATCAATATCAGTTGGCTAAAAAGCGTCTTCAAAAAGATAATGGCTTATTTCAATGGCGAACAAGAGCCAGTCAGTTGACTGTAGAAAATCACACTGTAGACGATCTTCGAATTGCCAAAGCACTTACCATCGCCTCTAAACGTTGGGGTAACAATCATTGGAAAACTGAAGCAGAAAATTTATCCCACGCCTTGATTGCCCACTGTACCCTTAAAAATCGTCTATTGGCTGACGACCGTTCTACTAAGTCAATCGCTCCTCTAAATGATTTAGACCTGAGTACAATGCTACTACTCTCAGATTTTGATTCTGAATGGGAGACCATTGCTAAGGAAAGCCTTAAGGAGATACAAAAATCAAGATTTCCGTACAACCCTTTTTATGTAAAATCAAAAACAAATGAGCAAAGCTACATGACCATTGATAACATAACAGTCATTCTTCACCTTGCTCAAACAGGACAAAACAATATTAATGATCTCAGGTGGCTAAAATTCCATCTTAAGAAAGGCCCTGTATACGAATCTTACAATTCCTTAGGGAAGGCGGTTTCAGAAGTGGAATCTCCTGCCATTTACGGTGTGCTAGCTCAAATTGGAAAATATACTAAAGACCCTGAACTTTACACCTTGGCTTGTGACCACCTTGTAGAAATGCAAAACAAAGGGCTCAGCGATGTGACGGGTGGGTATACAGATCCTAAAACTGGGCAAGGCAATGCCTTCGATCACTTAATGGCCCTTCTTGGTTTCTAATCGGACCAAAACCTTAAATGACTCTCAAAGACCGCTTCTGGCTCTGAGAGTTTTTTTATTTGCCACGGGTTGGGCAAAAGCATTTTATACCGAGGATGGAGATATCTGTCGTCTAAAAACAAAGCCACCCCTCTGTCTTTTTCCGTGCGAATAAGTCTGCCCACAGCCTGAACGATTTTATTGATAGCAGGATATACATAGGCATAGGTATATCCATTTTTATTTTGTTCGTCGTAAAACCGTTTGATCAGTTCATTTTCAGGGCTCATATAAGGAGTTCCCATACCAATAATGACAACACCCTCTAAACGGCTTCCTACCAAGTCAATCCCCTCTGAGAAGGAACCACCTAATACCGCAAGTCCCAATACACCGTCTTGGCTTTCGCCTTCAAAACACCCTAAGAATTCAGCCTTAGCATTTTCATCCATTCCTGTGGTTTGGGTCACTATTAGACCCTCATTCCATTCTTCAACAATTCGACGCTCAATTTCCTTAAGAAATTGGTAAGAGGGACAGAAGACTAAATAATTTGCCTTCTTACTTTTAATAAGAGATAGAATATAGGACACCATTCTCCCATAATGCTTCTCCCTTGCTCCAAGACGAGTGTCCACCCCTGCCCCTAAAATCATCTGTCTGTTTTCAGGTGGGAAGGGACTGTCTAAAACCAACTTCCTACAACCTTCTATCCCCAGGACCTCTTCATAGTATGCATAAGGTGCCATGGTGGCAGAAAAAATAATGCAAGCTTTAGCGTTGGCATAACTTCCCCTTAAAGAGCTGCTTGGATCAATGCACATCATTTTACAAGTACCAGAGTCCTCCTCAGTATTCACCCATAGATGGCCTTCTGAAAAATAGTCACTCATAAAATTGAATCGATAACATCTGAGCATCAATTCTTGATCCGAGGTTTTTAGTTCAAAATTTTCCGTGTCTAACAAATACATAACACAGGTGTCCAAAAGCCTTGCTAAGGGTAGAAAGAATGGGACCATTCACATCTCTGTGCGTTTCAAATTCTAGGTCGCTTTCCTTTAATCCCTTTTGAATCGCCAACATTTGACGGTTGAGTTTGCCAAGGGCTTTATAGGGTTCTGTTTTCTTAGGAAAGGCCTTTCTTAAAGTCAATACGTCGTCACGACAAATGGCGGCACTGAACATTTCTCTTCCTCTATGAGGTAAATTATGGGCCTCATCTACAAGAAAAACGTAGTCTTCTGTCACTTCAACAAAGAATCTTTGTAATTTTGCCAAAGGGTCAAAGACGTAATTGTAGTCACAAACAATCACATCCGAAAAGCTTGCCACATCTAAAGCAAATTCCCCAGGGCAAACGTGATGCTTCGCCGCATACTTTTCCACATTAATGCGGTCCATATGATCTTCGGTGGAGAGCGCATCCATTAAACATTGATTGATTCGGTCAAAGTGCCCTTTAGCATATGTACAGTCCTCAGGGTTGCACTTTTTTTCACTTGTGAAGCAAATCTTTTCTTTCGCTGTCAAGGTCACGCTTTTCACCTGAGCCCCAACCAGACGCATATGTTTAACACTTTCCTCTGCAACGGTTCTTGCAACGGTTTTTGCGGTCAAATAGAATATTTTATCGGTTTTTTCCTCTCCCATGGCTTTCAGGGCTGGAAACAAGGTAGAAACCGTTTTTCCAACCCCCGTAGGCGCTTCTGCCATCATGATAAATTCATCTCGAATGGCACTGTAAACCGATGCTGCCAATTTCCTTTGCCCCGTTCGATAATCTCCGTAAGGAAAAGGCATGTCCTTTAAAGAAGCTGTTCTTTTCTCATGCCAATCGTTTTGGAAGTCCATCCAAACCCTGTATTGGTCTATGAGTTGGTCCACATAAACTTCTAACCACTTAGCTTCTAAGGTTCTTGTAAAATCCTTACGATCATCCAGGACCACATTGGCATAGGTCAAAATAACTTCTACTTTCTCCAGTCCTTTCTCCACTGCCAGCATATGGGCATAGCAATAGGCCTGTGCCCAGTGAATGGTCTCGCCTTCTTGGTCCCAGTCTGCTAATTTTCTTCGGGTGCTTTTTATTTCATGAATGCCTTTTTCATGAAAAACCCCATCGGCTCTTCCTTGAAGGGTTAACTGAATATCTGGGTAATATTTTTTTAAAGCTGACTTCCCGTTCCCAACCGTCTTCATATGTCCCCTGAATAGCTCTATGAACCTCTTGTCCCTCTAGCATCCGACTTCCACTGCCAAAGCGTACGTCGATGTCTCCGCTTCTAAGGACTAGTCCGACTAAATCGCCTACTGATATGACTGAAGACATGGTTGACACCTCGCTTTTGATAATCTGACAATACTTTTAAATCACCGTACATACGTTCTCATTCTATTGTAACACGGTTCTCACACTTTTTCATACAAGATCTCACCGATTCAGACAAAAAGAAAGAAGTGCCATCCCCAATCCAATAGGTAGACACTTCTTTCTTGTTTTTTTATTCGTCTCACAGGAATGGGTTATTTATTAAATGCTAAATAACGCTTCTCTGCACTGAGTACTTTTCTGGAATATGTGGTGCTGTAAGTCCCATTTCTTTGGTAATATTTTTTTAAATTACTAGGACCTCTGTTATATTCAGATAAAATTCGGCTATAATCGTCGCCGTAGTTTTTCTGTAACAGATTTAAGTAGGCCGCTGCGAGGCCAATATTGTATTCGGGATCAAAAATGCGGTCAGGATTGTACTTGAGCCCAAGCTCTCCTCCAAAATCTGACGCTAGCCACCTCTCCGTTGCTGGGATAATTTGCATGTAACCTCTGTCTCTCGACGAGCCTACCTCCCACTGGTTGAAGTTGCTTTCCACTTCAATGACGGACAAGATCAATGAAGGGTCTAAATCATATTTATCAGCATAGCTTATCAAGATAAGCGCTGACTCATAATCAAGGGGCGTACCATTTGCGATTTTTTTAGCTCTTGACGCAACCGTTTGGGTTTTTTGTGCTTTGAGCCGTTGTTGCTTTTGCAACAGTCGCTGTGCTGGATAGGGTTGTTTGGCCTTTAGCCAGTACCCCATTGTCCTGCCCTTTCTTTTCTATAATAGTTGGATTGTCTTTCGTAGTTTCAGCAAATGACGTAGATGTCCCGAATTCCAGAATCTGTACCCTGTTATTGACGATCGGCAATGGTCCAAAAGTACTTACCAGTAACAATGCAGCACTGAGTAAGAAGGACACTACCACGTTCTTATAACAAGTCATGGTTCTGTTTCACACCTTTCTCTTATTTAAATATCTATATAAAAATCAAAAAGGTCGACAAGCGACCCATCTGATGACTTAACGATTATATCACACATTTAAATAAAATCAACATAGACTATACCCTTTAGAACCTATATTCAGGCTCTATTATTGTATAAAACTCACTAAAACTCAGCTCAACTGTAATAAAACCAACTTTTGAACCAGAATCATCCAATATACTAAGAAATACTTCTATACCATCATTTGTAATTACAAAGTTGTCTATTTTATCCAAATCAATAGGTTCAATCTCTTGAAACGTTCCAATTTCATAGTTTGTGATTCCCACTTCCAATGATTCCAATATTTTCTTTTTTTGTAGGTGGTAATTCAGAAATAGTTCCTCGAAAGTCAACTCTCTTCCCAGTGTAAAATCATAATTGAAGCACTCCCCATATTTGAACTGCTGTCCACCAACATAGCTCATTTGAATGTTTTGAAAAATTGAAACCATGCTGTTGCTGGCATAGGTAATTTGATAGTCAGAATTCATATCCATAGGCTGCATTTGATAGCCCCTATTTCTGCCTTTAAACACGTATTTATAAACGTTTTCAAGCAATTTTTTGTTGATGGCGTCCACCTGAGCTAGATCTCTGAAACCCTCTACCCTTGGAACATATTGTTGAACGCCTGAAAAAGTGACTAAATCCGTTAAAACTCTAATGTGATCTCGTTTTGAAACGATATAATCGGATCGGTTTTTTTGGATGCCCGTATCGATATAATTCAAAAAATCGTTCACAACAATATAGTCATTTCGCATTACCATTTTTGTGTATCTTTCTAACATTATTGCCAAATTTTTGGATTTCAAGTTCGTTGCTAGTCTCAAGTAAGATTTTGCAAGGCTTTCATCTAACTTGCCCGAGTCATTGTCAAAACTTTCAAAACCTTTGTTTCCAAAAATAAAGACGCTGAGTTCGTCATTAAACAGGGCTTGTATTTCATGACTCTTGTCTGAAAGGGGAAATTTATTTATGAAGTAGTCACATTTTAACAGTAATTTTTCTATATTTTTGTAATATGTTTCCTCTTTTAACATTTTACTAGTACTGATAACATCGTATAAGCTCATGATTTCAAGGTATTTGCCACCTTCTTCTGACATGCCCGAAAAGTTGTTAGCCAGCCGCTCACAGTCTATAAATGGATGGTATAAATCCTTATCTCTTTTCAAATAGTAGCCCGACTGATCCAATTCCATCATAACGTCTCTGAATGGTTTTTCTTTGATCGTTTGAATCCATTCTGGTCGATAGGCATAGTAAAAAGTACTGGTAAATCATTTTGTGATTGCCCTGATAAAAGATTTTTTTATCAAATTCTGGACGCTGAGCTCTCAAATAAGCATGGTATTTATACATGATTTGGGTCTTTTCTTGAGGTGGCAAGTAGGGTAGGGTTTTAGAAATGTAGGCTAATATCTTTGAAGGAACGGTTTTTCGGTTGGTCATCATGTTGATCATCCTAGTTAATTCCTCGTATTGGTCATTGTCAATTCTAGGTCTGAAGGCTGAACTCCAAACCTTTGGCTCTCCCTCTGTAAAGGGTAATAGTGCGCAAGAGACAACACAAAAAAAGAGGATTATTAGAATAGCCCGTTGATTGCCTTTCCAATTAATCATCGTTTCCCTCCAACATTGGCAACACAAAATAGAAATTCACGCCCTTGCCCTCAGACAAGTTGCAAACCCCATAGTCTGCATCGTGAAGGTCCAATATATTTTTTACAATGGCAAGTCCTAAGCCTGAGCCACCATTGTCTTTGTTTCTAGAACTCTCCAAACGATAGAACTTTTCCCAAATTTTATCCAGTTTATCTTCTGGAATCGCTTCTCCATTGTTTTCAATACCCATGTAACAGAGCTTTTCATCGCCCGTTTTTCGAATAGTAATTTTAATGGTTCCTCCGTTATTGCTATAGCGAATAGCGTTGCTAAGCAGATTATTGACCACCATTTCAATTTTATCTTCGTCTGCCCAAATATAAAGGTTCTCGTCCTCTGTAACCACTTCACAGGTCAGTGATTTGTCTTCCATAACGGAAGTCATTCGGTCTGACACACTTACCATTAGGCTGTAAACCTCTATGATTGAACACTTAAGCTTATACCCGCCAGATTGAAGCTTGGATATTTCCAGCATATCTCTTACTAGGGCATCCATTCGGTCGATTTCATCTAAAATCACTTCTGCATAATAAGGCTGCTTATTTTTTCCGATGCCATCCTGTAGGGCCTCAGCGTAACTTTTCATTATACCCAGAGGGGTTTTCAGTTCATGAGAGACCCCGTTGATGAAATCTTTTCTCATATTTTCAATTTGCCGTTCCCGTTCAATATCTTCTGTGAGCTTTTGATTGTGAAGTTTAAGTTCATCAAGGCTTAATCGCAAATTGTCGCTCATAATATTCAAACTGTTGGATAGGCTGCCAATTTCATCTTCACTATTGATTTCAAGTCGCTCGGTAAAATCTAAGTTGGCAATTTTTTCTGCGACCGTATTAATGTGAATAAGGGGCCTGGAAACCATAATAATGAAGGCATAAGAAAGCAAGGCTACTATTACCACAATCGCTGCAAAAACATAGCCGTAGTAGTCCTTCATGATTTCTATAGCCTCAAGAACTGCCTGATGAGGAATAGCGGCAACGATATAGCGCTTACCACCCTCCTTATCTATGATCCGTACGAATACTGTGCTCTTCGTATGACTTGCTTTCTCGTAGTATATAAATTTCCCTTCTGGGAGGTTATCAAAGCTGTAGTCATTCTTGCTCAACCAGAAGTTAAAAGCACCCCAGACTAGCTTTGTGTCCGTACTATTTATGATGTCCTCTCCTGAAGGTAATACTGCAGTAACTACCTTTCCAGAGATTTTATCCAACATATCCGACTCTTGGTAACCATAATGGCTTTTATAATTAAACCACGGTTCATTGTTGATCATCACTTTGACGGGTGTAAAGTTTTCTGGTCGATCACTCCAAATGATTCCTTCGGCTTCTAATCGGTCCCCACGTTTAGGTCTATAGGTCATAAAGTCTTTATCGTCAATTAAATAACCTAATCGAATTCTAAACATATGACCCGAATAATCTTCTAGGAGCACTTCATAGACGTCATCGTTTAACAGAGAATAGTTATCGAAAACGCCTAGGGTAATATTATGTGCACTTTTAAACAACTTTGCCTGACGGTCAAGGTTGTACTTATTCCAATTGGAATTGATGTACAAATCCACGAACTCATTAAGGGTTTTCTCTAAAGTGACGTACTTTCTGTCCAAGTAAAAACGTTCAAAGAAGACGCTTTGAAAGTACAAAATGGAGCTGATAAATACAGAGAAAGTAATCACCATCATGACAAATAACTTAAACGCAATGCCTTTACGCTGCATTATTTCACCTCAAACATATACCCTGCCCTAATAATGGTTTTAATGTATTTGGAGCCTTTGCCGAGTTTGACTCTTAATTTTTTTATGTGAGTGTCAATGGTTCTCAAATCACCGTAATAATCTGCACCCCATACGGCGCTCAGAATGGCTTCACGGGAAAGGACCTTGTTTCGGTGGGTCATTAAGTATATTAATAGGTCGTACTCTTTAGGACTGAGTGTAGGCACCTCAGCATCGGCAACCTTAACCTCATAGGAAAGTCGATTGATCGAAATCAGACCCGCCTTCATCATATTTTCTTCTTTAGAAACACCGCTGCTAACTTGCTCCATTCGCTTCAAAAGAGCCTTGGTACGTGCCACCAAAACCTTAGGGCTGAAAGGCTTTGTCACATATTCATCTGCCCCTAACTCAAAGCCTAAAATCTTGTCTTCGTCCTCTGATTTTGCTGTAATGATGATAATTGGCACATCTGAATTTCTTCTGATACGCTTGCACACTGTCATGCCATCAATTTCAGGCATCATAATGTCCAAAAGAATCAAGTCTGCCTTTCTCTTCTCAAACTTATCAATAGCTTCTCGTCCATTAGCCGCTTCTATAACTTCGAAACCCTCTTCTTCAAAATAATCTCTTAGGATTTCTCTCAATCGGTCTTCGTCTTCAACAATCATTATGGTCTTCACTCTCGTCACCTCAAATATCCTTCTATTTTTAATCGCTCTATTTCATAATTGAGAATAAACTCTATCAAATCAGAAGTGTTCATTTCATCATATACTAGCAAAATGTCCTCTTCGGTATGCTTGCCAACATATTCATCTAAACCTTCTGCAATTTTCATTTTGAGTTGTTCTTCCATAAAACCATCAATGATCGTCATGGCTGGTTCTCGAGCATCTGCCTCTTTAGTGCCTTTGGGTACAGCTGCTTTTATTTGATTTTTTATTTCCTTGTCCACGCTGCCAATGTCAAAAGTCTCTGCATAGGTTCTCACTTTTTCTATGAGGGCCGCCGTCTCCTCATCTTCCATATTTTTAAAAACCTCTTCAACAGGAGGTTCTTCAATCACTTCAACTTTTTTAGGAATTGCTTTTTCTTGTTTACACCCTGCTGTCATTACCAAAAAAGAGAAAATTAAAATTGCTACAACGATCTTTCGTGGACCACTCCGCCCAATTATCAACTGTGTTGCCTCCTATTTCCCCAATGAGGTTTCCCTCTTATTTAGGATTCATTTTATAGCTTAAGAAGATTGTACATGATTCAAGCTTCTAACTCTAGGGTTCACTTGATTTTTACAAAAAAACATCAGTAAATTTTTACTGATGTTTTAAAGAATACACTTTTTTCTATACAGCCTTTAAAGCTTTTTACTTCGTACCTTTGTTCCCTTGTTTGCCATAACTGTTTTGTTTTAATGCCACCATGCGATTGATATTGTCTAAGTCTATTTGCTTGTTCTTCAATGCCTTTGTGCTTTCTTCAACTGACATTTTGGGAACACGTTGTTGACTGCTGTTTTCTTGAGTCGCGAGGGTCTTAGTCGATGTACCCCCTTCTCTCTTTTGAAGTTCATTGATGAGCATTTCAATTTTGTCGTTGACTTGAGAGTTTTTGGCAATTTTGTATTTTTCCCGAACTTGTTCAATGTCATTATTAGCAAAACTTAAAATAATTCGGGCTTCTCTGTCATTAATGTTTTCATCAATTATTTCAAAAACCTGATCGATTAAATCTTGTACACCTGCCCTAACTTGTTTAGGCACAATAGGTCGAGCCGCTGTATTTAAGTGCACTTCGGGAGTCTCCGTCTTTTCAGATCGACCCTGTTTTTTCAGAACGATCCTGCTTTTCAGAGCTCTCCTGTTTTTCAATTTTATCCTTTTTAGGAGCCGCTTTTCGAGTCTTCTTTGGTTTTGTCTGTTGAGGTACCTCAGCTACTTGTGCACTTTCAATTTTTTCATGTTTCTCAGCTTTATCAACGCTTACCCGTGTTTGAGACTTCCCAGGCATTTCATCCTTTTCAGCTTCTTCATCAAAGCTTTCAAGCGTTTCAAAAGCAAGAGTTTCAACTGCTTTTACTTTTGGGGTGAATGATTCATAAATGCCCTCAGATTTTATCACACGACTGCTGACCTTCTGAGGCTCTACAAGAAGATCTGGCTCTATAGTGCCTGCATCTTCTAGGGTGACTAATTTTTTCTTAATAAGGCTGTTAAGAGCCTTCTCAGCATCTTTAACCTCACAGCCCATGCGAATTGCAATAACATTGATATTAAGCATATTGCTGAATTCTGCTCTGCCAGCATATCTTGCCAACACAACTGAGCACATTTTCTCATAAATATTCAGGTCATTTCGGTCTATTAAATTCATTTCAACACTAAAGGCTGTATTGGGCATTTCATCACGCTCCGAACATTATTTTTTCAGAATTGAACATTTGTTTGATAATCCATACGATAACCGCTATCAAAATTGTGGATACTAAAATATTAAGGCCAAACATTCCCCAAGTCAACTCTGCCGTAAGGGCGTGCTTCATTCCCATGAGGGTGCCATATACTGGCGTTGCAAAAGCCCACCACTCAGGCATTTTATTGGTAAACATCGTCATCATGCCAAGTACCATTATGCCCATATAGGCTGGGGTAATCAACGTTCCCGCTTCCTTGATGGAATTGGCGTATACAGAAATGATACAAATAATCCCCACATAAATTAGCGTCAATAAAATTGACAAAACTAAAAATTGAGCCACACCAGAAGGGGAAAGAACAAAGATATTAGGACCTGCGCTTGTTGTTGTTTCCGCTTCCTGAGAAAAGGCCATCATTAAGAATGGAAAGGCTAAGCCCATTCCTAAAATAGAAGACGCCGTACTCACCAAAGACACAATACCCAAACTTAACATTTTTCCAAAAGCGATGGCCTCTCTTTTAATAGGGGTCACCAACAAACTGCCCATGGTGCCTCTTTCTTTTTCTCCTGTAATAATGTCAATACCAATCCCCATGCCGCCTGAAAACAGGAAGATGGATAGAAGGAAAGGAATCAATCCGCCTAAAATATCTCCGCTCATTTTTTCAGGAGGTGCCAGACGATTCTCTTGGTTGCCTGAATTCCACGTAAAGGCTTTTAAAAAGTTCTCATCGCCAAACCGTTGAATCAATATTTGTTTTTCATAATCTGCCATTATGCGGTCTGTAAATTTACTATGGGTGGCATCTGAATAGTCTTCAGTCGGGTTATAGTAAGTATTGATGTTAGGCATTACAGTATTGCCCTTATTGTAGGACTGAATTTTCCCATCAAAATTGTCATCAAATACAACAAGAGCATCCATATCCCCATTATAAATGGCAGCCTTTATCGTTTTCTCACTTTCAGGCTTTTCGATAACAATTTTAACTTTATACTCTTTTTCCTTATTGGCTATAAACACGTTGAAGCTCTCAGGCATTCCAATAACACCAATCTGCCCTAAATGTTCTTCTTTGTCGTTAGTCGTATTGTGAATCATAAAGCCCATGGCCATGTATATAACAACAATACTCACTGCTGGTAATATAAAAGTGGTAAATACCAGTTTTTTATCTGTAAAAATACGAGTCAATTCTTTGGATACAATGGTCATTACATCTGAAAACATGGCTATACCTCCTTTTCATGAGTCTTATACAGTTTGAAGAAGGCTTCTTCTAAATCTTCAGCCTCTTGAGAGGCGACAACCTCCGCTACTGTACCTTCTGCCACCACTTTGCCACCTAATATAATAGCCAATTCGTCACAAAACTTTTCAGCAAAACTCATAATGTGGGTGGAAATAACAACAGTCTTGCCTTCTGATTTAAGCTTTAGTAAATAATCCGTAACCGCCTTTGCCGTAATAATATCCAGACCATTGGTGGGTTCGTCAAAGACTACAATTTCAGGGTTATGTATGAGACTCACCGCTATGGAAAGCTTCTGCTTCATACCTGTGGACAAGTCGGATATTTTCGTATTTTCAAAGTTACTGATGCCGAAGTACTCGAAAAGCTCATTTTTCCTAGTTTCTATTTCAGGCGCTTTCATTCCATAAAGCTTTCCAATATAACTCATGGTGTATTTAGGCGAAAAATGACCTTCTAGCTTTAATTCATTCGTTAAAAAAGCTAATCTTTTCCTTACCTCTTCTGGCTGTTTTACCGTATCAAATCCAGCTACTGTTACACTGCCCTCTGTAGGTTTTAGCAGGGTAGAGACACATCGTAAGGTCGTGGTTTTTCCTGCGCCATTGGGACCCAAAAGACCAAATATTTTTCCAGACTCTGCGATGAAACTAACTTCATCTACAGCGATTTTAATTTTTTCATGTTCGCCTCTTTTTTTCATTTGCTTACTGCTCATATGATACACTTTTTTAAGTGAAGAAACTTCAATCATAGAAACTCAACCCTTCCTATTTATAATAATAGTAAAAGAGGCTGATATCTAACTTATTGTCAGATATCAGCCTTCATTTCATTATAGCAATTAAATTTACATTATACCAATCGGATTCTTTGGTATACTTTTTTCCCTTTTTTGATCATAAGCTCATCTGCCTCAAAATCAGCCAAAGTCACGTTTAGCTCATGGCTCTCAACCACTTCTCCATTAACGCTAAAGCCCTTCTGTTGAATCAATCTGCGTCCTTCACCTTTAGAGGCAATTAACTCCGCCAGTATAAGAAGGTCAAGAATGTTCATTTCTGCCCCAAATTCTGCCTTAGCTACTTCTGTGGTTGGCACGTTTTCTAAATCGCCAGCACCGGAGAATAGGGCTTTTGCTGCACTGAGGGCTTTTCCAGCTTCTTCTTCCCCATGAATGATTTTAGTGATTTCAAAGGCAAGAATTTCTTTTGCTTCATTAATCTTGCTGTCCTGCCAAGTGGCCATTTCATTAATTTGCTCCAAAGGCAAGAAAGTCAGAAGCTTCAAGCAATTGATGACATCGGCGTCATCTACATTTCTAAAGTATTGGAACAAATCATATGGCGATGTTTTTTCAGGATCAATCCAAACGGCTCCCGCTTCGGTTTTACCCATTTTCCTACCGTCTGAGGTGGTCAATAATTTAAAAGTAAGACCAAATGTCTCTGCTTGCTCTGTACGGCGAACCAAATCCACACCTGCAATGATGTTGGACCATTGATCATTGCCGCCTAGTTGAAGCTTACAGCCATATCTGCGGTGAAGCTCTAAAAAGTCGTAAGCCTGCATAATCATGTAGTTGAACTCTAAGAAGCTAAGGCCCTTTTCCATACGTTGTTTGAAACACTCTGCTGATAGCATTCTGTTAACAGAGAACTTGCTACCCACTTCTCTTAGGAAGCTGATGTAGTTAAGGTGGTCTAACCAATTGGCGTTGTTGTCTGCAATGCCTTTGCCTTCACTAAGATCAATGTACTTAGCCAGTTGCTTTGCAATTTTGCTAGAGTTATTATCAATTTGCTCTTCAAAAAGCATTTGTCTCATTTCAGTTTTGCCAGTTGGGTCCCCAACTTTAACCGTACCGCCGCCAACAAGGGCTATCGGTCTGTGTCCGTGGTTTTGCATGTGCATCATAACCATCACTTGAATAAAGTGACCAATGTGAAGACTATCTGCTGTTGGGTCAAACCCTATATAGAAAGTCACGGCCTCTTTCCCAAGCAGTTCTTTAATTTCCGCTTCATGTGTGGCTTGTTCAATAAAGCCGCGTTCGAGTAATACGTCATAAACGTTTCTCATTTCCTTTTCCTCCAGTCTTGTTTTTTGTTCTCAGCTAGGCTCAGTTTTTTCTTAAGCCCGCCAGAATAGTCAATAAAAAGATATAAAAAAAGGGCTTTCCGCATCCTGAAAAGGACGAGAAAACCCGTGGTACCACCTTAATTTGTCTGGCATTGCCAAACCTCTAAACGTATAACGCCGTTACCGTGACAATTGTCATTGCTCCGAATTTGTAATTCAGTTATGGACTTTCTCAGACCTTGCACCGACCGATCTGCTCTCTTTAAGCCATCCATGACCTACTGGGAATTCATCATTGCTTTATTGTTTTAAATTAACCCGATTTTATCAGAGTCTCCTGTTTCTTGTCAACACCCAATCCAAAAATTGAAAATCAGTTGACTAACTCGTCAATTTGAAGGTCTTTCTCTTTTACAAGATCAGTAATTTTTCCGCTGTCTAGAGCAACTACAGGTCTCGTTGGGAAATTCACGTCTACATAGACAATTCGTCCCCAATCGCCACTGCTGAGCTTGACCCGCTTGCCTAAATAAAATTCGGCCAAATTGTTAATTAAAATGTAGCAAACCTTACTGTCTAAAGTTTGACCACTCTGCCAAGAAATATACTCTGCCGCTTGGAAAGGCGAAACTTTTTTGCGGTAAGGTCTGTCGCTGATCATGGCATCAAAAATGTCGCAGACCATGATGATTTTTGCAAATTCATGAATCTGACCCGATTTAATGCGCAGAGGATACCCCGACCCATCTAAGCGTTCGTGATGCTGTAATGCACTATATTTCATGTTATTGGTAATGCCTTCAGTCTTCATCAAAATGCCATAACCCAGTTGGGCATGCTTTTTCACAACTTCAAACTCATCTTCAGTCAATACTGGCTTTTTCATAATAAAGTCAGGAATTTTCATTTTACCAATATCAAACATGAGACCCGCTGTTGCTAATTCTTCCAACATGTCTTTGGAATAACCCATCCATTTGCCAATCATTGTAGCTAAAATAGAGACTCTAAGAGAATGTTGATAGGTATAGTCGTCACTTTCTTGAAGCTGACTAAGGCGCATGAGAACGTCATTGTTCCTAATCATATCAGGAATAGCATTTTCAACGTGTTTCTTGATTTTATCCAAATCTAATTCATTGTCCGTCTTAAGATTTTCAAATTCCTTTTTTGTCTCTGCAATCATCTCTTTATGAGACTCGTCTAAGGGAATATTCCCTTTGCCAGTCAGCACGTGAATTTCCATATTTCTATTTACAATGCTATGGAGCACTGGCTCTAAGTTCTCTTTTTCGATGGCTTTCAAATCTTTATAGAATTCCTCTGTATCAAATGGAATCCCTACAGCATTAGCCTCTTTAACAACTGTATTGACGTGATAATCAGGCGAGTCATCTCTTTCTCTGGCCGCCCCAAAATCACTTTCTTCATACACGCGCACAGAATAAATGCCCAGTCTTTCAATCAGCCCGATCTGGCGCTCTGAGAGTTCACTGCCTTGTGCTAACAGTTCAACATTACCGTCGATACTGTAGATAGCATCAGCTAGTATCATACCTGCTTTAACTTCTAATATACTAAGGAGCTTCACTAAATTCACCTGCCTATGATGAGATTATTCCCAGCCATCTTCTTGTAGCATCGTTCCAAGGGCCAGCACTTCCTCTAAATCTTTGATCAATCCATCAGGAATAAAATCAACTTCCAAATCGGCTTCATAACCTTTGTCTTTTTCCTTTATGCTGACAATTGTTCCAATTACATTATGCATTTTATCGCTTGTGCCAATATTTACAGATATTTTAGTTTCTTTTTTGAAATAGTGCGTGAGGTACAAGATGATATGGTCATCAAAAATGTCACTTAAATCCACCATTAGCGGGGTTACTATTTCAGAGTACTGACCGTTATAATACATAACGCCGTCCGGTGCTTCTGTTTCATTTAGAGTCATTTTTTTCGTGCCCTGTGTCATAATAATCCCACCTTTCTCTAGCGAATATAGGTTATTAGCTATTTACCCCATTGTACCATAAATAAAAGCCCTCTATCATGTTTTTTAGATTATTCCCAACTGTAATCATTGGACGTTCTGATTATCTTTTTGGGGAATCGAACGTTGAACTGAGTGCCTTTCCCCGGTGTGCTGTTGCAAGTAATATTGCCTTGCAACACATTTGTAATCATATTGTGAACAATGTTTAATCCTAGGCCAGTGCCACCCTTGGCTCTTTTAGTGGTAAAGAAGGGATCATAGATTTGGTTTAGAACCTGCTCGCTCATACCAATGCCATCATCTTGAATCATCACACTGATAGTGTCACTAAACTCAAAGACCTCTATTCGAATGTGACCTTCTCCGCGTCCTTCAAATCCGTGAACCAACGCATTTCGAATTAAATTTGAAACCACGTGAACCACTGCCCCAGGATAAGAAACCATGACCAAATCCTCATCGCATAAAAATTCAATTTTTACATTGGCATTTCTTAAATCTATGCCAAAAGTGACTACAATGTTCTTCAAAATTTCATAGAGATTAAATTGACGACATTCCATAGTCTGGTGGTCTGCTGAAATTTGCTTAAAGTTAGTGATTAAGTCTGAGGCAATTTGAAGGTTTCTATATACAATATCGGAACCATTCTCTATTTCATCTACAATTTCAAGAAATTCTACCCGTTTGACAGTGTTGCTGTGTACCTTTTCAGAAAGATCTTTCGCTATTCCTCGAATAAAAGTGGAGGCGGTGTAGGCATTCCCAATAGGTGTATTCATTTCATGAGCCATCCCTGAAATCATTTGACCCAGGGCCCCAAGCTTTTCATTTTGGACGATGAGATTTTGGGCTTCTTTTAGGTTTTTATAGGCGTCAGACAGTTCATTATTAGCATTCTCTAACTGATAAGTTCTATCCTTAACTTGTCTTTCAAGACTTTCATTCAGACTGAGAATTCTCTGATTTTGAGTTTCTATGTCGTTCTCTCGAATGCGAATATTGTCAATCAAGATTTTAAAAGACTGGCTAAGGGTTTCTATTTCAACATATCTGCTCCTAATTGGCTTAAAATCGTAATTTCCAACAGATATTTCAATCGCTTGAACCTCCAATAGATTCAAGTCCTCTGTTATACTGTTAAGCGCTCGGTAATTGATCCAGTTGACGAAGATTATCAGCAAAACGAAGATAATTAACATCGCTAAAAAAATAAATACAGTTGGTAAAATATAGTCACTGAGAGACTGATAAACTGCTATTTTCCAACCTTGTCCTTGTATTTCGGAAATGTATGGAATGTAATACCCATTTTTGTAAAGGGTTATAAACTGCTCTTTGCCACTCCGAATGTACATGTCATAGGTTCGGCTTTTCACCAGTTCGTTGTCTGAGTTGATTAAATAAACACCTGTGCTGTCGGTAATGGTTATTTCACTTCTTTCTGAAAGCCTAAAGTGTTCAATAAAATTGCCAATATCTTTTAAATTTAATCGAATCACGATGATACACTGTTCAAATCGCTTGCTGACATAAGCTGTTGGCTGCCCTGTGTTTTGAGCAATACTGACTCCCGTCCAGTGGATGTCACCCACCTTGGGTACGTACTTAAAAAAATCTTGTTCAGAGTAGTCTGTATTGACCACATAACCGTCCTTTGAGCCACCACTAATCAGTAAACCTCTTCCATCTAAAACCATAATACTTTCTATGGTGCTGTCACTGTTTCTAAAAATATTAAAGATTCGCTCCTTACGGCTCTTAGAATTAAGGTCTGAACCTTCCCCTGTTTCCTGTACGTATAAGTGGTAAATTTCGTCTAGGCTCTGGGTCGAATAATTGAAAATTTGGGTCACGTTGACGTTGATGGCACTGACAATATTTGCGCTGTTTTGTCTGATTTCAGACACGATAAAAGTAGCCATCAAAATCCCGACGGTCATAAACACCACACAAACGATTATGATATGATTCACAATAGCCGTCCTAAGGATATCCCACCTTAAGATAATCTTTGTGTCCTTTCTGCTCATTGTTAGTCCACCTTTTCAAACTTACCATTTTTTACTTGAAGCAGTTGATAATCGCCTAGAGGATCACCAAACTCGTCTAGTGAATATTCACTATCAATGCCCTGAAAAACCTTTTTTTTAAGAATAGCACTCTTTACCGCTTCTGGTTTGGTGCTATTGGCAAGGTGTATGCCTTCTATCATCAGTTCTGTAGCATTATAAGCACTTTTATGAGAAAAATTAAGTCCAGCGCCTGTGCGTTCTTTAATATAACTTCCCAGTAGATTCAGCTTTTCCAAATCTGGATTTATCGAGATGAACTCTAGGGTGTAATAGTCTTCTAGATAGCGTCCAGAATTCTGAATTAAGTCCGTCGTTGCGGACCACGCTGTTCCGAGGAGTAAACCGTTATAGCCTTCAATTCGTGTTTGCTGAACCACTTTCGCCGTATCTGAACCGTTGAGAATTAAAAATAAGCCATCTGCCTCAAAATTATGAAGCTCATTTAAAATTGTTTGGATAGGGACTTCTTTTCCCGAAGAAATAAGCGCCGTTTCTCTTCCATCTGAAGCCATCAACGCATTCATTCTCTTTGCAATGCCTTCTGCATAAAGCTTGTTAGACTCGCTATGAACAATCAAAAGTCGTTTCACATCTTTCTCCTGAATTTTCTTGAACAAGCGGTCAGCTTGTGCTAA
Source organism: uncultured Acidaminobacter sp. (assembly GCA_963677505.2). Classification (GTDB taxonomy): domain Bacteria; phylum Bacillota; class Clostridia; order Peptostreptococcales; family Acidaminobacteraceae; genus JBGSUZ01. The sequence continues at coordinate 64,644 of CAXXWB010000036.1, forward strand.
ATTTTTAGGCGCCATTTTAATAAATCCGTCATCTTTTTGGTCCATGTAATCCGACGAAATGGTGGGGCTGATAATCAAGTAGTCACCATTAGCCATCAAATATTCTGCAGTTGGTGCCATTGAGCTGATATTAAAGCCCACGATTAAATGCACATTGTCTTTTTTTAGGGTTTCGTTGAGCTGAGTCCTATAGTTATTGTCAAATTTGTCATCATAAATTTTTGTCACTATTTTTTTGCCATCAATTCCCCCTGCAGCGTTCACTTGATCGATCACATATAAGAATGACTCTCTAGATTCCACGCTTAGTTGAGATGTATTGGTGCTTAATTCTCCAACAAACCCAATTGTTATAACTTGTTGCGATTGATAATAAAAGACTGCCGCCAATAATAAAATCAAAGTTGTTACAGCTACAATTATTTTTTTCATTTTATACACCCTCCCAAAACATTTGAAACGCCTCTGTTTATTGGGCTCCATTAACACTGAATACCCAATATTGATGCAATTAATCTTATCAAGATAAATTGACAGGTTGGAGCGGCTGTATTAAAATTCATGTGAAAGAGGGAATGACAAATGAAATATATAAGAACACTTGGAGAAATAGGCTTTATTTGTGCCTTATCTGTTTTAGGACAGGCACTCTCCTCATTTTTCCAACTCCCCCTGCCAGGAAATTTAATCGGTATGTTCCTTCTTCTATTTCTTTTATTTTCAGGGGTAATTAAGGAAACTCAAATCCAAATGGGCGCTGATTTACTGTTAAAGTATATGTCTCTATTTTTTATCCCTGCAGGCGTTGGGCTTCTAGCTCACTGGAACATCATTGAAGAACAATGGTTGCCTTGGCTTGTCACGGTACTCCTCAGCACTGCTCTGATTCTTATAGTCACTGGCAAACTGGTGGACTACTGGATTCAAAAGGAGGAGGGTATATGAACCTATTGACCCATTGTATTTTAACGATTATGGTTTTTCTAGGCTTCCAGAAGTTATATCAGTGGAAAAAATGGCCTATTTTAAACCCACTTTTTTGGAGCATTCTAAAGCATTATCGCACTGATTGTTTTAAAAGCTACTGACTATAACACTTATAAAGAGGGCACTCAGGCAATCAGCTTTTTCCTCGGTCCCGCCACAGTTGTTTTAGCCGTACCTATGTACCGCCAAAGAGAAATGCTCCAACGTTATTGGAAACCCATTTTTATGGGCGTCACCGCCAGTGTCGCTGTTTCTGCCCTGAGCATAACAGTTCTTTCATTGGTTTTAAAATTGAACCAAGCCATGCTGTTGTCGCTGTTACCCAAATCTATTACCACACCCATTGGCATATCCCTTGCCGAGCAAATTGGTGGCGTACAAGCCTTGACTGTTGTCAGCATTATTTTGACAGGGATTGTTGGCGCTATGTTTTCTCCCCTTCTCATTAAATTAGCGGGGATTCAGCATCCCGTTGCCATCGGTATTGCTATTGGTTCTTCCAGCCATGTTGTGGGCACCACAAAAGCCATTGAACTTGGCGAAGTGGAAGGGGCCATGAGCAGCTTGTCTATTGCCATTGCAGGCGTTATGACCTACATGCTTATACCACCCTATCTCATGTTGTTTCAACGAATTGTTCAATAAGGAGGCTAATTATGTTTTTTGAAGAACACGAAGAAGTTGTTTATGATGAAACGTTTAACAAAACTTACTACGACATTGTAGAAAAATACCAAACAGATCCAGCTTACAAGATTACGGATTTAAAAGAATTTCTGGAAGCTATGTATATTTATGCAGGTCAAGACTGGGACGGCAGAGGCGAAATGAAAAACCTTAAGAACTCTGCAGTGATTGCTGCTTTAGAGGTCGCTAAGGACGAAATTGAAGCGGGGACCTTAACAAAAAAAGAACCGAAGACAGCTTAATTGGCTGGCTTCGGCTCTTTTTTATTGTTTTGTATGAATACGTTATCCACTCATAAAAATTTATAAAGAAATTAAATCCCATTCAATTTCATTTAAATAGTTTTCAACACAATCATGGCACATTTCAGGATTAATGGTTTCAGGGTGTGTCACTGCAATCACTGACATGGCAATAGCGTATTTAATGGTCTCTGGCATAGAAAGTTCATGGATATAGCCATAACCAATCCCCGCTACAAAGGCATCGCCACCCCCAGTGACATTAACGGCTTTAACATCCTTCGCTTTAACTTTTCCTTTTGTCATGCCGTCGGAATAAAAAATCCCCTCTGCACCAAGGCTTATAAACACATGCTTAACACCTTTTTTATGGAGTTCCTCTGCGGCTCTGACTAAATCCTCATCATTTTTAATACCAAATCCTACTAAAATTTCAGCTTCATGAATATTGGGCTTTATGGCGTAGAATGATCCTATCAAATGTTTTACATTGGCGGCTTTCGCTGCACTTACAGGGTCTAGAATAAATTTAGTTTCCTTTCCAAACCGACTAAGCATGTGTTCTAAAAGCTTAGGATTGTCTGCATCTACAAAAGTGTATAAGGCATTCCTGAAATGTTCTTCTTTGCTGTCAACAAAAGCTTCATCTGCTTCATCTATCCCTTTCATATCCACAACAGCAGATATCATTTCGCCTTCATGATCTAATATGACCATGTATGTGGGCGTTCCGTTCTTTTTTAGAATCAGGGAGTCATCCATGCAATACCCAATACGTTTGGAATATTCAAGCATTCCCCTGCCAGTTTCATCATCCCCAAGGATGGAAATAAATTTTGTATTTATGCCTACACGAGAAAGGTTTTCTGCAATATTCCGACACACGCCCCCATAAGAAATGCGCACACGACCAGGGTTAGAATTAAATGGAATATAGGAAACGGAGCAGAAGCCTGTGATATCTACAATAGAAGCACCAAATACCAACACATACGGCTTGTTGATATCAAATAACATTTCTTGACCTCCCCAAATTTTTCAACTTTCATAATATCAAAATCCCTCTTTAATTTCAATCGATGATTGATTATACTTAGTAATGGAGCCATGATAGACTATAATAGTTTACTTTTGCTTATATCGTTAACTGGAGGGCATTATGTTTCACAGTTTAGCCACCGATCCTCAGGGTATATATTACGACTTAATTCATCAATATAAAAAATTCTTTTTCGACCCAAACTATGGTCTTTTAATCGTCCATCGAGATTACATTATCAACGCAAACCCAACCATGCTAAAAATGTTAGAATGTACTTCTCCTAAACCCCTATTGGGAAGCAATGTCTTTAACTTCCTCGACACCCCTATTGAAAAGCATATGGTTTCACATACCTGTCGCTGGGAGACGCTTTTAGGTAGTACAAAGACTCTCGGTACGCTGTCTATTGAATTTAATATGAACGAGGACACCTTCACCGCCTACCTTATTGCCGAAAAAAATACAGGTATGGTCTATCTAGAAGCAATCGCAAAACAACTTTCTCTGATTTTTCAGGAAAAGTACCGCCCCGTTCTCATATTTGACTCAGCAGATCCACATTCTCAAACTTTATTGGCTGAAAATCCTGCTGCCAGCCACTTTTTTGACCTTGCCAATGAGAAGGATTTTCGACTTGCAAAGGTAATTCACGAAAAGGATCATTCGGGTTACCTTTCCTATGCAGCTTCAATTCAGGAGCATGGCTCGTCTCAATATCCATTTCAATTAAAGCGGGGTCAACATTACTCTCACGGTGTAATGATTCAAAACTATGCCCTGACCGATGAACCCAATTCAAAAATTCTATGTCTTTTTAGAGATAATCTTTATCACTATGCATTGGACGAGAAAACACAATTTAATTATAAGCGATTGCAAGATTATTTCAGCGTCACCCCTCATGCCATGGCCATTGTAGACAAAAACATGGTTATACGAGAGGTCAACTTAGGTTTTATGCATCAGTTTAAATACGCTGATGAAGCAGTCGTTGGAGAAACTATTTGTTCTCTAATAACCAGCCATTGCAAAGATAAATGCCTTCACTCGGAAAGCACTGAAAAAATTTACGACTTTGCTGACCGCTATGGCAATATAAGTTCTATGCGTGTTCATGACATCCCTCTATTTTTAGAAGATGAATATATCGGCAATTACCTTCTCTTTTCAGAAGCCTATTTGCCAATACCGCTGGACATTAAACAATTAAAAGACGACCTTTTCAACTTGTCTCCAGAACAGGTTATCTTGCTCAACGAAAAATTTGAGTTGGTCTGGAGCAACATTAATTATACTGATTATTCTAGGTTATTTAGCAGCCCCGATCAGGCAAAGGACATTAATTCTTACTTGTCCAAGTCCTCAATCCCCACTCTTACAGATATGGTAGCGGCTCTGCAAAGAGGCGCTGTAGAGAAATCTGCTCAATTATGGCTTTACGCTCCAGATGGACGCAAGCGACTTTGCAATGTAACACTTTCAAAGTTAGAAGTGACTGTTGGAGAACAATTATATGTGGCCATCATAAATCACTGTCAAAAAAGCAGTGAAGCGAATACGTTATTAACATTTTTAGCTTATCAGGAGCCTACTCTGAATTTGCCAAATCACATTTATACAGAATATCGTTTAGAAAACCTTCTCAACAATGTAGAGGTAACGCAGCACCGATTCACTATTCTTGGCGTTCGCTTGTTCCAAAGTAACAGCGATTATCCAGAACACCTTAGACACGAAGTCTATCAAACAGCCGCACTTAGTCTTTCGTCTATTTTCGATAAGGATATTCAAATCAGCCTGACGGATAATAATGAACTATTGTTAATTCACAAAGGGATTCGAAGTAAGCGCAATGCTATGCGCACTTTGCTACTGATTCAAAAAGAACTTGTCTTGTCATTGGAAAGTCACGGGATTGACGTGATTAATTCCTGTAGCCTTGCCTATGCACAGCACCCTCAAGATGGGAAGACAACAGAACAACTTTTGAATCACTTGGCACAGTCCTTTGAAAGTAAAGGTGCCTCTGGAAATGAGCTCCAACAGTATGAAGCGCAATTAAGATCTCCTGTGAAACGAGAAGGCATGGTCCTAAAATATTTGAGAGAAGGCCTACACAAAGGAGAATTCTATATTGTTTATCAACCTCTTATCGACTTAAAGACTAAGAAGGTTGTCGGTATAGAAACCTTACTCCGGTGGAAAAATGAAAGTATTGGCAACCCTATGCCTGAAGAATTTATTCCCCTTGCTGAAAAAAGTGATGCCATTGTAAAGCTTGGCTATTTTGTCATCGGCGAAACCGTAAGAAAGCTGTACAAACTCAGAAGCAAAGGCTATAACTTAACCAGTTCCATCAACATTAGCATTAAGCAGCTTGAGGCATCTGACTTTACGGAACAAATTATACGGGTTTTGACCGATTACGATTTGCCCGCTTCAGCGATTCAATTTGAAATTACAGAATCCATCAGTTCCTCCAGTCACTCTAATGTCATGTCCAATATTCTGGCTTTGTCTCAATATGGCATTGTATTTAATATCGATGACTTTGGTACTGGTTATTCTTCCTTAAAACAGTTGCAATCCCTTAAGGTTAAAGGTCTGAAGATTGATAAATCATTGATTCAAGACATTGCTGAAAACCCTGAAAGTGAAATGTTGGTTAAGGCGCTTTCCGCCATGGCTAAAAACATCGGCCTTAAGCTCATTGCCGAAGGGGTAGAAAACAAAGAACAGTTAGAACTCCTTGAATCTATCGGTTTTGAAGAGGCGCAAGGTTTCTTGTTCAGTGTTCCTTTAGGCGATCAAGATTTGGATCAGTTCATGAGCGAGAACGATTCTCAATTGTTCTCACAATGAAATGATTACAAATAAGTATTGACTTTTCATTTGCTTTTTATTATTATAGTCCTTGAGATTAAAACAAATATGTAGTTATACCAAATCGGAGGGTACTTATGAAAAAATATGTTTGCATGATTTGCGGTTACACACACGAAGGCGACGAAGCACCAGATTTCTGCCCACAATGTAAAGCACCTAAAGAAAAATTCATTCTTAACGATTCTACTAAAAGAGTTTGGGCGGACCAGCACTTTGTAGGCGGCGCTAAAGGCGTTGATCCTGAAATCCTCGAAGGTCTTCGTCAAAACTTTATGGGTGAGTGTACAGAAGTCGGTATGTACTTAGCTATGAGCCGTCAAGCGGACCGTGAAGGTTACCCTGAAGTTGCCGAAGCATACAAACGTATTGCTTTTGAAGAGGCAGAACACGCTGCTAAATTTGCAGAACTTCTCGGTGAAGTGCTTACAGATTCAACAGAAAAAAACCTTTCTATGAGAGCTGACGCTGAACAAGGCGCAACAATGGGTAAACTTGACCTTGCTAAAAAAGCTAAAGCCCTTAACTTAGACGCTATTCACGATACAGTTCATGAAATGTGTAAAGATGAAGCGAGACATGGTAGTGCTTTTGAAGGTTTGTTGAATAGATATTTTGGTAAGTAGCAGAACTAAATAGAACTTTTAAGAACTAACGCAAGCCGTTGCAACTTGAACGTCTTCGTTAGTTCTTTTTATTTGCACACGAAACTAAAAGTTTTATGAAGTTCTGGTGATTTTTTTAGAGTTCGTTAGTTACAATTCAATTCCGTGGGCATTTCAGTAGTTTTCATCACTTTAGACTGCCCACGCCCACACAATTTGATTATAAAGAACTATATAGACAGTATTTTTCATAATAAAAAGCCCCTAGAAGTTTAATTATCCTGGGCTTTAAGTTCCCATTTTTAACGTGATAATCAATTCCCTGCCTCGATATACCTAGTAATTCAACGGCATCTCCTGTACAAATAAGATTTTCCTTTAAATATTTCTCAAATTCTTCTTGATCTTTAAACGTTAACATTTACTCACCTTTCCTTAAAAGTTTCACAATAATCACGATAAGCATGACCACCGTCGTTACTCTTGCAATAATCGAAAGTAAATCGACAGATCTATTTGAAAATCCGATCAAATACAATGTGCCTACAACAAGGGCTAATTTTTCTACATGAGTTAATCTATTCATATTTTAGTGACCGTGTTATAATTCGTTTAAGGATAAGGGAGATTTCTCTCCCTCATTCCCTAGCGCTTTTTTCCTTCGGATGGTTGGGCGCTTTTTTGGGATTTTAGAGTTTCATTAATCACCAGCAGATTTACTAGTATTACAATTATTGACATTACATTTTTAAAAAAAGCCTCCAGAGTAATCTGAAGGCTTCATTAGTTTACTATTCAATTTTAAACACTCTTCAATCTTTGTGAATGATCTGGGTGATAAAACCCTTAATAGAGATAAGCGCCACTACTTAAAACTACAATCCTAACTGAGCAATTAGTGATACATCCAGCCTATCATTTTCGATGTAACGCCATGTCCCAAAATTATCAAGACGTTCAACAATCTCTTTAGCATCAGAACTGACTTTTAGTAGTTCAGCATGGGACACACTCGTCACAACGATACTTTCCTTTGTAAAGAAACAAATATCTTCTAAATCTTGTACGGATTCTACCAAATTACCATTTTTATCCTCATTTAAAAATACATCAGCAAAGTACTTTAATAAAATTACTTTAGATTCAGTTGTAGCCTTATAAATTTGAATTTCAATTTTATTTCTACCAGATGAAGGTGCTGATGAAAAATCATATCCAAACCATTTTTGTGTTACAAACTGCTTTATAAGGAAGGGCTGGAGATCATTTCTCGCATCACTTTCAATACTAGTTGCCCATTCTGCAGTTTTTAGTGAAAAATAATCAGCTTGACTGAAACACAGTTCAAGAAAATGATGGAATTCTTCACCACATATAGTTTGAGGGGTGTCAGTAGAAATCACCTCGTTCCAAGTGATAAAAGTGTACATATGAACCTCCCTATTACAAATAAAAAATTATAAGTACCAACAGTGGAACTTTCTAAAATTAGGATGATGGTAGTGATAGAAGTATCCCTCTGAAGAACCATGAGAAGTGTCCGAAATAGCATTATCACCGCCACATAATCCTCTTGCATAAGATCCCGAAGTAGCCCATACTCCAAACTGGGAATTGTTCAATACACAAATAGCTTTTGCAGCATAAGAGTCCATTCCATGTACAGTATCAACATATACACTTCCATTATACAGTAACGCTGGATAGTACTTGTGTAATCTTTTTTGATTTTCAGTTAGTTGATCAGCACGTGTTTTACATTGATATTGTACACCACTCACTGTAACAGTTTGACCAGATATAGATACCGATTTCAGTGAGTTTACGCAATCTCTATATATTTCGTCCAAACCTTGTTTAATTTGAGCTGATGCTACTTTGAAAGCAATAGAAAATGCATGTGAAATCCCTGCATATTTATTAATAAATTCTGGTGCATTAGCTACGATAACTACAGCGCCTAGACCACCTACAACTAAACCAGCTGCATCTCCAAACGGAAGCGGACCATCCACTCCTGCAGCAACAAGGGCCGCGCCTTCAGCCATTAGGGCATAGTAGAGGGCAGTGCTTAGTGCCAATGTATTTAATTCAGCTGTTAGAATGTCTAGTGCATTTTGACTACTTTTTGTAGCAGCAAGCGTTTTAACGCTACTTGAATTAAGTACTCCGACATTATAATTCACCGGCTCCACATTACCAACGTATTTCTTATGAACTTTTGATAACTTCGGGTCCTTTGCAATTTGTGCATTAAATATAGCTTTTGCTTCATCACTAAGCGAGCTATACATTCCTTGAATCAACTGCTTTTCATCCATAGAATTGGGAGCCGTTGCGTTACCTGCAAATGACAGTGTGTTAGTTAATAATATTGTTAACATAAGCATCAGGCTAAGTATTTTTTTGACATTCTTAATTCTCCTTTTCTATAGTTAATTAATTATCCAAAGACTACCGTAAAGACTGCTTATAGTTCAATAAAGTATGAGTGCATCACTTAGTCGAACACTCAATTGTAATAAATATATATCATTTCCTTAAAATTACTATTTTGCAAACGTTTGCATTTGCAAAATAGCATGCATTTACAAGACCCATTTACAAGACTGTCAATAAATATGTGCATAAACTACATTTAAGTGCATTAATATTCTTATATATATTAAGCTTCTATAATTAAACAAAAGAACTTAGAGTTAATCAAATAAATTACAGAGCTTTCATAAAACATTATGAAAGCTCTGTAATTTATTATTCAATTTCTTTAATATCCTTCACACAGTCCTTACAAATTCCTGATCCTTTTACTACTGTTACAGTCTCTGCATTACCACAGAACACACACTTAGCTGACATATTCTCACCTCCTATCTAATTACAATAAGTGTCTACCTTAATAACGTTATTAGAATCAGTTGCCAAAATTTAAGATGCTTACTCTTGCCCACAAACAGCATTCTCGTGGGCAAGATGTGGGATTAAATGTTTTCCAGCACGCAAATACGTTGTTAACACTGCGTCAGAGAACTTAGTCTCGTGACGACGCGAGACATGGTAGTGCTTTTGAAGGCTTACTCAATAGATATTTTGGTAAGTAGTCCTTAAATGGATTTTAATAAAAAAGGAGCTGTTACAAATCTAGACTAATCTAGAGGAGTAACAGCTCCTTTTATTTATAATTCTAGGACTATTTTCATTTAGGTTTCATTTAGATTTATTTAGGGTATGATGCCACTATTGAAATAAACAAAAAGAATACAGGAGGAGAAAACATGAAAAAAGCGCTTAAAGCAACAACATTAACCTGTCTTTTGCTCACATTTTTTTTGGCAATAGGTACTTTCGCAGCAACTCCTGCCATTAATCAGGCTCCAAATCCACTTTGGAAGGCAGGAACTACCCGCAACAAAATTGTTTGCATCAGCGACCTTCATCTTGGCGTAAACGACAAAATTTCTCAGGATACAGTAAACCGACCTTATCTTATTGACTTCATAAATCGAATTGGACAAACGAAAGACATACGAGAGCTTGTTATTACTGGCGATTTTCTTGACGAGTGGATATTGCCTTTAAACTATCCTGTTGCCACCAGTTCACAAGCGTATTATCAGCAATGTATCACCAACAATCAAAGTGTAATAGATGCGTTAAACGGTTTATCCAATAAAGGTGTCAAACTTGTATATGTTTTCGGAAACCACGACATGACGCTTGTTGCCAACACTTTGAAACAGGCTATACCAAAAATTACATTTGTTGGCGACAACGGCATGGGTGTCTACATAACAGGCGACCGCAAAGAAATAGCCATAGAACACGGTCACCGCTATGATGTTTACTCAGCTCCTGATACAGTTGATAACAGAGATGTATCAAGCAGCAGTATTTTACCACCTGGATATTTTTACGCTCGTTTAGGTACAAGTTGGTTCTTACAAGGTACGCCAACTATTAACAAAATGATTCCCGAGCTTACTACAGCTCCTAGCGCGACCAATACGGACCAATATGGCGCATATTTATACAGTGTATTTTGGAATAATAACATGAACACATTTACAAATATTGAACGATTTGACGACAAGGTATTTTACCTTAACAATTATGGCTTTAATGCCAAGTTATCAGAGGCAGATATTTTACCTGTACTCCAATCTGATGGCACTATTAATGCACCAACACTTTTCAAAAATTTCCAAAGATCTTGGGAACAAATACAAACAAATAATGGCGTGAGAGTACCTACTACCTTTATTCAAGTAGCCTCAGCAGCACTAAATGGCACTACTGCCTCTACTCAATATTTTCCAAAACAAGAATCCATTCAATACGATGGTCAAGGTATTGAGACAGTCGTTTTTGGTCACACACACGTTCCACTCGTTGAAAAATTTAAAAACGGTATAACTGTTTTAAATGATGGCTCTTGGGTTGATACTCGCACTGGAAATACTAACTTAACAAGAACTTTTGTTGTTATTACAACAGGTAAAAAGGATAGTTGCACTTTATACCAATACCAAAAAGACGCATCCCTTACCAATGTAACGAAACAACTTACGATGCCAGCTGATAACTAACATCAAGTGATGCTTATAACCCAACTATTATAATAGGGTAATTTAGGCATGACGATAGTCGGTGTTGATTTTAATGATTTTAATAAAAAAGGGGATATGTAGGCAAAACTACATATCCCCTTTTTACATTTTTGGAAATTTTACAAAGACTTATAAGTTCCGACTTCACTTTCCGTACGAGAACTTCTATGAAAAGTAAGTGCCTCAATTAAATCAAGTTCATCAACTGCATTATCCTTCCGTTTGATATAAATATAGCGATCAATGGTCGCATCCGCCGTCTCATTTGTCACACAGGTTAGTCGGCAATAATCAGCGTCTAGTTTATTTGAACTGTTGTAAACAAACCCCCTTTTGAAATTACTCCTCTGACCAGAAATTTCTAAATACCCAAATGCAATTGCATTGTCTCCTCCCATAGGGATAACCGTGGCATTGATTCTGAGTATTGGTGGTAACTGTCTGTTCTGAACATTCTGAGTGGTTAGATTAAAGCTATTGTCAATTGTAATTTGATTGCTATATCCATGAATAAATGCGATATTAATAATGAGAACACTTGAAATGATTATCATTTTATTTTTTGACATATTCATCACCTCATGAATAGTTTGTTATCTAGCGAATTCTATTAAGCTTTTATGGTTTTAATACACAATATCACAATTAATTGCAAAATTCTTTAAGAAGAATTTACGCCACACTTTTAAGGAGGTGTCCCCCATGACCATTACAATAGAAGCTTCCCTACTAGACTATCTCAAAGCAATGAGTGCCAGAAATCTCACTATATACGGCGATAAGCCCCAAAGTTGCTGAGGCCTTCACCCCCTAGAAGTTCTGGCAGGCTGCCGAGAACCAAAAGAGAAGTCCACCTACGCACCTTTCCCCTTTGAAACACCAGAATTAACGTTGACCCTATGGGTCGAAAACACCCTTCAGTCCGATGAAAAAACCCGACTGTCTTTAAGGCTGTCCGAAATTGGCTCCGATTTACCCGATCGAGAGATTCTTGTTGTTTTTGAAAACGCCTAAGTAAAATATGACAGTTTTTCGAAGCTTACTTAATATTTTTGGGGAACCCACTGATAACTAAAACAAATACGACTTTCGAAGCTACAGGTTTGTTGATAAAAATGCATTTAGCATTCAACATAAACCTTTACAATGAAAGTCGTATTTAGTATGTTCTTTAGTTAGTTTGGTAAATATGTTCAAAATTCTACCTTTGATAAATTATAAGAAATTAATCTAATTTACCACGCTCTAATTCTTGAAATTCAATTATTCCTGTTAGTGTTGGATGAAGTGGATTTAGCCAATTGAAATTTGATTTAAATACTATTAATAATGTTTTTCCACCAATAACATCATTGGTATCAGAATACAACATAAAATCGACCGTCGTAAACCACTTTCCGTCTGAGTAATAACTTCCAATCATAGGTTCGGAATACTTTTCTTTCTTAAGACTTTGAATAGTTTGGCTCAATTGAAGAATTTTTTTGTCTTGACCCTTATACTCAGAGGCATACATCTCGTTAACAATTATCTCAGGCACTTTTTTCCATTGGTTAAACTCAATGAAAATAATTGAAGCCAGAAGAACTAAAAACAGAATACTAATTCGTAATGACTTTGTTGATAGAATATTTTGTGCGTTTTTATTCATACGTAACCTCGATTTATCTAATACGCAGGGTTAATACCATTTCTCCAGTCTTGGGAATACACATAATCAGTAGGACCAGAATAGTCTCTATAAATATATTGATTGCTTCTATACTGTCCGTTTGCCAATTGGAAAACAGCATTGGTATCTCCTGAGCCATTAGATTTCTTATTATAAACATAATAATCATAACCCCATTTTAATTCAACTTGTGTTCCATAATAATAATCTATCCAAGAACCATTTTTGTATATTTGTCCCCACTTTGAAACTGTTCTTTTCTTAGTAAAAACATTTCCTGATCCTTTAAGATCTTGCTGCAAAAGCGAGATTGTCTCACCCACAAGGAGACCCTTAACTGGATTAGATATGGTTAAACCTGAAATTGTATTAATCATTTTAAAATATCCACTCGAAAGTATATATAGACCATAACTACTTGTATTCCCATTAGTCCAGTCTTCGCCTGCAAAACTACCTTTACTAATAATAATTTTGAAATCTCCATTTTCAGGACCTGAAGACCTTAAAACACTTAAGATATTATCAGTTTTTTTCTTTTTATAAGTAATCTCCTCAAATTTCACTCCGTACTTTTCAATAGTGCTTTTTTTTGCAATATAAAAATCACTAAGAGATACATTTCCTAGCACCATTTGTGATGAGGCTGAGTTAACTGTTGCAACATTTTGATTTTTGTAGATGGCTTCGGGAGTAACCTGTTCTTTTACTATTTGAGCCTTTAATAAATAATCATCTTGCTGGGTCTTCTGTGATGCAAAAGAAATTTGTGACAACATCAAAACAAACATAAGACAAAAACAAAGCATTCTTTTTAGTTTCATAATGATACATCCTTTTAATAATTTGAATATAGCATTAACCAACTAAAGTGTGCATGATTTTATTTACTTTTTAGCTGGTTAATGCTCCTTATTTTTTCTATCTGAATATTTAGTTTTTCTGAAATGAAAGTTAATTAAGCGTTAATTATATTATGTGATAATCCTGTAAACGCTTCAGTCTTTTACCCGATCGAGAGATTCTTGTTGTTTTTGAAAAACACCCTCCAACCCCAAAATTCCTATCAAAAATCTAAAAATCCTTGCATTGACCAAAAATTGATTCCGTGATAAATTTATCTTATAAATGATAATAATTATCACTATCATTTCTAAAATTACACCTAATATCAATTGGAGGTCCATATGAGCATACACATTATCTACTGGTCAGCTACAGGCAACACTGAAGCCATGGCAAACGCCCTTGCATCTAGTGCCAAAAACCTTGGCGCCGACGTAAAAATCTATCCCGTTCACGAAGCTAATATTGCTGAATTAGAAAAGGTAAACGCCATTGCCCTTGGCTGCCCTGCAATGGGTTCAGAAGTTCTTGAAGAAACTGAAATGGAGCCCTTTGTCGAATCCCTTAAGCATTTTAACTGGGCTGGGAAACTCAAATGTCAAATTACGGCGCTACCCTTGTTGCAGATGGCGTCATATCCCATAACAACCCTGACGAAGGCGTTATTAAGGCCCTTGAGGCTTTGGCACAAAAACTAGCATAGGAGTGATCGTCATGGAAAATAAACAATCAAGCTTATTGGAACTCTATCACCATCAAAGTAAATGCAGTGACTCTGACTACCTCTTCAGTACAATTCTCTTCCACGTAGCCCCCGTCCTTCACAGTGACAAACCCGCCGTTCTTTTGACATTTGCCACTAATCAAAGGAATCTAAAAGCTATTTGGGATCAAAATCGTCAGAATTTTCCTTATGGGGTGAAGTTGAAGTTTTATGAGATTTCAAAAAGTGATAGCCATACATGTGTTCTTTTCTATGACGAAACTTCTCTCAGCGAAAAAATAATGAACCCTCCTGTTTTGGATTTTCTCGCTTCTAAGGGTTATGAAAACCGTGAGCGTCTAATCGATATTCTTACCACTTTAAGAAAGCATAGCACTGGCTGCTGTCCTAACGAAGTGGGGCTCTTTTTAGGTTACCCTTTGGAAGATGTCCTCGGTTTTATTGCAAACGATGGCAAGAACTGCTTAACATGTGGCTATTGGAAAGTTTACGCCGACCCAGAGGCAAAGCAAATTTTGTTCAACACCTACGACGACAGCCGCATAAAAGTCATTAAAGACCTGGTTCAAAATAAAGTCTCACCTGATACTCTTTTGTAACGGTTTCTATACAAGTTTGAAATGTTTTTCCGATATAATTTTTATTATAAGCACAAACAACTTCAACAGCAGAAATGGAAAAACCTTTCGGGAGGAACCTATGAACACTTTCAGTAAAAAAATCACTGCACTGGCAACAATCTCAGTTCTGAGTCTTTCAAGCCTTTTAATCCAACCCGCTACCTTTGCAGGAGCTGAGTTAAAAGCAGGAGACGTTTTCAAAATGTCCGGCGTCAATGTCGGTAAGAGCCCTTATGTTCTACAAGTCCTAAAAGCAGATTTAAACAAAGATCAAAAAAGCGAAAATATTTACCTCGTCGGCAATCGCTACGATAAGTCATCCATTTTACTATGACCAAATCACTTACGTCATTAAAGATGGAAAGACAGGCAAAATTTTGACAAAGGTTCTTAAAGACTCTGAAAATGCTAACCTTTGCGGCTATTCGCCAAGTGTCATTCTTACAGACCTTAACGCCGACGGACAAAAAGACCTGTTCCTAAGTGCACCTACGGGTGGTAGTGGCGGCTATGTCAACTATGACCTCTCCACCCTAAAAAATGGCAAGTTGGTTTCTTTCTTAGGGGCTAAAGACATGATGGGGGTGGATATAACCGGAAAGTTCTTAGACAATTACATGGCTCAGTTCACCTCCAAAACCCTCAATAAAACTTGGAGAATTGACCTCTTAGACTCCAAGGAAGTTTATCAGGGTCTGTTGTACAACAAAGATGGAAAGACCATAGGAACAAGCACACCTTACGCAGGCGCAATTACCAACTTTGAAATTGTAGACTTCTACGGCAAAAAAATGCTTAAAGGCTATCAGGAGATTAAAGGCAGCTGTGAAGCCGATACCCTCGCAACCTTATCCCTCTACATGGTTTACGAAAAAAATGAATGGCGTCTTGTAAACGTTGAACAAACTACGGTTCTTAAGACATTCGAGTAACGATCAACCCCCTCTTAGAAGTCCCGAACAGCTTTCCCATTCTTTAGGCTGTTCGAGACTTCTAAGTCTTTTTTAAGACTTTTTAAATAAGTGGCTGTTATACTCATGGTAAATCAAACTTTATGGAGGTTTCCCATGAAACAAAATCATTTAATAGGCATCGTTATGATTGCTTTTGGACTATATCTCATGCTGGTTAAGTTAAATATCATTATCGCCTTTGACTTTATTCTTCTCATTGCCATTTCCCTCATTGCGGGTTATGCTTATCGCCGTTCTTCAGGTGATTCCAGCTCTGGCGGACTACTTTTGGCAGGTAATGTTTTAACAGGCGTTTACCTTTCAAACCACCTTCAAAACTGGCTAGGTGGTCAAATCAACCTGCCTGATCTTAGCATTGTGTTTTACATCGGGTTAGGATTTTTAGCCACATGGCTCATTGAAAACTCATTCAGCAGTTTAACGAGAAGGCGTCAGAAGGGCTTTCTCTTGCTGGGTGGCATACTGACCC
Source organism: uncultured Acidaminobacter sp. (assembly GCA_963677505.2). GTDB lineage: Bacteria > Bacillota > Clostridia > Peptostreptococcales > Acidaminobacteraceae > JBGSUZ01. Next base: position 81,002 of record CAXXWB010000036.1, read on the forward strand.
TCATCGGTAGCTACGAATGGATTCTAGACCTGCTCAACATCTCTCCGAGCATGATTAGAACCTTTATGTTCCCAGCTATTCTCATCTTTATCGGTTTGGCTATTGTACTTAAAACAGAGAAGCATAAAATATTCTAAAAAACTATTGACATCCCTCTCTATTTTCGTTATTATAGATATTGTTCGTGAGATGTTTTCACTGAACGTTCAAGATGCGAGAGTGGTGGAACGGCAGACACACTATCTTGAGGGGGTAGCGTCCTTGGGCGTGCGGGTTCAAATCCCGCCTCTCGCACCAGACTTAAAACCTTGATGATTTTTCATCAAGGTTTTTTTCATGTTCAATAGCATCTTTTTAATTTTCTAAAAATTTAGACAAACAAAAAACCTGATCAAGTCTTTTTACTCGATCAGGTTTTTTTTAACGACTAAGTCCCTCCGCATTTCCAAAGGGGTATCTATAACCTACTATTTGACAACAATCAAATCTTTAGAATAATGGTTTGAGAACTTCACAGCCCTCTTTTGTGACCAATACTAGGTCTTCTATTCTAACACCCACTTCACCGCTGAGGTAAATGCCTGGCTCGATTGAGAAAATCATACCTTCTGCCACTTCGTCGTGATTGACTGAGGAAACATCCCCAAAGTCGTGTACATCTATTCCAATAGAATGACCTGTTCTGTGAGTGAAGTATTGACCGTAGCCTTTGCTATCAATATAATCTCTCGCTGCAAGGTCAATCTCAGAGAATTTAACCCCTGGCTTTACAATGGCAATCGCTCTCATATTAGCTTCTCTCACGGTTTCGTAAACTTCTCTCGCCTTGGCATTTGGCTCGCCAAAGAATACGGTTCTCGTCATGTCTGAGCAGTAGTCGTCCTTCTTACACCCTATATCGATGATAACGCTGTCTCCTGCTTTAGGGGTTGAGCCGTCACAACCATGGTGAGGATCTGCGCCGTTTGCGCCATAAGCGATGATGGGTTCAAAGGAGAAGCCATCCGCGCCGATTTCAGCATAAATTTCAGAAAGTTTCTTAACCATGTCTAGCTCTGAATGCCCTTGAGAAACAAGTTCAATCAATCTACCCATAGCTTGGTCGTTGAGTTTTGAAGCCGTTCTCATAAAATCTCTCTCGGCTTCATCCTTTTGCATTCTTACACGGTCAACATAAGAAGAACCGTTAATGTATTTGAAATCAGGTTTTTTATCCATTAACCGAAGTAGGAAATGAGCTGCCCAGAACTTGTCCACGCCGATGATTGAACCCGACTGAATGCCTTCTGCAACATAAGCAATCCCATCTTTAGTATCATTGTACCAAACCACTTCTGCGCCAAAATCAGCTTCCAGCGGGAAGAGTTCATTGATAACCAGTCTAAGACTTCCATCTGATTTCATGTGTAAAACAATCAATCTTTCTCCTGGGTGGAACCATGTTCCCGTTAAGTAAAAGATTGTGGATGGATCTGCAAGAATCAGGTGTTCTACTTTGTCTTGTTTCATTTTTTCAGCGACAAGCGCTCTTCTCTTTCCATGCATCATGATGTGATTCTCCTTTGTCTATTTAAGCTGATTGATCATGCTGGCACAATATGCTGCGCCAAAACCGTTGTCTATATTAACGACGCTGACGCCACTGGCACAGCTGTTTAACATGGTAAGCAAGGCGCTGACACCACCAAAGCTGGCCCCATAACCTACGCTTGTAGGTACTGCTATGACGGGTTTATCCACCATGCCCCCTACAACACTTGCAAGGGCACCTTCCATACCAGCTACAACCACCACCACTCTAGCTCCGCGGATTAATTCCATCTTGGCCAAGAGTCTGTGAATGCCTGCAACGCCTACATCTGTGATTTTTTCCACACGATTGCCCAAGAGAACTGCCGTTTCATAGGCTTCCTCTACAACAGGCAAATCAGAAGTTCCAGCGCAGACAATGGCAATATAACTGTCCGTCACCTTAGGTGGTTCTGCAATCCAAGTCAGGGTTCTTCCAACGGATTGTATTTCACTTCTGGCAAGACACTTTGAACCACCTCATAAACTTCCTTGCTGGCTCTCGTTCCGAGAATATTGGTTTTTCTTTCACTCATGTGAAGCATAATCGCTGTAATTTGTTCAGGGGTCTTCCCCTCACAGTAAATTACTTCAGGGTAGCCGCTTCGAATTTCTCTATGGTGATCAATGGTGGCGAACCAAGCTCTGAAAAGGGCAATTCTTTCAAGGCCTCTACCACTTCGTCCAAAGGTTTTTCCCCTGCTTGGAGTGCCGCCAACATCCCTCTTAGTTTTTCTTCATTCATCTATTCACCTCTAGCGGTAACCGCTATTTCTCTTATTCTGATTTAAGTCCCTCGTTATAGCAACCTGTTTGATAGCCCCCTAAGTCCAGACTAACAAATTTAAAGCCCACTTGTCGAATTTGAGCATGAATTTTATTCATCAATTCTAAATTCAAAATCTTATGCATTTCTTCCTGTCCGATTTCAATTCTGGCAATCTCACCATGGTGTCTGACTCTAATCGCACGAATACCTGCATCCATAAGGATTTGCTCCGCGCTTTCAATTTGAGACAGCATGGCCATGTCTACCTTAATCCCATAGGGAATTCGAGTCAACAGGCAGGCATAAGGCGGCTTATCCCAAGTCTTTAACCCATAGGCCTTAGATAGGTCTCTAATTTGTTGTTTCGTCATGCCAGCGTCTTTGAGAGGGCTTACAACCCCTAGTTCTGTCAGTGCCAAAGTCCTGGCCGATAGTCCAGCAAATCGTCTGCATTTGTACCATCGCACACGACACTGCAAACCATCTGCACTTGCTGCCTTTAATATTTCACCAAAGACAATGCGCTTACACAAATAACAGCGGTTTTCAGGATTGCCTGCAATGCTCTCTGGAATGTCGATTGAATCATTCGGTGGGTTACGCCCATCGCCGCTGCCGCTTCTATGGCTTCTTCATACTCCACTGAGGAATATAAGGACTTTTCACCGTATAGGCAAAAACCCCTTCTGTTCCTATGGCTTCCACAGCCGCTTTTAAGAGCAAAGTACTGTCAACGCCACCTGAGAAAGCAATGCCAATTTTATTGTAGGTTCTTAATAGATTTGTTAGTTTTGCTACAGTTGTTTCCACTTTTCGCCTTCCTCCAGATCCTGTTGGATCATCTTTTGTGCTTCTAAAATGGTCAGATGATTGCTTTCAGCAAAGGCAATTACATCTTCATACTCTGCCTTGTATTTAAGAAACTGCCTAAGTGACGGACTCGCTTCACCCGAATTGGATATGAATTAATTTCATGGGTCACAAAATCCCGCTCTAGCTCCGTCTTTTCAACTTCATAAGTTCTAAGTCCAATGGCCGTTGTCTCTGTCAGCAGGACTCTCTCAATGGCCTTACTAGACGAGGGCTCAGAAAGTACTTTAAGACAAATCCCCATGCGACCTTTTTTCATGGCAATGGTTTCACGCCAAACATCTAAAGCCCCTGCCTCAAATATTTTTCGTTCCACCCACTGCCAAACTTCTGGGTTCATGTCGTCCTAAATTAGTTTCCAAAATCAGCTGTTTTTTTTTAAACCGCTTTCATCTTCTAAAATCATGGCTCTTAACACATTTGGGAATTCATGATCTCTATTTCCCAACCCGTATCCAATTTTAACAATATTCATAGACATTTGGTCATTGTACTCGCTCACCAAGGCCTTTAAAATAGCCGCTCCTGTTGGGGTCGTCATCTCGCTTTTCGTCAGTCCCATTCGCACGGGAATTCCTTTTAAAATTTCTGCTGTGGCAGGTGCAGGCACAGGCATCATCCCGTGGTCACACTTGACAAAACCGCCGCCAAGCTCCACCGAACTGGAAATAACCCCATCCACGCCAAGGGCTTCATAACAAATAGCCGCTCCGACAATATCTACAATAGAGTCCACTGCCCCTACTTCATGAAAATGAACTTGGTCGATTGGCTTACCATGAACTTTTGCCTCTGCCACTGCCACTTCCATGAATATTTTCATGCTAAGGGCCTTAACCTTGTCGCTGAGCACACTGCCCATAATAATACCTTCTATTTTCGCCAAATTTCGGTGATCGTGGTGATGACCTTCCCCGTGTCCATGAGAATGCCCCTCTTCGGTTCCGTGATGGTGATGTTCATTTTCGTGGCTATGGTGGTGATGGCTGTGTTTAAGAACCACATCGGCTTTCGTGCCTTCAATCCCCTTTTTTTGCTGACGGCTGATTTTCAGTTCAAACTCATTGGCCATCGGCAACTTTTGAAGCTCTGCTTTCAAATGCTCTGGGTCAACACCCAAATCGATCATTGCACCTAAATTCATATCTCCGCTGATACCACAGAAACAATCGTAATAAAGTATTCCCATTAGTGGCGCTCCTTTCCTGTCACATGCTCTATTTTCATTCGTATAATTCTAGTTTTATGACCGGAACCCTTTGCATAGGCTTCTCCTGGCATTTCAAACCCAGGACTGTATTTTTCAACAAGGAAGCATTAAGGCTCTAATTTTCTCTTCAGAATCAATAATTTCTTCTGCGGTTCCAAAAGCCATGACACTTTCATAATTGGTGGAGAATTTACTGTCTAGAACCTCTGTATCACCAACTACAACAAACTGAATTTTAGGATTAAAGGCAATATTTCTTAACTTCTTACCTTCCATCGCGGAGTGGAAATATAAATGGCCTGAGTTGTACACATAACTGATTGGAACGCCATAGGGAAATCCATCTTCCCCCAATGGTGGTCAAAATACCATATTCACCCTCAGAGAGCAACTTAAGTGCCTTATCTTCTGACAATTTGTCTATCGCTTCTTCTCATTTGATCCATCTTATTCCCTCCATTCGGTATGTTCTCACCTCTTTATTATATCAAAAATTGAAAGGTTCCCGCGTATGCTTATCACCACATTACATTTATTATACAGAGGGGTTGTAAAACATAGACTTCTTTCCTAAGTATTGTTAATATAATCTTAGAGAGAGGAGGTTCTTTTATGAAATCTAAGGCGCCTTATCTGCTTAATGGTTGCAGGCCTTTGCATGACAACATTTGCTTTGCCCTCTGCCCATTTTGCAGCTACAAAAAGCCATTGGGCTTTATCCACTTTAGAAACTCTACAGTCAAAAGATTTGCTTCTTAGCGTCTCTAAGGACCCTACTAAGTTAAATGGCAACATTACCGTTGTGGAATTTGAAAATATGCTTAATGAAATTTGGCAATCGGAATTGTCACTTAAGTCCCAATACCAAACGTGATAAATACCACAAATGTCAAAACCCTTTTAACGCGAAAAGAAGCCGCAGAGAGAATTTACAATTTATTCAATAAAGCCACCGATGGAAAAATGGACGCCCATCACCTGGATCAAGTCCGCTAAAATCATGTCTGGCTATCCCAGCGGTGATTTTAAACCTGCTGACAACGTAACACTGGCTCAAGGAGTATCTATTATGAGCAATGTGAAAAATTATTTAAGAAATCACCCAGAAGTCAAATTGGCACTTTCCGATACCCAAGGTTCCGTCAACCACTCAAAAGATGATCAGCTCACCTATACTGCCGTCGCTAATGCCAAAGGTACTATAGACTTTACCTTGAGTTGGGGAGAAAAGAAAACAGGCGGTTACAGTGTTAAAATCACCAAGGTTGCTCAAAGTGGCAAGGAACTTCGCATCAGTTACCAACTAACTGCTCCAGGACCCGATGCGATTGTCACTCAGGCCCTCACCTATCCTAAAGATACCACCAACTTAGAAATGGGTATGGAAGCTTACAAACAGTTAACCATCATTCTTGTAGAAGACACTACTGGCGCAAAGCAAGAGTAAGCTCTGTATAAACATAGCTTCATTCAGCTTCAGAAACCAACGATACCATTAATAAAGACCAAATTTTCCTTAACGGAGAACTTGGTCTTTTCTTTGTTTTTGAAGTTTGAGTACCGAACCCTTGAAGTTCACATAACTTAGTACTCATCGAGAAAGCTATGCTTCTCCCCGTTTTTCTTCCAGCCTAGGATGGCACCCATTTCCACGTTGAGAGCTGAATTGAATATACACTTCTCAACGTCAGGATTGGTCTCTTTCATCTGTTCTATCATGGCTTTTATTTCATATCGTTTATTAGAGGTTCGCTTTGCCGCGACCATACAGGCACAGTTAAGGGGCCATAGTCCGCTGAAAGAAGCCCACCGCTGAATGTCTTTTTCTCGAATATAAAAGAGAGGGCGAATCAGTTCAATCCCTTCAAAATTACTGGCTCTCAGTTTAGGCATCATGGTTTTAAATCCGCCTGCGTAGAGAATATTGAGCATGGTGGTTTCAATCACATCATCGTAATGATGACCCAATGCCAATTTATTGCAACCCAGTTCTTTGGCACGAGCATAAAGGAAGCCTCTTCGCATTTTGGCACACATATAGCAAGGCATTTCTCCCGCTATTTCTCCAACCACTTCGAAAATACGAGATTCAAAAGTCTTTACAGGAATTTTGAGAAACTCACAATTCTGGTCGTGAAGTTTTTTGACATTAGGGTGATACCCTGGGTCCATGGTAATATATTCGACTTCGAAGTTGACTTTCTTGTGCTTTTTCAGTTCCTGAAAGAGCTTGGCCATGACTAAGCTGTCCTTGCCGCCTGAAATGGCCACCGCCACTCGGTCCCCTTCTTCTATTAGTTCAAAATCTTTAATCGCCTTTGTGAATTTGGACCATAAGAACTTTTTATAGGTTTTGGTCAAACTCCGCTCAACAGTTGCCAAGTCTTTTTGATCTTCCTCAGGAATAAAGGCTTCACACTGACTGGCAATGGTTTTAACTTCTTTCATCAATTGTTTCTCCTATCTTAAGGCTTGGTTCTGGTAGTTACAGGGTATAAATCTCTGCGCTTTGCCGACATCACAGGTAATTGTTCTCTCACTTCTTTGACCATTTCCAAATCAATTTCTGAAATTAAAACGCTTTCAACATCTTCAAGGTGGTGAATCACCACGCCCCAAGGATCCACAATCATGCTGTGACCGTAAGCCACATAACTGGCTGCCCTATCCCGCGCAGGGGAAACCGCCGCTACAAAGAGTTGATTGTCCAGCGCACGGCTGCGCATTAAAAGTTCCCAGTGTTTAGGTCCCGTCGTCATATTGAAAGCCCCTGGCACGATGATAAGCACTGCTCCTGCTTCTGCAAGAAGAGCGGCCCACTCGGCAAATCGAACATCAAAACAAATCATGACCCCGATTTTCCCATAAGGGGTATCAATCAGGCACAAGTCACTACCTGCTGTGAGTGTGTCAGACTCTTTAAAGCGCTGACCCCCTTTAATATCTATGTCAAACAAATGTACTTTTCTATGTTTTCCAACTTGCTCGCCCTCTGGGTTAAAGACAAAACAAGTATTGTAGACTCTTCCCTCGGCATCTTTTTCAGGAATACTGCCGCCAAAGAGCCAAACTTTTGACTGCTTCGCCATTTTCGAAAGGGCTTGCCAAATAGGTCCACCCTCTGGTTCTGCGTATTTGGGGAAAAGGGCTGTTTCATAAGGACAGACAAACATTTCAGGCAAGGCAATCAGCTTAGCCCCAGTAATAGCCGCCTCTTCTACCATAATGGCCGCTTTTTTCAGATTGTCCTCTATTAAAGAACTCCCTTTCATTTGAATCAGTGCAACACTCGCCATATCTGCCACCCCCTGTAAAATAGTGTATCTCCCAACCGCTACCCTGCGATAAACCATTAGCACCGCTGCTTGGGCCAATTAAAAGACCTTACCGATTTTCTCAGTAAGGTCTATGGTCATTATATCATAGGCATTTATTATTAAAAACTGCCCTTTTCTACTTGAGTAAAATATCTTCGTACATTGGAAGACCCGCCGCACTGGTATTGAACCCTCTGATTTTCTTGCTGACTAGGAACAATTGCTTAGGGTGTGAAACAAATATAAACGGCGCTTTTTCCATCAAATACTGTTGAATATCACTGTAAGCATCTGCACGTCTCTTAGGGTTAACAAATTGCTTCGCTTCATTCATCCTATTCACAAGTTCTGGGTCGTTATAGTGACCAAAGTTTGCATAAGTCCCTGGGGCTAAAATAGGCGTCAAGAAGTTGTCTGCATCTCCCGTATCCGCCATCCAAGTAAGGGCAAACATATCCGCTTTAGCAACTGATTCAGGCTTCATGTAGAGTTTATCTTCTACAGTAACTCCCTCCACTTTTATACCCAAACTTTCAGCCGTTTTCTTCATATAATCCATTAACCCGTTATTGCCACTGCTTCTAAGAAGAAGGGTCAATTTTTCTCCATTATAGCTACTTTGTCTCATCAGTTCTTTCCCCTTTGAAAGGTCATAGCTAAAACCTCTGAAACTGCTGTCAAAATGAATAGCTCTAGGGAATACGCCCTTTGAAGGTTCTGCTGTGTCAAAGTGTCTTTCTTTAATATAGCTACTGCGGTCAAATGCGTAATTTAGCGCCTGACGTATACGGGCATCCTTTACAAATACTGAGTTTTTGTCAAAATTAAAGCCTGTAAATTCAAGGGCCATTTGGTCGATGACTTTTAGCTCAGCACCTTCAATCTTCCTAGCTTCTGGAATTAGAGTCAAGTCTTTTAACTGAGTAAAGTCGTATTTACCCTCTTTAAATGACTTGAAGAAGTCTGAGTCGTTGGTGGTCACATGGAATCTCGAAACATATGGCGACCCTGCAAAACAACTTGGATTATTGGTAAGTTCTAAAATATTGTCGCTGGTTCTGTTGATGTTAAACGCACCACAACCCACAATTTTACCAGCCTCAAAATCACGTTTACTGATGATGGCACAGCAAGGCTGTGTCAAGTTGAGTAAGAAGCCAGGATACACGTGTTTCAGTTCAATGGCAATGTGATTTTGGTCAACAATTCTAAGACCCTGAATATCTCTTGCACCGCCATTGTTAAAGGCTTCAGCTCCTAAAATATCAAATAAGAACCATGCGTTTGGCGATTCATTTTTAGGGTCCAATACTCTTTTTAGAGAAAACAGTACATCCTCCACCGTTACAGGCTTACCGCTGGCAAACTTGATGCCGTTTCTAATTTGGAAAATCCACGTCCGATTATCCCCTTGAATTTCCCAGCTCTTTGCCACGCTAGGGAACATTTCTTTATTGGGACCAAGACCCAACAAACAACTATTGGAATTGCCTACCATGCTCATTGTCGCTTGGTCAAACGGCATGATTGGATCAAAATCTTTATTATCTGTGCCTACATAGGTTCTTAAGAAATCCTCTTCTTTTTCAAGAGCCATAGCCGTGTGAAGTTTACCTGAAAGGTAGGCCAATTCTTCAGAAGTCTTCATGAGTTGATCCAAAGTAGACTTGGTGTAGCCTGTATTCATAAGGGCCACTTCTGCCATTTGAAGAACCCCTTCAGAGGATTCGTCTAAGTTATAAGAAGACTCCATTACTTGAGAAAGGCTTTTGGTTTGCTGATCTACCGCTGTGCTGATTTCGTCTATTACTTCTGTGGCTTGAGCAATGGAATTCATAATTTCTTTAAAGGTCACATCCATACCTGAAGTGGTTTTAATGCCCACTTCGACTTTATTAATGCTCATGGCCATGGCTTGAACCGCTTCTTTAATGCCACCCTTGATCTCTTCACTGATTTTGCTGATTGTGTCCGCAGAAGCAGCACTTTCTTCAGCCAGTTTATTCACCTCTCCAGCGACAACTGCAAAACCTCTACCTGCCTCACCTGCACGAGCAGCTTCAATTCTGGCATTGAGAGAGAGTAAGTTGGTTTGGCTTGAAATATCAGTAATAACCTTAGACATTTCGTCAATTCTTGAAATATGTTGATTAAGAGAATCCACTATTTCTTCTGTTTTCTTAACCGAAACCCTAATTTCTTCAATGGCTTCAACAGACACTTCAATCATTTTCGTACCATTTTGTTGAATGCCCTCAGTGGTTTCCTGCATCATCTCTTGTGTGCTGGAAATGCTAGCTTGAACTTCTTCCGCTAAGGCGGTATAATTTGACATTTCGTCTACCACTTGGCTGATATCTTTTTTCTGATCTGAAATTTTGTCGGAAATTTTCTCCATGATTTCAATCAAAGATTGGGCAACTGCCCCTGTGTCGTCAATTTTCGCCGCCAACTTGCTAATGGCGCTTTCTTGATTTCCCAATAAGGCGCTAACGCCTCTTTCGTCTTTTCCTCTAGCAATCTTTCTTGAACTTACGCCACTGGCAACGGTTCCTGCCTGACCCGATACCTCACTTGGCATAAGACCTTGTTTCTCACCGACCCCTTCGGCTTCTTGATGCTTTTTACCAAACCACGCCATTATATGACCCCCTATGTAATACTTTTTTCCGCTCTCCCCGCCCGAGTAAGGCAGATTTATAAATGAACACACACAAAATTATTATATGCAATATTTGAACATTTTAAAAGAAAACTTGTAGAATGTGACAATAAATTGATATTAAGGCATTATATCTGCTCTTCCTTCTCCAAAATAGCCATTTATTAGTACTCAAACGCTTTCCAAGCAAGAACAAATGTTCTATAATAAAAGGAAATACCCTACTTTAGAAAGGAGCCTTCCATGGATCGGATTATCATGCATTTTGATATTGATGCTTTCTTTGCCTCTGTAGAAATCATTGACGATCCCAGTCTAAGAGGGAAGCCCGTCATTGTTGGAGGCACCAGCAAAAGAGGGGTAGTAGCTACTGCTTCCTATGAAGCTCGAAAATACGGCATTCACAGTGCCATGAGCGTGCAAACAGCTAGACGCCTTTGCCCTCACGGCATTTTCATCAGCGGACACTTTGACCGTTATAGCTACTTCTCTAGTGCAGTTTTTTCCATTGTTTCAGAGGTCACACCGCTCATTGAGAAGGTTTCCATCGACGAAGCCTATTTGGACCTTTCCAATCTAGATGAAGACCCTTATCTCATTGCAGCCGCTCTAAAAAAGCGAGTTTTTGAAGAGACTGGACTGACCATTAGTATTGGTCTTTCACACAATAAATTTTTGGCCAAACTGGCTTCTGACTGGAACAAGCCCAATGGTTTTTTCGAAATTAAAGAAGAGGAAGCCTACGACTTACTTTCTGCACTGCCTATTATTAAAATTCACGGTCTCGGTAAAAAGTCTGTGGAGCGACTGAACAATGTGGGCATTTACAAAGTCTCTGAGCTTCAGAATATGCCTGTAGAACATCTGAGTTACTTTCTTGGGCATAGTTGGGCAGAGGAAATCTATCAGCGCATCAGAGGCATTGACGACCGTCCTGTGGTGACCTATCACGAGAGGAAATCTTATGGACGAGAAACCACTTTCCTTGAAGATATTACAGACCCCTTAGCGCTCAAAGCCGTGGTTGAAAAATATGCTCACAAGTTACTTCATCAAATCAGAGAAAAGGAAATGTGGGCAAAGACCGTGACCCTTAAAGCCAAATACAGTGATTTTCAGCAAATCACCAGAAGCCATACAGTCGATCAAGCTTTTAACCGTTACGATGAAATCGAAGAGGTTCTTGACCAACTCTTGCTACAACTTGAACCCGACCGCCCAATCCGTTTGATTGGGGTCTCTTTTTCCAATTTTGTGCCTCAAATGGCCGTTCAACTCAGTTTATTTGACATATAAACAGGTGTCTCAAAGCAAAAATCCCCAGTGCATTTTCATGCAACTGGGGATTTTTGAGGTGTATGGCTAGTTTTATTGACACATCAGCACTGGTAAGAACTGACGTGGGCAGCATTATTTTGTTACAAGGTCTCTTTCCACAATTTGAGTTACAACGAAAGTCGCAACATCTTCTGCGTAAGTACCTGTTGAGAAACCAGCATCATAGCCAAGCTCTTTAGCAAGTTCATGGCTGACACGAGGACCGCCTGCAATGAGGACAATCTTGTCTCTAAGACCTTCAGCTTCAACCAATTCCACCATTTGTGAAAGGTTAGGAATATGAACGTCTTTTTGTGTAACAACTTGTGAAACCACAATGGCATCTGCACCGAGTTCGATTGCTTTTGCAAGCATTTCTTCATTAGGTACTTGTGCGCCTAAGTTGTGAGCTTCAATACCGTGGTATCTTTCAAGACCGTAGTGACCGTCGAAACCTTTCATGTTCATGATGGCGTCGATCCCTACTGTATGAGCATCTGTACCTGTACAAGCGCCAACGATTACCACTGGACGTTTGATATTTTCTTCAATATAAGCTTCAACGGCATATTTATCCATCACATCGATATCTACTTTTGGCACTTCGATTTTTGTCATGTCGATGGTGTGTGTACATTTGCCGTACATAACGAACATAGTGTAGCCAACGCCAAGATCTTCAGCATGAACAACAGCAGGCTCTTCCATACCCATTTTGATAAGAAGTTGTTTAGCTGCTTCTTTAGACTCTTCGCTGATTGGAATTGGAAGTGTGAAACAGAATTGCATCATACCATCGTTCATGGTATCGCCGTAAGGCTTGATTTTTGTTAAATCAATATTGTTTGCTGTGCTCATTATTTCGCACCTCCAAGCATTAACGGAATAAATGGATTGAAGTATTGTTCCCCTTTAAGAGTAACGCCTTCAAGACCTTTACCACCTGTCATAGAACGTTTAACGCCAGCGAATTTACCTTGCTCAATCGTTGGAATAAGACCTTCTGACTCGATTTCTTTGAGCATTGCAGTCGCTTCAGCAAGAACTTTTTGAGCTCTCTTTTGAATGATACCGTCTGTTTTGAATTCGATTTCTTCGCTGAGGCTTCTCATGTTGTTAAAGATATATTTAGCATTTTCAATTGAAAGCGCTCTGTCTTGAATCAGTGGTGTATGGATAGCTTCTGTAAGCATACCAAGAAGTTGCAAGCTTTGATTTGTAGCAATCGCAACGATGTTGAAGAGTGTATCTTGGATATGACCTTTGTAGATGTTGCCTGTCATATATTTTGTTGGAGGCATGTATTTAAGTGGTGCGTTCGGGAAGATTTCTCTCGCCATTTGAGCTTGTGACAACTCAAGCAAGAAGCCATCTGTTTGGTTAGGATTCATTTCGAAGGCATGACCAAGACCCATTTGCTCTTCAGGAATACCTGCTTTAAGGGCGAATTGCTCATTGATAAGTTGTGAAGCCAAAACTGTATGCGCTTCTTCAATGGCATCTGAAGTTGTAAGGTAGTTATCTTCACCTGTGTTGATGATGATGCCTGCAAAGCCATTGATTACTCTTGAGAAGAATTGGTCAACAAGGGTTCTTTGCATGTTAATATCTCTGAAGAGAATGCCGTAGAGAGCGTCGTTAAGCATTACATCAAGTCTTTCAAGTGCGCCCATTGCAGCGATTTCTGGCATACAAAGACCTGAACAGTAGTTACAAAGTCTGATGTATTTACCAACTTCTTGACCCACTTCGTCAAGGGCTTTTCTCATGATACGGAAGTTTTCTTGTGTCGCATAAGTACCGCCGAAACCTTCTGTTGTTGCGCCGAAAGGCACGTAGTCAAGAAGAGATTGGGCTGTTGTACGAATTACTGCGATAATATCTGCGCCTTGTCTTGCAGCCGCTTGAGCTTGAAGAACGTCTTCGTAAATATTACCTGTTGCTACGATAACGTAAAGGTAAGGTTTAGGACCTTCGCCGATTGTTTTTAAGAAGTTCTCTCTGTCTTTTCTATTTTGAGCAATTCTAGCAACTGTTTTAGTCGCCACTTCGTTGATTGCCACTTGGATTTTAGCCATTTCTTGTGGTGCAACTGTCATAAGGTCAAGTTCACCAGCAGCAACAGCTTCTGCAATTTCTTGTGGTGCTTTACCTGTAGCAATCATTGCGTTACCAATCCAGTAAGAAGCACCAGCCGCTAAGCCGCCGCCTGCTTTGATTTGATCCATAACAACGTTAGGAAGTGGTCTGTCCAGTTCGTCAACACCGTCTACACCTAATAGTCTAAGTACAGATCTTTCTACCGTTACTGTGGTGTGTTTTTCAATGAATGTTTGAATATCGTCTGCAATTAATTTTGCAGAGTTTCTCGCCTCTGAAACGAGGGAGAAGTCCAAGTTTAATTTGCTTTGCATCCCTTGTAATGCCTCCTTTTTCTTTATTAAATCAATTTGAGTTTTTGTCGGTTCTCAAATGTTTTTTCTACTTTTCCACCAAAACCCGTCTGGCCTCTTCCAAAATACGTTCATCAAGACCCATGAGTTGAGCGATGTTGATGGCGTCTTTTGGAACTTCCTCAGGATGATGAATCTCTTTGAGTGAATAGTCCATGGATTCATGTAACAGTGCCAAACCTCGCTTAGGGTCGTTTTCCATCTCTAACATGATCTGGTCAAAGTTTGCTCCTGAAAGCCCCATGACCTGAAGGTGCTTCACATCAGGATCATCTGCAAGACCATCGAAATGGGTTGTAATGACCGTCATGGAATTTTGCATCTTCAAATATTGAATCAACGCTTTAGAAATTGCATATCCCTCACGGGGGTTTGTCCCTCTTGCCAGTTCATCAATCAAAATCAAACCATCTAATACAGCGATTTTTACTGCATCGCTGACTTTGACAATTTCTGCCCCAAAAGTACTGAGTCCTTGATCAATGTCTTGGAGATCTCCAATGGAGGTATAGATAAAACTTCTCGGTGCCAGCGTTATCGCTTTTGCCGGTACAAACAAACCGAGTTGTGCCATAGCCGTAAGCATACCAAGGAGTTTCAGCGTTACCGTCTTTCCACCCATGTTGGCGCCAGTGATACAAGTCACCCCTGGTTCCACATGAATGCTGATAGGTTCAAAGGTTCTCCCCTCAGATTTCAGTTGTGCCTCCACTTTAATGTGTCTGCCTTCTTCAATCTGAATGCCACCCTCTTCTTTAAAAATAGGTTTAACGCATTGAAAAGCAACGGCAAAAGCCGCCTTGGCCACTAATAAATCTAAAGTGCCAATTCGGTTGGCGTTCTCTTCAAGGGCGTCCACCCACTGTCCAAGAGAAATGCTGAGTTCTTTTCGAACGGCAAATTCCGTTTCCTCTTCACTGTACCTGAGTCCTTCCAATTCACAAAGCCACTCGCCAATTTGGTCCGTTTGCTTCATTTTAAAGGTGGTATTCATGTACGTTTCGGCGCTGTAAATAAAGACGTCAGAAACCTGAATGCGGTTAAGCAGTTCAAGTTCATCTTTACCGATGGTAATTTCCCCATTAGGGCGAATTCGAATATCCAGCTTTGCCTCTAAGGCTTGGCGATGTTGTTTTCTGTCAATAGCAATTTGATCTTCAAGCTGCTTCATTGCCATTCTTAAGCGGTGGAGTTCTTCTGAATAATCATCGTATATATAGAAAGTTTCAATCCCTGCTTGACCCGGATCCAAAAGCTTTTCCACTTCCGGAAGGGACTGAACCTGTGCCGATTCTGGCAGGGTTCCGCCTAGCTTTTCCGAAGCCGTTTCAATCTTTCTCATGGCAATTGCCAATCCCTTGATTTCAAACAGTTCCGTCACGCTGAGGACTTCTCTTGAACAGATTCTAGAAAAAGTTCCTCTGAGATCTTTCACTTTTTTAAATTGATTTCTAAGGTCAATGAATCCGTACCGCTTCGCCTCTAAAAGATTTGTCACTTGCTCAACTTCGTCAAGAGAAGTCTTAAGTTCCTTTAGCTGAGAACGATCCATCGGCTTCATTAGCTTTTTTTGTAAATCGCCATAAGGGGTATGTACGGCAATTTTGTCCATGATAAACGAAATCTCTAAATGCTTTTGGGCATCTTCAGGTAATTTCATCATCTGCGTTCCCCCTCCATGACATTGAAGACTGGAATGTCTTCCATGAAACTGGTCATTTTATCTTTAAAGGTCTTTGGATCAAAATAATAGCCCTGAGGCGCATAGGGGTTAACCGTCACTGCCAACAATCGAATGGCGTCCATGACTTGAATCTTTAGACCCATCTTAACAAAATAGTTCCAATCCCGATGCTCTATGAAGATTTTCGTAGCGTCTCCAATAATGAACACAACCTCTTTGAAAAGAGAAGTACTCATCATCACATCGTGAATGGTCTTCGTCACCAAAGAACCCGGTATAACCACATAGGCCGTATCTTCGTCTATGGCTTCTCCAATTTTACTACCTGCCCCAAGGGCTGTCTTAATTTCTATGGGTCTCAGGTCAAAGTCTTTGGTGATAATCCCAATTTGCTTCTCGCTGATGAGAGAATCTGCCAAGGTTCTAATCACTTCATCCTGCACAGCTTCTAAATTGAACAACTTCACACGGTGTAAAGATTGCTCCACGACCTTATTCATATCGCGGCTAAGAACTGCGCCTGTTGAAAGCACTGTAGCGTCTGTGATGGCGGGGGATGCCGATGAAACTCTATCCAGAGCCCCATCTACCAAGACAAGTTCTGCCCCAAAAGCAATCATTTTTTCTGCGGTATCTCTAATAGACTGATTGGTGCAAGCCCCTGCAATTTCTACATGACCTGCCGTTACAGCCCGTGCAATTACTATACGTCCCATAGAGGTGTTATAATCAGTGACTTCCAAAACTTCCAATTTTGCTTCCGCACACTGGAAGAGATTTTCTGCCGTTGCCACTAATGTCCCTCTATCGATGTAGATCATGGGCTTTTCGGTACAAGTGACGATATCCTGTCTCTCTCCGTCTCTGCCGATAGAAGTCAGTCCAAGGACCTTCCCCTCTTCCATCGCTTGAAAAATAATTTCGTTTAATGCGACAGTTTTTCCAGCATTTTTGGACATGCCAATGACAGAAACGATTTTGCAATTGTCAGTCATCAGTTCCAATAGGCTCATTTCCTACCTCCGGTTTGAAACAACCAAAGGGGGAAAAAATCCCCCCTCAGTTTGGTGTTATTATTCGTGATGCGATCTTTCTTCTCTTGCCAAGTGTTTAAGTTCAAGGTTAATTTGGTTACCTTGTAACAAACCAGCAACACCTGTCATTTTATGTTGATCTTCTTTCGCTTTTTTACACTCGTTGCAGTTACATTCACCTTTGTAAGGTTCTGGCTCTGCATAAGTAGTAACAACGCCTTCGAAGTTTCTAAGAACAACTCTCTCAGGAGATTGTGAAATCATGTATTGTGGCATTACTGGAATCTTACCGCCGCCGCCTGGTGCATCAACTACGAAAGTAGGGACTGCATAACCAGAAGTGTGGCCTCTGAGACCTTCAATGATTTCGATACCTTTAGAAACAGGTGTTCTGAAGTGCTCGATACCTACTGAAAGGTCACATTGGTAGATGTAGTAAGGTCTTACTCTGTTTCTAACGAGTAAGTGAACGAGGTTTCTCATAACGTGTGTACAGTCATTGATGCCTCTAAGAAGTACTGATTGGTTACCAAGTGGCACACCAGCATCAGCTAATTTTCTTACGGCTTCCATTGCTTCTGGCGTCATTTCTTTAGGGTGATTGAAGTGAGTGTTAAGCCAGATTGGGTGGTACTTTTTAAGCATGTTTACAAGGTCGTCTGTAATTCTTTGTGGCATAACCACTGGAACTCTTGAACCAAGTCTAATAATTTGTACGTGTGGAATTGCTCTAAGTTTGCTAATGATGTACTCAAGCACGTCATCAGATACAAGTAACGCATCTCCGCCAGAAAGCAATACATCGCGGATGACAGGCGTTCTGCTGATATATTCGATAGCTGCATCGATTTTTTCCATGCCCATAGCCTGATCGTTTGAACCCGCAAATCTTCTTCTTGTACAGTGTCTACAGTACATAGAACACATATCTGTAATCAAAAGAAGTACGCGATCTGGGTATCTGTGTGTTAAACCAGGAACAGGGGAATCATGATCTTCATGAAGTGGATCATCCATATCGGCGTCACTCTTATGTGTTTCCATGATGGTAGGAACTGCCTGCATTCTTACAGGACAGGTAGGGTCATCTTTGTCCATCAAGTTAGCATAGTAAGGCGTGATGCCCATACGAAGCATTTCAATCGTTTTCTTGATTCCCTCTTCCTCGTCAGCAGTCAAATTGATGACTTGCTTCAGTGCATCAAGGTCAGTAATTCTGTTCTTTACTTGCCACGTCCAGTCATTCCACTGTTCGTCTGTAACGTTTTTCCAAAGAGCAACTTCATTGTACTTTCTCACGGATATATCCTCCTTGTAATGAGTGTCTAGCATCTTAAGATCGAATAAATAAGCCATGTGACTGACCTGACAAGTCCAAAGTAAAATAAAAATATGGTAAGGTCGGGTAGATTTTAAGTTAACTTGGCTCTGCCAAATCAGCCCCATGATCCTAGTAAGCAATGTGTTGTTTTCGTCGACTGCCCAATATGGGTCTGCCGCAATTAACGTGTATATGATCTCCTGCTAATTAAGCGTAGAGTTCAGTGTAAATTTCTCTAAGTTCTTTTGATTCTCTCATGATATCAAGCGCAATGTTTGCGTGGTTTTTAGCGTAACCATTACCGATGATCATGTGTGTATCCATACCAACGCCTTCAGCGCCAAGAGCTGCAGCTGTAAAGCTTGTAGCCATTGAGAAGAAGTAAATCACGCCAGTATCTTTTGTGCAAAGAATACAACCCATTTCAGTTTTAGGAATGTTTACACAGTTGATTGTAACGTCAGCCATTTCGCCGTTAGTAAGTTCTTTAACAACTTCCATAACTTTAACAGCATCAGTAGCATCTACTGCAACGACGTGATCAGCAAGACCAGCTTTCATAACTCTGTCCAAAGGCTTTTGTGAATGGCCTAAGCAGATAACTTTACCTGTTGGACCAGCAGCTTTTTTAGCTTCGTAACAACAAAGCATACCAGATTTGCCAGCGCCACCGATAATAACAACTGTATCGCCTTTTTTAACCAATTTTTGTGTTTGAGCAGGAGCACCTGCAACGTCAAGAACTGAAAGTGCTAAGTTTTGTGGCATATCAGATGGAAGAACTGCGTAGATACCGCTTTCGAAGAGAATTGCTTGAGCGTCTACGTCAACTTGGTCGATGTCTTTTCTAACTTCTTTGATTTCTTTGATTTTAAGTGGTGTTAATGAAAGTGATACTAATGTAGCGATTTTGTCGCCAACTTTAAGATCTGTCTTGCCTTCAAGAGCAGGTCCGATTTCTTTAATTGTACCGATGAGCATACCGCCTGAACCCGTTACTGGGTTGTGGTGCTTGCCTCTTGTTTCAACGATGTTCATCATGATTTTTTTGATTTCTTCAACGTCGCCGTTAGCTTGTTGTTTGATTTGTGTGAAGCTTGCAGAGTCAACGTTAAGTGTTTGAACGTCGATTAAAATCTCGTTATCGTAGATTTCCATAGTGTTGTCGATTTTTTGTGCTGGTTGTGGCAAAGAACCTGCTGGTTCGATTGCTCTGTGTGTACCAAATTTACATCCCTTTTTCATAAATAATAACCTCCTAGAATAATTAGAATCGGTTTTATCGTTCGATTGCTATATATCGCAAGTCGCATGCCAAAATATTAACGAAATCCCGAGTAATTTGATATGGAATTAGCATTTTCAATGGTTTTACTCTAAAAAGAATAAATACTTTTTTTCTAACAACCTTAGCAAGCTTGAAAAGTAGTCAGGAATTTTTCAGTACACCCCCTATTTAGTGGCTATGTTCACTTTTGCATACAATCGTTTGATATTTTTTTAACGCAATTGCCCATTTTTCGGCGATTTTCTCAATTCAGCGCCTGTACCCATTGAAAATTCTAACTTTTTAGTTTTAGCAAAATTTCTTGCACCCTCTGTTGAAAAAAATTTGCACTTAAAAATTCTGAAAACTTTAAAAAAATTCACGAATTGAGCAAAAAATACCGCCCAAAATCAAGCATCTGTTGCTCAATTTTGGGCGGTATTTTTTGCCTATTTTCATTAAATTCTGTCAATACTTAACTTTTAATTGATTCTCAACTAATATTCTTATAATACGCCAAGAATATATCATTACAATAAGAACCCTAAAGACATTCTAACTTTTTCAACCGATATTGCAGGGTTTGTCTTGGCATTTCAAGGATGGCCGCAGCTCTGGAAATATTTCCACCTGCAGCTTTCATAGCACTTTGAATATATTGAGCTTCTAAGGCCTCCACCGCTTCTTTCATACTCAAGTCCGATTCAATGGTGACAGGGTCAACCTTTAGGCCTTGGCTTTCAAAATAACGTTGAATAGAAGAAGGCAAATCAGCGAACTCCAATATATCTCCGTCCATCAAGCTCATAGCCCCTTCAATAACATGTTCCAATTCTCTTACATTACCCGGCCAAGGATAGGACTCAAATATACTACGGACCTCTTCCGTAACCCCTTTTACATTTCTGTACAACTTGTCATTGTATTTTTTTATAAAATAGTCGGTTAGAATAATTAAGTCTTCTTTCCTTTCACTTAATTTTGGAAGCGCAATGGTAACCGTATTCAGTCTGTAGTAAAGGTCTTGACGAAGATGTCCTTCCTGTACTGCAATCAATGGATCTACATTAGTGGCCGCAATAATTCTCACATTAGCTTTTCTGGTGTGTACATCTCCTACACGTCTGAAAGTACCATCTTGAAGAGCTCTCAACAGTTTTCCCTGAAGCTCCATAGGCATGGAGTTAATCTCATCTAGAAAAAGAGTCCCACCATCTGCCGTTTCAAAAAGACCAACACGGTCAGAAGAACCCGTGAAACTTCCCTTTACCGTGCCAAATAAAATACCTTCTAATAAAGAAGCAGGAAGTGCCGCACAGTTTTGAGCAATAAAAGCCTTTTTCTTTCGATTGCTGGCATTGTGAATAGCATGTACGAAGAGTTCTTTTCCCGTCCCCGTGTCGCCCCATACCATGACAGGAATATCTACATGAGCTGCTTTTAAGGCTGTCGTTTTCGCCTTTTGCATTTTCAAATCCTTGGAGACGATACTGTCAAAAGTATACGTTGCTTCGTCTTGAACCACACTCAGTTTAGAGCCGTATACTTTGTTTTGAAGCTCAGCCACCTGCTCGCTGAGCACTTTAACATTAGTAATATTATGGGAGATTTCCATTGCCCCTACCAGTTTCCCGTCCATTCGAATAGGAAGCGTCGAGTTAATGGTAGTCATGGTCTTTCCTTTATAGTTAGTGAAGGTCTGTTCAAATTCTAAAATAGGAAGTCCCTGTCTAACGACTTTTAGCAGTGTACTGCTCTCTTCCGAAAGAGAAGGGTAAATTTCAGTAATATGTTTTCCCAGGGAATTTTCGATGTTAATATCGTCCAGAACCGCTGCTGGTCTGTTACAAAAAATCAATTTACCTTCAGCATCTACCGCTTGAATCCCATCTCTAACATAATCTAAAATCATGCGAACATTGTGTTCCGTAAATATGGTTTGCATGTGCCCTCCCCCTGCTATCTCGAGTCCCAAATCATTCTATTTTCATCATAACAAAAAACCGCTGAAAATTCAGCGGTTTGACGTATTTATATTCTTATTTTTCTGTTTTAATTTTTAATATAAGTTTGGTTCGTCTTCTGTTTGATTTTCCAATTGATCTTCCACATGATTTTCTGGACCAACTTCTGGAGGAAGGTCTTCAGAATGTTCTATCATCAAGTATTTGTATACTGCTGCAGTAAAGAAACCACGGGCTCCAACTACAAAAGATATAAATGTCACATATATCAGAATGCTCAATACAGCAGCAATGGCAATAATACCAGTACCAAAGCCAGACACCCCAACTACAAACCAAATAATAACGAACAAAATTACCACAGCTAAGTATACTAGAATAAGCAAAAGAACTAAGGCAACAGCGTAACCGAAAATTCTCCACCCTCTACCTTTTGTCATTTCAAAGGATTTTTTGAACCCTTCCATAACCTGAACTTCACGGTTTTCAAGCAATATGCCATAAACTGCAACCGTCTTTACAGATATATATACAGTAGCAATTATAGCAGCAAAATAGAATATTGTTGCCAACGGTGAAGAGAATATTAAAGAAAAGGCTGAAAGGAATGGCGCTTCCCCATATGCCATATTCATTGTAACATTTGCCGTATCCACCGCGTTGACCACATAATAAGGAATCATTATGACAATGCCAAAAAGAGCTAACAAAAGGATTGGCGCTAACAAACGCCAAGTTTCCTTCATGGCTAATTTAAAGCGTTCTCCAAAGACTCTTTTAATGCCGTCAAAAGCATCTAATCCTAGTCTATTAAACCATGCGATTGTAAAAATACCATATACAATGTCGGCAATCAAAACAACCAGCATCAAAATTGCTCCAGAAACCATTAGTCCTAAATTAGCATTTTCAAATGGGTTGCCATAAGCACCAGTCGTTGGAATATACTGTGCATTAAAACCTAGACTGGCAATTATCAGCCCCAAAGGAATAGCATTCACCAATCCAACCAACAATGTCACCAGTAACCATTGACCAACTGCGGAAAATTCTTTAAATACTTTAGCAAAGACAAATGAAACCACTTTACCTACGGTCATTTTCTTCTCATACGGTACTGCTTTTGCTTCAATCATGTTTATCCTCCTTCAAAAGTGAAAACACTCGCTCTGTTTCTGCAAGCTTTCCAGGTTCTCTGTCTAAATAGCGCCTTTCGCACAAGGCTTTTGTAATGACTTAAATCAAATCTTCCCAATCAGGATATAATTTCATCAATTTCATTTACAGAGAAAATTATTTTATATAACTTCATTTTAGCATATTTCTCCAGTTTACATATTAAGAAAAGCTTAAATCCATGAAAAACTGTAAAAAAAAGCCTGTCAATTAAGACAAGCTTTTAAAAATTCCATGAGTGTAGTTTCCATTTCTCTATCCAATCCTCTTAAATAGCCCAACCGAGTCATGTCTTCAATGGTATTTATCCATTTTTCCCAAGACGCTTCGGCATTTTGTGAAGTCCTTGGAGAAATATCTGGATAATTGAATAGTCTATGCAGTGGATGCTCTTTTAATTGTTGTTCCAAGATTTTATCTTCTTTAGCCACTGTCCCTCTAGCTTTTAATGCCTTTAGAATTGTATGCAAGCGATAATACGCATAGGTTCCGCCCTTTAACGCCTTAAGAGCCTCCCAGTCCAGAGGTTCCTTATAGTCGATATATTCATGAATAAATCTTGGTTCAAAATAGACGTTTATATAGCCACACACCACCATAAACCGCCAAGGTCCATGGGTTCTTTCTGCCAAATCCCTTGCCAAGCCACCAGCAATTTCCTCTGCAGATTGCTGCACAAAGGCACTCAAGGCCATGGCAAGGGTTATTGAAAAATACCAGTCTTCATGGGCTTTACTATCTCTTATAGCCCATTTTAAAAGCTTTCCATCTGAAGTTTGGATCTCTCCAACTTCATTAAACCCCGTCCCATAGGCCATATTGCATATTTGTCCGAGTTCATATCTAACCCTATCTTTTATAGGCTGGTTCACAGCTAAACACCTGCAGCTTTTGAACTGATTTTCATAAAGGTTTTGTTCTCGCCAAGACCTTTAATGCTAATCTCGTAAATCAGATCTATATTTGCATTGCCTTCTTCATCAACTTCATAATTAACTTTGGAGGCAACTACCTCCATATCAAAGTGCCCATAAGGGGTTTTGTAAAGGGCGTCATACCTAACGCCTGCTTCAAAAGTCAACTCACTGTCGTTCTCTCCGTAACGTCTCATGGTCACTCTTTCTTCGCCTAATTTAAGTACCGTCCGAGTGCCTTCCATTCCAGAGAGTTCCGATTCCTCGTAAAGAAAAAAGAATTGTCCTTCTTTAATATAGAATTTTCCTTCGGTCATAAGTTCCATATCTTGGTCTTCATGACCTGTCATTTTAATCTTTGAATCTATTTTAAGAACTACTGCTTTAGCATTTGACATAGAATTCCTCGCTCAGACTACTCGTCTCTCTTTTCTTTCCATCTTACAACGATTTCCATGATTAGCTTAACGTGTTGCTCCGCTGCAATACGAGCATCTTCAGGCTTATTTCCTTGAATGGCATTAAATATTCTATTGTGCCAATTTTGCAATTCCATATAATTATCAAATTCGTTGAAATAGATCAACCTAAACCGTTGAAACTGGTCATGTAAGTCTTTTACAATTTCAATTAACTTATTATTTTTTGTTGCCTGGAAGATTTTATCATGAAATTCGTTGTCTTTTTCAACCATAACCAACCGATCTTGTCGACTTACTGCATCATGAAAATCTTTGAGGCTAGCTTCTAAGCTACTAATTTCTTCGTCCGTCATGCGTTCAGCCGCCAAAGCTGCTGCAAAACCTTCTAGGATAATTCTCATTTCAAGAACATCAAGAATGTCTTTAGCCGTTAAATCCGCTACATATGCCCCTTTTCTAGGCAACATTTCAACAAATTTTTCTTTTTCCAATTTTCGGATGGCTTCTCTCACTGGCGTTCTACTCACACCCAATTGCTCCGCAAGATTAATTTCCATCAGTCTTTCACCTGGTTTTAAATCTCCATTTAATATAGACTCTCTTAAATATTCAAAAACAACTTCGCCCAAGGGCTTATAATTTCTTATTTCTAGCTTATTTAGCTTTGTAGTTTTCATATCTTTCTCCCACCATAAGTTTTGACTAAATAGGTCTGTTGATACCATTTTCTAAGTTGCTTCTCCGCCTTTTGTCCGCGGTCATAACTAGTGAACAAACCAAATACCGTTGGCCCGCTACCACTCATCATGACTGCCGAAGCGCCACTTTGATGGATTTTTCGCTTTACTTCCGCTACCGTTGGATATAAAGATGTGGTTACCTCTTCCAACACGTTGTACATTTCCTTAGACAAGGTCTGCAAATCACCCTTTCCCGCAGCTTCCGCTACCCGAAGTGTATCTGGATGTCTCAGTACATCATGTCGGTCATAAGCCTTGTATACTTCTCTTGTAGAAACGCCAATATTGGGCTTAGATAAAAGAACCCATACATTATCCAACCCATTGATAGGTTCAAGCTTTTCACCAATACCTCTGGCAATTGCTGCACCCGTCATTAAGCAAAAAGGCACATCGGCCCCAAGGGTCAATCCATGTTCCATTAAACAGGTGTCCGATAAATTCAATTCGAAAATTTCATTCATTGCCCTAAGAACTGCCGCTGCATTAGCACTACCCCCTGCCAATCCAGCCGCCACAGGCACTTTCTTTTCCAAATGAATTTTTACACCTGATTCAATTTGATATGTATCAATCAATAATTTTGCCGCTTTCCAGGCTATGTTACTCTGGTCTGTAGGCAAATAATATAGGTTGCTAGATACTTCAATGCCCGTTGGTATCTTCTCAACTGTGACCAAGTCATACAGGTCTATTTGTTGCATAATCATTTCAACCTCATGGTAACCATTTGGCAGAATTGATAGTATATCTAGAGATAAATTAATTTTAGCTCTTGATTTAAGGGTTATAGAATCCAAAGTACCACCTCGATGAACAAATTTATAGGGGCTTTACCCTAAAATTTAAATACATTATACAAAATACATTCACTTGCCTCTATTATAATGTTTTTTTGATAAATAATCTATGCTTTCAAAAAAATAAAATGCTTCAAGACTAGATTTTATAAGGTCTTATCTAGTCTGTTAAAACTATATCAGAGCCATTGGAAAGTGTAAGTTCTTGTTTTAAAAAAACAAAACTTTAGCCGATCATAACTTTAATTATTTACAAAATCCTTTGTTCTTTAGGTCATTTTTTTTTAAAAACTGGTACTATTGATTCGATATAAAATTAATTGTATAATAATTTCATAACACTTTAGGAGGCAATTTTTATGAAAACCATTCGCTATTTGTCAGAGAATCATCCACTTATCAGTCTGATTCTCTTTGATATCGTTGTCTGTGCCCTCTCACTTGCCCTTGGATTCTTCATTCAGTTTAAAACCGGTGGCGATATTTCTACCATAATTTTCTTAGAATCTATGGTTTTCTTGTTAATTGCCTATTCTTGTTTTAATGGCAACGCAGGTTTGAAAGGATCCAACTTTAAGGACTATAGAGAATTTACACATGACGATTCTTCTCAGCTGGCTAGTTTGGTCGTTATTAAATACGGATCCATTGGGGTCATTCTCTTCTTTTCAACTTGGATTATTCGATAACGCGTTGCCCTAGGCGCCGCTAAAAAAAGCCTCATCAGATACCTTTATAGCCAAAGGTATTCCAATGAGGCTTTTATTTTATTGAGCAGATTTCAAATTGTGTTAAAAGACAATCACAGTGCCTGTTTTACCCGCTATGCCTTCTCTCGCTTTTTCGAGAGAAGTGATTAAAGCTTTACGACCTGGTTTGGATTCTGCAAACTTAATAGCCGCCTGTACTTTTGGAAGCATTGAACCCGGCGCAAAGTGGCCTTCCTCAATGTATTGATTGGCTTCTGCTATGGTCAATTGAGAGAGCCATTTTTCATCTGGCTTGCCAAAGTTGATTGCGACTTTCTCAACAGCTGTCAAGATGATTAAATAATCTGCATCTAACAACTCTGCCATTTTTGCACTTGCAAAGTCTTTGTCAATGACTGCAGCTACTCCCGTTAACTTGTTGCCATGTGCAACAACAGGAATGCCACCACCGCCCACAGTGATGACCACATGTCCATTGTCTACTAAGGTTTTAACCGTTTCCTTCTCAGCCACATCTACTGGCATTGGCGATGGCACAACACGTCTATAGCCTCTACCAGCATCTTCAACCATTGTAAAACCTTTATCTTTTATCAAATGGTCGGCTTCTTCTTTAGTATAAAATGCGCCGATAGGCTTCGTTGGTTTTTTGAAAGCAGGATCCGCCTCATCTACAATCACTTGGGTTACAACTGTGGCTACAGGAACCTTCATATTTCTGTTGAGCAATTCTTCTCGAATGGCATTTTGAAGGTGATAGCCTATATAACCTTGGCTCATAGAACCACATTCTGGGAAAGGCATCTCAGGGATTTTACTGCTCTGTTGATTGGCAATATCCATCGCTAAGTTGATCATTCCAACTTGTGGTCCATTCCCATGGGCTAAAATTACTTCATGTCCTTCTTCAATCAAATCTACAATTGGTCTTGCTGTGCCTTTTACCAGTTCAAGCTGTTCTACAGGTGAATTACCCAGGGCATTTCCGCCCAAGGCGACGACTATTTTATCCTTCATTTTCATGATGCTTCCCCCAAATGAGTCGATTAGATATTGCCTATTGTTGGCTACCATAATGGCTTTAATTGTATGCATGCGATTTTCAGCTTCATCGAATACAACAGAGTGTTTGCTTCTAAATACTTCGTCTGTTACTTCCATGCTGTCCATACCGAATTTCTCTTGAATTTCAGTGCCAACAACCGTCATTGTGTCGTGGAAAGCTGGTAAACAGTGTAAGAAAATAACGTCTGGATTTTCTGTCTTTTTAATCATATCCATGTTGACTTGATAGGCTTTAAGTTGTTTGATTCTCTCTTCGAAGAGGTGTTCTTCTCCCATGGAAACCCAAACGTCTGTATAGATTGCATCTGCACCTTTAACATCGTTAACATTTTCTGTAAGTTCAATAATTGCACCTGTTTCTTTGGCAACTTCTCTCATTTCAGCAACAAGGGCTTCGTCTGGGAAAAGTTCTTTTGGTGCAAGCGCTACAAAGTGCATACCCATTTTAGCAGCACCAATCATAAGTGCGTTACCCATGTTATTTCTTGCATCCCCAGCATAAACCAATTTAACTTTGTTCAGTGGTTTGAAAACATGCTCTTGAATGGTTAAGAAGTCCGCTAAAATTTGTGTTGGGTGATCTAAATCCGTAAGACCATTCCAAACAGGAACCCCTGAGTGCTCTGCTAAGGCTTCTACTGTAGATTGTTCAAATCCTCTGAATTCAATACCATCGTAGAACCTGCCAAGTACTTTTGCTGTATCTTCAATGGATTCTTTTTTGCCCATTTGGCTATTAGTGAGGAATGTTACATGCGCGCCTTCATCGTAAGCGGCAACTTCAAAAGCACAACGTGTTCTCGTCGATGTTTTGTCAAAAATTAAAACGATATTTTTACCTGCTAATAATTGTGTACGAACGCCTGCACGCTTTTTGTTTTTAAGGTCTCTCGACAACTCCAGCATGTATTTGATTTCGTTTGGTGTAAAATCTTTCAGTGTTAAAAAAATGTCTTCCTCTGAGATTGATTGGCATGATAAAATAGCCTCCTTAAATTTTATGTGATCTATAATACATCATTATAATTTATTTTGAATATTTATTCATCTGATTTTTTCATTTATTTGACTTAAATTTTATCTATTTAGGAGTTCTCTAAAGAGTGGCATGGACATGCAACGTGGGCCACCTCTACCTCTAGACAGTTCACTCGATGGCATGATGTGTAATTTTATACCTTTTTCGATAAGTAATTGATTAGTGACATGGTTTCTTGAATATACAATAACTTCCCCAGGTGCAATAGCTAATGTGTTTGAACCATCATTCCATTGCTCACGTCCCGCATCAATCCCTCTTTTTCCGCCACATCGAATCAAAGACACTTCATCTAATTCAAGATATTTTTTTAATATCTCTTCCAGTATCATGGTCTCTTTTTCAATGTCTAATATGGCCGTCTTTTCGCTTTGTAATGGAATAGACTGTTAGTGGGCCTTCAATTTCTGGGTGAATGGTAAATTTATCGTAATCCACCATAGTAAATACACCGTATCAAGGTGCATGTACGCTCTGGATTTTGGAATATCAAAAGCCAATACCGTTTCAAAGCTTTGTCCGTCTGTGAATATTCTCCGAGCCAATCTTTCAACGGCTTCAGAATCAGTTCTTTGAGAAATCCCTACAGCTACAATTTTTTCATTGAGGATTAAAATGTCGCCACCTTCAATGGAATATTCCTCATCTCTGTTATACCAGAATTTTATATCTGGCTTCGCAAAATCTGGATGATGATCAAAGACGTATTTAGCAAATAAAGTCTCTCGGCATCGGGTTGTGGTTCTCATGTGATTAAGAGATACACCTGTACCAATTGTAGCAAAGGGATCTCTTGTAAAATAAAGATTTGGCATTGGATCTACAATGAAGGGATATTCATCATCCATTAAATCTGAGAGGGAGGACTTTTTAGAAAAAACGATTTCTTCTTTTCTAATGCCTGCCATCATCTTGTCCACCATTTCTCGATGATTTCTAAATGAACCAAAAAGTTCTTTAAGGGCCATTTTACGGTCATCACCGTGAATGCCAGCTTCTGCTACAAAATCCTTGATAAACTGGTCTCTAACACCGCTATCTTTAATAGCTTCCGTTACTAAATCCTCTAGATAAAGGACTTCAATACCAGTGCTGGTAAAAATGTTAGCAAAGGCGTCATGCTCTTGGCGTGCAACCTCTAAATATGGAATATCATCAAAGAGCAATCGCTCCATGACTTCTGGCATGAGATTCTCTATCTCAAGTCCTGGTCGATGCAATAATACCTTTTTGAGCCTACCGATTTCCGAGTAGACCTGCAAAGTTGGTCCGTTTGTCATAAAGAACACCCTCCAAATTTACACTTTTTGGTATATTATTCATTCCTGTCTTGCTGTGACCAGTATAACATTTATTTTTTACAAATATCAACACCTTGATTTTACTGCATTGCGAAAATTAATTGAGTTTTTTTGCTTTTCTGAATATTCATGAGTCGTATAAAATGTCATTTTTTGTAATTTTAATAATAAATCGTCTGATAATTCACAATTCGCAAACATTTGTATCGGACCAAGGTTGTATATCTATGTTTGAAAAAGAATAAAAAATTTTTAGAGAACTTACAATTTTCTTGTTATTTTCGAAAGAGGCGGTTGTTGTTTCGGGGTGCTTTTAGTTGGGGGATTGAGGACATTCGCATTGGGCTTTGCCTTGCTTATTAAAAGGATTAAAGGCATTCGCATTGGGCTTTGCCCTTGCTTATTAAAAGGATTAAAGGCATTCGCATTGGGCTTTGCCCTTGCTTATTAAAAGGATTAAAGGCATTCGCATTGGGCTTTGCCCTTGCTTATTTGGAGATTAAGGAATAAAAAGCCATTCGCACAGGGCTTTGCCCTTCGCTCATGACGCATGGGTGCTTTGCACCCGGTTTGAGCTTAGGCTCAAACAAAAGCAGGGCCCTCGAATATGATTCGAGGGCCTGCTTTATGCGTCAAAAAAACAATCACAAAGTGACTGTTTTTCAGCTTACGTTAATTGTTTGGGCGCTATCACAAAGGGTGATTTCTACAGTATCTGTTAAGATATCAGAATAACTGTAAGAAACTCTTCGTTCGGTGTCCAATCCGGCATTGACTTTGACAATGAATACGCTTGGGAATGCATCTTCTATAATGCCTTCTTTGACGTTTACCTTGCGCTTGCCTTTGTTGGTGCGGAGTAGTAACTTTGGAACCAATACAACTTTCTACCGATTTTCTAATCTCGGATAATGTCGCTCTTGTTGCCATATAACCACCATCCCTTATTATGCGCTATTATAAGGATACCATCAAAAAAACAAAAAGTCAAATATTATACCGTATGAATATTTAATCTGTCAATCCATATTTACAATCTTATTTTTAAGTTTTATATAAAAAAACAAAATTCCTTCAATTTTGGACGAATTTTTCTAAAGTTTCTGACTTTCCTTCTCTGCTAAATTCTTGTGCTACTTGTATTCTAAGAGCCATGGCCTCCTCTTTGCCAAGAGCATCATAAGCAAACCACTGGACCAAACTGAGGTTGACTTCATCAAAGTCCAAAAGACCTCTGGAGAGCATCATACTGTCTAAGTAAAAGAGCTCATCTACCAACGCATCTCTTTGATCCTCGTCCATAGGTGTTTCACACTTAAATTTCTCACAGTATGGAATTTTTTTCTCTATCACATTTTGTGGAACAACAATACCAAGGGATTTTTCCAATTCCGCTGCCATCTCTCTGTTGCCTCCCAGAATCGCTTCATAGTTGGCCTCATAGTTTTTCCTTGTTCAAGTGTCCAAATACTCGGCATGGGAGCGGTCTTGCCCTGTAAACGGCACATCTGCCATCTGCTCTAAGCAAAGGGCACTTCATGGGCTGAATGAGTTCTGTTAAATAGTAATACACCGCTTTTGCTTCAAAAGCCTTCAATTCGTCTTGTAAGATGAGCTGACAGCGAAGGTTTAAATACTCACTAAAAAAGGTATTAACCGACTCTGAACAGCACACAGTACACCCTGTACAACTGCCTTCAGGGTATCCTGTCGTATAACTCGTTTAATTGGGTCTTAAAATTGGCTTCTTCAAAATAGGTTAGGGCACGCTCTTGGGTTTGCTTCATATTTTGCCTCCGTTTCGCATATTTATATAGGATTTGGGTAAAAATATTAGAACAATGGCATGGGAGGTGTTTTTATGAAAATAGTCGTATACACAAATTCCGCTTGTCCTCATTGCCTAGCTTTAAAAGATTATTTTAACGAACATCGCATTGTCTATCAAGAAAAAAATATCAGCGATGACCTTCATGCTCGAATGGAGCTGATTGATAAGAAAATTCTTGCCGTTCCAGCCATTTGTATAGATGACGCTGAATGGATTGTAGGATTCAACCTTCCCAAACTAGAACACATTTTAGTCCAATTAAAGTGATTAGAACAATAAAAAAAGTCGTCACCCTTCTTCTAACTTGGTTACGACTTTTTTTATTGCTCCAATTCCCCTGCTATGCCATGATAAGCTTCAATGACAATAGGCTCCACAGGTGAAGGTGAATCTAAAAATTTGTAAAAGTGCCAACAGGCAAACCACACTAATGACTTCCATAAATTTGTACTCCTTTCTCAGTTAATTTCTAAACTGAGTATAGCACGTACAAATATATTTAATGTATAAATTGATTAAACTGTCATCCACCTGTAAGATTTGTCACATGTCCTTAACATTATTCATCAATTTTTAACAATTCCCTGACTTGAATCAAGCCTTCTTTATAGTATTCCATACCCTGATACCTTTGAAATGCCTCTACTAAAATAGGTTTATTAAAGGTCGCCAAATAAGGAATCAAGTCCGCCGTGGTAAAAGCCCAGCCTGTTTCCGCGTCTGCTCCAAATGTGGGACAATATGGCGATAAGCCTTGTAGCTTTCAGATTGATCATAGTACCCTATTGCCATGTACATTCCAGATATGGAAGCCAATACAGTGAGGGGCAAGTCCTATCCAAAACAGTGTCGTAGTCAAAATTATTTTTGTAACAGTTAAAATATAAATGTCCCGTGTCTAACAAAGGAGCTACATGCTTAAGAGGCTCTAATTTTTTGATCCACTCTTCATAACAAGCAAATCTTAGGTTGGTTGCAAAATACTCCAAGGCAATTGTACAGCCATACTTCCCTCCAAGGGCATCAATCCTATTAAGGGCTGAGTCTAAAAGAAGGTCAAAGTCCTCAGTATAAACGGTTTCCAGACCATAAATTCCTGGAAAATGGATGACAAAGTACATCGGGGCATACATTTTTGTAAGAGCCGACAAATTCTCTTCCAGCATTTGAAAGGAAACTTCTCGCTTTTCAGGATTTGGATCTAAATAAAATGCGTCATAACAATCATATTGATTTACCCAATCTTCCGAAAGAAAGACTGGCAAATGAATGGCATAACGCATCTGCATTTTTATGGCCTCATCAAGATCGCCTAACATTTTAACGACCATGGCTTGGTCGTAAACAGGCTTATTAATGCTGGTCTCTATAAAATTGTACCCTAAAGTCTGAATCTCTTTTGGGCTGAGGTAACCGCTGTTGCAGCCAAGATTTTCAAGCATAAACGTCATTCTTACCGTTCCTTTCGAAAAACAATTCTATGCTTTTAGCTTATCACAGCCCTTGAATCCTTGACCAGTACAACCCTTGAAAGTTTACCAATCAATATCACAACCCTGAGTGAGTAGTTCTTGGATTGACATAGTTTCACCATCTATTCTGATAGAAGCTTGTTCAAAAGCCGCCATAGCCAATACTAAACCAGGGAGTGCAGCAATTGTAAGCCATTTAGCCATTTTTCTTAGTCTCATTCTGAACCCTCCTATCTATTTGAAGCGATTGGCTCGCCCTTATTACTCTCAAATTTAACTTAAGTACTCAAGGGTTCCCTTGTAAAACCATTTTGTCAGCCATGCACTGCCAATGCCAACTAGACCGCCAACGGCCCCCAAAAATACCCCTAATCCGAATAAGCCTACGGAAAAAACATCTGCATTATAGCTGACCGATTGTCCAAAATGGACGAACACGCTCAAATCGCCTCCGAAGAGTCCAAAAATCCCGACCCCTGCAATGATAACCCC